>SVIV01000004.1 GCA_015069325.1 Clostridiales bacterium
ATTATTTACTATTCAATTGTCATTGTTCTCTAACTCGGCTTTCCAAGTTAGCGAGTTTATTCTATCACAATATATATATCCTTGTCAACACTTTTTTAAAAATTTTTTATTTTTTTGCAACTTTTTTCGCCTTTCCTGCGATACTCCCGAAGCGGTTGTATATCCTGATATAAAAAATAGCGATTAGGACAAGCCTAATCACTATTCTTTTTCACTCATTTGAATCCTATTTGTCACAATTTCAACACCCTTTTCTATGGTTTCTTGTAAGGTTAAATGAGTGTTATCCAAAATAATCGCATCTTTTGTTATTACCAGTGGGCCTTCTTCTCTATGCTCATCGCGGTAATCCCTTTCTTGTAAGTCAGCCAAAACTTCTTCAAAAGTTGTTTTTGATTTCTCTTCTAAAGGCAATTCATTAAATCTACGTTCCGCACGGGCCTTCGCGTCTGCGGTAATGAAAATTTTAACATCTGCATTTGGCAAAACGTGACTTGTAATATCCCGCCCTTCCATAACAACATCATTTTTTTCAGCAAAATCTCGTTGAACAGATAGCACTTTATCTCTTAAAACCTTATATGGAGAAATTACTGAAGTAAAAGAAGAAATCTCTTCCAACCTTAAATATGGAGTATAAGACTTGCCATTTACATAAACAACTTGTTTTCCTTCTTCAAACTTAACTTCCACGTTGAGCTTAGATACAAATCTAGCAATCCTTTCCTCGTTAGGTTCTCCGAGTCTATTATACTTATACGCACAAGCAATCGCTCTGTAAATTTCGCCTGTGTTTAAATGATAAAATCCAAGCTCTTTTGCAAGCCCTTTTGCAAAACTTGATTTACCGCTTCCTGAATGTCCATCAACTGCAATTTGATACATAACTTTCTCCTTATTTACATTTTACTATAACAAAAAAACTTTGTCAAAGGATTATTAACACCAAAACAGAAAAAGTCTATTATCAAAATAGACGTTGAAATTCTTCTAATGCTTGTTGGCTTTCTGGAAACTTCTTTCTTAATAATTTTTCTAATTCTGTTAAATACTTGTCAACCAATGGATTATTACATTTGTATGCATATAAACCATTGAAAAGTTTTTTATATTCAAAGGATTTATTTAATAAAACAACCAACCTTTCTCTTTTTTCCCCTTTCAATTCATCTAAAAGATAAATAATCGCACAGCCTAGTTTATTATATCTTATTGATTTTGTGGCCCTCATATTGTTGAATATATGCCATAATTCCCCGTGTTCTAAATCATAGTTGTTTTCAATCATATATTCAATTAAATCATCATAACGACTAAAACTATATCTCTTTTTTATATCAATTTTCATAATTTCTCACCTGTATTATATTTTTATTTTAACGCCTTCTTTAAATAGCTTCTTTTACACCTGGTAAAATGGCTTTTTTTCATTAACCATAGAGACAGTCATCTTATCATACTTATTTCATTTAAACTTTCAAGAAACTCGTTTTTTCTATCTGTTGATTTGTTATCAAAAGTTTTGTTGATATACTTCCTTAAATCAGCAATATATTGTGCTCCAAACTTTCTAGCCATAGCTAGTTGCCATTTTTTGTCAAGGTATGAACACCACATATGTTTACTACCAAAATCAACATAAAAGTCTCTCACTAATAAAGAAGAATACCCTTCTCCTATTTTATAATAAACTTTAAACCCTTCTGTTCCTTGTCTTATAATAACATTAGAAGCGTTCCACTTCTTACGCAAAAAATCTCCAACACTGTTTCTTACAAATAATAAATCTATATCGTTAATATATTTCAACTGGCCTCTCCTATAATCAATATTATACCACATATTTTATTTATTTCAAGATGAAATTAAAAATCTCACCTTTACAGATGAGATTTTTTTTGGAGCTGAAGGTGGGACTCGAACCCACGACCTACGCATTACGAATGCGTCGCTCTAGCCAGCTGAGCTACGTCAGCAGAAAACTTAGTTTAATCACTTCTTAACTGTTACATAATATCTCGCAAATCAAACTAAGTTAATGTTCTTTGTTAATTCCTGTTGTATTCATTCATAAATTGTTAAGATGTTTTTTTTGAAAAAACCATACTACCACAATATATTATAGATCGTATGCAAATTTAATCAACTATTTGATCAATTTAAATGAGACTCTTTCATTTTCAGCATCTAGATCAATTACTTCAACTTCAACCTTTTGGTCAAGTTTTACTATTTCGTAAATTTGACGATTGTTCTCACTTGTTGCGTTTTTAATGTGAAGTAATCCGCTTGCACCATTATCAAGTTTAATAATTGCTCCAAACTGCAATATTTTAACAACTTCTCCATTATACGCATCACCAATAACAAGAGATTTAATAGCTTTTGTTTTAGGACTCTCTTCAAGCGCTTTAAGACTTAATGCAACTTTTTTGTTTTCTCTATCAACTTCAATGACTTTGAATGTATATTCTTGTCCTTCTGCTATTACTTCGCTAGGGCTTGCAATTCTATTATAACTTACATTTGAAATGTGAAGGAAACAATCAATTCCCCCTACTTCAACGAATGCACCGTAATCAAAAATCTTCTTAATCTTTCCTTGAACTATTTTATTAATAAAAATTGAGCTCCAGAAAAGATTTTCGTTATATTCCTTTGTTTGCTTTTCAAGCATTTTAATGCTTGCAATGATTTTTCTTTCAATTCTATCAATTTCAGTAACAACTGCTTCAAATTGAACACCAACCGCTTTACGACAATCTCTTGTTTTTTCAGAAATTTCTTCATATGGCACAAAAACCGAATATTCTCCCATTTTTGAATATAATCCGTTGTTATTTCCTTCAGTAGGCACAAAAGTAAATCTGCTTCCTAATTTCAATTTTAAAGCACTTTGAGTGGCTACCACTTGACTATCTGCCAAAGATTTTGAAACTTCAAGCATACCGTCTTCATTTTTTGGATTAATGATGATAACTTTAAATCTATCTCCTATTTTTAAATCATCATAATCTTCTACTTCATTTTTTGAAAGAAACGCATCGTTCTTCCCACCAATATTAAAGATGCAACCATCTTCTCGTTTGATCACAACAACGCCATCAAACATTTGTCCTTTTTTATAATTTGTAAATGTTTTGTCAATCACATCTAAGTTGAATTCTTCGTTCATATCTAGTTCCTTTTATCTTATGTCCAAATTGTAACAAATTACTTCTTTTTTGTCAAAGATTTCATTGCAAATTTTCTAAGTTCGTTTATCTTTTCTTCAACAATTTTGCTTGCCTGTGCCATTTCTTCACTGCCGAGTCTTTTCCCATAAAAATCACTTAGTTCGAAAGGTTCACCAAAAAAAACCTTGTTTCGTCTCCAAAATTTTGGTTTATTCAAAATAAACATTGGCACAATTGGCACTTTACCTTTTATTGCAAGCATTGCAGTGCCTTGTTTTACTTCGCCCAGTTCCATATTCTCATTATTTTGCCTTGTTCCTTCTGGGAAAATAACAAGTTTTTTATTATTTTTCAATGTTTTTAAACATTCTTTAATGGCAACAACATCATTTCCTGCCCTATCAATAGGAATCCCACCCCATTTTTTCGCAAAAAAAGCCACAAATTTGTTTTTAAACAATTCTTTCTTTGCTAAATAATACTTTTTCTCCCAAGTATGAACAGCCAGTAATGGAACATCAAGATTCGATGTGTGATTACTTGCAATTACACACGCACCTGTAGTAATCATCTTTTTCCCAATAAACTTAGTAGGGAAAAAGAATCTTATAAAAGGCGCTGCGATTATTTGACAAAAATGAAACATAATTTCTCCTTAATTTAAATTTTTCGCACAAGCCACTGCGGTAGAGAAAGCAACTTGCAAATTAAAACCACCTGTTAAACAATCAACATCAAGCACTTCTCCAATAAAATATACGCCTTTCACAAGTTTACTTTCCATTGTTTTAGGATTTATTTCTTTTAAATTCACTCCACCACTAGTAATGATACCTGCTTCGATTGGATAAAGGCCATTATATTCAAGTGGAAAATGTTTTAATAATTGCACTATGTTTTTTCTCATTAATGACGTAACTGCATTTACTTTTGTTTGCCCATCAATTTCCGCTCTATTTAAGAAAATATCAACAAGCCTATTTGGCAACAAGCCTTTGATTATATACGAAACATTTTTATTTAAATTGTTTTCAAAATCTCGCAAAATGCGTTTCTCTAGCATTTCTTCATTAAGTGCTGGTTTAAAATCTATAGTAAGTTCTACTGATTTTGCGTTGCCGATGAAACTTGACAAAGACAAGGCTATTGGTCCAGAAATCGCATCAGCAGTAAACAGCATCTCACCAAACAATTTTTTGTCTTTTCCGTCAATGTTTGCCCGCAACTCAACGTTTTTGAGCGAAAGGCCTTCTAATGCTGAAACAAATTTATTTTTAATTTTGATTGGCGCCAACGCAGGTTTTGGTTCAATGATGCTATGACCAAGCATCTTTGCAAACTTATAACCATCTCCTGTGCTTCCTGTGCCAGGATAACTTTTTCCGCCAGTTGCAATTACCACTCTATCAAAATAGTAGTCATCGTCTTGCGTTTTCACAAGAAATCCATCATCAGTTTTAACTATTGCAAGCACTTTTTCTTCAAGCTTGATTTCGCAGTTTTCAGCATGTTTGACAAGTGCTTTAATCACATCGCTTGATTTATCTGATGCAGGAAAAACTCTATTCCCGCGTTCGGTTTTCAAATCCAAGCCATAACCTTCAAATAATGCCATAGTATCAGTGCTATCAAAAGCATTGATGGCAGACATCATAAATTTTTGCCCCTTTATTACATTGTTTAAAAATTCTTCCTTGTCGCAATTGTTGGTAAGGTTGCACCTGCCTTTCCCTGTAATGAATAGTTTTTTGCCAACCTTTTCATTTCCATCAAAGATTAGCACTTCATTGCTATCAGCCAAAAATCCGCCAGCCATAAGTCCTGACGCTCCGCCACCTATAATTGCTATTCTCACTTACCCCTCACAAGACTATTAAGTTCTTCTTCAGTAAGGTCTTTATATTCGCCTCGACTAAGTCCGCCAAGTTTAACAGTGCCAATTCTCACTCTTTTTAAAAGTTTAATTGCGTGTCCAATTGCTTCAAACATACGACGAACCTGTCTGTTTTGTCCTTCATTTATCACTACAGACAACTTAGTAAATCCGTTTTCAAAAGATAGCCATTCCACTTTCGCACATGGCATTCTTTCCCCATCAACTACAACACCCTTTCTCATAACAGCAAGTTCACTTTCCTTAATCTCACCTTCAGCAGTTACACGATATTCTTTTTCCATCTCATAACGTGGATGTGCAACTTGATTTGCAAAATCCCCATCATTTGTAAGAATGATAAGGCCTTCTGTGTCATAGTCAAGTCTGCCGATTGAGAAAAGTCTTTCACTGCAATCAACAAGGTCATATATTGTTTTTCGGCCCTTTTCATCACTTGCAGTGCAAGCATATCCTTTTGGCTTGTTTAATTTAATATACACAAAAGAAGAAGGCAATTGGATTGCTTTGCCCTCTACGGTAATTTTGTCCTTCTTTTCGTTTATATTGATTCCAAGTTCAGTAATGACTTTTCCATTTACCGAAACTTTTCCTGATGCTATAATGTCATCACATTTTCTTCGCGAAGCAACTCCGCTGTTTGATAAAAATTTATTTAATCTCATTTGTTTTTACCATCTATTGACAAAATCCTTTATCTTTTGCCAAATAGAATTTCTCCTTACATTTTCAATTGTATATATTTTTTCACAAAAATGCAAGTCATTATTGATAAAAATTTTAACTTCTCCTACTTCAGTTCCTTTATCTACCGGCGCAGTTATACTTTTTTGAAGATTTATTTGATATTTAACCCCGTCAAACTCCTTTTCAGTCAATGGATAAGAAAATTCTCCATTTAATTTTATCCTTACCTTATCTTGTCTGCCTTCATCTACTTGAATCGTTTGCGGAATATTTAAATTATTAATCAAATTGTAAAGTTTATAGTCTTCAAAAGCCTTTTCAAGCAAAATTTTGCTTTCTTCAAACATTGGTCCGCAATTTAACACCACTGCCACCACTCTCATTCCGTCTCGTTCGCAGGCTGACACAAGGCATCTGCCGGCATCATTAGTAAAGCCTGTTTTTACGCCACAACAACCTTCCAGACTTGAAAGAAGCTTATTCTTATTTTTTAAATATCTCACTTTCCCGTCTGAATTTGTTATCTTAATATTTGACGTTGATACAATTTCACGAAAGGTATCATTTTCTAATGCATAACTTGTAATTAACGCTAAGTCTTTCGCTGTTGTGTAATGAGTTTGACTGTCGAGACCGTGAGTATTATCAAAATGTGTGTCATATGCGCCTATTTTGCTTGCAAGGCTGTTCATCAATGCCACAAAAGTTTTTGTGCTTCCGCCAACGTGTTCGGCCAAAGCAACTGACGCATCATTGCCTGAAACCAACATAAGTCCATACAAAAGGTCTCTTGTTGACATAACTTCCTCTTTCCTAAGATAAATGCTTGTTCCGCTTATTCCCACCGATTTAGGAGAAATCTCAAAGGTTTTGTCAAGATCCTTACAATTTTCAATTGCGGTTATGGCTGTCATAATTTTTGTAGTGCTT
Source organism: Clostridiales bacterium (assembly GCA_015069325.1). GTDB lineage: Bacteria > Bacillota > Clostridia > Christensenellales > UBA1242 > Caccovivens. Next base: position 6,688 of record SVIV01000004.1, read on the forward strand.
GCCATTGGCAGATGCAGATTCTCATTTTTACTTTCTAAAACCCGCTTTGACGAAGTTTCCATCACACACATTGACTTTGCACTTGTTGCGCTTTCTGCAAACACGCAACTTTTGACAGAAAAAAACGCTTGCAATCCGCTTGCAAAAATAGAAAAAACAAAGGCAATAGCAAACAAAAGACAAACAAAAGAGATTATCTTATTTTTTTTCATCTTCTTGCCCTTCCTTTTCTTGAATCTTATTCAAAAGAGCATTAAACATATTTAGAATAGTTTGATATAAGGATTTATTTTCAACATTGACAAACGTTACACTGCCTTGCGATGAAATAACTAAAAATCCTATTGGCGACATACTCATTCCACCACTTGAAGCCCCTGCCATCGGATAGTGATTCGCAACTCGCCTTGAAGAAAGGTCAGCATACTCTCCTCCACCAACAACATAACCAACGCTTACCTTTGAAATAGGGATTATTGTTGTCCCGTCTTCCGTTTTTACTTGTTCGCCAATTACAGTGCTTGTATCAACGATAGTTTTAATCTTATCCATAGCCCCATCAATCATTTTGTTGATATTATCATTGTTTGTAAAATATTTCATACCTTCTCCTTGCTATTTAATAATTTTGTTGCTTTCTTAGTTAGAATAACCGAACGAAGCAAAGAATATACAATATCAAATAAAGAAATAGATATTTTCATATTTACCGCAAACGTGCAAACCATTTTATTGAATGAAATGCTATCGCAAACCCCAAGTGAAGCTGTCGGTTTATAATTTTTAATTGAAACAAGTCCTGCATACAATAGTGCATTAATATGTCCCGCAATCATTGAAGTGGTGAATGCATCGCCAATGCCTAAATTATACATAATAAACAGTTCTTGAAATCTTGTTTTGTCTTTTATCTCTCCAAGAAACATTTTGATAAAAATAAGTCGCGATTGATTCAACTCAACTTCTTGTTCTTCGCTTGCAACAAGCCAAATGATTTCGCGTTTTTGAATTTTAAACCGCTGACGAGCAATTTTAAATTTATATAAAAATACACCTACTGCACCTGACAAAGCCAATGCATTAAATGATGCCCTGCCTTCAAGTTTGATTGGAATAAACAACAATATAATGAAAAATAAGGGTATAAAGAGATAGTAATTCATAACAGCACCTTATTTATTGCATCTGCTATCACTTTTCCCGCACAACTAATGTTTTGCGAAATGTCTTTAGGCACTAATATCACTTCTCTCTCATCTTCGTTTAATGCTTTTGAATTAATCATAAATGGCACTCCTATGGTTATACACTTTGCGCCTATATCTTTTTCTTCAATCGCTTTACCAAAACGATTCATTCCACTTCCTGGCGTCATACCACCACTAGAAAGTTGAAAACTAATGCCCAAACGATTGATATTCGCACTTAATAAAGAATCAATAATTATCACACATTTAATTGAAAGCTGTTTCACCAAAAGTTTAATTAGCTGGGCAGTTTCAATCCCTGTATAAAGAAAAATATTAGGGCAAAACTTAAATATGTTATTTTTTTGTTTTAAAGTGCTTATTTCAACCCTATCAAAAACTTCCTTGCCAAGTCTATCCCCTTCAATATCAAAATTGCCTAAACAGGCAATCAAAACATTATCTCTCTTTTTTATCCCCTGCTTTTTTAAAAGTTCTTCTAACTTCAAAGCAATGAGTTTTGAAAGATATTCTTCGTTGTTTTTTCCTAGACTATAAAGAAAGGGGCTGTTTATAATGTAATAATCCCCTTTTTGAAGTCCAAGTTGCTGGCTTTTTATGTTGCTATTTATTTTTAATGAAGCAACAGAAATGCCATAGCGACTACACTTTTTCTCGCTATACCCAAACATTTTTAAGTCTTTTCCACATTCATCAATAAGGTCAAACATACATTTATTTTAAGGAATTTTAAAAAAAATATTTATTTTACTTGATTTTTCTTTTTTAGTATGCTATACTTGAGTAGAAATTTTGAAAGGAGAAGAATATGCCTAACATTAAATCAGCAAAGAAAAGAGTTTTAGTTATTGAAAAGAAAACAGAAGAAAACAAAGCAATCAAATCAAGAATTGCTACTTTTGCTAAGAAATTTAAAGCTGCTGTTGCCGAAGGAAACACAGAAAACGCAACTGCACTTTACAATGAAGTTGTTGCTCTTATGGATAAGGCTGCTTGCGACAATGTTATTCACAAAAACTATGCAAACAGAAAAAAAGCACACTTCTGCAAAATGCTTGACAATCTTAAAAAAGCAAACTAAGGGTATATTACCCTTTCTTTTATGCCAATAATCGTTGGCATTTTTTATTGCAAAGATTTATACTTTTTTCAGGCAACAAGACAACAAAAAAAAAAGATGCAAAATTGCATCTTTTTTATTATTTTAAAGTCAAATATCCTGTTTCCCAGTTTGCCATTGTGTAGTCAACCTTATCCCAATCATACTCCACAGCTCCAACAAGATTACCACACCCATCAAACATCTCGCTGCCATTTGTAACACTTGCTGTTGACCAAAGAGTGCTTACGTAAATAGTGAAAAAAGGGCATACAAAACCATTCTCATCAACAGCAAACATATATGACATATCTGTTACGCTTGATGTATCAAACTTTGATAAATCTAAAGTTGCAAAATACCAATCTCGACCATTTGAATGTTCTCCTGTCATAAACATATATGACATATTAGTTACATTTGACGTGTCAATATTATTAAACGTCAAACCTTGTAAGTTTGCATAACGGGCATCCCACCAATCTCCGTCTGCATCATAACTAGGGTCATCACTCATAGGGCCACCATGATCAAAGTTGTAAAACAAATACGATGAGTCTGCAGGCAAAGCAATTGTATCTTTTGACAAAATATAAACTGTAGTTCCAACTTTGCAAGCCCAAATACTGCCATCTCCTGCTTCAGAAAGATCTGTGCCTGTTTTTGAATAAGTTGGATGATTTTGAATATAATCAAACACTAAATACGAATTAGATAGTGGAGAGTTTATTATATGATCTTCGTATTCGTCTTCCCAATAATCTTCCCCTTCAATATAAGCATAAGATAGCAATTTACTTTTACTTAGTGTCGAAACATTTTGTTCTTTTTCACTGTAGTAAAGACCTAAAGATAAGTCCCCTTCAATTGTGGCTGGTTTGTTTGTGTCTTTTACTGCAATTTCAACACGAATAATTTTTACACCACGACCTGAAACATTGTCATATTGTTTGTTTGCATAAGCAGCATTCGAAACTGTTGACGCTGATGATGAAGACGTAAATGCACTAGTATTATAATATTTTGTTGTTACTGATATATTTTGTTGTTGATAATCTTCACCTAAGATAACTTGAATATATCCATTTTCAAGTTCGCTGCAAATGGTGAAATAAAAATATACCTTTGGTGTTTGTGGAGAAAGTTTTAAATTGCCTATTTCAACTGACTTTTCGCTAGAATCTTCACCTGCACCAAAATGAACATAACCATCTTCTTCCGTTACCGTGTCACCCGCTTCGTTTGTAGTAACAGTGATTGCTCCGTCTTGATAACCGTCGCCATCACTATCCAAGTTTGGAATAAAATATTCTGTGCGGACTTTGGCTGCAACATTGTCGCCTACTGAATAACTTACGTTGAACCCTGCTTTATAGTTTTGAGTAGTTGCTGCCCATACACCGATTACAGCACCAACAACCATGAAAAAGCCTAAGCACATTGAAATAACGGTAGTTTTAAATTTTCTGCTTGAAATTTGTTTTTCCATTTTTAATTTCCTTTTAATTTTTTAAAGTTAACACTTTCTTATCTGTCAACTTCATTATTGGTATTTTAACAAATTTTTCGTTGATGAAGCAAACAATTTCAAGTGATTTTTATAAAAAATTATATTCTAAACAAATTTTTTACTAAATGCAAATAAAAAAAACGGCTTAATTGCCGTCTTTTTTATTAGTAAACAAGGTCAATAAGACCAAACTTGCCGTCTTTTCTTCTATAAAGAATGTTGACTTTTCCTGTCTCTGCATTTAAGAAAACAAAGAAGTCATGTCCTAATCTTTCAATTGCAAATCTTGCATCATCGACAAGCATAGGATCAAGTTCGAATGTTTTCTTTTTATAAACACTTGGAAGTGCTTCTGGCTTTTCTTCAATAAATTCAAATGGCAAGAAGTTTTCTTGCTTACTGCCTTTAGCCTTCTTTTCCTTTTTCTTTTCATTATTACGAACAATTTGTTTTTCAAGTTTTGGAAGTGCAAAGTCGATGTTGTTATACATATTTTCCCCTACAACTTCTGCCCTATATAAAACACCTTTGCTTGTAACAGTGATTTCAAGTTTTTCTTGTTTTGCAAGTTTGCTGCAAACAACTTTTACATTTACTTCATCATCAAAATATTTTTCAAGCTTTTCAAGTTTTTCATTTAAAATCCTTTCAAGCCTTTGTGCTACTTTATAGCCACTTCTTTCTAAAATATCAATTTTCATAGTTTTCCCCTCCTATACTTATATATTAACAAAAAATCCTTAAATTTCCAAACAAATTTTATTAATTATTAAATGTTAATTTACCTTCTTTTTCATCAATAATAATTTCGCCTTCATTTGAAAGAACGCCCATTAAGATTTTTTCCGCAATTTGATCTTCAACTTCTTGCTGAATATATCGCTTTAATGGCCTTGCACCATATTCCATATCTGAGCCTTTTTCTACTATGAAAGCAAGTGCCCCTGCAGTCATTTTCAACGACAAATTTTTCTCTTTTAATCTATTATTGATATTTTTAATAAGAATTTTAGCAATCTTGACCAAATCTTCTTTTGAAAGTGGGTCAAATATGCAAACAACATCAATTCGATTGATAAATTCAGGTTTAAATTTGCTTTTTAGGGCTTCCATATAAATCTTTTTGCTGTCAATTTCTTCTTTTTCACTGCCAAAACCAAGTCTCGCTTTATGATCCTTAACTTCCCTTGCGCCAAGATTGCTTGTCATAATAATGATTGTATTTTTAAATGACACCGTCCTGCCTTGCCCATCTGTCAATCTACCATCATCTAATATCTGCAATAATGCATTAAAAATATCTGGATGTGCTTTTTCAATTTCATCAAATAAAACAACGCTGTATGGTCTTCTTCGAACAGCTTCGGTTAGTTGTCCGCCTTCATCATAACCAACATACCCCGGTGGCGAGCCTATCAATTTTGAAACGCTATGCCCTTCCATAAACTCACTCATATCTATTCTGATAATATTGTTTTCATCGTCAAACATAGCTTCTGCAATAGCCTTACTGAGTTCTGTTTTCCCAACACCTGTTTGCCCCATAAATAAGAATGATCCTATTGGTTTTCTCTCGTCTTGCAAGCCTATTCTTGACCTTCTGATTGCCCTTGCAACCGCATCAACAGCTTCAGATTGTCCAACAACTCGTTTATGCAAAATTTCTTCCAAATGAACAAGTTTTTCTTTCTCTGTTTCAGTAATTTTTGTTACAGGTATTCCCGTCCATTTTGCAACAACCTGTGCAATTTCATTTTCGCCTATTTTGTCAACAGACTCTTTCCCTTTTAAAGAATCAAAGCTTTCTCTTTTCTTTTGCAAGTCATTTTCTAAATTAATGATTTCAGATTGCAATTTTGCTGCTTTTTCATAATTTCTTTGCAAACTTGCTTCATCTCTGCTTGAAGAAAGCGACTTGATTTTTTCTTCAATTGCCCGCACTTCTTGTGGTTTTACTGTAAAGTTTACCTTCGCCTTACTGCTTGCTTCATCAATAAGGTCGATTGCCTTGTCTGGCAAGCTTCTATCTGTAATATACCTATCTGAAAGCACTGCTGCAGCTTCAATTGCTTCATCTGTTATCTTGATTTTGTGAAATGCCTCATAACTATCCTTCAATCCTTTTAGAATTTGAATTGTTTGCTCAACCGATGGCGGATTAACCATAATAGGCTGAAATCTACGCTCTAATGCCTTGTCTTTTTCAATATATTTTCTGTATTCATCAGTAGTTGTCGCTCCGATAGTTTGCATTTCTCCCCTTGCAAGATATGGCTTAAGCATATCTGCAGGAGAAGTTTCTCCTTTTTCAGAACCTGCTTGAACTAAAGTGTGAATTTCATCAATAAACACAATGATGTTTTTGCTTTCTGTGATTGTTTCGATTGCACTTTTTAGTTTTTCTTCCATTGCACCGCGATATTTAGTGCCAGCCATAAGACCACCGATTTCTAATGAAAAAATGACTTTATCTTTGAGTATTTCCGGCACATCGCCTGCAACAATTGCTTGAGCAAGTCCTTCTACTACTGCCGTTTTCCCAACCCCCGCTTCCCCGATAAGAACAGGGTTGTTTTTCGTTTTTCTACACAGAATTTCAACAAGACGTTGAATTTCATTTTCTCTCCCTATTACCGGATCAAGCTTGTGCTGTTTTGCCTTTAATGTGATGTCTGTGCCTATTTCCAACAAATTCTCAGGCAAACTGCTTCCTTCTTGGGCTTTGTTTTCACTATCTTTTGCTCCTTCTTTTTCTTTATTTGCAGGTGTTAACGCACGCAGTAACTTCCCACGCAAAACTTCAATATTCACGTCATATTGCCCTACTAAAATGCGATATGCTACCGAACCTGAGCTTGACAAAAGTGCAAGCAAAAGATGCTCAGTGCCGATAAAAGAATGGCTGAATTGAAGAGCAATTCCCTGTGCCATTCTAAAAAGGTCTTTTGTCCTTGGCGTCATTTCAACATCAGAAGAAATACCAAAAAACGCGTCAAAGCTTACATTCGCTTCAAAAAAGTCAAATAGGCTTGCATCTGTAACCCCATCTTCAGCTAAAAATTTCGATGCTAAACTATCCTTTACGGAAGCAAGTCCATACAAAATGTGTTCACTTCCGATTAAATTTGAGCCAAATTTTAATGCAAATTTACTCGCGTTTTTGATTACCTTTTGTATATTATCTGAATATGACGATGTTTGATAATTCAATCCTTACCTCCTATGAACTAATGATTTTACTTTATTAGAAATATACTCTGCCCTTATAATGTTTTCCTTTTTTTGCTGAGAAAATTCAAAAATTAATTTTAGGTTTGCTTCCGCGCCTTCAAAAAACAGTTTTTGAAATTTATCATCATTTTCTATATCTAAAAATCCTAAAACTTGACCAAGTTTTACCTTTGCAAGAAGTTCCATCATCTCCCCTTCTTCCAAAACATAACAATTTGTCAAGATTCCATAAGCACGAAGTGCCATATCTTTATAAAATTCTCTATTATTTTCAAGCAAAAAGTCTCTTGCTTGTTTTTCTAAATTGCAAACCGAATAAATAAATTCGCTTACTTTATCTATAATTTCATTTTCATCTAAACCAAACGAATTTTGATTTGAAATTTGATAAAAATATCCTATCGCCTTGCTTCCTTCGCCATAACCACCACGAATAGTCAGCCCGTTTTCTTTTGCCATAGCAAAAATGTCTTCTATTTGCCCAGAAAACACACAGGCCGGCAAAAACAGCATAACCGATGCTCTCATTCCGGTGCCAAGATTGGCTGGACTTGCAGTGATAAAACCAAGTTCATCATTATATGCAATTGGAAGTGAAGATAAAATTTCTTCATCAATTTTAATAAGTCTTCGGTATGGCTTATATAAATTAAAGCCCTTCTCAATACACTGCTCTCTTATATGGTCTTCTTCATTTATCATCACAATAAACTTTTCATCTTCGCTTATTGCAATCCCTGAGATATCCTTATTTTCAATGAGTTCTTTGCTAATTAAATGCTGTTCGAAAAGAGCATTGCATTCATTTAAGGATAGTTCCTTTAACGACAAAAAATTGAAAACTTCAAATTTTTCAAGAGTTTTCATAACAGAGCCAGTGATGTATTTTGCATCAACATCACTATCAAGTTTTGTATAAAATTTTATTCCTTCAACATTTCTTGCAAGCCTTATGCGAGAAGAAATGGCTATATTATCATATATTTCCACCCTTTGCCCTTCTCCCTTTATAAGTCTTTCCTTGATGAAGATTGTTGATGTTTTCAATCAACGGCTCAATTTCACTATAACATCGACTACACCCGACAAAGCCTGTTTGCAATATTTCACTATATGTTGTATTGCAATATGGACATCTGTTCATAAAACTCCTTATTTGACAAGAAAAAGGAATATCGCTATTCCTTTTCGATTCCTTTCATAGTAAGAGAAATTCTCTTTTTATTTAAGTCAACGCTTAATATTTTTACATCAACTCGTTGCCCTACTTTCAAAAGTTCTGATGGGTGTTTTACAAATGCGTCTGAAATTTGACTGATATGCACAAGTCCATCTTGGTGAACACCAATATCGACAAACGCACCAAAGTCAATAACATTTCGCACAACACCGCTAAAAATCATACCTTCTTTAAGGTCTTCCATAGTGATCACATCACTTCTTAAAACTGGTTTTGGCATACTTTCACGAATATCTCTACCCGGTTTAAGAAGTTCTTTTACAATATCGTTAAGTGTTGGCACGCCAACTTCACATTCCCTAGCAACATTTTCTTCGCCCTTTAACGCAATAAGCTGTGGAAGATTTGAAATATTTCCATTTTTCACATCTTCTTCTGTTAAATTAAATAGCGCAAGAAGTTTTTTAGTTGCCCCATAACTTTCTGGGTGAACACCAGTATTATCAAGTATATTGTTTCCATCAACAACTCTTAAGAATCCTGCACATTGTTCGTAAGCCTTTGGTCCAAGTTTAGAAACTTCTAAAAGTTCTTCTCTATTCTTAATTCCCTTTGCTTTAGCCCTATATGCAACAATATTTTTTGCAATTGACATATTAAGACCAGAAACATAGCTTAAAAGTGATGGGCTGGCAGTGTTAAGGTCAACCCCTACACTATTTACACAGTCTTCAACAACGCCGGTAAGCACTTCTGTAAGTCTATTTTGTGGCATATCGTGCTGATATTGTCCTACTCCAATTGATTTTACATCAATTTTAATAAGTTCTGCCAACGGATCTTGAAGTCTTCTTGCAATTGATACTGCACTTCTAAGAGAAACATCATAATCTGGGAATTCTTCCGCACCCAGTTTTGATGCTGAGTAAACTGAAGCACCTGCTTCACTTACAACTGCATAACTTACAGGACGAGAAACGTGTTTAATAAGTTCTGCAACAAATATTTCTGCTTCTTTTGATGCTGTTCCATTACCGATTGAAACGATATCTACTCTATATTTTTCAATGAGTTTCTTTAATTTTTCAATTGATTCTTCTGTCTTTGATTGTGGTGGTGTTGGATAAATAACAGTAGTGTCAAGCACATTCCCATTCACATCGATGACTGCAATCTTGCAACCTGTTCTGTAGGCTGGGTCAAGACCTAAAATAATATTGTTTTTAAGTGGGGCTTCCATAAGAAGTGGTTTTAAGTTAAGTTCAAACATCTTAATTGCTTGTTCATCTGCCCTATCAGTAAGGTCATTTCTGCATTCTCTTTCAAGAGATGGGAATAAGAGTCTATCATAAGCATCTTCAATCGTTTCAGCCATTAATGCATCTGTGTCTTCATTATTTTTCTTAAATTCCTTGTTGATGAAACCAAGAGCAAGTTCTCTATTAACAATAATATCCACTTTCAAGCATTTTTCCTTTTCTCCGCGGTTGATAGCTAAAATTCTATGACTTGGGATATTTTTAATTTCTTGCTTGAAATTAGCATATGTTTCATAAGTTGCGCTATTTTCGTTTTCTTGCAAAGCACATTCAATAGTTGCTTTATCTTCAAGAAGTTTTCTTAACGCTTTTCTTAAATCCGCACTATCAGATATGCGTTCGGCAATAATATCTTTTGCACCAGCAATAGCATCTTTGACAGTTGCAACTTCTTCTGTGATAAACTTTTCTGCTTCTTGTTCGATTTTATATGCACTAGACTGCATTTGCAAAATGTCTGCAAGTGGCTCAAGGCCCCTAGCAATCGCAACAGATGCTCTTGTTTTTCTCTTAGGTTTATATGGTCTGTAAATATCTTCAACTTCAGTAAGCGTCATTGCATTTGCAAGGGCTACAGCAAGTTCGTCAGTCCATTTGCCTTGTTCTGTAATAGTCTTTTCTACCTTTGCTTTTTCTTCATTTAAGTTTCTTAAATACTTAAGTCTGTCCGCAAAAGCACGAAGTGTTTGATCGTCACAAGTGCCATGCATTTCCTTTCTGTATCTGGCAATGAAAGGGATTGTGCACCCTTCATCTAAAAGGTTGATAATATTTTGTGAGTATTCTTGTTTCAACCCAAATTCCTGAGCAAGTAAGTCTTTGATTTCCATTAGTTTTCTCCTTTAAGTCTGTTAATAATTGTTTTTATCTTATTTTCAAGTTCATTTTTAATCTTGCAAATTTCATCATTTTCCAGTCTCGCACTTTCTTCAAATATACAAGAGAATTTTTTGTCTTGATCAAAATCAATTTCTAGACTTCCTTTCTCACTCTGAAGCGCATCAAGAACAATGTTTTCATCAACAAGCCGGCCTTTGTTCATAAGATTGTTTGTGTTTAAAATTGCGATATAGCCTTCTTTAAACATATCTATATTATAACATTTCCCGCTTGAAAAGCAAAACTTTAAGCGGTGATAAATCAAATTATATAAATTTATTGCCCCTTTCCCTTCTTCTCCATCGCTTTTTGGAGACAAAATCAATGTCGGATTATAATTTGACAGCAATATTTGATCATCTTTGTCGATATAGTTCATTCCATATAAATAGCATTCTCTGTCCAAAAATCCATAATCTTCAAGTAGTGATGCCGGCGACAAACCAAATTTCCCCACTATTTGCCCTACACTTTCTAAACTTTGCCCAAACCTTACAACTATGGGAGTTTCTGTCGTAGCACAAAAGCTTGAAATATCACTTAAGGCAATCCCGTTATAATCATTCAAATCTTCAATTTCAAGCATATACCGCTCGCCAATCAAGTCTTTCGTTGAAAGATTGTTGACATACCCAGCCTCAAGGATTTCACGTCCATTTAAGCCATATTTTTCAAGAAATTTAACGCCAACTCCTATAACCGGCACTTTTAAATTGACTTCTCCTACACCAGCAATAAGGTTTTTTAAAACCGCATAATGCGAAATTAGTTGAATGTCTTCGCGTGTCATTTTTTTTAAAATGTCATTGTAATTCCTGCCGCTGATATCCAAATACTCCCCAAGCCCGCAATAAATCACATCACAATAAGCATTTTTAAATTTTTTAAGTTTCAATACGTTCTCTTTTTGCATAATTCCCCGTTTTCTTACCTATTATACTAAAATGAGAAAAATAAATCAAACAAATGAAAGGGTTATTTTGCACGCAGATGCAAATAATTTTTTTGCTTCCTGCGAATGCTTAACAAGACCAGAGTTAAAAAACAAGCCTGTCGCAGTAACAGGCAATCCAAAGAAAAGAACGGGCATCATTCTAGCAAAAAATGAGATTGCCAAAAAATTGGGGGTTGCTACCGGTCAAACAATCGGCGAGGCCTTAGCACTTTGCCCTGAACTTGTGTGTTTGCCTCCACATTATGATAAATACGAAGAAATAAGTTCTCTTCTTCACAACATATATCTTGACTATTCTCCCCTTGTTGAACCTTTAGGATTAGACGAATGCTGGATTGACATTACCGGCTGTGAAAAATATCTAAATAAAACCGGCATTCAAGTGGCAGACGAATTAAGGCAAAGAGTAAAAAAAGAAATCGGCATAACTATTTCAGTCGGTGTATCCTTTTGTAAAATCTATGCAAAACTAGGCTCCGACTTAAAAAAACCTGACGCAACAACAGTTATTCCTTATAAACATTTAAAAGAGATCGCGTATCCCCTACCCTTAAATTCAATAGTTGGGATTGGAAGGCGATTAGACAAAAAGTTTAAAGCGATTTCTATAAACACAATTGGCGACTTTGTAAAACTTGATGATTCGTTTTTAAATGCAATTATGGGCATTAACGGCACAAATTTAAAAAGCGATTTACTCGGCGAACGAATAACCCCCGTTGCAAACTATTACACTCTTCCGCCACCTAAAAGCATAGGCAATGGAACCACCGCCACTTCTGATTTAACTAAGCGACATGAAATAAAAAAGTTAATTTTTTTCTTGGCGCAAAAAATATCTGCAAGACTCATCAATCATCATGTGAAAGGGCAAACGTTATCTCTGACCATAAAGCTTAAAACATTAAAAACTATTCATAAATCAAAAAAAATATTACCTACAAACACTATTAATGATATTGCAACCCAAGCTCTTATAATATTCGATGAAATTTATAAATATAATTATCCTATAAGAGCCTTACGCATTAAACTTTCTTCTCTAATAAGCGACAACTACCAACAATTATCTCTCTTTGATCCAGTCAAACAAGATTATAGCCAAACCATTAATGAAATCAATTCAAAATATGGCAAAATATTTCTCGCATCGAATACTGCTTCATTCATCAACCCAACCACCCATCCACAAGAATAAATCGACATTTTTTTTATAATTTTGCATTTATCTACCGTTGATCGTTTGGAAAAATCAACTAGATATTATATACTAATTTTAGTTGGTAGTCCAACAAGTTTAAACAATTGGAGAAAATATGAAAAAATTTCAAATATTAGTAGATAGCGCATCTGACCTATCAAACTCATATCTTCAAGGTGAAGATATACCATTTAAAGTAATCCCTTTAACAATCCTTGCAAACAACAAAGAATATATTGATGATGACAATATCGACATTGACGCAATGTTAACCGATATGCATAAATGCAAGAAAAATACTTCTGCTTGCCCTGCACCACAAAGCTTTTTACAAGAATTCGAAAACGCAGAATACACTTTTATTGTAACAATCACATCAAAACTTTCTGGTTGCTATAATGCTGCGGTAGTTGCTAAAAACTCTCATTCAAAACCAGAAAATATTTTTGTTGTTGACTCCAAGGCAACGTGCGGAACAGAAATATTAATTATTGACAAACTCGTAAAACTTATCAAAGAAGGATTATCTTATGAAGAGATATGTGAAAAAATTGTCGCATACCGAGACAAAAAATCGCTTTTCTTCATTTTACAGAAATTTGATAATCTAATCAACAACGGAAGAATGAGCAAAATTGCCGGACTTATCGCAAGCACACTTGTTATTCGCCCTATCTGCATTGCAAAAGAAGGCGAAATTGCAATGCTTAAAAAAGTAATTGGCATTAAAAACGCATTTTCAAAACTTATTCAGTTAATCAAAGACCGTTTCCACGAAGAGCCCGAAAACAGAGAAAAACTTATTATTACTCACTGCAAAAATGAACAAGACGCAAATTACTTAAAAGACGAAATCGCTAAAGTTTGCGACTTTAAAGAAATCGAAGTCAGACCAATGAAAGGCCTTTGCAGTTTCTACGCACTTGAAAAAGGACTTATCCTTTGCCACTAGAAGACTAACACTTCCGTGATTTCTCTATAACATAAATAGATTGTTTCACATCAAAAATTGATTATATAAAGAAAGCACATAAGACACAAAAAGACACTCAATAGAGTGCCTTTTATTTTTTACTATAAATTTGTCTCAATACATATTTTGATGCTTCTGTCCCTGCAATAGCTCCATCTCCTACCGCTGTGGCTATTTGCTGAATATTGCCTTCACGAACATCTCCGCATACAAAGACGCCCTCTTTGCTTGTTTGCATTTTTGCGTCTGAGAAAATATACCCCTTTTCATCAACATCTACAAGTCCCTTTAAATTTTCAGTATCAGGTCTTCTTCCGATTGCAACAAACACTCCATCAACTTCGATTTGTTCTTCTTTTTCATCTTTTAAATAGGTCAATGTTTGCACACTTTCTTCTCCAGATATTTTTGTAGAGATTGCCCCCTTTAAAACCGAAATGTTTGAATATTTGTCAAGTTCATTTTCTGCATAATTATGCAATTTTAATTTTTGTTTTGTAAGCACATAAACTTTTTCACAAAGTGAAGCTAAGTAAATTGCATCAGAATAAGCACTATCGCCCGAGCCTACAACAGCGACGCTTTTCCCCTTAAAAAAGTTGCCATCACAAAGGGCACAATAACTTACGCCCCTACCTTTAAATTCCTGTTCTCCATCAATGCCAAGTTCTCTTGTATGACAGCCAAGTGCCAAGACGACTGCTTTTGCACTATATTCCCCTTTGCGTCCTTTGACGATTTTCTCTTCACCAGAGAAATCATATTCCACTGCCATATCCATAATAAAAGGTATGTTTAAATTTTTAGCGTGCTCATACATTTCATAGGCAAGAGCACTTCCTACAATCTTTTTAAAACCAGTATAATTTTCAATTTCCCCTATTACATTCAGTTGTCCACCTGGAACATATTTTTCAATAATCGCAACATTTCGACCTGCTCTTTTTGCATAAATCGCACTTGTGATTCCTGCTGGACCGCCACCTATAATTAAAACATCATAAAGCATTTGTTTTCTCTCCTAATATTAGTTTATCACAAATTTAATAAAAGTCAAAAAAAGATTGGACATAAATCCAATCTTTTTTGACAATCTTAACGTTTTGAGAATTGAGATGCTTTTCTTGCTTTCTTAAGACCGTATTTCTTTCTTTCCTTCATTCTAGAATCTCTAGTAAGAAGTCCTGCTTTCTTAATTTCAGCTTTAAGTATTTCGTCTGCACGAACAAGTGCTCTTGCAATACCATGAGATAATGCACCAGCTTGTCCTGCAACTCCACCACCGTTTACTCTTGCAACGATATCATATTTATCTGCTGTATGAGTAAGGTCAAGTGGTTGACGAGCAACCATTAAAAGAATGTCAGTTTGAAGATATTCTTTCATTTCCCTGCCATTTACAATGAACTTTCCTGTTCCTGGCATAAGTCTAACTCTTGCAATTGATTTTTTTCTTCTTCCTGTTGAAATAACAACTTGAGCGTTTTTAGTTTCCTTCTTTGCCATTAGTTTCTAACTCCTTTTACTTCAACTTTTTCAGGTTTTTGTGCGATTTGTTTGTGGTCTGCATCTTTGTAGATGTGAAGTCTTGTGATTTGTTTTCTTCCTAAAGATGTTTTTGGAAGCATTCCTTTAACTGCTGTATGGATAGCTTTTGGAGAATCCTTAGCCATTAAAGTGCCATAATCAACTTCTTTAAGTCCACCAATGTAACCTGTGTGCCATCTAAGTTTCTTATCTGTAAGTTTTTTACCTGTAAGAACTGTTTGGTCTGAATTGATAACAATTACATAATCTCCACAGTCAACGTTTGGAGTGTAAATTGTTTTTGTTTTTCCTGTTAAAATATCAGCAACAGTTGTAGCCACTCTACCAAGTGGAAGTCCTGCTGCATCTACAACGAACCATTTTCTTTCAATGTCCGCTGGTTTTGCCATATATGTTTTCATTTATTCCTCCGAAAATTAATCTCTGTGATGAGCCACTTTTAGTCCGCGGGGCTAGTGCAAACAAAAAACGTCTCAAATTAAAGACGTTTATATTTTATATAATTAATACCTGTTTGTCAAGTGTTTTTTGTTATTTTTTTAATTTTTTTTGATTTATGCAGTTTGTGTTTCTTCTTCCGTTGAGTTTTCTGCCTGCTCACGACGAACAAGCTCAATATTCGCATACATCTTTACAATATTGTCAATGCTGTTGAAAAAGTATTCTCTTTGAGATGCAATTGTCTTTTTGGCAAGCGCATTAAGGTAACCTTTCATTACCATAACTCCTTCTGGCCCTTTTGTTGCCCTAACCATATCCATCATATTAGATGCAGTCTTCGCTTCTTCTTCAAATTGTTCCATATCCGCCTTATATGTCGCTTGATCGGAAATAGTTATGTTTTTAGACTCTTTATATCCATTTTTCACTGCAATTTCAACTGTTTTAGCAATTAAGTCTGCAAGCGCACCTTCCATATCATCACCAATAAGCCCAAAGCCCTTAATAAGCTCTTTAGGGAAAGACTTTAAATATGAAAGAACATCAATTGTTTCTTCCTTCAGAGCATATTCTCTGTATGTTGCACTATTAAGCATAACCCTTTCGTAAAGGTCTGTTTCTTGTTTAGTGCCTGTTGCTTTTCGATATATTGTAAGCAAAGCATCAAGGACAGCAAAAACTTCACCTTCATCAACCTTTCCAGTCCTAGCTTTGTCACATAATTCTTTTTCAATCATCTGTTTTTCTTTAGCATTCATACATTCCTCTCAGTTTCAAATATTATAGCACATCACCAAAATATTTGCAAACGATTTTTAATGAATAAATATTCATTTTATCGCAAGTATATAACTATACTTTTTTTGATATTTTTTGACAAGATTTTTTTAAAAACGGTATAATTCCCTTGACAATTGTATTTATATATTATATAATACAAATAAATTAATACTCTTATTAATTAAATCGGGGCATCTAATAATGATGCTGAACGTCTTACTATAAAGCAAACTAAGTCCCCTTAAACGACTCGTCCGTATTAAAGTGAATTTTTTCTCACACGTGAACATATGCACAACTTAAGATTTGCGTTATTAATGCCCCAATAAAAGGGATAAAGATGGAAAAAGAAAATAAACAAAACGCTATAAGCGAAGAAATAGAAATTATAAAAATCGAAAACACAGACTCCACTACTGATGGAGTTATTTTTGATGATAAAAGTAAGAGCAAGAAAAAGAAGCCTAAAAAAGTTTATAAAAAAACAACTTTCAAACACAAAATGAAAGTTATGGGAGTGCTCACCTTACTTGGAATGTTTACAGGTTGCGGACTTGGTGTTTGGTATTTCAACACCGCCCTTCAATCTCCTGACTATGCATCTTTAAACGTCGCAGATTATATCGGTAATGTTGATGATAGTTTTGCTACGATTGGGGTAACAAAAGGAAGCAATTGGGTAGCCGATGCAAAAAACAAAGGACTAACACCTGCTGACATAGCAGTTGCAGACAATATTTTGCTTTGTGAATACAATGCAATGCAAGCAACTTCTTACTCAATGATTGGCACAGGTGCAGTTTATTGTATGGGAACAAGCCAATCTGTTTATAGCGCAAGAAAATTTGATGGCAACGCCTACACTTTTGAAAGTTTAAGTAAAGGGATACTTACAGTTGCAACTTGCGACCATATGGTAGAAGGTGGCACAACCGTAACTACCTATCAAGGCACTGACCTTACAGACACAGGAGCAACTTGGATTACACCTGAAACTGTAAGCACTAACGAATTTCAAGAAACTGTCGGAGTATTACCAAACTCGCTTTCTCCTTACATTATTTCTGAAAAAACTATTGAAGAAGCAAGCGAAATCAGTTATAATGATGAAACTGGAACTTATTCTTTTACGGTTTCTTTAAAAACTATCGAAAGTGTTCTTTTCTATTACAAGCAAGTAAAACGCAGTGGCGGACTTGAAGCCAGTCCAGAATTCTATTCAATCCAGATTACTTTTACTATAAATGCTGATTGGGAATTTGTATCGACTGATATTGTTGAAACATACAAAGCCGTTAAATTTGGGTTGCCAGTTACTTGCGAAGGAACGCTTCTTACAAATTATGTGTTTGACGGCGAAGTTACACTTCCTATAGCCTAAAAGGAGTAAAAATGTATAGATTTAGAAAATTTATTAAATATTTGGGTTATTCGTTTGTATATATTTTGATATCATTAGCTTCAACGTATGGAGTTATTAATTTGTCAATCTCATATGTCAAAGGAGAAACGCAAACTGGTGCAGGCGGAGCAATCCCCGTCCAAATATCAACAATGGTTGACAATTTTGCATCAGCAAATGCATTAGAGTTAAACCTTTCCGCATTGATTTCAACGGAAAGCGATAGCTACGATATTAATATCGATGCAATCCTTGACCTTTCACAAGGCTTTGAAAATCTTAACCTTCAAGGACAAATTGAAGCATTTATCAATTCAAACGCGTTATCTGGCGCTCAACAATTAAATCAGGGAAGTTCATCTGAGCTGGAACCTATAATTATTGATTTCGCATTTGTTGAGGGAAATATCTATCTTGACGCTTTGGAAGGAAAGATAATGATGCCTACTGACAACTTAATGGAAAGTGTTTCAGGCATTCTCTCTCTTGCAAATATAAACTTTGACGACTTAGGCGTTGGCGATATACTTAATATGCCACTCAATGATATGCTTGGAATGTTTAGCAACATTAAAGAAGAAATCATTGATGAAGAAAAAAACATTATAACATTAGTTGTTGCTCTTCCTATGGTAGGCGATGTGAGTTTGATTTTTGATACTGACTACCGCCTTCAAGGGCTATATTCTAATATGGCAATGGACGGCATTGAAATTGAAATTGATGGCGGAATCAAATATCCAGAAGCTGTAATGGTAGAAGCGAAAAACGAAGATGAATATATCAACGCCCACAACCTTTTAGATGTAATTAAACCTGCTTTGAATTTTGCAAACAACACTCAATTTGCTGTTGATATTCAACTTAACAAAGATTCGTCTGAACTTGCAAACGGAAAATTATATTTAGACTTAGAAAGCAAACAAGCTAAATTCTTAGTTAATGCTTTCGGTCAAGATGTATCTCTTTATTTTATAAACAACGTAATTTATATTGAATATCAAAATATTTTTGCAAAATTTGACATTAACGATATTACAAAAGTTCAACAATTCCTTGCAGATAGTTTTGATATCACCCTTCCACAAGATTCCATTGATATGATTTTAGGCCTTTTAAATGGCGAAAATGTTGCTTTACCTGAAATGAATTTAGACCTTTCATCAATTAGCCTTGCTTTCATAGAAAATGTTGATGTAGATGGCGATAAAACTATCATCACTTTAAAAGATATCGGCACTATAACTCTTTCTGCACAAGAAGATGACTTGGCTTATTTGGCTTACAATGGATTTGGATTTGATATTGAAGCAGATATCGTTAAATTTGAAAATATCAATCTTAGTGAAGAATCTAATTGCTATATTAATCTCGCAACCTTTATTCCTACAATCGAAAACACTATTGATATTCTTAGACACAATACTTTAGAAGGAAGCATTGAAATTTCTATTGATAATCAACAATACACTATCAATTATACTTACGACCACTCTCAAAATATCGCACTTGCAACAACTGAAATATTTGATATTAACTTTACTATTCAATATGCAAATAATTGTGTTTATTTAGATATCGCAGATAAGTTTAAGTTTGTTGCAGATTGCGACACGGTTATTGAAAACGTGGTAGGTTTTATCCAAAATATAGGTATTGCACTTCCTGAAATTGACCTCACTTCAATTATCGAATCTGTATTGACAATATTCGATAAAACTATCAATCCACTTTTAATCACAGGTTTAACAGAAATTGACAACGGCTTTATTATTACACTTTTAAATCAATTCGCTTGTCAAGTTGAAAATGGAGAAAGTTCATTAACTCTTTCTACTAGTATTGACAATATTAAATTAACTGCTATCCTAAATGGAACTGAAAATAAATTGAATGCCGACAATATTGAATATGATGCTTATACAAACGTAACAACAATTCTTGAATTAGCAGAAAAAGTTTATAATAGCGGGCTTCTCAACCTTATTTCTCCAGCATTAAACATTGTGGAATCTGATGCAATAGGATTAAACATTAACGCGACAATTGACAATATTACCCTTCCTATCGAAGCAAATATTTCTCTTGCTAAGAAGAAACTATCTCTTACTACTTCACTTTACGGATTAGATTTTGCTTTATTCTATCAAAAAGAGACCTTCTATGTAGAAGCCGGAAACATTTATATATCCTTTGCTCTTACAGATTTTGACAAGTTTGAAACTTTCCTTGCCGACAACTTTAATATAACTCTTCCTAGTGAAATTATTGATATGCTAATCAATGTTGTTACAGGCAAGCAAATGAATATTAAAGACTTGTTGAAAACTATTGACTTCGACCTTGCTTCAATCGACCTGTCAATCTTTGACAACATTCACGCAAACGAAGAAAGTGCTACAATCACTCTTGGGGAAACGATTATTACCCTAAACTATTCCGAAGAATCATTTACAAGTATTGACATTAGCGGAATTATTGATGCATCAATTCAATTTGTTGAATATCAAGCAAAATCACTTTCATTAGATAAATCAAATTATATTGATGCTACTGCACTGTTCCCTACTATTCAAAACGTCATTGCAATTGCAAATGCAGATAAGTTATACGCAAAAGCCATTGTAGTTTTAGATGACGAAAGAATTGAAGCGACCTTAACTTATGATATTGCAAACAAACTTCTTGCTGCAAACGCACAAGTTTTGGGATATAATGTTGACGTTGCTATGACAGATGATAAAATTTATATTTCAGTTGCAGACAAAGTGAAATTAATGGCTGATACCACAGCAATGATAAGCGATCTTCAATCATTCTTGACGGAAATGGACATTGCTATTGAAATGCCTGAAATAGAACAAATTATTACTATCATTACAAACATACTTTCACCTAAAGAAAATCCTTTGCTTATAAAATCATTTAAGCAAACAGCAAATGGCCTTATAGTTAAATTGTTTAACGATTTTACTTTTGCACTAACTAATGGCTCAAGCGAAATTGCAGTGAATTCAGCATTTAATAACGGCTCAATATTTATCGCTATAAAAGCAACAAAACAAGAAATTATACTTCCTGAAATTGTTGAAAGTGAATATATCAACATAAATACTATCCTTAATCTTGTTTCAACTGCTTACAACAAAGGACTTGTCAATTTAATTCAACCTGCAATGAATACTTTTGCTAGCGGAAATATTGCCCTTGACATTAATATCCTTGTTGGACAATTCAATCTACCTGCTCAATTCTATCTCTCATTTGCAGATAAATCACTTGCTATTAATTCCAAAATCAACAACATCGATCTTAACATTTTCTATCAAGATGAAATCTTCTTTGTAGAATTTGGCAACCTTTACTTACAATTCGCGCTTGACTCATTCGATGAACTTGTTGCTTTCCTTGAAAACAACTTTGGCATTACTCTTCCTAGCGACATTATTGCTACAGCAATTGAATTCATTACTGCTGAAAATATCTCTATCGAAGATATGATAGACAGCTTTGACTTTAACCTTACTCAAATTGTTAACAGCTTTGACCTTGCTTTCTTTGACAAGATTACTGTAACTGAAAACAAAGCTACTATCAATCTTGACCGTAATATTATTGAAATTGCATACACTTCTGAAAATCTTGTTAGTATCAAATTCAACGACATTACTGCAGATTTCATTGAATTTGAACAAAAGACGCTCTCAACAGATATTACTAATTACATTAACGTTACTTCTTTCTTACCTACTATCCAAAATGTAATGAACATTCTTAAAAGCAATGTAATCTCTGGTTATATCAATGCGACTATCGAAGAAACAGATTACCAAATCGCTTTCGCTTACTCTCAAGTAGATAACACTGCCCTTGTTTCAACGCAAATTATGGGACTTGATATTAACTTCTATCTTGCTAACAACAAAGTATTTGTTAATGTTCAAGATAAATTTAAGCTTGTTGCTAATCTCAATACTTTCATTGATGACATATCTTCTTTCCTTACTGAAATGAATATTGAAATGAATGTTGACGCAAATGAAATCTTAGCAGAAGTTGCAAACATTTTAAATCCTGCGCTTAACACTCTTCTCATTAAAAACTTTATTGAAAATGAAGATGACCTAACTATTACACTTTTCAATGACATTACTATCCATATTACAAACGATGAAAATGCAATTGTAGTTGCAAGTGAAATTGAAAATATTCCTGTTGAAATTTCAGTTGGCGCTTCAAATGAAACACTTATTCTCGCCGAAATTGTAGAAAACGAATACATCGATCTTAACACAATCTTAAATATTGTTTCTACAGCTTACAACAAAGGATTGTTTAATCTTGTTCAACCTGCAATCAATACTTTTGCTAGCGGAGAAATTGCACTTGACATTAATGTAACTATTGAAAATATGGTTATTCCTGCCGAGCTCAATCTTTCAATTGCAAATAAAACTCTTGCTCTTTCTAGTGAATTTAACAACACTGCATTCAATTTATTCTATCAAGATGAAACATTCTTCGTTGAATACGGCAACCTTTACTTGCAAGTAGCACTTGACTCTTACACTGAAATTGAAGCGTTCCTTGCAGAAAACTTCGGTGTTACCCTTCCTAGTGAGCTTATTGGCAAAGCAATTGAATTAATTACTGCTGAAAACATTTCAATTGAAGATATGCTTAACAACTTTGACTTCAACTTAACTCAACTCGTAAATAGTTTCGATCTTGCAATCTTCGACTGCATTACAGTAACAGATGACCAAGTTACAATTGGTATAGACGGATATAACATTAAAGTTGGATACAACAAAGACAACTTTACTTCTATTAAATTCAGCGACATCTTAAGTGCAAACTTTATTGAATTTAAGGAAACTACCCTTTCAACAGATAAAGCAAATTACATTGACGTTGTTGCATTCTTGCCTACTATTCAAAATGTAATGAATATTTTAGAAAGTGATGTAATCTCTGGTTCAATCAATACTACTATTGAAGACCAAAACATTGAAATTGCTTTCACTTATGACCAAGCAAACTCTACTGCACTTGTTTCAACTCAAGTCCTTGGATTTAATTTAACTGCTACTCTTCTGGGCAACAAAGTATATGTTAATCTTCACGACAAACTTAAGCTTGCTGCCAATGTAAACACATTTGTTGACGACATTACTGCATTCCTTGCTGAAATGGATATTGAAATAAATGTTGACGCAAATGAAATCTTAGCAGAAGTTGCAAACATTTTAAATCCTGCACTTAACACTCTTCTCATTAAAAACTTTATTGAAAATGAAGATGACCTGACCATTACACTTTTCAATGACATTACAATCCATATTACAAACGATGAAAATGCAATTGTAGTTGCAAGTGAAATTGAAAATATTCCTGTTGAAATTTTAGTTGGAGCAACAACTCAAGAATTAACTCTTCCAGAAATCAACGAAAGTGAATACACAGACCTTAACGTATTATTCAACTTAATTGCAGCGACTTATGAAAGCGGACTTACAAATCTTCTCGCCCCTGCCCTTAACACACTTTCTTCTGGACAATTAGGTGCAACATTTACATTCGCTTATGACGAACTGCAAGTTGAAGGACACCTTTCAATTGACGTCAACACATTAAGCGTAGGAATTAATGTTAATGTTAGAGGAATTGATGTAAACATTATTATTCTTTCTGACAATGTTGTTTACGTTGAATTTGGAAACTTAAACGTTAAATTCTCACTTAATGACTTAACTGAAATTGGCGACTTACTTGAAAAGCATTTTGATATTACAATTCCTTTCGGTGATATTTTAGAAATTATTGATAATTTAAGAACAGGAAATATTGACATAATTGAAATGCTTAAAAAATTCGATATAACAATTGACCTTAATGCTATTGACCTTGCTTTCTTTGATACAATTACTAATGAAAACGGAGTTTATTCAATTCCTGTTGAAAATGTAGGCGACTTCACAATTGAAGCCGATGAAGAAAATCTTCTTGGATTTGGTTATGAAGGATTTGGAATTAAAGCTATGGGACAATTAAGTCAATATAAAGTATTTGACTTAAAACTTCTTAAAGAAGAATATGTAAACCTTGTTGATTTCCTTCCTACTATCGACAATATAATTGGAATGATAAACAACGCTTGCTTCAGCGGACAAATTACAATTTATGACAGCGAACTTGATTTAAATGTTCCTATCGACTATGTTGTAACAACAGGCGATGAACTTTATGTTAACTTTACTACTAGCATTTACGGAGCTCACTTAAGCGGACAATATTATAAAGATAAGATTTATCTTGAATTTGCTGAAAGCGTAAAAATTGTAGTTGACGTAACTAAACTTCCTAAAGCAATACAAGAAGTTTTAGAAAGCGCTGGCAAAAACTTACCACAAAGTGAAACTACTGGTATGCTTGACAACATATTTAATGTGCTTATGAAGGGAGATACAAGTTCACTCGTTTCAACTTCTGTGGGACTATTTGATGCGGTTAAATCAGTTTTTGACTCATCTGCAATTGAACAGTTGATCAAATCATTCGCTAAAACACAAAATGGCTTCGCTATGACATTATTCAACGATATGCCAATTACCCTTACAAACGGCAATTCACAAGTTGCCCTTGCAACAAGCATTGATAATATTTCAATCAACCTTTCGGTTAAAGGCTCACAAGATGCAATCACTATTCCTACAATCAAAGACAGCGATTACATTCCTGTTGAAAATCTGTTGGAACTTGTTAAAGCATTCTTAAATATGACTCACAAAGACGACTTTAACATTAAAGGAAACCTTGATATTGTCGGCTCTCTTGTTGGAATTAACATCAATATGACTGTTGGATTGGACGCTCAAGTGAAGATTACTGATGGAAAAGTTCAATTCCAAGCAGTGTTAGGCGAAATTCCTGCAATCGTAGGCGTAAACAATGACGTTCCTTACAAATTTGGGGATACCGAAAGCGGAAGCGACAGATATGTTTACCTTTACTTTGATGGCGAAGACTTATATATTTACAGAAGCGAATATGTTGACATCGTGTTTGGAGCGAGCAAACGTCATTATGAAAAATGCACAAAGATTAGTGCTGATACTCTTCTTAGTGACATAATGTATTACCTTCAATATATGATTGGATTTACTGATACAATTATGGGCGAAATAGAAAAAGCAATGACTCTTGCACAAAACAGAGAACAACCTATTGACCTTAACAATGTAGTCAACAATGTAGCTTGCGATGGAAATAGATTTGACCTTTCTCTCAACCTTAAAGAAATTGCAAACAACCCACTCATGGGCGACCTTGCACTCAACTTACTTCTTAATAAAGATGCCGATCTCAAGAGTTATTTATATCAACTTGGATTAAACGTTTATATGCCTCTTGCAGATATATTCAAACTCACACTTTCTTCAGATGATATTACTATTGTCAATTATGGTTCTACCGTTGACCTTTCAAGACTTCAAGATTATGTAACAAACTATAAATATGGTTATGGCGAAGAATGGGAAGCAAGCAATGGCGAATGGGGTAAAGCTGCAGACAAACAATACACTATCTACTTTGAAGAAAATGGTGGCGATGAAAAGGCAAACATTACAGGAATTTACGGTGCTCCTATTACCCTTCCAACTTATACAAACTCAATCACAACAGATGACGGAATTACGAAAACAGTAGCAACGTTTGATGGCTGGTGGACTACTTCAAACTTCAAAGAAGGGACTAGGTTTACTGATACAACTATGCCAAAACGAGACATTACTCTTTACGCAAAGTGGAATAAGACAAGCCAATATTACCGCACGATTAAGTTTGTCACTAATTCAACAGATGTCGTAAATAGCATCACTCAACTTGAAGGAACTACCGTTGTTGTGCCATATCTTAATACTAAACAAGAAACTGTTGGCGACGAAACAACAACATACTCATTTGGTGGTTGGTATAAAGATTCTACTTGCACAGAAAAATTTACTGATTATAAGATGCCAAGCCAAAGCATAGTTCTTTACGCAAAATGGGATTTTGTTAAGACTGAAACTACTAAGACATTTACTCTCATTCACAACGGAAATACCCTTTACTCTTACAGAATCAAAACTGGCAATGAAATTGACTTGTCTTCAGTAAGTGGAATTACTCTTACAGGTAGCAAACCAACATTATTCTATACTGACGCGGCAAGAACAAACTTATATACTGGCGACTGGACAATGCCTGAACAAGATTTAACGCTTTATGTTAAAAATGCTTATACATTGACTGCTACGAGCAAATTTGGCAATACTGCAACCGCAACATATCATTTATATGAAGGCGATTCTCTCACGCTTCCAACTCAATCTAATTATGTAAATGATGACGGAAATACAAGAAAAACTTACACTTTCTTAGGTTACAGCGAAAACATTACAAAAATGCCAAGCGAAAACAAAACAGTTTCAGCAAACTGGAATGAAGATATTAAGTATTACTACACTATTTCATTTGACACATCACTTAGATATATTCCTAAGTCTTGTGCAGCAGGCTGCACTTATAAAACTGCACCTGGAAGCATTGCTCCTATGAAATTACTTGAAGGAACTGTAATTGATTTGACTCAAAGTAAATATCAATTAACTTGTCAAGTTTGGTCAACCGCTATTTCGTGGGGAATTAGTTATAAATACAAATCTACAACTTGGATGACTTCTGTTCCATCAGATTACTCAAATGGTGGAAGCGGACTTAAGTCTTATACAGTGACAGGCAACGCAACATTGTATCCTTTCTGGGAAAAACAATAAATAAAAAAAAGATGAGAAATCTCTCATCTTTTTTTTATTTTGGAATATACCCAAACGGTTTTATTCTATCTGCTTCAAATTCTACAAAAAATATGTTTTTATCTCCATTTTTTCGAAAACGCACCTTAAATTCTTTATTTAAGCAAATATAATTTTCAACAATTGGCTTAATTTCATCTTCAAGCACAGTGCAAACAGTTTGTGGATTGCACATTTTGTCGCTATCTGTTATGTTAAAAATTCTTTCAGTTATTTGATAATTCATCTTCATACCCTTTTTTTCAAATTTCTTCGCACATATCCCATAAATCCACGATATTTATATGTGCAATCATATATTTTTTTCGAGCCGTTGTGAATATTTTCGCTCAATAATGTAAATGCCCTTGCACTTTCTCCTGACTGCAATCTTCCCCCAACAGAACAAGTTGAACCTATTTGATCATCTTCTGGGATAACTCCAAGCAAAGGGATGTTTAATGACTTTACTATAGTTTGAATGTTTAATAAATCGCCATTCAAAAGCATATCTCCACGCATTCTATTTATAATAAGACCTTTACTTTCAATATTATATTCATCAAGCAATGCCACAACCTTACCTGCATCTTTAATCGACGATAGATGCGGCGTTACCACAATTAACGCTTCATTTGCAGGAAAAACAGCCCTGTGAAAGCCTGCATCAACTCCCGCAGGACAATCTATTAAAATATAATCAAAACTGCTTTCAAACATTGTAAGCACATTTTTTATATGCTCTCCTAAAATATTGATGTTATTATACGAATGGGCAGACGGAAGAAAGTATAGCGAAGAAATCTTTTTGTCTTGCACTAGGGCTTGTTTTGCTCGGCATTTACCCATAATTACATCAGTTATATCAAAGACCACTTGATCTTCAATTCCCATCACAACATCAAGATTATTTAAACCTATATCAACATCAATAACAACCACTCTAAACCCTAATTTTGCCAGATTAATGCCTAAGTTTGCACAAACTGTTGTTTTCCCCACGCCGCCTTTACCACTTGTTAAAACGATTTTCCTTGCCATAGAAACTCCTTTAAACAATTCTAACAAATTGCATTTAAAAACAAAAAAGGAAGAAATGTCGATTTCTTCCTTTAATTGTCTTATATGGTCTAATTAAGTGTTCTCCAAAATCTTCTTTAAAAGTTTTTCATCGCTTAAAAGTTTTCCTGCTCCCAAAATTGAAACATTTTCTGCATCTTCCACAATTTTGAATGGATATTTAAAGTTTTTCTTTAAATAATATTCCAATCCAAACACATTGCTCATTCCGCCTGTAAAGTGCACTCCGGAAATTATTATATCACGGGCAATTTCTGGTGGAAGTGATGATATTGTAACGTCTAAACATCGCACGATTTCTTCAAAGAATGGCTCTAAAACCTTTGCTAAATCTTTCGCACTTATGATATAAGATCGTGGCATTTTTGTTTCAACGTCAACCCCTGTTACTTCCATATTCAACGTATCGTTTGGATAAAGGCTTCCTACTTCGATTTTTAATTGTTCTCCGCTAGCGACACCTATAATAATACCTTCATTATAAGCAATTGTATTGGCTATTGCCACATCTACTGCCTTGCCGCCAAGTCCAACAGTTGCACCTTTTACAATGTTATTTAAGTTGACTACCGCAATATCTGTATTAGCACCACCAATATTTACAACCAAATTTGTTTTTGTAGAGCTAATGTTTTTACCCGCTCCATAAAGCGAACACAATACTGTTGGAACAAGTTCTACATCTCTAAAGCCTATCTCGTGCATAAGGTTTAAAAAGTTTTCTCTTTCATTTTCGCCTATTCCACAATTCACAAGAACGATAACGCTATCAACCTTCTTTTTGAAATCCACCTTATCAAAGAAGTATATAAGCAACTGTTTTAGATATTCATAATTAATTATTTTCCCATTTGAAATAGGACTAAAGATTTCGGTGCTATCATTTGTTTTCCCAATCATATCCTTTGCTTTTTGTCCCATTGCAATAATTTGATATCCATCTGCAGTTGCTTCTGCGCTGACTAAAGTTGGCTCGCATAGAACAAACCCTTCATCTTTGACATATATTTTTGTATAACACCCGCCTATTTCAATGGCATATTTAAATTTATTCATTTGTTTTTCTCCTTGCAAAATTTAAAGCAAGACGATGTGAGTTATAATAAAATTTGTGCTGTTTTTGACATACCAAAACTGCCTGTATAATAAACTGTAATAGTTTCCCCATTATTTACACTTAGTAGGAAATAAATGAAATCATTTCTATCTTTTATTTTCCACACATTACCATAAGCATCTTTGCAAGACGTTATTGTGCCTAAAATTGATTTAAATGGCGATGAAGTTGATGTTTTTAATATTAAATACCCTTCTTCACTATGTTTAAATTGATTAGAATAACTTGATGCAGAATAAAACTCTCCATTAAGATAATAGCTAACAACACCATTCTTTAAAGTAGTCACAGTGCTTGATACACTTGCTTCATATGCATCAATTCCATAGACACCGCAATTTGCAAGAGTATAAATAGTGTTTGTTTCGCCTACTTCGTTATTTTCAATAAGCCTATCTAAAATTTTCATAACAGGATAAATTGCAACCATTCCGTTCATTTGATTTCCTGCTGTTACACTTTCGCTTGTTCCTAACGTTGTAAGCCCGATTAAATAACCATTTTCATCAAAACAACCACCACCTGAGTTTCCTGAAGTTATTCCTACCGCAATATCAACAACATCTTCATACATATTTGACATTACCATTGAGTTTCCCACAACTTCTGCCGTATACATAGTAAGTACATCATTTGTCGCAATATTTCCTAAAGTGAGACGATTTAAATAATCTTTTTCATCAAGTGGACAGCCAATTGCAAATACCGGTTGATAGTCAAACCTGTCTTTTTCTTCACAGTCGATGATGATATCCTTCATTGAAATGTAATTTAAATTATATGCATCACAGTAAAGCACAGCAACATCTAAATTCTCATTAGCCCAAAGTAGAGTGCAAGGGTATGAGTTTTCAGCTTCAGTGATTATTTCAATAGACGTATTTGTATAATCATTGCTGTCTGCCATATCTACAACGTGATGATTTGTAACGATATAGCTTCCCTTATTTGCTACTAGTGAACTGCTTCCCATTTTTATGTTTGTTGCATAACCTTTCGATGCTACACAAACCCCACTTCCTAAAGATGAGTAAATCGTGCCTGATGCACTTTCCTGCCCATACACCTTCACTGCAACAGTTGCATCACCATCTCGATATAGTTTAGCGATATCATAAATATCCATATCTGATGTAACTTGATCTGTAAGGCAATTTGTTTGTGAATAAGTCCTAAGTGAAGAAAAAAGGCGTGGGCCAAAGTAGTTTATCCCCATAGCAATCAGCACAACAGCTACTAATGTTGATACAACAGCGCTCCACGTCCTTTTCATTTTTTCTCCTTTTTAAATAATTTGCAAACTCTTTTTGTATACTTTTCTGTAATCTTGAGCAACTTTCATTCCTTCAAGAATTTCATAGCTTGCATCACCTTCAACCACTGTTTTCATAATGATTGATTCTCCCAATATATCGCATACGATATCTTGAACAATTGGTTTATGCGAAGCATTAAGTGCCACTGCAAGTTTTACAATTACACCTAATTTACGCACTGCATCTAAATCTTCTTCAGTAAGTATATCTTTATATTTTATCCATTCATTCAAAGAAAATTCATCTAAATCTTGACAAGTGCAAATAAATCCTGCAAGTAACAATTCTCTATGACTTACTCCATTGATACCTGAATATAAAATTTTATTAAAACCGTGCTTAATATAATCTTCTGAATTGATTGATTTTCCGCTATCAAACATAAAAGATGCAATTCTAAGCGGTTTGACATAATATCTTGGCAATTTGTGCATAACTTTAAGTTGCTTAAATAAAATGATTGCCATATTATAAACTAAATCATTTACTGAAAACTCTGTTTTATTAAACTCATAATAATTTTCTAGAGAATTTGTAAGTAAATCAGAAAATCTTTCTTGACAATTAAGCACTACATTTTGGAAAAATACACCATTTCTGATGTTTGCATCTGTAATGCATACTTCTTGCGCATTTAAAGCTTCATATATTGCTTTAATAGCCACAAGACCGCCTGCTATTTTATCAGCATCGTCATAACTTACACCCTTGATTTTGCGGATTTTATCAAGTTCCAACCCCTTAATGAAGTTGTAAGTCGCATCAAGTCCTTCTTTTGTTACTACATAGTTGTTGTCGATATCTAAAGGATATCTTGCAATCTTTTTATGAATTTTTCCAAGTGAAAGGAATGCATTTCCCGCACCAACATAGTTGATTTCGTCTTCGCTATCCCCAACAATATCCTTGAAATTAATCTTCTTCTTAATATTTTTAAGTGAAGCGTCTAAATCCCCTTGTTCGTCCACCGAATTATAGCTACCAAAAGGAAGCACCACACTTGAAAGGATTGCCCTTCTATTATATTTCACAACATAAGAGTTGTAGTTGCCTACATATATAAACACACCTTTTGGACTGTCAATTGAATTTACAACCGAATTAAATAAATATTTAATTTGATCTTCATCATTCATAATGATAAGATTTATTGCAGTATTATTATAAATCTCGTCAATAAATCCACGATAATTTCTTGCTTTAACGAGAATGTTTGATGAAACTGCGATGATTTTGCTCACCCCATACGCTTCAATCATTTTTCTGTAAACTTTAAGTATGTTTAATATGTCGTTTTTAGTTTGTGGACTTAAAAGTTCGGCAACTTCAATCTCTTTGCCCAAAGCAAAAGGCTGAGATTGAGTAAGCACAATACTATTCTTTGCCCCTTCTACTTTATATATTGTAAGTTTTAATGCATTTTCATTAAGTTCTATAATCGCTATTTTTTCCACCATACACCTACTTATCTGTTAATTTTAATTGCTTCAACTGGACAACTCGCTTGACAAGCCCCGCATCTGATACATTTTTCGTTGTCAATTTGTGCTTTGCCATTATCGTCAAACACAATTGCTTCAACTGGACATATAGCCACACAAGTGCCACAACCTATACAGCATTTTTTATCAACTGGCCCTTGTAAATTATTTTCTTGCAATTTCTTGTTTTCAGCCATAAATTCCTCCGTTAGCGATATTTTAGCATATTTTTCAAAAAATGTAAACTGTATTTAATAATATAATTTAATTTTTTATAATTTTAACTATTTGAAAAAACGATAAAACGCATAAGAACGCACCAAAGATTCGTCTTAAAACGCCTGCTTCTACATAATGCACAATAAATGCTCCTAAAAGCGAAAAAATCACTCCAAAAATCATTACAATAAGCGTCCCTTTTACTTTTACAAAACCATTTTTGAAATGAATTATCAAACTCACAATTGCCATCGCTAAAAAGGACAATAAATTTATCCCTTGGGCAAGTTTTTGCTTGGTATTCAAAAAAATAGAAAGTAGCGGAATCAAAAGCGTTCCGCCACCCATACCAAGTCCACCAAAAACACCAGAAATCAAACCAAAAACTACGTTTAAAATGATTGTTAATATACTCATATTATCAGTTTTATCCCCCCTGCAAACATTATAATTGCAAATATAATTCTTACTGTTTTAGGTGGCAACCACTTTAATGCAAATGAACCTACAATTCCACCAACAAAAACACCCAATCCAACAGTTAGGACGGGATAAAATTCAATATAACCATTAAGTAAATAAATCGTTGCAGAAATAAGACTTAACGGAAAAATCACCATAATAGCCGTGGCGTGCGACTCTTTTGTATTTAAACGTAATATTTTTTGCAATAAAGGGACACAAACCATACCCCCACCGCCACCAAAAAATCCGTTTAAAAAACCAACTAAACTCCCAGCTAAAGCAAGTATCGTTTTTGCTTTTCTTGAAATGTGTTCATCTTTATTAGATACAAAAAAATAGGCTTTGCACACATTACTTCCACACAAAACACATCGAATGGACGAGTTGGGCATTTTTATTAAAACTTTTGTCTTTTTTTGATTCAATTTGACTATTTTTCTCCTTTTTCTTATATCTTCTGCAAAACTACTCAAGTTATACTTAGCTTACTATTATGTATTTTGCTGATAAAATCTATTTTTTATATAAATATTTGTCAAAAAAAGATTGATTGTTTATGAAAAATGTTGTATAATATCTAAGTATTAAAAGGACGGATTATGAAGAAAACTAGAAATATTGGAAAATCATACTTAAAATTAGCGTCATTATGCTTACTTCCTTGTGCTCTTTTTGTGGGCGGTAGTCTAGCAAAAGCATCATCTAATGCTTATGCTGAAGAAAAATCTTATTCTTACAGCACAGGGTGCACAGAAAATGTAAATGTTACAAATCCTTCTTTTGCATCAGGTTCATCTCCTTATGCAACAGGACCTTCTCTCTCTGGCTGGAATGCTGTTGTCTCAGGAAGCAAAGCAAAAGGAATGATTATTAATGTGGGCGATTATGTTGAATCTGACGACGGCACAATTGAAAGTGCTACTTTTGCGAAATACAAAAGCACATACCTTCTTGACAGCAACCCAATGACTAAAGACAAATCTGACACAAGAATTTTGATGATCAACTCTAAATCATCAAACAAGCAACAGAATGTGCAAGAAAAACAAGGATATCAATCAAGCACTCTTACGCTTAAAGCTAATTCATATTATGTGTTCAGCGTTTCTGCACTCACAATGCTTAATGGAGACAACTTTGCAGAATGTTCTATCTACCTTTCAGGTCTTGTAGATGAAAATGGCAAGAAGTTTGACCTAGGATATGAAAAAATCTCTCCAACGTCTTGGACAGATTATTATTTCTTTGTAGCCACAGGCAATCAAGATCAAGAAGTCAGCCTTCAACTTTATTTGGGAAGTAAAACTACAGCAAGTGAAGGTGTGGCATTGTTTGACGGAACAAGCGCTTATCGTTATAGTGAAAATGAATTTTTCAACCTTTGTTATGATGTGCACGGATATAATGCAAGTGCAGATGAAAAGCAAATCTCTGACGGTGAAAAAATCTTTATGATTAAAAAGCTTAAATCCGAAGTAAACTCTGTTGAAGATATTGCAACATACAACTTTGACTTTGAATCAACAAGTGCATCTCTTGCTGACAACTGGTCTGTTATTGCCCACCCTAACGGGACTGCATCTATTATCAATTATGCAGATTTCGAATCGGTAACTAGCCTTCCTAGAATTGGTAATGACCTTTCTTACAACAATAATAAAGCACTTGTAATGCAAACTACACAAAATGAATACTCATCTTCGTATATTGGGCTTAAATCAAAACAAATTGAAATCAAACCACACGCATCATATAAAGTAAGTTTAAAACTTAAAATTGCTGAAATGGAAAGTGGTTCATTCTTCTTAAAACTTACAGAAAATGATTATATTTATGAAGTATATTCATCTTTAATTAGTGAAGATGAAAACGACGACAACTACTTAGCGTTATCAAGTGGAAAAACAAGCGGTTATACTTCAAACACAACTGATCAATGGACAAATGATTATCAAACTGTTGACTTTTATGTAAAAGGTCATTCACTTTATACTTCTTTCGTGAATGTCGAGTTATGGCTTGGCGATAAGGATACAAGTGCGGTAGGCTGCGTTGTAATTGATGATATTAATGTTGAAACTATTGCAGATAGCGAATTAAACAGTGCTAATTGTCTTACACTTAACTCAAATACTACTCAAGGAAGCATTGAAAATTCATCTTTTGACACAGCAACAAGCACAAGCAATTCACTTGAATATCCTTTAAACGCTACTGGTTGGACTGCGAATAAAGAAAATGACGTAAAATGCGAAAGTGGTGTTGTTTATCTTGATAAAAACACATATGCTGGACTTTCTGACAAAAATATTTATGATACTATGTATGAAGGCAAACATGATTGGGCAGGAATCAACCCAGGAAATAGCGATAAATCAAACTCACCAGCAAATGTTTATATGATGTTTAATAGACAAAACTCATATCAATCACTTCAATCACCTTATTTCACTTTAAGTGGAAATGAATACTACAAAGTTTCTTTTGACTATTATAATCAGTTGTTTTCAACTACAAATCCATCTCAATTTAAGGTAGAACTTGTTGATGACAACGGAATTACACTTTTCTCTCAAGACAAAATTCAATCTCTTGACGAATGGAAAAATATGGAAATTTACTTCAAAACTAACTCTTCAAAATCACACAAGATCTATGCAAAAATTTATTTTGGAGAACAAGGAAATGAAGTTGGCGGAATGCTTTATTTAGACAATTTTGATTTTGCTTCTTCCACTCAAGAAGATTATGCAAATGCACTTTACTCAACAGATACTACAGGTTTTTACACAAAACTTGACTCAAACTTAGATGGAACAAAAGTCGTTTCATCAACTGCTTACTCATTTAGTGCAACTTCTCTTGATTCAAACTATGCAAATAACGAAGTTGCATTCGGCGGAATTGCTAGCGGAACAAATAATGCTTACGATATTACAAACGAAAAAGATAATCTTTTAGTAGTTACAACAACCGCCCCTGCAAAAGCAAGTTTAAAATCTAAGTTTAACCTTGATTTTAAAGCAAACACTTACTACAAACTTACATTTGACCTTGCAACAATCTTCAATGAAGGTGCAGACAAAGCAAACTCAGACGAACATACTTGCAACTATGGAGCATCAATCTTACTTGATAATTTTGAAGAGATATCTGGACTTATTTCTGATGGTTCTCTCAATAGTTATACAATTTATTTCAAAACAAAGGATATCGATTCTACCCCTACACTTCAATTTATTTTAAATTCTGATTGTGACGAAACTACAGGAACTGCTGTTCTTACCAACTTAGAACTCACTACTTCAGATGAAGATACTTATGTTTACGCACAAACTCAAGCATCTTTCAACAAATCTGTATTTGCTTCTGAATATGTTGAACAAGAAGTTGAAGATGAAAAGCCTGATGAAGAACTTCCTGAAGACGAACAAGCACCTGTAGAATCAAATCCTACTACCGGCTGGATGGTTGCTTCTGGTCTTATTACAGGAATTGCAGTATTAATTGCAATAATCGGTCTTATTTTCAAAAATGTAAAGATTAAAAAGATTGAAAAAGTTAAATCTGAAGCTTATGACAGAAGAATAAACAAAAATCACGAACTTATTATGGCGGAAGCTCAAAAATTACGTGACAACGAACTTCAAGATTTAATTCAAGCAAGGGATTCTATTCAAAAGCAAAAAGATGAACTTGAAGCATCTCATAAAGAATATATGAAATCTATAAGAGATGAAAAACAAGGTAAAATCTCTAAAGCTGTTGAAAAAGAATTTAAAAAATACACTTCAATGGTTGCTACTCTTAATGAAAAAATCAATATCATTAAAGAAAAAATGGACTACACTATGTCTGCAGACCATTTAATCGAACTTGAAAGAAAAGTTGTTATGCAACAAGAAGCATCTAAAAAGATTTAACAAATAAAAAATCACTAGTTTTCTAGTGATTTTTTTATTTCAATTAATCTTCGTCGTCAAAGTCTTCGTCATCATCTTCGTCGTCTTCATCATATACAAAATCGTCATCATCATCTTCATCATCTTCATCTTCGTCGTCTTCGTCATCATCTTCATCAAAATCTTCATCAAAATCAATGGCGTCAGTATCGTCAAAGTCAAGGTCGGCTCCCATATCGTCATCGTCAAGCAAACTAGATTTTGTAATATCATTAACAGATGTCATT
Source organism: Clostridiales bacterium (assembly GCA_015069325.1). Lineage (GTDB taxonomy): Bacteria > Bacillota > Clostridia > Christensenellales > UBA1242 > Caccovivens. The sequence goes on from SVIV01000004.1 coordinate 43,121, forward strand.
TCACCCATTTCTTCATCCATCGTCATAACATCGTCATCATCTTCACGATTCATATAATCGTCCCAATCAGTTGTCAATTCCCCGTCTTCGTTTCTATGTTCTTTTAAGCAATTTGCACACATAATTTCATCTGGTTGAATGTAATTTGTTTTACAAATTGGGCAAAGTTCAAGATCATCAATATCATCAATATAGTCCTTCTTTGCTTCCATTTCAGATTTACATACACAACAATATTTATCCTTCTTTTGAATATAATTAAGTTCACATCTTGGGCATCTTATATATACAGGTTTTTTACTCATTTGGTTTCTCCTTTTTAAATCCATTTTTCTAATGACATTATACTAATATAATCATAAAAAGTCTATTAAATTTAACTATATTTTTGATTTTTTTAAATTTTCTTCTTTTCCTTCTTCTGCTTGGCTTTTCCTTATATATAAAGGGCTTAATTCTTCTGCAGAAACAAGCTTATCAAGAGAATATTTTTCTGTTGCAAGTTGCAATAAGTCTTGTGGAGATGGCTCAATTAAAATGTTACCCACCCCTTCTTCTTGTAATGAAATTTTGTTTAATTTAATACTCTCGTATTCTTCTTTTGTAATCATTTTTTCGATATCTTGCTTTTTTCCTTTGCTGTTATACTTGCAAACAAAATATCTTCCACTTAGCGCATTGATAACACAAATGAAATCATCAACAACCTTAAAATTTTTAATATAAGTATATGCCATAAGATCAAAAGTAGTGATTGGAAGAATATTCTTACCTCTTTCGCCTGCAAGCAGCCCTTTTACAAGCGCTGTAGCTATCCTTAACCCGGTAAATGAGCCAGGCCCTATTACTACTGCAAACGCATCGTTTTCTGAGAGATTTCTACCTGTTTCTTGAAGCAATTCATCAAGTGTTAACAATAAATTTTCAGAGTGTTGACAATTTGCATCTAATCTTTTATACGCCTGCACTCCATTAATATTTAAAGCTATTAGAGCTTCCCTATACGCTGTTGAAATTGCGATCATTGATCTTCTCCCACTATACTAGAAAGAGTTATTTTTCTTTGTTCTTCCTGCAATTTTTCAATTTTAATTTCGATATGCGAACACTTTATTAATCCTTCCACTTGACTTGGCCATTCTACAAGAACTACACCGTCTAAAGAATCAAGATCAAAATATTCATTAAATCCAAGTTCTTCTGCTTCTTCTAAAGAATTTAGCCTATACATATCAAAGTGATACACAGGAAACTTACCACCTTCATACACATTAAGCAAAGTAAATGTTGGGCTTGTAACAAGTTCATCACAATCAAGTCCCTTCACAAATCCTTTTACAAAATGCGTTTTTCCAGCACCTAAATCGCCTACTAAAGTAAAAACCACTCCTTTGCCAACAGTTTTTGCCAGCGACGCTCCTACTGCCATGGTTTCTTTTTCATTCTTAGTTATCACTGAAAAAAGTTCATTCATAATTTTTGTCTTTCTCTCCTTTCCCGACTTTTTCTTATGCAGATATTATACACACAAATACAAAGAATTGCAACAATTATTCCAACAATTATTCCAACAATTATATCTGACAAATAATGAACTCCTAAAACCATTCTTGAAAAGGCGATGAGTATTGTTAATAGTAATAACCCGCTGACACCAAAAATACGAGTCCAGTTGTCTTTTATTTCACAAAATAAATGATAGGTTAAAAACGTAGCAAAAAGCCCCGCACATACGCTGTGCCCAGACGGAAAACTAAAACCATCTTCATTTGCGTAATTGTGAATAAAACTGAAATGTTCAAATGGTCTAGTTCTTTGAATAACCCTTTTTAGCAAGGTATTGCCTATGCACGCAACACAAAACGCAAAAGCAAAAACAATACTTAATTTCCGATTTTTAATAAATAAAATAAAAAAAGTTATAAAAAAACCTAGAAAACTTCCAAGCATTGATATCGCTTGAAAAAAAGTTATCCAATTTGTCGAAGCACAAGACTGCAAAATTTTAATTATATATACTTCAAATCCCATATATTTATAATGCTTCAATCAACTCAAAAAAAACAACAGATTTATCATTTTCTGTTGCTTTATTTTATTTTTTGAATTATTGCGTATCCATCATCAATATCAAAAATCTCAGTATTTAAGCTTGTATCTGTTTTAACGGCTGTTAAAAATGCTTGCATATTTCTTACCATTGTTCTATTTTTATGATTTACTTTTTCGCTATCCGCCACCAAGCCCAAAAGCCCAACATTATCAGCAAAGATGATTCCGCCATCATTTAACATTTTTAAAATCACAGGAAGATATCTGATATACTGTCCCTTTGGACCATCTAAAAATACAAAATCAAACATTTCGCCTTCTTCATTAAGCCCATTAAGAACGTCTAATGCGTCTCCTTCTAAAAGTTTCACCCTTTCTTCTACCAACGCTTGTTTAAAGTTTGACTGTGCTTGTCTTGCCCTATCTTCATTTTTTTCTATCGTAACAATATCCCCATCACATCTTGCAAGCATATTCAATGCGGAATATCCAACAGCAGTGCCTATCTCTAGTATTCGTTTAGGTTGAGTCTTTTCAATCAATTCAAGCATTACGTCAAGAGTGTTATCTCGCACAATTGGGACAAAGTTTTCCTTTGCAGAAGCCTTAATGCTGCATATTATTTCGTTAATCATACCTAGTCCAAAGTAACAATAGTAAGAATCATTGGGCGGCGTTTTGTGCGTCTAAAAATAAAGTTTGATACATTTCTTCTCAGAGAGTTTCTTATCATTGCTGGATCAACGCCACGAAGATCCGCTTCTTTTAACGATGCAATAATGCAAGCTTTAGCATCTTGAACAAAACTTTCTTGTTCATCTGTATAAACAACACCACGAGTAATTATAAATGGATCTCCTGTAATTTCCCCTTCAATATTATTTATGCTTACGCATACAACGCAGAACCCGTCTTCAGAAAGTTGTTTACGTTCTCTTAAAACGTTGCTATCCATATCTCCAATGCCATATCCGTCAACAAGTCTTTGCCCTGCTTTAACATAACCCACTTCTTTGATTGAATTAGGCCCCACTTCAATTTGAACACCAATACTTGGAAGATATACATTTCTCTCTTCCATTCCTAAACTTACCGCAAGCTCTTTATGAGTCTTCATATGGCGATATTCTCCGTGAACAGGAATAAAGAATTTTGGCTTTACAAGGCTATGCATAAGTTTTAACTCTTCTTGACAAGCGTGTCCTGAAGTATGCACATCTGCAAGTTCATCATAAATTACATCTGCACCAAGTTTATAAAGTGCATTTATTACATTATATACATTTTTCTCATTGCCAGGAATTGGAGAAGCTGACAAAATTACCAGATCATTTTCTTTAATCTTAAGGTTTTTGAATTCCCCTGAAGCCATACGAGTAAGGGCACTCATAGGTTCGCCTTGACTTCCAGTTGTCATTATAAGGACTTCTTTATCATCCATTTTATCAACTTTTTCAATATCGATAATATTTTCTCGATTAAACTTAAGTTCGCCAAGTTTAAGTGCAACTTCACTGACATTTACCATACTTCTACCAGTGAAGGCAATCTTTCTGCCATACTTTTCTGCTATATCCATAATTTGTTGCATTCTATGAATGTTTGATGCAAAAGTAGCGACAATAATTCTTTGGCTTGAATGGTTTTTAATAATTTCATCAAGTGCTCTTCCTACGCTTTTTTCACTCATTGAATAGCCTTTTCTACAAACATTTGTGCTTTCGCAGAGCAATAATTGCACCCCTTTTCTGCCTATTTCGCCAAGTCTTGGCAGATCGGTCATTTGCCCATCAATTGGTTCATAATCGATTTTAAAGTCGCCTGTGTGCAGAATTGTCCCAACCGGCGAAGTAATTGAAAGGGCCAGCGCACCAGCAATTGAGTGGCTTACTTTAATGAATTCAATCACATAAGGTCCTAGCTTTAATACATTACGTGGTTTAACTGCAATACCTTTAAACTTAAGCTTTGGGTGTTCTTTAAGTTTATTTTCTACCAAAGCAAGCGTTAGTCTTGAGCCATACACAGGAACATTTATTTGTTCAAGCAAAAAAGGAACTGCTCCTATATGGTCTTCGTGTCCGTGCGTAAGTAATAATGCTTTAATTTTGCTCTTATTTTCAACTAAATAAGACATATCAGGAATAACAAGGTCAATTCCCGGAAGTTCATCTCCAGGGAAAGTTAATCCTGCGTCAATAATGATTATTTCATCATTATATTCAAGGGCGGTCATATTTTTACCGATTTCCCCTACACCACCTAAGAAGGTGATTTTTAATTTGTTGTTCATATTATCTCCTTTTAAAATTCATTTCAACACAAAAGCAAGTGCATACTCCACTAAAATTTCGTGGAAATTTGCACTTTTTTGTTGTTTATTGTCTATTTAAGATTATAACAAATATTTTATATCGTCAATTTTATCGTTTTCTTCGAGTCTTTTTGGCGAAACGATTGTTTGACTATCTACATAATATCTCATCCCTTGGCTTTGGAAAAACGCAGTCATTTCAAAAATATGAAATAATGGTGAAATTAACGGCAAAATAATAATTAAAGAATAAATTCCCGTAACCATTGAGAGAACTATAGCAAGAATGAAAATTACAAAAGCTGTTGAAAATATCGATTCCCATTTTCTTAAAACTGCCCTAAATCCTATTCTAAATGATTTAAAAGTGCCACAATTGTAAACAACTTGTGCTGGTGCCCAACCTACATTAAAGATTTCTTTAAAAGCACATAAGACAGCAACGGCAAACACAAAAACAAATGGAAACAAAATTTCAAGTCCTGTAAAATTTAATCTTGTAAGACCATAAACACAAAATAGCGTAATAAAATTAAATGGGATGACATAAAGCAATTTAATTAAAGCATAAGGTAAAGATACTTTTAATGTTTTAAGTAATGTCCCCGTAAAACTTTGTTTTTGACAGGCTGACATATACCCATAAGCAAGTTCACACGTAACAACTTTGCCTATATTTAAAAGCAATGGCAATAAAACAAAAATAATAATACAGAAGAATATTCCTATCCCTATACTTGAATCAAACATTATTCTAAAAAATGCTAACGCAAAATTTACAATTGTTGTCAATGCGCCCGCAAAGCTCGAGCCGTATAATGTGCCTTGTTCTAACACAGAAGGCAATTCCACTTCACTTGATGCTAAATTTACATATTCAACATATTGAACGCCAAAAATAGCCAAAAAACCAAAACAAAGCGCAAACGACAAAATATGGTAAACAAGAAGTTTCCACACTTGGTCAAAATTTGTGCATAAAAGTTTTAAAGAATTTTTAAATGTCATATTTTTTATCCCAATAATGTTTCGCTATAGGTATTATACACTATAAAAAAAAATTTGGCAAGAGATTTTTATGCCAAATTTTGATATTATTTATTTTACTTCAAGAATTTTGTAAGTAATATCACCGTGTTCCATCTTAATAGTAACCTTTTCCCCTGCTTTATGCCCCAAAAGAGCTGTTCCTACTGGAGAATAGTTGCTGATGATTCCTTTAACTGGATCACTTTCTGTTGAGCCGAGAATTTTAAGAGTAAGTTCTTCATCAAATTCTTCGTCATATACTTTGATAGTAGAACCAATGCTAATTACACCTTCTTCAATTGAACCTTCAATAATCTTGCAATTAAGCAAAATATCTTCCATTTGCTTAATTTCTGCTTCGATTTGTCCTTGTTCTTCCTTAGCAGCATCATATTCTGCATTTTCAGACAGGTCACCAAATTCTCTTGCAATTGCGATCTTTTTGCTTACTTCTACTCTCTTTGTTGATTTATAATAACTTAGTTTTTCTTCTAATTGTTTCTTCCCTTCTGCCGTTAAAAAATGTGTCATTTTCCTCTCCTTTTTAAAACCATATTATATTCATTTGATTTTATAAAGTCAACTAAAATTCAAAACTTTTTGCATATTTTTAACTCATTTGCAAATTACTATAAAAAGGAGTTTTTTATGTTGACAATAATTTCATTTTTTCTTACCATTCTAGGCGGTATAAATTGGCTTATGATCGGGCTTTTACAATACGATTTCGTTGCTGGGATTTTTGGATTCCAAGCAAGTATTTTTTCAAGAATCATTTATATTATTATAGGTGCCGCTGGCGCTTTCTTAGTTTTTAAACTTATCAAAGGAAAAGGGACTCTGCCCATATGGACGAAACGCAATAAAAAAGATTTGTCTAAAACAATTGAAAAAATCACGCATAAAAGTGAGCCTAAATTTTCTCAAAATGTTGAAGGCGGAGAAGAGCTTGATTTAAGCAGATATAATGAAAATGATTTGAATTCGATTGATACTCCCCACCCCCAAGGGCTATTTGACGAACATTTTGACGAGACTCGAAGATGACAAGACACTTACCACTAATTCTTTTAGCCATATTATTTGGGGGATACTTATTTGGCTTATTATTTTTTAATTTAATATAAAAAACAGCAAAATTTTGCTGTTTTTTTTAAGCAACATATGCTTTATATGTCAAATAGCCAGGAGTTTCAGGAGTGTCTACAACTGCGTATGTTTTATTTATATAGGAAGAATTATACACCGTTCCATTTCCACCTACTAAAGATTTACAATTATAAAACATTTTCCAACTAGCCCCCAATGTAACCCCTTCTGTATTCCAACCATCTCCAACATATATAGTTTTCAACTTAGAACATTCTTCAAACATGCCTACCATTGCCGAAGCAGAAGAATTGCCTTTAACATTACTTGTATTAAAGCTACTTAAATCTAACTCTGTTAAACCTGAGCATCCACTAAACATATATATCATAGATGTAACTTTACTTGTGTTAAAATTAGATAAATCTATGCTTGTCAATTTTGAACAATCTCTAAACATATACGCCATAGCATCTACATTGCTTGTTACAAAAGTATCTGAATCTAAACCAATAATTTTTGTTAAACCTAAACATCCGCCAAACATCGAAGACATAGCTGTTACATTTACTGTATTAAATTTGCTTATATCTAATTCGGTTAAACTTGAACAGCCGTTAAACATACTTGACATATCAACAACACTACTTGTATCGATGTTCCCCCAATTAATACTTGTCAAACCAGAGCAAAACTCAAAAAGAGCACTCATATTTGTTACTTTGCTTGTGTTAATTCTTGATAAATCTATACTGGTTAATTTTGAACAACCATAAAACATTCTTGACATATCAACAACACTACTTGTATCGATATTCCCCCAATTAATACTTGTCAAACCAGAGCAATACTCAAAAAGAGCACTCATATTTGTAACACCGTCTGTGTGAAAGTTGTTCAAAACAAGATTGTTCATCGCTGTTCTATATTTAAACAAGTTTAAACAATTATCTATTTCTATATCTCCATTAGACAAGAAATATGCTTGTGTCTTGTCTGCGTTTATATAACGGTATATCCCTGTTTTCACCTCTGTAATTTCATAGTTTGATGCATTGTTAATTACAGATGACTGATTAAACGAATAATCAAATGTTATGCTTGTGACGTCTATTGGCAACATTTGTATATTATGTAACCAACTATCTGCAGAAGAAAAATAGCCATCAACTGTTGACGTGTTTATTTTTGCATATGTCAAATCTGTGTAATTTGAATCATATTTAAAATCAAGCTCGCCAACTAAATTAGAACAGAGATTAAACATACTGTCTGAAGACTGAACGTTACCAGTATCCCAGTTTTCGTTAACAAAAATTGAATACAACTGACGACAACCAGAAAACATAGAACTCATAAATTTTACATTAGAGACATCAAATCCACCAATATCCAACACTCTCAATGCTGAACATTGGGCAAACATATAATTCATATTCGTTACTTTTGCTGTATCATAATAGTCAAATCTAGCCCAAACAAAACGGCTACAACCATAAAACATAAAACTCATATCCGTCACATTACCTGTGTCAAAGTTATCATACATTGTTCCCAAATTCTGACAATTATAAAACATATATCTCATATTCGTTACGTCAGCTGTATCAAAGTTTGTTAAATCTAAACTTCTTAAACTTGAACAATTTCGAAACATAGATTCCATATTTGTCACTTCACCGGTATCAAAGCTCCCCAAATCTAAGCTTGTTAAACCTGAACAGTTATCAAACATAGAAGACATATTAGTTACTTGAGCGGTATTAAAGCCAGAAACATCTAAGCTTGTTAAACCTGAACATGTATCAAACATATAAGAAATATTGGTTACTTTAGCCGTATTAAAACCAGAAACATCTAAGCTTGTTAAACCTGAACATGTATCAAACATAGCAGACATATTGGTTACTTGAGCCGTATTAAAGCCAGAAACATCTAAGCTTGTTAAACCTGAACATGTATCAAACATATAAGACATATTGGTTACTTTAGCCGTATTAAAACCAGAAACATCTAAGCTTGTTAAACCTGAACATGTATCAAACATAGCAGACATATTGGTTACTTGAGCCGTATTAAAGCCAGAAACATCTAAGCTTGTAAGACTTGAACATGTATTAAACATATAAGACATATTGGTTACTTTAGCCGTATTAAAACCAGAAACATCTAAGCTTGTAAGAGACGAACAATTACGAAACATCTGAGACATGTCTGTTACTGAGCTAGTGCTAAAACCACTAACATCTAAACTTGTAAGACTTGAACAATAGCCAAACATACCTGACATATCCGGCGCTTTACTTGTATCAAAATTACTTACATCTAAACTTGTAAGAGACGAACAACGAAAAAACATAGCTTTAAAACCTTCAATTGTGATATATGAAAGACTTTTTATTTGACTTGTATTAAAACCGCTTACATCTAATTCCGTTACTTTTTCACAACCAAAAAACATATAACTCATATTCGTTACATTACTTGTATCAAAAGAAGAAACATCTAAACTTGTAAGAGACGAACAATTATGAAACATATATGACATATCTGTAACATTTGTTGTATCAACGCCTGTTAATTTTAATGTTTGCAATGATGAACAGCCCCTAAACATTGAATACATATCTGTAACATTTGTTGTATAAACATTATTGAGTTCGATACGTGTTAAATTTGCATAGTTTGCATTTGTGGTAGTAGAAAACATATTCCTGCAACTTTTAGGAAACTCAATCTGTGTTGGCGACATAACATAAAGAGACGTGCCTATATGATAAGCATCAATTCCTGCGTATCCGTCGTCATCGACTTTGACAGCTGATGCCCCTGCCAAAACATTTTTACCTGTTTCATCTATGTATGATTTATCAAAAACACTGGTATATTTGTCAAAAATTATTTCAGTAACATCTGAATAATCTTTAAATAGTGAAGTAAATGTTGACTGTGTGATAACAGGCAAATTTGCAGCTTCATAATAAATATTAATATAGCCGTTTACACTTCCGCTAGAGAGAGCAAAAATCCCCATCCCCATACAAATGGCAATAAGACTGCAATACAAAAATGTATATATAATTTTTCTTGTTTTTTCCCATATCATATTCTATTATATCACACATTTTTCATTTTGTATCACTAATTTTCACCCACAATCATTTTTTCCTTGATTTTGCGTGCATTATATACCAATCGAAACATTTTTTGACACCTACAGACACCTACAAACACTACCCTTCATTTGTAGAGCGTGGACATTTCGTGGACACGTTTTTTTTTGCAAAAGTGTCCACCACCTCTGCAAGAATTTTTCCTAATTTTGAGATATTTTCGCACCAGACGGCAATATTTAAACACTAAATTTCTTAAAACCAACAAAAAGGAGGTGAAATAGATAACGCAATGACTTTGTGCTTAATAATACTTATATTATTTTATATCACTGAGGTAATTTTGTCAAACAAGATTGGTATTAAGGCAAAAGAATATGACAAACGAAGAATTACTAATCCAACCTTACAATATGAAACAAGTTGCTCTATTATTAGAGAAATGGCAAACGATTATAGATGTTATGTATCCACGTTAAGCTTTGAAGAATTTTTTGAAGAAGATTATCTGAAACGAATAGAAGATATAACCGAACTCGAACACAAGTGGATATGTTGTGTCCTAGATATCTATAATCTATCTATTGATAACGTGTCATTAAAATTGATTTATGGAGAAGGCGGAATTTGGTATGCTATACCACTCACCTATTCAAAAGAATTTTTTATTAATTGGAAAGAGAAAAATAACAGTTCATATTCTGACCAAACAACCTCTCTCAAACTCAAAAAAATTATAGAACTAAAAAATCTTATTTTATCCGATAAGGATAATAACAGCTATAGTGGATACAAAAACAAAAAGGCAATTGACTATGTGGCAAAAAAATTCAACCTGCCATCTAATGAAGAATATAAGAAAGTATATTGCAAGCCATATGAATCTATAGCACATCTTTGTAGAGTCTACATGCGAAGATTTGCAAAACAAAATAATTTCAAATACATTCCATTAAATATGATTTGTGAAAACCCTACGGAAGAACAAAAACAAATACAATATCAAAAAACATCTGAAGATGAGCAAATATTTAAAGGAATAAAAGACCAATCTGAAATTATAAAAA
>SVIV01000003.1 GCA_015069325.1 Clostridiales bacterium
TTTACCCTCAACGACAATTTATTTTCTTATTTTAGGTGTAAACATGATGAAAATGGTAGTTCTTATGATACAAGATATTATAGTCCAAAGGGAGCATTAATAATGGAACTATCTAAAATGGAATTTAATGATGACTTTAATTCTATAATATCAAACCTTAAAGATTTTAAAGATATTTTAAAAATAATAGAAGTAAACAAAATAAAACGTTTAGTTAGAGAACAAAACCAAGAAATAAATGACACTGATGAAAATACTTTAACCAGATAATAACAAATTAATCACCCAAATGAAAAAAGTTTGGGTGTTTTTTATTAGTTGTGGTGGACAAAACTTGATAAATTTTGTTGTCCACCGTTTGTCCACCTTGGGTGTGCGTCTGTGGGTGCTAGTAGGTGCCACCTAGTGCCCAAAAATGTTTCTCTTGGTATATAACGTACGCAAAATGTGGTAAAAAATGCAACCTAGTGTCAATAGACTTTGAAAAAAAGTTTTTGATGTGTTATAATAAATTCAAGGAGAATAATATGATAAATAAATTGTTTGACCAAATGGCTGAAATGACAAAAGACCTTCACAAAATGACAATGGAACACTTTGCCGCAACAGACGAGCCTATTTCACAAAAATGTAAAAGTTGCGGAGCAATTATAAAAGGCACAACCGCAAATGAATTTCTTACATGCGAATATTGCAAAACTAAAACAAAAAATAAGAATTATGTTAAACCAAAACCGCTTCAACCTGCAAATAGCGATTTTTTTGAAGAATAACACAACAAAAAAACACGGAATTCCGTGTTTTTTTTATTTAGTTTAAGCCATATTTCTTGTTAAACTTTTCAACATTACCGCTGGCGTCAACAACCTTTTTCTTGCCTGTAAAGAATGGGTGGCATTTATTGCAAATATCCAATGTTAATGTATCGCCTTTGCAATTTGATTTAGTTTTAAAAGTGTTTCCACACGCACATGTAACGGTAACTTCGTGATAATCAGGATGAATATCCTTTTGCATAATTTACCTCCTAAAATTTTACTTCAACTTGTGAAGCTTGTTTGTTGAAAATCATTTCAACTTTCAATATTAATCTCCTACATATGGGAGAAGTGCAACGTTTCTTGCTCTTTTTACAGCTGTGCAAAGTTCGCGTTGGTGTTGAGCACAAACTCCTGTTTGACGTCTTGGTAAAATTTTACCTTTTTCAGTAACATATTTTCTGATTTTAGCAATATCTTTATAGTCAATAGTTTTTTCACCAGCTACACAAAAAGCACAAACTTTTTTCTTTGAAGGTTTACGGAATTTTTTAGCCATAACCTTTTCTTCAGTTTTAACTGCTTCTGACATAATTAATCTCCTTTTTTATTTTTAAAATGGTAAACTGTCATCATCAATAGGCTCTAAATCAGCAGATCCGTTTGTATCTGTTGGTTTTGGTGGAACGTCTCCGCCTTCAGTTCTGCCGCCAAGGAATTCCACTTCGTCTGCAACGATATCTGTTGTGTAACGAGTCACGCCATCTTTTTCATAAGATGAGTTTTGGATTTTTCCAATAATGCAACATTTTGAACCTTTCTTTAAAAATTTGTGACAGTTTTCTGCTTGACCTCTCCAAACAACAATATTGAAGAAGTCTGCTTGAGGTCCATTGTCAGCATTTGCGAATCTTCTTGGCACAGCCAAAGAAAATCTGCATACTGAAACTCCACTATTAGTAGTAGTGAGTTCTGGATCTCTTGTTAAATTTCCGATTAACATAACCTTGTTCATAGTTTTTCTCCTAAGTGCAAAGCACCTGTTTAATAAATTTGTTTAATTAGCCTTTGTCGGGCGACATCTAGTCGCTTAGGCTTCTTTTCTTACAAAAAGTTGACGAACAATTCCTTCAGTAATGTTCATAAGCTTAGCCATAGCATCTACTTCTGCAGGATTTAATTGAATGTTCATTAAAACATAAAATCCTTCATTTTTGAAGTTGATTGGATAAGCAAGTTTTTTCATACCGATTTTATCAATTCCTTCAACTACTCCGCCTTTAGCTTCAACATAAGATGAGAATTTCTTAATAAGTTCTTCTCTCTTTTCTTCAGCGGTATCGCAAGAAATGATATACATAAGTTCATACTTATTCATATTATACCTCCTTTTGGACAAATTGGGTTTTCTTTCATTCCGAAAACCAAGGACAGCATTTTCTGCTGATATGATTATATATCCTGTTGACATTTTTGTCAAGAGATATTTTAAAATATTATTTATAATATAAAAAGTAGACTACGCAATGTAGTCTACTCCTGTATGAGCACTAATCATTGAATGCCCTACTGTATTTCCTTGTGAGTCAAATGCAACAACATATATAGCTCTTGAGCAAGTATCTGGAAGATCTCTATTTCCAAAGTAATAATCAACAGTATCTGCATCAGCAGGTTCCATATAATAATACTTTGCACCATTATATTCAACTAAATAAAGTTTAGCATTTTGTGGACTTTCAACCCCTGCCTTGCCTGTAATTTCAGTCATAGTTTCACCAGTCATTGTATCGATACATAATTTGTCAACAAAACGATAATGTCCATAAGTTAATTCTCCTGGAGTAACATCTATGATGACTTTAAATGAAATTGTATTTCCTGGAGCAAGGAATAAGAGCACGTCTATTGTCATCTTAAATGTATAATTCCCTTCTGGTGCAGCAAGAGAAAGTTCCCCATTTTCATCTTCAGTTAAGGACATTCCTTCCAATTGATTAACCGCACATACTCCTGTTCCAGTAAATGTTTTTTCAATTGCATTATTAAGAGCAGGAAGATCAATTTTATGATAATCTAAGATAGTAGATGAATAATCATTTTCTAACGCGCAGAAAAGTTTTGCTTGATTGTCTCCTAAAATTGTTCCGTTGTTAACACAACCGCTAACTGTAATGTTTTTAGGAAGAGCCATACCTGATCCATTTCCCCAAAGCATTGAAGCATCTCTCATCAAGAGCGTTGCGTCGTTGACACAATTAATGAAGGAAACTTTTACACTGTCAACAAAACCTTTTGATTTGCCGATTTTATTACCATTAATGTCAATAACATCAGTTTTTGATTTTCTGATATATCCACCTAAGAATGCCGAACCGTAAGAAACACCGGAAATATCGCAACTGCTTGTGCAATTAATAAAAGCGTTTTCTGTGCGAAGAGCAAGTTCTCTAATCATTGGGCTATAATTGCCTACTGTATTCTGAGATGCAAGTGTAATGCTTCCATCTGTTGTAACATTTTCAAAACGAATTCCTAAAGAAGAAGTTCTTGCAAATGTAATAAAGTGATTTTCAATATTGCCGAAGAACAATGTTAGATTTTTTACAACACCATTAAAATCGTAGAATATATAGTTTTCTGCATCTCCTGAAACATACGCACCATCTTTATATTTCCCAACTGATGGCATTGTAATAGTTTTGCCATTTCCATCAAGAACACCATTAAACGACTCGAAAATCGCATAAACATCATCACCCATATCTTTATAAAGTGAAGCAACATAAGGAATTTCGTTTGCCCTAGTTGAGTGTGGATTAAATGACGAAATTGATGCACCGGTAAGGTCATTAAAGTCAATATTTTCTTCAAGTTTTACAATTGCTCCTGGCACTTGCATTACAGAAAGAAGTTGTGTTGGCGTTGAAACCGCAGCAGCACCTTCAATTTCTGAATAGTAAAGCCCAATTGTAAAATTACCTGCACAAAGAGCATCTATGTTTTCATTGTCAACTGTAATGGTAATTTTAATAATTCTGTATCCACCAGCTGGAATGTGCTTAGATGGAAGTTCTTCATATGATGCTTCTGCAATTGTAGTCGCTGATGAAGAATGACTAAACGATGTTGAATCATAATATTCTGTTTCGATTGAAACATTTGTTCTTTGCGTGTAAGTTGATTGAATGCTTGTTTGCACATAATCTTGTGGCATAAGTGAGTGAATTGTAAAGTAAATGCTTAATTTTTGTTTTTCTGGCGTTAACTCATGTTTGCCAATATAAACATTTTTAGTCCCTTCTTCTTCCCCTGCATTAAATGGAATATATCCATTTGAATTGTTCACAACTTGATCATTTGCATTTTTAGTAACCGTTGTCGCAGCAACATCGCCTTGAATAATATATTCTGTCCTAACTTCTGCCGCAACGTTTGCGCCTATTTCATAATCAACCTTAAAGCCTGCTTTCAAGTTTTGACTTGACGCTGCCCATACACCAATGAGAGCTCCAACGACAACCAAAAATCCTGCACATAAGCTAATTACGGTGGCCTTAAATTTTTTGTTTGAAATTGCCTTTGCCATAAATTCTCCTTTTTTTCAATATATTTTTATCTATTTCAAGACAAAATATATTCTCTTATTATTATTTTACTTTCTGCGATTTTTTTGTCAAGCAAATTGAATCAGTTTTTTTTTGATTGCATTATTTTTTTTACAAGATCAAAACCATTACATAAAAAAAGACTACACGTGGTAGCCTTAATTTTAATCAGCTTGAATAATTGTTACGCCAACGCAAATTCCATTTTCATACACATTAACATAAACATCTCTCACTTCCGTGTCCACAGACAATGCATCGCCTACATAATAATCAATAGATTCCCAATCATATGGACGAATATAAAAATAATTTTGTCCGTTAAGTGAAACTAAAAATAATTGGGCTGGAGCGCTGAGACTAACTCCTGATCCCTCTGAAACATCAATCTCTGTCATTGTAGCATTAGGATTGCTTTCAATCCATGTTTGATCCACTAATTCGTATCTACCATAAGGCATTTGACCAGGAGTCACATCTACAATAATTAAGCAAGAATAAGTTCCTTTATAAACACCGTCTATTTGGTATTTTAATCTAGTATTATAAAGCAGTTTAAATGAATAGTTTCCGGCAGGCGCAGACAAGGTAAGCTCTTGGTTTGCTCCTTCAATCAATTCTAATCCTTCCAACGCAGTCATTACCGCACATGTGCCCGATCCTGCAATTTGCGCAGCAATTACTTTGTTTAATGCAGGAAGGTCTTTGATTTGAAATTCAACAAGTTTGGCACTTCCATCATTTTCAAGCCCACAGAATAACTGAGCTTGTTGTTCACCAATTATATTTCCATTGTTTACACAACCGCGAATTATAAGATTTTGAGGAAGAGGAATGTGTGTTGCATTTCCCCAAAGCATAGACGCATCTCTCATTGAAAGAATTCCTTCATTTACACAATTAATAAATTCAACTCTGATTCCGTCAACATACCCTTTACTAACATTTGTATACTTGCCATTCGCATCAACAGTTTGTGATCTTGCTGCAGGTATATAACCGCCAACAAATGCTGAACCATATTTCACACCAGAAATGTTACATGCATTTGTGCAATTGACAAATGATGTATCTGCTCCAGGGTAAATGAAACTTATTAATGGACTATAGTTGCCAACAGTTGATGTTTCTGCGCATTGGATACTTCCTGTAGCTGTTACGCCTTCAAATCTTACACCTGCTTTAGTTCTGTATACAAGCGATACAACTTGATTAGTCACGTTTGGATATTCAATTTCAATATTTTTTAACGTCCCATTATATTCAAAGAAAACATAACCATAATCATATGCATCATCTCCTGAGAGATATTTACCAGCTGATGGCATTGTTAATTTATAACCTTTTCCATCAATAATTCCGGTATAGTTTCCAAATATAGAATAAACACCTGTTCCAAAATGATCTTGATATAAAGATGAAACTAAAGGAATTTCGTTTGCCCTTGGGGTTGCGCCCACTGAAGATACTGCAACTTGGGTAACATCATTAAGATCAATATTTTGTTCAAGTTCTACCATTGCCCCTGGAGTTTGCATTACTGACAAAAGTTGTGTTGGAGTTGAAACTTCAACTGCTCCTTCTGTTTGTGAATAGTAAAGCCCAATTGTAAAATTACCTGCACAAAGAGCATCTATGTTTTCGTTGTCAACTGTAATTGTAACTTTAATTATTCTATATCCGCCTACAGGAATGTGCTTAGATGGAAGTGCTTCAAACGAAGAATCTGCAATAGTTGTCGCCGAAGCGCTATGCGCAAATGACGTTGAATCATAATAAGATGTTGAAACTATTACGTTTGATTTTGTAGAATAAGTTGGCACAATGCTCGTTTGAACATAGTCTTGTGCCATAAGTGAATGAATTGTGAAATAAATAGTCATTGTTTGACGCTTAACATCTAAATCATGTCTCCCAAGAGATATTTCTTTTGTCCCCTCTGCATCGCCTGCATTAAATGGGATATATCCATTTGAATTGTTCACAACTTGATCATTTGCATTTTTAGTAACCGTTGTCGCAGCAACATCGCCTTGAATAATATATTCAGTCCTTACTTCTGCTGCAACATTTGCACCAATTTCATAATCAACCTTAAAGCCTGCTTTCAAGTTTTGACTTGACGCTGCCCATACCCCAATCAGGGCGCCTACTACAACCAAAAATCCTGCACATAAGCTGATTACAGTGGCTTTGAATTTTTTATTTGAAACTGCTTTTGCCATAAGATCTCCTTTCCCTATATACCTACATCCTTTCAAGACGCAATATACTCTCTTGTTATTATTTTACTTTTTATAATATTTTTGTCAAACAAAATGATATATTTTTCTTAACACATTTAATATTGTATTTCCAAAACCGCCTTTTTTACACATACCCATATGTTTTTGCCAAGTTAATGAAAAAAGGACAATGCGATTGCACTATCCTTTCATAAATTTATTTTCTGTTGTTTAAAACATTAATATCTCTGATTAATTGTTGAAGTCGTGTATTGATTGATGCAAGTTCGTCTGAAGATGCACTATCTCTAGTAGCTTCTGCTTGAACTTTTAATCTTTCAAATTCTGCAACAAGAGCAGCCCTTTCAGCATCGACATCTCTCTCTTCGACCATAGCTTGACTTATTTCATTATTAAGTTGAGCTTTCATTTTGTTTAATTTTGCTTCTTCTTCATTAATAAGTTGGCTTATTTTTGAAATCGAATTCATTTCTTGCGAAGCGACATCTGTTTTTCTTGGTCGGCCTCGTTTCTTGGCTGGCTCATTTTGAACTGCTGCAACTTCTTTTCTTGGCCTGCCGCGTTTCTTTGTTGCCCCAACCATTACAGGTATTTCTTCTTTAACGACTCTTTTTCTTGGCTTTGGCCTTGACGATGTAACGTATTGTGTTTCTGGTTTAGCGGAAACAGCATCTTTTCTTGGTCTTCCACGTCTTGCCACTGGCTCAGCTGGTGCAACTTCAACCTTTCTTGGTCTTCCACGTTTCTTGGCTGGCTCATTTTGAACTACAGTTTCTTCTTTTCTTGGTCTGCCTGGTCTTCTTGCACTTAGCGCTGACGCAGGAGCAACTTGTCTAGCAACAGGTTCGTCATAATCAATTTTTTTAACTGGCTCATCTGCTTGAGTTTCCGAATAAACCGATGGTTCATCATAACCAAAATCTTCTACAACTGGTTGTGTTTGAATTGTATTTTGAATTTGAGCTTGAGAATTAGTCGTCTCATCTTCATCCCAACTAAAGTCTTCTACAGTGGCCTGCTTTTCCGATTGAACTGGTGCGGTTTCAGAGGTTTCGTCGAAGAAAAATTCTTCTTCAATTGGTTGTGAAATAAATGATTGTTCTGGATTCGCAACAGGCTCTTCTGTTGTTTGAGCAACGCCAACAGGATTTCCATTTTCATCAATAAATCCGCCAAACTGATTTATTTGTCCATTAATGAAATCTTCTTGCTCCTTTTTTTTAGCTTCTTCTTCGGTGTAATCTTTGCTTACAATTTCACCATTCATATTATAAACATTTCCGTCAACGTCGTGGAATAATCCCTGTTCGTCGTGATATGAGCCGTCCGCATATACGTAATTCCCATTTTCATCATAATGTCCTTCAGGTGTAGATGTTTGACTCTTAAAATCAGGATTATATTCTTCAAGTTTTGACCTTAACGTAACATTTTCGTCCATCATTCGCTTGATTTGTGTTTGAACGCTAATTAGTTCTGATTCATTGCGATTGCTTTGTTTTTCAAGGTCAGACCTTTCTCTTTCAACCTTCTTTTGAGCAGCCTCATAAGCGGACTTCATGACTTTTTCTAAGAATGTTTGATATTCACTTGCCATTCCCTTTTCAGCAACAGTTAAGCTTTCACGCATAACTTCTTTAAGGCTTTCGATTTCTTTTTCGTGTTCATCACGATCACTTTTGTATCTTGTTTCTTCTTTGTCATAATCGCGTTGAAGATCTTCAAGTTTCTTAGCTTCTTTGTCCTGCTGTTGTCTTAAAAGCCCAACTTCAATTCTTGATGTAGTAGCGGCTTGCTGTTCAATCAGTTTTTGAATATTCTCTTTTGATGCTTGGATTTTTCGTTGAAGATCCATTTGGATATTTTCATAGTTTCTTCTCATCGCATCTTTTTGAGCTTCTACTTGAGCAATTTTAGATTGAAGTTTTGTTTTTTGATTTATATAGTTTTCGCTTTCTTTCATAGCTCGATCAAGGAGAAGAGCTCCGTCAACTCCAACATCTGCAAAATTAAATTCGCTTACCCTTTCTTCATTTTTCTTTGCTTCTTCAAATGCTTGTTTTGCTTTTCTTGCATTCGATTCATAGAATTCTCTTAATTGAACGCTTGCTCTTGAAAGCTCTTTCTTTGTGAAAAGCATATCAAGTTCGATATAAGGTGGAAGTGTATCACAAGCGTTAGTCAAAAATCTTGAGAAAATATGATAACTTTCATAAACATCTTCAAGGTTGTAATATCTAAACCCTTTAATCATAATGATAGAAAGTCCGCCCACTAAAAGCGCTGATAATGGCAAAATTAATGCAACCATAATATTTGAGAAGTTTAATGCTTTATTTGCCAAGCTTGCAACACCTAAAATTGCAGAAGCCACAGTCCAAATGCTTGTTGCAATGCTCAGGTTTTTAACATTATTTAGCCAGCTGCTTGTCCTAAGTGGTTTTTCAATCAAATTTTCTTCAGTCAAATACGCAATAGGACCACCTTCTCTATACATAATAAATTGTTGCCAAAAATATGTAACACGTTTTGGTGCTTTCTTCAAAATGTTGGTAAACTGTCTAATATTTTCGGTAGTCAATTTTTTGTGAGTGAACAGCCAACTGTTTGCCTTGTTCATTGCCCGTTTGAATCTTGCTTCGTAAGAGTATGCACTTTTAATTCCATAAAGCAAGACAAAAAGAGCTTCCACGCCAAGAACAACAGCTAAATATCCACCAAAGCCTAAAAGTTCAGTAAGTTTTTCGAAAAATAAAACGATTGAATTTTCAATGCTTGATAATATAGATATCATAATAAACTCCTTTTATGTAAAATTAGTATAACACATTAAATCTTTTTTTTACAACAAAATTCTTTAAATTTTTTATATTTTTTAAAAAAGTATTATTCCCCCCTAAAATAAAGGGGAAAAATAGGCTTAAAAAAACATATAATTTATTTTTTTAATAAAAAAATATAGGATTTATTGTCCTATATTTTAATTAATTGTGTATTTTTTAATGATAATAAATATTTTTCATCTAATTTAATATTAAATGCCTTTTCAATTGCCATTGAATATAATTCAATCTGTTTTTTATATCGCTTAATTAATACATTCTCATCTTGAGTAGAAGTAAATTTAAAATCTATTAAAATATTTTTTTTGCCTATTGCAAAAAAATCCACTATGCCTTGAACAATAATTTTTTCATCGCTATCAATAGCAATTTCTTTCAGCGGACAATTCATAATAAACTCTTGTTCTTTAAAAATCTTCTGCTCATGGATTAATCCATTAATTAGATTTATATTTTTATATAATATATTTTTATTAACTAATGGCAGGTATTCTTTTGTCATTAATGGACTTATTTGTTCAAATTCCCTTTCAAATGTTTCTTCATTATAAACTTTTTTAATGTCAATTAATTTTAACGCTTCGTGATAGGCATTCCCTGTTTGAATTGCAATGGAAGATTTTATTTTTATTGTATTTTCCAAATCAATTAAATTGTTCTCTTTTTGAAATATATCGTCTTCTTCAAGATTTAAAACCCCAGTAACAGTTTCCTTATAGTTTATCTTGCAAAGATTTTTATTTTTATAAGAAAACTGCTGATATTGTTTTATCGTCTCATTATTCACTTCGCGATTTACTTTCTCGTTATCATTCTTATCAATTTCACAAATTTCTTGTTCAACCGAACTGACAACTTGGAATCTCCTATTAGGTGTTTCAATGCCCCCTTGTTCAAACAACTGAAGGGCAAAATTCTCGCCTAATGCAAACATTATTAATTTTAAGTAATTATTTTGATTTTCGATGTCATCAAAAGAATAGTCTTTGAGTTTGCCACTGCCGATAATATACAAATGATTTTGCGCACGAGTAAGTGCAACATAAAAAATCATCAGTTCTCCTTCAAACTCTTCTTTTGCTTTTTTAAGTTTTCCTGCCAAAAACATTGGGCTTGGCATTTGGCTGTCGTTATCAAAATCATAAACAAGTGTGCCAAGACCAAACTGAGTGTTTAAAATGTAGTTTTTGTTATATACACTCGCCAAACCATCTCCACTTCCGCACAGTAAAACAATAGGATATTCAAGCCCCTTGGTCGCGTGTATTGTAGTTACATTTAACGCATCAACGACTCCGTCTGCGCTATTTTTTTGTTTTGTATTTTGTTGTAAAATCGAAATCAGGTTTTCCACCTTGAAATCGCATTCATTTTCTTTTATCAACAAAAACAAGTCATTGATATGTCCTAGTTTTTCTCTGCCATCATCTAATGTTTTTAAAAACTCATAATAACAGCATTCGTTGAAAATAATTTGAAGGGATTTGGTAATGCCATATACTTGGCAGTTAAAACTAAACTTATTTATTCGCTTTAAAAATTCAACTACTTTTTCATCTTGACTGTTTAAGACAAGCCTATTAAATTCATTTTTACCACCATCTAATTTTATTTGCGATAGTTCTTGCAACGAAAATCCCCCAAATGGAGACGCCATAACCGACGCAAGCGAAATGTCATCTTGCAAATTAATTGTTAAATTTAATAAAGCTACAATTAAACGGATTTGACCATCTTCCATAAGTCCATTTTTAATGTCAGCTTCAACTGAAAATCCTTTACTTCTAAGATACCTCACGCATTCTTTCATCAGAGCGCTTCGACTTCTAAAAAGAAGCGAAATATCACTTTGTTGAACATTTCTAAAAATTTTATTTTTAGCATCATATATTTGAAGTCCCAGCACTTCATTTATTCTTGACTCTATTACTGAAAGCTCCAACTGAAATTTATCGATTTCTTTGACGCTGTCGTTCATAACGCTGTAAACATCAGTCCGGTAAACTTTCTCCTGTTTTTCTGCCTGACAAATATCTACGCTTACCGGCACAAGTCCATTCGACTTAAATGTCTGCAAACCAACAAGCTTTGACTTGTCTTTATAATCAATCCCAACGCTTTCTTCTGTCATAACCTTTTCAAAAATATCATTAACAAAAGAAAGAATTTTATCATCTGTCCTAAAATTACCTGTCAAATAAAGGGCTTGCCCGTCTTGACTCGCGCCAAACTCAGCAATATCTTGAAGCATAATTTCTTTGCTTGCATTTCTGAAGCCATAAATGCCTTGTTTAATATCGCCAACCGCTGTAAAATACCCGCCTTCTGCAATAGGCTTTAATATAGACTCTTGAAGCCTATTTGTATCTTGATATTCATCAATAAAAATATAATCATATTTATCTTGCAATGATTTTTTGATTTCATCATCTTTTAAAAGGAAGTGTGCATACTTTTCAATATCTGCAAAGTCCAAAACAGCACGTCTTGCTTTTAATTGAGCATATTTTTCACTAAACAACTGATAGAATTCAAGCAAAGCCTTTGCAAACTTCCCTTCTTTTAAGGCTTTTATTTGTTCTTTTGAAATTCCTTTATAATTGATTGTAATATGCTGACACTCTTTAACATAATCCCTTGCGTTTGATATCAATCTCTTAAAAGTTTTATCAATTTTTCCACGTGGCAAATCGGGAGTCTTAATCTCGCAAACCATTTGACAAAGCGAATAAAAATCCACATTAAAATCAACTTCATCAATAGAAGGTTTTATAATATTTAAAAATTCAATCCCCTTGTCTGGAATATCTGAAATCATTTGTGCCTGACAGAGATTTCTTTTCACCTTTTCAATTTTCCCTTTTATGAAGTCAAACAAAAACTCTTCTGACTTTAAATTGTAATGGGCAAAATTTTTTAATAAATCCTTGCGTAATTCTTGCTCATTTGAAAGCGAATCAAAATAACTTTGCATATCAACAATGCATTCTTGAAAACGATCTTTATTCTTTTTAAAGGCAAAATAAAGTTGATTGAATTTGTCTCCATTTAATGAAAATTTTTCAAATGCACTTTGAAACGCCCGCTTTTTTAATGAAACAATTCCGCGTTCGTCTAATATAGAAAAACCTTCATCAATATCAAGTTTGCTTATATTCCTTTTTATGATTTTCTCACAAAATGAGTCAATTGTCGAAATATCACTTATTGACAAATCGTCAATTTGTTGCAAGATATAATCGTTTGGTTTTTGCGCAAGCATTGACACATAAAGCCTACTCTTCATCTCTTGTGCTGCTGCCTTAGTAAACGTCAAAACAAGAAGACGACTGACAGGAACTTTTTTATCGCAAATTAAGGATATCAATTTTTCAATCATAACAAAAGTTTTTCCGCTTCCTGCTGAAGCCGAAACTACCACTTTCTTGCCTGTGCTATCCAGAATTTGTTGTTGCTCGTTTGTTAAATTCATATTGCTCCTTTTTAAAATTTAGGGTCTTCCTTATTTGCTCGCACACCCTTTTGTCTTTCATATTGACAAAGCGATCCAAAAGGGCACCAATCACAACCACTTTCTGTAGGCTTTGGCTGAATATATCCTTTTTCAATCTCACCTACTGCCTTTTCACCAACCTTAAAAGCATACTGCGCAAGTTCTTTTAATTGATAAGGACTAATACTTGCTCCTTTATAACCTTTTTCTTCCTTGCGAATTGGAATGATACTGCTTTTCCCGTAAAGGTCGATATCGCTATCTAATGCATTGATAAGTTTTTCGTCATTATCAACTATTCCTTTCAGAATACTTTCTCTTTCTTCGCCCTTTGAATAACTAAACTTAGCGTTAAAGTAAAAAACTCCGCCTTCTTTTTTATTGTATTTTTCGCCTGCTACTTTTTGGTATAAGAAAAGTTGCAACTTTTCGCCATAATATAGTCCTTTAAGCAGACTGCTTGTTTTTCCTGTTTTGTAGTCAATTATACGCAAATATTCATTATACTCATCAATCCTATCCGCCTTGCCGATAAGTTTATATTTTCCAAGAGAAAGATTATCAAAGCCCACTTCAATATATTTAGGTTTAAATTCACTTTTCTTGTTTTCAAAAACAATATCATTTAAAAGTGAAATCATTTGCTTTTTCAAAAAGCCTAAAAGGGAATCTTTTTCTTCTAAATACTCTATCTTTTCTTTAGCTCCTTCGCTTTGCAAAACATAGTCAAAATTATCTTCAACAAATTTGTTTACATTGCAAGTTTCTCTTTCGCCATTCATTATCTTTTGTTCAACAAACATCTCTGCCATTTTATGACAAACATTTCCCAAATCTCGCGGATCAAAATGCCTAATCACTTCTTTCAGCTTAAGACCATAATTGGCAAAATGCCTAAACGGACAAACAAAATAACTTTCAAGTTGAGTTACTTTCACCCTGTCCCCACCAAGCAAAAGCTTGTCAGCATTTACAATTTTTGGATTTCTTGAAAGATAATCAAATGACAAGTCTTTTTCTTTCAATTCGCTTGCAAGAAGCGCCCCTTCTCCTTTTGCGTCTTTTGTGAAAAACACTCCACGAACATTACGTGGTTGTTGTGAAAAAATGTTATTTAAACTTTTTACGTATGCAGGAAGTTCGTTCTTTTTTCCTTCGCGATTTGAAATTTGATAAAAGACAAACAGCCTTTCGCTTGCAAGAGAAATGAGATTGAAAAGTTTAAATCTATTACGCCTGTTGATCATTCGAATGGTCGGCTCTATTTCATTATCCAACCCATTCATTTTTAATTCATCATCGCTAAGCAACCCAATATCTGCACTTGTTTGTGGTAAATGCTCTGCCCCCATCACAATAAGGAATGGGCTTTCTTCAAAACCGCTTGAAGATGCTTCGCCAATAAGCACACTATCTAAATATGTCGGAACTGTTGAAACCTGTTTGAAAGAAAGCAGTAATTTCAATTTCTTTAAATATTCTGCACAATCACTTTCATCAAGTGAATACTTATCAATAAGAAGTGTGCATTCTTTAACAATTTCTTCTACCTGCGAATTAATCTTGTAATGTTTCACGTCGCCATCTTCTTTTAGTTTTTCTAAAACAAGATTGTATTTTTCTTTAACTTTATCACACACTTGTCCTATCACTTTTGAAATATCTTGCACGCTTTTTGCTTTTTCCAAACTAGCAAATTCGTTTGCAAAAGGGTTGTCCTTTTCAATATATTGCTTATATTTTGCTCGCCCTTCAACTTCATAAACTTTACACTGAAATGCAAGAGATTTTTCTTTCACTAAGATGTTGGAAAAAAAGTCAATCAGATTATCCTTTGAAAAACCTGTAACAAAGGTGTTTAAAAATTCAAGAATAAAATTCCCAAGAATAGTTTGATCTGCCGTAATCGAACTGTCTAAATAATATGGAATGTCATATCTACTAAACACATCTTCTAATGTATTTTTATACCCTTCTAAATTTCCAAGGGCAATTTGAAAATCGCGATATTTCCTGCCTTTATATGTCATATAGCGAATTAGTTTCGCTACCGCTTCAATCTCTGCACTCAAACTGCCCCCGCCATAAATATTATAATATCCATCGTTTTGCGCTTGCACTTTTTCATAACTATACAGTCCGCGAATAATCGCCTTTTGTTGCAAGGATAAACTCTCATCTTCGTTTATCACTTCAATCTCTCCGCCACAAGTGGAAATTATTTTTTTTAGTTTTTCTTGAATATCCTTTTCATAAATATATTCATTACCAACAAAATTTGGATATGCTAGTGCAAAGCCAACCAAATCGCAACACTTCAAAAGCACACTCACAAATTCAAACGCTTCCTTTGTAAATGCATCATAATGAGCAAAATAAATTCTAGTGTGCTTAAGGACATCGCTTTGTTCCAATTTGTTTTTAATAAGCTTTAACCTTTCGTTGGCATCAAGCGAACCGGAAAGAAGTCTTTGATATTCATTATAAATCAAAGTAAGGTCGTGATATTTGTGCCCAGTAACACCTTCGGCACTGGAATTCAAACTTTCCCCATCAATACAGGACGATTTAAACTGAGATATAATTTTGTTTATCTCATAACAAAAATTAATGTTACTTTTTTTAAAAACAATAAAATCCTTCTTGACGTTTTCAATCGCCATCTGCGTGATAAGCAAACTCTCCCCGCTTGAAATAACTTCACATCTGCCTAGTCCAAGTTTTTGCATTAATTCATTCGCAAGCGAAGAAAGTGTTTTAACTCTTATATTAAATAAACTGCCACCGTTAGAAAGGTCAAGCACCATTTTTTCAGTCAAAAGTGAATATTTGTCTGGCACAACAATAATGTTGTCAATCATAAAATCACTATTGTCAATCTTTGACAACATAAACTTCGCGCTATTAAATATAGTTGAACTTTGATATAATTTTAGTCTCATACAATCATTTTAACATAAAATCAAAAAAAAATAAAGGGATATATTATCCCTTTTTTATTTTTCTAAAACTTCATCTTTATTAAATGTCTTTTCTAAAAACTTTTGACGGAGACTCTTTGCCTTATCGCACCTTGAAAGCACCAAAGTATCACTAAGCAATTGGTTTTCTTTTTTTAATTGAATATATTTTTCTTTTATTTCATCAATCTGTTTTTCTTGCAAATGAAGTTGGGCCAGCATCTTTTTCAGCTTATCATTTGCTTCATTTAATTTTTGTTTAAACTGAGCTTCGCCTTCCAACAATGCATTTTTTTTGACCAAGCGAACAAGCCCCATAAACAACGATTGCACTTCCGAGTCTGAAAGACCTTTTGCTGGTTTTTGAAAAGCAATAATATTATCTGCTCTTGGACTTGGCTTTTGCTTTGAAATATAGTTGCGATATTTGTTTTGATATCTTAAAAGTTTATCCACATTTCCACCAGCCAGAGTTAAACAAGCCCGTCTTGTGCTTAGCCCTTGTGCCTTCAAGTTGTTGATTTCCTGCATCAGCAAATTTTCTTCGCCTTTAGAAAAATATTCAATTGTTGTTTTTTTATGCAAAGATAAATCTATATTTAATTCTTTTGCCCTTTGGGAATCTTTTGTTAAATTATCTATTTCGTGATAATAATAATTACGCACGCTGTTTTGCTTGCGCACATACTTACTTGCATGCAAGGCAAAAGCATCTTTTATCGGTTTATTTTCTTGTTTATGTCTTTCAATCAAACTAAACAATTCTTTAACTTCTTGGGAGTCCCAAACACCTTTCATATTCACCTCTCGGTAAATTTATAGCCAACTACTTTTTATTTTATACATATCTTGCATTTTATATTTTCTCATTTCATAAATTATCCTATGAAAACAATAATATATTCTACCTTTGATTGCTTATTAAAAACTCCTTCTTTGGAAAAAGAACTATTATCTAAAAAAAATATTTCCTTTGACGAAATTAATGAAGAAATCTCAGTTTATCCTATGGGCAGGTCGAAAATCATTCCCTTCACAATTTCTCCGCCCTTTAAAAGCCCATTTTACAAGACAATTATTTATAATGACGCCCGTTTAATATTTTTACTCGACGGCATTTATGTGCAAAACGTCCAAGTCTATAATTTTACACATAACGGAAGGCAAAGCCGAGTTGAAATAGCCACAAAAGAAATCCACTTTTCCACAAACCGCACAAAAAAAATCCTTCACCTGCCCCAACATTTTGACCGTTTCAATTGCGATAAATCTTATCATATTAATTATGTCCTTTGCGAAAACTGTCAAGAATCACTTTTTGTCGCATTTAATACAATTAATGGAAAAGTCAAAACCTTTGACGGCGAAAAAATAGAACTGAAAAACAACCAAATTTCAATAAAGTGCAAAAATGGCGACAACCTAAATCTATATTTAGATAAAGACGGCTTAAAACAAAAGGAAAAAACGTTTAATGAAAAAGCATTTTACAACCCTTTATATGTTGCGAACAACTTTATGAATGAAATTAAAAAAGGCGAATATTTATCTGCTTTAAACTTCCTTTCTCCACATCTTAAAGAGATTCATTCTTCATTAAGTTTGCAAGAGTATTTTGGAGAAATATCCTATATATTCCCTATAGACCTTTATACCATTTTTGCATTATCCAATGACAAAGAAAAAATATATTCATTTGAAATCGAAAAAGGAAAAATTGTTGATATAAGCGACTAAAAAAAGAATGGCTTGCCATTCTTTTTTTCTAGTTTTTTGATTTAGCCCTTTTGTTTTCTTGTCAAAAAAGCTAACTATGCTTCTGTTTTTGGTGCATTGGCTTCGGCTAGTTCTTTTTTCAAAAGTTGATCGCCAATTCTGGTAATAACGGAACCACATACAAAGATAATGATAAAAGGAATAGCGATAAGCCACGCTGTCAATGCCGTTTCTGTATCAGAATGTAAAAATAAAACAATAAAGGCAATCATACACGCAATAATTCCTGATAATCCTATTGCTAAAATGCTTCCACCAACAATTCTGTATTTTTGTTTAATTCTTCTTGCTTTTGTTAAATCATTTTTTCTCAAAAGCCTTTCATTCATTTTTTCTATATATCTTTCCATTGCGTCCCCTTAATTTGATTTTAACATACTATCTTTAAAAATCAAAATATTTTAACATATTTTAATCACTACTTTTTTAAATATACTTGATTTTATATGTTTAACTATGATATTATATAAGCAAACATAAGGAGATATAATGAAAAATAAAGCAATTACAAGTAGAGATGAAGATTTTGCAAAATGGTATACAGACGTTGTTAAAGCAGCAAAACTTGCAGATTATTCAAATGTAAAAGGTTGCGTGATTTTAGAGCCAAATGGTTATGCCATTTGGGAAAAAATGCAAGCAGAACTCGACAAAAAATTTAAACTTCTTGGACATCAAAATGTGTATATGCCTGTGCTTATTCCTGAATCTCTTCTTAAAAAAGAAGGTGAACTAATTGCTGGATTTGCTCCAGAAGGGGCTTGGGTAACTATTGGCGGAAACAAGCCTTTGGAAGAAAGAATGATGATTCGTCCTACAAGCGAAACTCTTTTTAGTGATTATTATGCAAGCAAGGTAAGCTCTTATAGAGATTTGCCACTTCTTTACAATCAATGGTGTAATGTTATGCGTTGGGAGAAAGAAACAAGACCTTTTCTTCGCACACGTGAATTTTTATGGCAAGAAGGACACACTGTTCACGAAACTGCAAAAGAAGCGGAAGAAGAAACTTTGCAAATGCTTAATGTTTATCGTCATTTCTTTGAAGATATTCTTGCAATACCTGTAATCACAGGAAAGAAAACAGAAAAAGAAAAGTTTGCTGGTGCTGAATATACTTGCACGGTTGAAG
Source organism: Clostridiales bacterium (assembly GCA_015069325.1). Lineage (GTDB taxonomy): Bacteria > Bacillota > Clostridia > Christensenellales > UBA1242 > Caccovivens. The sequence goes on from SVIV01000003.1 coordinate 18,817, forward strand.
CGCTTATGTATAACGGCGTTTCACTTCAAAGCGCAACTTCTCACTACTTTGGACAAAAATTTTCTAAAGCTTATGGCATTCAATTTTTAAACAGAGAAAACAAACTTGAAAATGCATACCAAACTTCTTGGGGTTGCACAACTCGTATGATAGGTGCGCTTATTATGGTGCACAGCGATGACAACGGACTTGTTCTCCCACCAAGAATTGCACCAAGACAAGTTGTAATTGTTCCTATCGGCACAGACGAAGAAGTTTTTACACTCGCTGATCAATACAATAAAAAACTTATTGCAAATGGAATTTCTTCATTTGTAGATAAAACAGAAAGAAGCCCAGGATTTAAATTTGCTGAACATGAAGTAAACGGAATACCTGTCCGCATTGAAATTGGCGTGAGAGATTTAGCTGAAAATATGATTACCCTTGCTCGTCGTGATACAAGAGAAAAAATTAAGGTATCAAAAGACTGCGACATCGTGGAAGAAGTCTCTCACTTAATGTCTGCAATTCAACAGAATCTTTTTGAAAGTGCAAAAAAACGAAATGATGAAAAAACATTTAATGCCTTTACTTTGGAAGAAGTTGAAAAAATTATGAACACTCAACCTGGTTTTGTAAAAGCAATGTGGTGCGGTGATGAAGCATGTGAACTTAAAATGAAGGAAATTCGCGGAACAAAATCTAGATGCATTTTAGAAAACGAACCTGCAATTTCAAACAAATGCGTATGTTGCGGGAAAGAAGCTAAACACCTTGTAGTATGGGGAATTCAATACTAACAAACTTGGTTTGCATCATAATAAAATATTTTAAAAAGTAAATTTAAACACAGATAAAATCACTACTTTCTAGTGATATAATGGAGATAAAAAAAATGAGATATACTTATATTCCTAAAAATGTTTGTGCGAGAAAAATAGAATTTGATATTAACAATAATATTATTACAAATGTTTCTTTTGCTGGTGGCTGTGATGGAAATTTAAAAGCAATTTCAAAACTTGTTGAAGGAATGAACGCAGAAGACATTATTTCAAAATTATCAGGAAATACTTGTGGATTTAAAAACACATCTTGTGCAGATCAACTTGCAAACGCAATAAAAGAAGCAATGCAAAAAATAAAAAACTGAGAGATTAGTTTAACACTTTTGAAACTAGCAAAATAATTTTAAACAAAAACACTTTATCATAATAGATAAGGTGTTTTTTAGTTGACAAATGTTTATCATAAAAGTATTATAAGTATGAAAAGTATAACTTATTATACTAAAAGGAGTTTGATATGGATAAAAATAAAACTGATAAAAACAAATTTGTTGGTATTTGCAAAGTTGGCGAAAAAGGACAAATTGTTATACCAAAAGAAATAAGAACTATGTTTGACATAAATCCTGGAGATTCAGTTATTGCTCTTTGTGATAAAGAAAAAGGCATTGCCTTATTAAAAGCAGATGTGATTGATGGTTTAACTGATAGAGTGTTGAAACAATAAGGAGCTTCGTTGTATGAATATTATAACAATTGACAATGTTTGTAAGAACTATAAAACAAAAAAGGCATTGGACAATGTCTCTTTAACAATAAAACAAGGTGAATTATTTGGACTTTTGGGTGTAAATGGTGCTGGGAAAACAACTCTAATTAAAATTCTTTGTGGTTTAACAAGAAAAACAAGTGGAACCATAACAATAAATAATTTTAATTTAGACAAAGAGATTGATGAAATTAAAGAAATAATAGATGTATCACCACAAGAAACATCAGTGGCAAACAACTTAACTGTAAAAGAAAATTTAGAATTTTTTGCAAATATATACAACAAGAATAATACTAATACAATAAATGAAATTGTAGATATTTTTGATTTAAATGAAGTGTTAAATCAAAGAGCAAAAACCTTATCTGGTGGTTATAAAAGAAGATTGTCTATTGCAATTGCCTTAATTTCTAAACCAAAAATTTTATTTCTTGATGAGCCAACACTTGGTTTAGATGTTTTTGCTAGGCGTGAACTTTGGAATATTATAAAGAGACTACAAAAAAATATTACTATTATTTTAACTTCACACTATTTAGAAGAAATAGAAAATTTGTGTGATAGAGTTGCAATATTGTCAAATGGCAAATTGTTAAAAACAGGAACAATTGAAGAAATAAAACAAATAACAAACGCACAAAACTTTGAAGATGCTTTTATAAAGTTAGTGGAGGCAAATAATGAATAAAGTTGTAAATTTTTATAAAAGAAACTTAAAAGAACTTTTAAGAGACCCTATCATATATATTTTTTCTTTAGGGTTTCCTATTGCAATGTTTTTGTTGTTTTATATAATCAACAAGTTTTCAAATGGACAAACTCCAACCTTTGAAGTATTATCTTTACTTCCTGGAATTATTGTATTTTCTTATTCTTTTGTTATGTTAACTCTTGCAATTATAGTATCAAAAGACAGACTAACGTTTTTCTTAAAAAGACTATATTCTTCTCCAATGAAATCTTATCATTTTATATCAGGATATTTTCTTGTTGGTCTATTTATAGGATTATTGCAAACAATGGTTTGTGTTATAACTGGACTTATAATTTCTCTAATATCTAATGTTGGTTTTATATCTATTGGAAATATTTTGCTTTTAATTATTGCACAATTACCTATACTTATTACAAATATCTTTTTAGGAATATTGTTTGGAACTATATTTAATGATAAATCAGCACCGGGTATTTGTTCTGTATTTATAAGTTTGGCTGGAATACTTGGTGGTTGTTGGATGCCAATTGAAACTATGGGTGCTTTTGAATCATTTTGTAGATTTTTACCATTCTATCCATCAGTTTATATTGGTAGAATAATTACAAATTCAACAAACGCATTAGGAACACAATATATTTTCGATAGTGTAGCAAGTTTGGGACTAATTCCTATATTTATATTTATGATTGCTAGTATAATACTAACAATATTTGCATTTAAGAAAAATATGGTTAGTGATAAATAAAAATTTTTAAATTGGCACTGTGACGTGTGCTTGTCTTGATACAAGTGTTCTCGCTTCGCTCGAACACGACAAGCACACAAATAAAACTAAATTAAAGCAGAAAAAAAGCGAAGTGTGGCAGAGCGAATCACTCCTTCGCTTTTTTGCTGTTATTTTAATTGACTAATTTCAAAAGGGACAACCCTTAGCCTCAGTTTTTTATTCCACAATTCTTGCATATAGCGGACAAAAATCTTTTAAATAAGTTTCTCAAATCATATCAATTTATATAAAATTCAATTGACAACTTTTACTTATACATTGCGTTAGAATATGTCAATAGATTTTACAAAATTTAAAACTATTTTTGCACCATATAAACGTTATCATCAAATTCGTTTCTTTCCCAAGCGTTCATTATTTTTACGGCATAATTAAGTTTTCTGGCTTTCAACCTATTTTTAAAAAGTTGAAAATCGCCATTTGTAAGCTCTACTATAAATTTGCTATTAAGAAAATGTCGCAAAATTTCAACAGTATCTTCACTTACACAAAACTTTGCATTCTTGTCATATTCCACCAAACGAGAAAGCACATAAACAACATCGTTGATAGTAAGAGTTTTTCTTTTTTCGTCAAACCACTCATCAAACTCTTTCTCTTCTTCAATGTTTTCAAGTTCTTCTTGAAAGCAAAGACAAAATTCAAACATAAGCATTGACCTTATTTCTTTTATATCCAAAAGACTATAAGATTTTTCTTGTTGCTTTAAGCATTGCATTTGATCAATAACTTCTTCTTCACATTTTCCTTCTTTCCAAAGCGACAATAAATCTTTTTTAAATTCTAATATTTTTTTCATTGAATATCTTCTTGCATCTTTTTCAAGTAATGATTTTGAATATAAAACAAACCCACCATCATCAGTATAAATATCATTCAACTGTGCAATTGTTTCGCCATATTTCATTTTTAATGATTCAATCATAAGCCACAATGCATCTTGATCGCAATCATCAATGTCCCTGACAATTTCATCGGCATTATTGCCAATTAAATTTTTATACAACTGCCTTTTTACGCTATCGTGATGTCTTCTATGAAAATCATATCTATATTGAAACAAATGGCGCATTTCGTGTGCTACTGCAATAATAAAATCTATTAATGTTTGATTTCTTACTGCCATAAAATTCTTTTTGTAATTTTCTTGATACTTTTGTTCTATCGCATTTTCGTCTGCAAAAGTCGTATCATAACATTTTGCATCATATTCTTCAACCATTCTTTCTTCAGTATTATAAAATACCCCAGTGTTAAGAGTAACTTTATTGTTTTTTGTCCTTCCCAAACAAATTGTTGAACTTTCATCACTTAAATCTAGCTTTCTTTGATCGAAATTAATCGTAGGCAATTTGTCTAGACCTTTTAATTCTGGCTGAATGTAACATTCAACAAAAAGATTGATGGCTTTCTCTGCTTTATCAACATATTCTTTAGTCATTTCGTATGACAAATCATTTAAAAGTTCGCTTAAAATTTCGCATAAAATTTCTAGTCTTTCTTTTTCCATATTTTCCCTTTAACTCTTTTGGTTTTGTATGTCCACTTGTTTCGCATAAATCACATATTCATCTTGACTTGCATTATCAAATGCAATTTCTCGATTTGTCGCTGTCGCCATAATTATTTTATGCACCTTTTCATTTATTTCATTATCATTTGCATTAGGTCTAACATTTTTTACTACAATTCGAAGAGCCTGCATAGTTTGTTCCAAAGAAGGTGCAGGATTGATGTTGGGAAGTTGGTTTAACGCATTCTTATACATTTTAAAATTGCCTAAAATTTCCTGCGGAGTAAACTTTTTATCTTTCAAGTCATTTTCAGTCTTTTCGATTAAAGATATGATTTCTTCCCGCTTGTCTTCACTTGTCTGGTATTCCGTTTCATACTCTTTATATTTACTATCCAAATATGCCTTTTTAAGTTCATCTTCAAATTCTTGATAGAATCTCATTAAATCTTCAATATACTTAGTCGAAACAACCAAAGAATCTCGAGAAAAAGATAGCGCTTGATCTTGATGCAGATTTAAAGTTAAATCTGTCGATTTTTGAATTATGTTGCTTACTACTTGTTTTTCATTTTCGCTTAGCGGAGTTTTGTCATTAAGTATATAAGGAACTTTGATATGTTTAATTTGACTAAGAGGCACCATGAAAAAATTTAAAGTTGTAAGTTCTTTCCCTAAAAAAGTTTCATTTGTTGCGTCAAAATAATAATGCCCATTTAGTCCATACTTTTCATCTTTTATGTGAATAACCAGAGTTGAGTGTAATGCCCTTGCTTTTTCGCCATCTTCACTTGTCGCAACAAAATTGTCGTAAATAGTAATATTTTCTTCACCGATTTCTTCAAAAATTGCTTTGATTAAATTGCTATAACCTTGACAAACACATTTATTGCTGTTTAATACGCCATAAACCGAACGGGATTCGCTTGGATGCTGAAAAATCTTTTCCTTTCTATATTTTCTGGAAGCAACTCCCATATATACACGCAACAACTTTTCATAAGGCGACAAACTTTCTTTCTTCACCTTATTGGCTATAATTGAAATTTGCTCGTTTGCGCTTTCAACTTCTTCAACAGTCCAAGTTTTGCGGTGATCTTCAAAGCCGAAATTAACACCTTTTTTTGATAGATATGCGTCAATATCTCTCACTCTTACCCACTCTTCAATGCTATAATTTTGAGATCCCCCGCTTACACTTATACAAACGTCGTGCGGTTGCAAACCATAAGACTTTAAATCTTTGACAACAAGCTTAATAATATCAAAACATAAATCGTTTTGAAAGATTTCTTTGTTGACCATATAAATAAATTTCAAATCTTGATATTGCTTTTTAGCACTTAAAAAGGTTTGAATAGTCTTCTCTACATTCTTATCTGACAAATAATGATAAATCTTTTTATACATATATTCTCCTAGTATGAGTATAGCACACTAGTTTTGCTTTTTCAATGCATCTTCAAGATAAATCTTAAAATTAATTGACGAGTAATAATTTAAATTATATAATAAATCTAAGGAGTAAATATGAAATACGTTTTAATCACAGGCGGTGCAAGTGGAATGGGCAAATCCACCGCAGAAAAACTAGCAAAAGAAGGATATTTTGTTTTTTCTTGCGATATTAAAAAATGTGAAGAGAGAGAAAATATTTTGCAAATCCAAACAGACGTAACTGATATGAAAAGTGTTGAAAATGCTTTTGATATTGTTTGCAAATATACAGACAAACTTGATGCCGTAATAAACTTTGCAGGAATAATTATGATGAACTCTCTTATCGAAATCTCAGAAGAAGATTTTATGAGAATTTTTAACATCAACCTTTTCGGCACATATCGTGTCAATAAAACCTTTTTCCCTATGATTGAAAAAGGGAAAGGAAAAATCATTATCACAACAAGTGAACTTGCAAAAAATAAAATTCTTCCTTTCAACGCAATTTATTCAATCTCTAAAAAGGCTTTAGATGCTTATGCACAAGGGCTTACTATGGAACTTGGTCTTTTAGACATCCCTGTCATCACCCTTCGCCCTGGCGCAGTTGAAACGCCAATTTTAAATGATTCAAATAAAGCTATGAACGACTTGCATTCAAATACTACCCTTTTTCAAAACTCAATTAATAAATTTAAAAGCATTGTGGACAACGAACAAGGCGGCACAATTCCTTCATCAAAAATTGCAGACCTTGTTTATAAAATTTTAAATAAGAAAAAGCCAAAAGTAGCCTATGCAAAAAACACAAGCATTAAACTTAAAATGCTTAATCTTGTTTCGACAAAAATGCAAATCAAAATTTTAAAAACGATATTAAATAAAAAAGAGAGCTGATTGCTCTCTTTTTACATATCCATTTCTTCTTCATACTCATCTGCAATGCTTTCCTGTTTTGTTTCAGATTGGACGTTGACGTTATCTTTGTCGGCGTCTTTTTCTGGCAAAACTTTCATATTAGGATAAGCAAAGCCCACACCCGATTTTCTTATAATATCTGTTATTCTCATAAATTTCCTTTTGTATTATTTCTTCAGTTTTTTTTCGCAAAACAATTTTATTTTACTTTTGCCCCAATGCTTCACAATCTTTTTCAGCCTGTTTTTTCATCTGTTTTTGTTTTGCAATTTTTTCAAGTTGTTGTTTTTTCTTGAAAAAATTATATCTATCATTAGCCTGAATTATTTCAGCACCAGATAAGTAATGATCTTTTAGCCAGTTTTCATCTAAACAATCTTTATAACTGATGCTATATTCAACTCCATTATCTTCAACATAAAAAATAGTTGATTTTTGTTTACCTACCCCACAGACATGAGCCCTTTTCACTCTCAACTTTTCTCCATTAATATTCTCGCCTGTAAGCCTAATAAAGTTTTGAATTGCAATAGGGTATTTGTTGTCTGAAAGAAAACATTCACTATGCAAATAGGTAATATTATCCCCATCGACTACTTCTCGCTTCTCCCTTTCTCCATAAAAAAGATAGGCCCTATTATACGTTTGTTCCAACATTTCTTTTCTTAAGACATCAATTACATCTTCTTCAAATTGAATATCACTTTCTTCTTGTTTTTTCAAAAAATCCATCAACTTCATATACACTCCTATTGTAATCAATTTTATCATAATATGCAATTAATTTCAATACTAATCTTGCCCTTTTTGTCAAAGGGGCTGATTTCTCTTTTGTTTTGTATTACAAAAAAACAACCGGAACACTTTGGTTCAGATTGTTTTTCTATGGTGCGGATAACAGGACTTGAACCTGCACCCTATTCAGACTGGAACCTAAATCCAGCGCGTCTGCCATTCCGCCATATCCGCAAATTTAACATTTCTTTCATATGTATTAAATGTCAACAATATTCATTATACAACAGCATCAGCAAAAATGCAAGTATTTAACAAAATAAAAAAGTTTTTGTTATTACTTGCATTTTTGCTTTTTGTATGATAAACTTTAAAGGCACAAAAGGAACTTACATTATGATGCATAAATTCAATTCGCTAGATTTAGATTTCACAATAGTTTGGTCAAATTTCCAAAAGCACAAAGATTTAAATATTCTTTTTAATGGATTAAAAACACTTGCAATTGCAGGACAACCAAACGCACTTGCAAAATGGTTTGAATTTTTTAAACTTGGCGACTGCCCACAAATTGATAAAAAAATGACGACCGTTGAAGCCGACAACACACATCTGCTTATTGCAAAAGGATTGTATGAAAAACAACGCTCTTTATCTAATAACAAACCAGATGATACTTATTTAAAGTTTTTGCGTTCAGCAATAAATATTTCGTTTAAAGAGTATTTTACTGAAAATATCGAAATAGATAAACTTTGTTTAATATCGCCTTTTTGTGATGCAATAGTAAGTTATACAAAGGCTCTTCCAAACGAATCGCAATTCAACCAAAAACGCAAACATTTACAATCGCACCTTTATACAACAATATGTTCAAGGATTTCTGATTTTAACAGAAAATATCAAATGTTATCAACGAAAGGGGAGCTTGAAAGTTATCCACAATTTGCCTTTTCTTACGCCAATATTTTATCGACCTTTTTTACTCTTGGTCCACGTTATGACAAACTTGCACAAACTGAAGAAGCAATATATGAAAAACTAACTTCGCTTCCTTTTGAAAATTTTGATGAGAGAAAATAAAAAGCACTGCAGTTTTGAGTGCTTTTTTTTATTCAATAGGTTTTATTTTTGGTAAATTTTTGCCCCTTGGGAATTTTACAGGCGTAAGCGAAATTTTTTCAATCACAACAATATTTCGTTCGCTGTCAACTTCAGCCAAATTAAAGTTTAAAACTTTATCCACTTTTCCACCTAAAGTGCGAATGGCATTTTTACCCAAAGCAAGTTCTTCATCAGACTTGCTTCCTTTATACATAAGCACCTTTCCGCCCTTTTTGATATAAGGCAAAAGATATTCACTTAACGTGGGCACACTTGCAACTGCGCGAGAAACTGCAAAATCAAATTTTTCCCTTTGTTCTTTTACATAATCTTCTGCCCTACTATGAACAAAAGTTACGTTTTGTAAATCCAGTTTTTCGCACAATCTTTTTAAAAATTCTATTCTTTTGTTCAAACTATCTAATAACGTCAACTTAATATCTGGTCTTAAAATTTTCAATGGCACACCTGGAAATCCTGCGCCTGTGCCGACATCAATTACACTTGAATTGCGTGAAAGTTGCGCATATGGCAAAACACTATCAACAAAGTGCTTTATTACAACTTCATTTTTATCAGTAATAGCTGTAAGATTAAACTTTTCGTTTTCTTCAACTAAATAATGATAATACAATTCAAACTGATTTAATTGTATGTCATTTAAAACAATATTGTATTTTTCAAAAGATTGTTTAAGCAAATCTTTCACTATTTTTCTCCTTTATTTTCTTCGCAGAACTTTTTCACTAAAACTGAAAGCACCGCGATATCTGCTGGCGAAACTCCTGAAATTCTTGATGCTTGACCAATATTCAAGGGTCTTATTTCATCAAGTTTTTCAGCCGCTTCAAGTCTAAGTCCGTGATATTTTTTGAAGTCAAATTCTGCAGGAATCAAAGTTGCTTCGTTTTTTCTAAACTTATCAATTTCTTCCTGTTGTTGTTTAAGATATCCTTCGTATTTAACCATAATATTCATTTCATTAATTATGTCAAATTTAAAGTCCTTAAACAGTTCAAATTCTTCATTTATCTTAAACGCATCAATATTGCTTCGCTTAAGCATATCTTTGACAGTAACGCTTTCTCTTGGCTCACTTTCCCCATTTTTAAGATAGAATTCCCTCACCTGTTCAACTTTGAATTTTGTATTTAAGAGATTGAATATTTTGTCAAGCTCTTTTTTCTTTTTATTAAAAATCTTCCATCTTTCATCATCAACAAGACCTACTTCTCTTCCAATTTCAGTTAATCTTAAATCAGCATTATCTTGTCTTAAAAATAATCTATACTCTGCTCGCGACGTCATCATTCTGTAAGGCTCATTCGTTCCTTTGGTAACAATATCATCAATCAACACTCCAATATAGCCATCGCTTCTTTTGAGAACAAGTTGTTTTTGTCCTTCTAAATAGAGAGCTGCATTTATTCCCGCTATAAGACCTTGTGCTGCCGCTTCTTCATATCCACTCGTTCCATTTATCTGTCCGGCGAAAAACAGCCCCTTAATGCCCTTTATTTCAAGTGTAGGCAAAAGTTGAGTCGGTTCGATGCAATCATACTCAATCGCATATGAATCTCTCATAATTTCCGCCTTTTCAAGCCCTTTCACAGAGTGAATCATTTTTTCTTGGACATCTGCCGGCATTGAAGTTGAAAAGCCTTGAATATAAACTTCTTGCGTAGCAAGTGATTCTGGCTCTAAGAAAAGTTGATGCCTATCTTTATCCGCAAAGCGAACAATCTTAGTTTCAATTGATGGACAATATCTTGGTCCAACCCCTTTGATAAGCCCCGAATACATTGGTGCTTTATCTAAATTATCTCTAATAATTTGATGTGTATTTTCATTTGTATAAGTCAAATAACAAACCGCTTGATTTTTTCTTTTCTTCTTTGTTTTAAATGAGAAGTTTTGGATTTCGTCTTCCCCTTGTTGAACTTCCAAAACAGAATAATCTATGCTTCTACCATTGATTCTTGCAGGCGTTCCTGTTTTAAAACGCAATAATTTTATTCCTAGTTTTTCAAGACTATCTGAAAGTTTTTGTGCGTTTGAAAATCCATTTGGGCCACAATCCTTTGTCCAATTGCCAATAATAATTCTGCTTTTTAAATATACTCCCGTTGCAAACACAACTACATCTGCACAAAATTTTTGTTCTAATGCAGTAGTAACAATTTTACTGCCATCTTCTGCGACCGAAACATCAACCGCTTCCCCTTGTTTAAGAAACAAATTTTCGCAAGATTCAAGTGTTTGTTTCATTTGGTCGTGATAAGCTTGTTTGTCCGCTTGTGCACGCAAACTTTGCACCGCAGGTCCTTTCCCACGATTAAGCATACGAAGTTGAATAAGGGTTTTATCGATATTTACCCCCATCTCTCCGCCAAGTGCGTCAAGTTCACTTACTAATTGTCCTTTTGCCGTCCCACCAATTGATGGATTACACGCCAAAAAAGCCACTGCATCAAGACTTAACGTCAACAGCAGTGTTTTATGTCCTTTCCTTGCAATTGCAAGCCCCGCTTCGCAACCAGCGTGCCCTGCACCAATAACTATCGCATCAAATTTTTCCATATTTACTCTCTTTTCACTTGTAGTATAACACATTTAAATCAACTTTTAAATACATTTTTGAAAATATAATAAAAAAGCATAATAATTTTATTATGCCTTTTCCTTATTTTAATAAGAAGCCACCATTTCATCACAAATGTTTTCAACTATTGCTTCTGCTTCTTCTTTATCTTTTTCTTGTTCTATTGCAACTTGTAAAAGGAGTCCAGCATACTGAGTATTTTTAGCGTGAATTTTATTATCTTCCCCTATGTAAATCAACTCTTTTAATGACTTTTCAATAACAAAATAATCAAAGTCATCAAAATTACACTCAAAATATAATGTTTTTTTAGTTGACAATTCCTTATTGACAGTTAATTGCAAATGATCTAAAAATGTTTTCCCGTCCGATTGAACCGCATCTAAAAGGTCTTCACTTTTAAAAACTATTGTTGCACAATCTTTTTTTGTTGAAAAAATTAAAGAAAAAAATTTCAACTTAATGAATTCTAAAAATTTCTTTTCAACCAATTCTTTTGATAACTTGCCCCTTGAATTCATTAATACCATTCTATGAGTATCTAGACGAAACTTAATGTCGGCTTCTTGACAATTCCATTTTTCTGCAAGCGCTTTTAAAAATTCTGGAAACGATACTCTCACCTTTTTATTCAACATTTCTGCATTTTTGCGAGAGCACTGTGATATGATTTGTTGACTATTCTCAATAGATTGTTCAAATTCCTGCCTTTTTTCTTCAATCAAATCTTTATGTGCTTTTATCTTATTTTTATTAATCGTAATATTTGTTAACGTTTGTCCTATGTTCATATTTATCCTTTTATTTATGGAATATCCCTATCTAAAGAATCTTCAATATAACCCTTATGTTCGTCAGCTGTGCGATACATTCCAAGTGACGCTCTTACATTTCCTGGAATACCACTATTGGTCCTATAAGTTCTCATAGCATCAGTTATGTTTAATCTTTTTTCAAAAATATCACTGAAAAGTAAATCTTCCTTATCCACCTGTGGATAAAGTTTTTCACCTGTCCTTTTTTCATACTCTTTACACAACGCTTTAAGTTTAACTTCTTCTTGATCAATTTCTTGGTAAATTTCAAAAACTTGGTCTTCTGTAAGCCCTGAGAAAGATTCAACCATTGAATATCCCGCTGATATAATTTCTTGAGTTTCGTTGATTAATTTATAAATTTGTTCGTTTGTCATTTTTACTCCTATAATAATATTATATCATATATTCTTTCATTTGTAAAGATGTCAAAAATTTTTTGTATATTCTCATTTTAATTGCAACAGTTTTTGTTTTAGAACTATGTAAGTGTTATACCGCTAGTTCTTTCTTTTCTTTGTGTAAAACAAGATTTATATAGTTCTTTTCTTTGTGTCCAAAATAAAAGACATTCTAATATTTACAGAATGTCTTAATTTACTATTTACTTAATGTATCTTCATCTTCTTGTTTTGTGTTATCGAACATATTCACAATAAAATTAGCACAATTTTTAATGCTTTTATCGCTTGGTTTTGGGTCGTTATATGTTCTCTCTGGGATTTGTGTTGGTTGCAATCTATATTGACCACTTTCATCGTCAAACTCACAAATTTGTTCTTTACTCCAAAAGCCTAATCTTGGGTGTGTCATATAACGATATTTCACACTTGTTATATGATTATTTTCATCAAACGAAAACTCTGCATAAGTTCCGTCTCCCCACAATGGGATTTCATCATAATTTGCTTTACACTCATCTCGTAATACAACCACATCATCACCAAAAGCAAATATACAATCGTTTCTATGGGTTTCTGCATTTTGATTTCTTCTACCATAATACATAACCGGTTTTTTCTCTTGTTCGTCTTGCATTACTGTTACACCACGATAATTGTAATAATTCCAACCGTCCTTTTTTGCATAAAAAGCCGCATGTGGTTTGTCTTTTATAGGAAAATATTTAATGTCTGGTTGTTCTGTAAAGAAATCTCTTAAAGTAACATCTATTCCACTTAAATTACATTCTACACCATATTCTTTTGCATGTTTTGCAAATTCAGCCATTGCAATTAGTTTTTGATATATATCTTCATAGTTTCCACCATTACTTATTAAAGCATTTTCTACAAAATCTACAATTGTGCGAATTTTTTTCTTTTGTGGCGTATATGGTTTAACATAACTATCACCTTTGACTATCAAAGATGTATTTTTACTTTTTTGTTGTCTATTTCTAAAAAATCCAATATTCCCATATATTAGTAATCCCTTTTATTTACTAAGTATATTTTCTTCTGCTGATGTTGGAACAACTTCGTCTTGAATAAATTGTTGATGTAATTTTTGAACTCCATAGAAATCAACTAAGTCATTATTTGATGTAGGAATTTCGCCCTTAATCAATGCTTGATAAGCGACATTTACAGCATTACTTTCAAATATGTCAAAATTCCAAAAATCTCTTGAAACATCTTTGCCATTTATATTTACAATTAAAGGTAAAAATGTATTTTTAAACATTCTATCATTAGTTGGAATCCCTCTTGAATGTGAATGTCTTGATGTTGGTAAAGAAATTATAATTTCTTCCGTCTCCTTCGACAACTTTTTCATTTCTTGAACAATATCGTTTTCTCCTGTGGCTTGTTTAGTTAAATATTCAATCGTCTTTTCGCCAGTAGGATCTAATGCTGAATATGCTTCAAATAATTTAAAGCGAGTTAATCTGACATCGGTCAAAACCTTTTTCTCTCCCCATTTATTGTTATCGCTAAAAACTTCCTGCACAAACGTCAACACCAAATCTTTCTTTATTGTTTCAACTGACACAAGTAAGTTTTCAATATCTCCATTAGCATTCCTTTTTTTCAAGATTTTCTTCATCCTACTCTTCTCCTTACATTCTACAAATAAATTATATCATATATATTAAACGTTTGCAATATGCAAATAACAAAACAATGTTTCATCAAAAACAATTCATATTTTTTCATTAATTAACAAAAAATGCACTATTTTTTAAATAATATCAAATTTTTATGCTATTTTTTGAAAAATATCCTTAAAAACGCTTAATTTTTATATTGTTTTATGTTATATTATATATTGAAAAAAAGGATTAGACTTATGGGAAAAATAATTGCATTTGCCAACCAAAAAGGTGGCGTAGGAAAAACAACAACTTGTATTAATCTTGCAGCTTATGTCGCAGCTATGGGCAAAAAGGTTTTAGTTTTAGACCTTGACCCACAGGGCAACGCAACAAGTGGCCTTGGAATCGACAAGAGCAGTGAATTAAAAACAATCTATGATCTTATATCAGGCGACAGCCAAGTAGAAGAAGTAATTCTTCCTACAATAGTTGAAGGGCTTGATGTTATACCTTCTACAGTAGATTTATCTGGTGCTGAGATTGAAATTGTTCAAATGCCTCAAAGGGAAAAAATCATTAAGGGAATATTAGAGCCTATTGTGGATTGTTATGATTTCATAATGATTGACTGTCCGCCACAACTTTCGTTAATTACAGTCAACGCATTAACAGCCTGCAATAGTGTCATCATACCGCTTCAATGTGAATACTTTCCGCTTATGGGTATCACACAGCTTATGAACACCATTAGGCTTATTAAATATCATTTAAACCCAACAATCGATATTGAGGGCGTTGTAATGACAATGAAAGACAAGCGTTCAAATCTCACAAACCAAGTAAGTGATGAAATTGTGAAGTTCTTTGGTAAAAAAGTATTCCTTACATACATTCCAAGAAACATTCGTTTAGCAGAGGCTCCAAGTCATGGAGAGCCTATTCTTTTGTATGATTCGTCATCAAAAGGAGCTGAAGCATACCTGTCGCTTGCAGAAGAATTTTTAGACAGGAACAAAGTCGAATATAAACCACTTACTAAAGACACAAAAATAAAATTAAGGAAGGTGAATAATGGATAAAAAGAAAGGATTAGGCAGAGGACTCGAATCTCTTTTCGCAGTATATGAAGATATTGATAATGAAAACATAACCAAACAAAAACTAAAAACTGAAGAAGATAAAAGGCAAACAGCAGCAACAAAAGATGGCGTAACTGAACTTGATATAAATAAAATTTACCCAAACCCAAATCAGCCAAGAAAACACTTTGATGAAGAAGCGTTGCAGGAACTCGCTAGCTCCATCAAGCTTCACGGAGTAATCCAACCACTCGTTGTAAATAAGGCTGAAGATGGCAACTATATGATTATTGCGGGTGAAAGAAGATGGAGAGCATCTAATCTTGCCGGCTTAGAAAAGGTTCCTGTAGTAATCAAAAACTATACCGAAAAACAGGTCAAAGAAATTGCTATTATCGAAAACTTACAGAGAGAAGACTTAAACCCAATCGAAGCTGCAAGAGCAATCAAGCAACTTATGGAAGAATACAACCTTACGCAAGAAGTTGTATCTGATAGAATAGGGAAAAGTCGTTCAAGCGTAGCAAACACTTTGAGACTTTTATCACTTTATCCAGATGTTATTACAATGATTGAAAACGGAAGGTTATCAAGCGGACACGCAAGAAGCCTTGTAGTAATTGACGATACAACCCAACAAATAAAACTTGCAAAACAAGCGGCCGACGGAAAAATGTCAGTGCGCGACCTTGAAAAAGCGGTAAAAAACTACCTTAACCCCACAAAAACCGCCAGCGCAAAACCGCAAGAACAATCTTTAGAGTTAAAAGAACTTATCAATGAAATGCAAAGAGTATTCTCGACAAAAGTTTCAGCTATTGGAAATGACAACAAAGGCAGAATATATATCGACTATTATTCTAGGGAAGATTTAGATAGATTATCAGATATGATTGACCTTATTAAGAAAAAAGAGCTTACTTTAGCAGATCTTAGAAATTACAACAAACGTCATAAAGAAAACTAAAAATAAAAAACTCTGCAGCTAGCAGAGCTTTTTATTTTGCATTTTTATATAGCACTTATTACTTTTTTTTAATCCTTTCAATAAAGGTATACTCATTTGAAAAACGACCATTTTCTGCGTCAAAACGCCACAAAACAGGCTCGCTTTGACAAGCAAAGACTTCTTAATTCTATTTTTTATCTCTTTCCTATACTTATAAATATGCTTTTTATTTTTATGTGCGATTCAAAACTTCTTTATGGCAATTATCACAATCCCGACTCTAGAATGTTTCACGTGAAACATTTTAATGAAAAAAATCTATACAAAAAACAAAAGAATGTTTCACGTGAAACATTTTAAGCATAAAAACGGCTTAATATGGCCCACTTTTAAGCTAGCATACTGCAAAAACGCTATTATTTTTGTTTCACGTGAAACATTTTAACATCTACAGATTTTAACAATACTTCTTTAGTTTGCAAGTTTTTTTGTTTTGCCGTCCTTTCTGCTCTAACAAATATTACCCTTGTGGTTTAAAACCTGCATTAAAAATATTAAGAAAAATTTTGCAATCGCAATGAATCGTTATGCTTTACAATTTACAAACGTAGAAATATCTTAAATTTCATCAATCTTAACTTATATGAAAAAGATTACACAAACAAACACTTAACTTAAATCAACTTATTGAGACAAAAAACAAAACACAACAAAATTCGACGTTAATAGGCATAATACGAGTCAAAAATATTTTGTTTTGCTCTTGACATATCTTATAATATTCTTGTTTCCGAAACACATAAAAAGTTAACGATATTTCTAAATAAACAAAATCAAAAGGAACTACTACACTATGAAAAGCAACACTTTAAAAAATTTGGCTTTAAGAGCCAAGAATAGATTACTACATAAAAATTTAAGAAAAGATTACTCAACCGCCGAGATCAAGATTATTGACACAAATGACAGTGAGTTTGTTTCAAAAGTCAAGGAAGTAATTTCAAACGAAGAGACAGCTTACAGCCCATTAAAATATTTAATGGACGATTCTAAACTTTTATCTTTAGATGCCCAAGGAAAAGAAAGATATCTCCTTCAAACAATTCAAAAATATAAACAAGCCCGGGAACAAATCGAACGCGAAAACAAAATTTGCTAGATTATATAATTGTATTTAAGGTTATTATTGCATAACAATTCGCCTTGATTTGCAATACAATTAGTATGTGAGTTTTTTAAACTTCGATGAACTAAATATAAAAATCTTTCACTCGAACACAGGTATACTATAATAATTACTAAAAGAAACTTTGCGCCAAAACCAAAACTTGATTACCAGGATATATATCTTCTTTTAATTTAAATTATAGTGCTAGCATTGCCAAGCCATTCTCTATGCCTTTCGCAATCAAATAAAAAAATAAAAAAGATTATAACCTTAGTTACAATCTTTTACTTGCCTAAACAGAATTTGGAAAAAATCAAATCGATTATACTTTCATTCTCACTTTCTCCAGTAATTTTACCCAACCCATTCCATAATTGCTTAATAAGCATTGCAATGACATCCATGCTTTGTTGCTGACTTGCCAATATTGATTGAACAGTCAATTTGCATTCTTTTAAAATATCAATTTGTCTTGCGCTAATTATAATATCCTTATTAAAATCGATATCTTCATCAATAACCATTGTAAAAATCTTTTCTTTTAAGGATAAAATATTATCTTCTTTTAACGCACTAATGACAATTTCATCATTCGTTGAAGACAAAACTCTTGGCAGGTCGCTTTTATTAATGATTTTTATCACATTTTTCTTGTTTTTTAATAAATTATCTATTTCTTGATCATATTTTTGCATTTGTCTGCTACCATCTAAAACAAACAAAACCACATCTGCACTGCTTATGCTGTTTTTGGATTTTTCTATACCTATTTTTTCTACAACATCTTCGCTATCTCTAATCCCTGCAGTATCAATAAAATTTAAACTTATCCCTTTATAACCAACACTCTCAGTTAATACATCTCGAGTTGTGCCAGCTATATCCGTTACAATAGCTCTATCTACACCAATAAGCGCATTTAACAAGCTTGATTTGCCAACGTTTGGTGCTCCTACTATTGCGACATTTATACCATTGGTGATATATTTGGCATTTTGCGCTTGACAAATAAAATCGGATAAAACGTTATCTACATTTGTTATATTTTTAAATATTTCTTCTTTTGCAGATTTTTCAAAATCTTCTTCAGGATAATCTAAAGTGGCTTCAATTTGCGCTATACTTTCAGCCAATGATGATTGCAACTCTTTTATTCTTTTTGCCAATTTGCCTTGTGCTAAATTTAACGAAGCCTTTAATTCTCCTTCGTTTTCTGCGTTAATTTCACCTATTATACTCTCTGCCATATCAAGACTTATCTTGCCGTTTTCAAAAGCTCTTTTAGTAAACTCTCCCGCCCTGGCCAATCTTGCTCCGCATTCCAAAAGACGAGATAAAACTTTTTGAGTAAGCAATGTCCCCCCATGAATTTGAAATTCAACCAAATCTTCTCCTGTATACGAAAAAGGAGATTTAAAATATACAGCAAGGCACTTTTCTGTTGCATCTTCACCTAAATCAAACTTACCAAAATACATAAATCTTGGCTGGATTTGATTATATGACAAAGACTTGGAAGAAAAAACTTCTTCCATTATTTTCAAACTTTTATTTCCGCTTAACCTAACAATAGATACCGCACCTTTTCCTAATGGTGTAGATATCGCACAAATTGTATCTTCCATAAACTTATTATAACATATTTTTAATAAGAATTGCAATACTTTGCTATTGACTAATGCTTTTTTTGGTGATATAATTCTCTTACTATGGCAAAAGAAGGCACAATTTTAAAACTAAAAAAAGTTTTTTCTATGGGGTATGTTCCATCTAGGGGAGCACAGTCCTACTCTTTTGTCAGCCAAATTTCAAAAGACTATTATTTTTTCCACGCAAATTGCTTTTCACACGCTTGCTTAAACCTAACTAACGAACTTATCGATAGTGCCAACTTATCTTTTTATGACAGTTTAAATTTCTCATTAGGAAATATATTTTCTTCAACAGATGCAGAATATGAATTTACAAGCTTTTTGCAACAAATTGGCCTTACGACAAAGTTCGTGAATAATGATGATTTAATAAATGACTTTCCTTGTTTTTTAAATGAGAATCAATGGATAGTAGCCTTGTATTTTTGTGAAAATAGCAACGATTTTCATTTCTTTTTACAAGAAAAAGATGGCTCTTGGTCAGGGAAATATAGTTACAAAAATATCGTTGAACATTTTGATGAATTACCTTGCTGTTATACTGCACCAAATGTTCAAAAGGATAAATATTATTTTATAAACAAATATTTAATTACAAACCCACATGCAAAAACCAGCAACAAGGAAGAAAATGAATATGCGAATTGTTAATCCACACACAATACTTAAACTTAAAACAATCTTTAAATTAGGCTATGTGGCAAGCAGGGGGAGAGAAGCATATAAACTTGTCGAAAACAACACAACAAAAAACTATGCTTATCTCACAAACTGTTTAGGACACGCCTGTTTTAATCTTACAAACGAACAATTGAAAAACTTTGATGAAAGCGACGCTTCAACTTTTGGCAATTTTATTCAATCGATTTTTCATGCAAATAAATACATCGCAAAAGATATTTTCAAGTTTGTGAAAGAATGCGGATTGAAAGTGTCGCCATCAACAAAATTAAGCAACGTCAAAGATAACGAATGGAAAATAGCCTTATATTTCGGCTGGTATGGAAATCGCAAAGACTATCACTTTCTCTTACAAGAAAAGGACGAAACTTGGTCAAGCAAATGGGGAACAACTAGCGAACTTTATTTTATTGATACACCAACAAAAAAACTTAGTCATAACGGATATAATTATAACTTGTATGGTTTTTACAAAATCTCAAATCCGCATACAAAGAAAATCAAAAACAAACAACCTGTAGAAAAAGAAATGTCAAGGTAAACACGTCATTTCTTTTTTTTAATAAATGAATATTATTTGACAAGCAACTGCAAAATAATTATCATAATAAAAAAGGAGAATTATATGAATCCAAAAATTTGGGGTTGGCAACACATTGTTTATATGGCAGTTGTCATTACATTAGCAATCACAGGATTGATTTTAGCTAAAAAATTTGCGAAGAGCGAAAGGTCTCAAAAAATTATAATGAAATGTTTGGGCGGGGCATTATTAATTGCAATAATTTCCAACAGGATTTCAATTGTCTTTAAAACAAATCCACCTGATTGGACCTGGCTTGTTCCGGATAGTTTTTGTGGAATGAGCAGTTTAATACTTTCGTTATCACTGCTAATTGGAAAACGAAATAATGATGCATTACATTTTGTTTGGTTGATTGCTTTTGTTGGGGGATTCATCACATTCGCATATCCTGATTTCCTTGGTCAAAACCCATCATTTTTCTATATTCCTACTATTACAGGCTTACTTCACCACACACTATCTTGGATTATTGTTGTAACAATGATTATGTTTGATTATTTGCATATTACTTACAAAAAATGGTATTGCACTCTTTGGGGATTTACTGGCTATCTGTCGGCTGGGGCTTTCATCATTTCAGTTCTTGGACACGGCGACGCTTTCAGCATCTTTAACCCTGTTTTAAGTGGCACGCCTTTCACATTTTGGGTTATTGCACCAATTTATATAACAGTTTATGCAATCATTCTTTTAATATGTTTCTTAATAGATAAACACAAGATTAAGAAACAGTCCGCAAAAACTAAAGCAACAAAATAATATTTCATTTTTTGAAAAATAAAAAAGCTAGAATATTTCTAGCTTTTATTTTTATTCTGCATCTGTAGGAAAAATCATAACATATCTTTTTGGTTCTTCACCTTTAGATAATGTGCTCACTCGTCCATCTTCTTGAAGAGCAGTATGAATAATTCTTCTATCTGCAGGATTCATTGGATCAAGTCTTGCATATCTTCCAGTTTTTGCAACCTTATCTGCAGTGCGTTTTGCCAAGTTTGTCAGAGCTTCGATTCTCTTTTCTCTAAATCCACCGATATCTAAAAGGACTCTCTTTCCTTTCTTTCCAGAAAGTGTGCTTAAAATTTTGCTAAGTGCATAATACCCTTCTCCACGATGTCCGATTAAATCTCCCAGATTTTCCCCGTTGATTGTATAGTTTTTATATTTTTCATCTTCAGAAAATTCAATTGTGCAATTTTCTTTTCCCACAACCTTTAAAAACCCTTCTAAAAATTCTTTGATATCAACAGCATTTTCGCACTCTTCAACTTCTTCGCAACTACATTCATCTTCTGTGCAAGTTTCTTCTTTGTCTTCGCAGACTTTTTCTGTGCAAGGTGTTTGAATTTTTTCTTCAACCTTTTCTTCTGTTTTTATTTCTGGCTTTAATTCTTGTTCAACTTCAATTTTCTTTTCTGCTTTCTTTTCATATTTTTCTCTGCAATCTTCAGAAATTGAAACTAAAACTTTCGCCTTTTTAAACAAGCCACCTTCATTTAAGATTTTAATATCTACGTCTTCTCTTGGCGCTTTGAGTTCAAACAACGCATTTTCAATCGCTTGTTCTATGTTTTTTCCTATTCCTTCTACTGACAACATAAGTCTCTCCCTAAGGTGCCTAAATGCACCGTCTTTTATTTATTTTATTTGCAAGTTTCTTCCGCACGCGTTAGTAACGTCAGGCGACATCTAGTCGCTAGAATTTGCGTGAATAATCTACTGTAATTACCTTTTCTTTTTCTTGTGCTTTCTTCTTATTTTCGCTTCTTTCAACCATTTTATCTGCAAGTATTAATTGTGGAAGTAAAAGTGCAAGAGTTACTATTTGACCGATAAGCATATACATCGCAAATACACTGTTGTATAAAAGTGCAAATACACCTATAAGCATTGGCATAAATATTCTTGCAAACTTGCCTGCCACTTGTGGTGGTGGAAGGCCTTTCTTCTTATTTCTACGTCTGTTATACCAAGTTGTAAGTTCACTTGTCCCAAAAGACGCTAAGATGCAAAGCAATGGTAATATAAAGAATCCATTAACCCTATCTTTTTTTGCTTTTAAATCAGACATAAAGGCATTATAGATGGTTTCTTCGCCTTCTTCTATGTTTTTGCTTCCAATTTGGCTTACAAGGGTATTATAACTTACAATACTCTTATTGAAAGGTGAATCTGCTACCCAAATGTTTTCAATCCAGAGGAAGCTATCCTTAAAGCCATCGTAGTTATCTACAACAAGTGGCATAATAGCGTTTTGAAGAGCGGTAGAGCGATATAATTTTTCTTCGCCTTCTTCTTTGATTATCACATCTTGACTTTCATCATAATTTCCTTCTGCATCAACAGGGAAATATTTTTTTAATAATCCTTCAATTACGTTTACATTTGATGGGATTGTTTCCGTCTTTGGAGTAACTCCGTCTTCTTCAAAAACAATGTTCCCGTCTTTATCTTTTACCTGTCTTGTTCCACCGCCGAAATCTGTTTTGTATTCAATCTTTTTAAGTTGAACACTGCCTGTTTCAGTTGGATCGCCTAAAAACATTGCAATATACTTTGTGTGTGTTTGTTCTTCATTTTGATCAGAACTAAAGCTATATTCATCTAGAATTGTAAATTTTAAATTAGCATAATCAGCTTCTGTTAATACATTCCCTTCTTCCAAATACTGATCGTAAACATTAATACAATTGATATATGTATATTTCAATCTTTCATAGTTTTGTGCGCTTTTGTATGACGCCATTAGGTTTAAGCTTGAAAACAACGAAAAGAAAATTGCAAGGTTGAGTATCATTACAACAAGCATTACAATGCAACTGCCTGTCATACTCTTTCCTAAGTATTTCTTTTGCAACTCATTTTGCTTTTGTTGAAGCACTTGTGGTTGTTTTTCATACTTTTTTCTTAATGCTTCCATTTCTGGTTGCATTCTTGCTTGTGCTACACTTTGTTTTTGTGTAGTCCATTTTTGAATAAAATCAACAAAACCCCAAAGAACCTTGATGATTAATGTTAATAAGATGATTGCTAAAATGTATTGACCTACGCCTTTTTCAAAAAACTTGATAATGTCAATCCAAAATCCCGTAGGTTCAGTTACGGCTGACAGCAACCCTTTTAAATGAGCCATTTTGCTTCTCCTTTAATATTTATTGGAACTGGGTCATAACCACTCTTTCCCTTAGGCCTACACCTTAAAAGCCTTTTAAAACCCATTTTAAAGCCCCTTAAACCGAATTTGCTGATAGCTTCCAGCATATAACTCGAGCAGGTTGGATAAAACCTGCAGGTATGTGGTAAAAGTGGCGAAATACACCACTTGTAGAAATAAATGGGTAATTTTAAAATAAAGGCAAAGGTCTTTTTTATTATTTTCATACTCAAGTCCTTTACCTTTCATTAAAAAGTTTTTTAAGTTGAAATTCAATCTCTTGGAAGGATAACTGCCCCGCACCAACGCGTGCAAGTAAAACATAATTATGACCATTTTGGGCAAGAGTGTTTATCCGAACGATTTCTTTCATTCTTCTTCTTAAAAGATTTCTTTGATTAGCTTTCCCTACCTTTTTTGAGATTGAATAACCTATTTTGTAATTACTATATTTGCTTTTAACTATGTAAAGAGTAAAATGCTTTGTGCTTTTACGTTCTCCCTTACGATAAATATAGTTGAATTGATTAATTTTTTTTAATCTGTGGTCTGGCCTTTCTTTTGTTTTAAGCTGACAATTTTTTTCTTCCACGATTTCTTCTTCTCTTTAAAACATTTCTACCACTTTTAGTTCTCATTCTTTCTCTAAAACCGTGAACTTTGCTTCTTTGTCTTTTCTTTGGCTGATAAGTTCTTTTCATAGTGTGCGCCTCCTTTTATTATTTGACTATAGTATTATAAATTATCTTTTTGCGTTTGTCAATCTTTTAGGCTAAAAAAAGTTATAAAAAAAAGTCCCGTTTTTATGAAGAAAAAACGAGTCTATACTATTTTATAAATATGATTTAAGGCTTTTTGCTTATTTTGAGATTCATTCAAGCCTTCAATCAACTAAATTTTGTTTTTAAATTTCACTAAAAAATCTGTAGCCATAGTGGCAATTTTCTGCCCTAAATAATTTTAAAAATCCTAAAAATTTCAGTAAAAAACAAGCCTAATTTTCACAGTTTAATCAGTATTTTATGGAGATAAAATTCACCTTAATTTTTTATAATCAAAATAACAAAAAAATAAACAAAATCAAATATTTTAACAACATTTTTACGGACAAAAATATTATGTTATATTTTTATAACAATTACTCTTGTTTTATCGCATTTTTTATGCCATTATAAATATAAAACAATTATAATTTTGCCATAAAAATTTACGTTAAACTTAATTATTTTTTTGCCCCACAAACATCTCATTTTTATTGATAAAAATGCAACATTTTTGCTCTTTTTTTAAGGCTTAAATTATTTGTTTTTTTACTTCCCAGAATGCCCCCAAGCACCATCTCGACGAGCTGAAGGAATAGCAAAAAGTTCATCATACGGAATCTCTTTTACTTCCATATCTTCAACTCTATGCACAACGCCTTGCGCTATTGCTTTTGAATAGGGATAAACAAGCGCTTCTGAATAATCTGGATAAGCTTTTTTAAATTCTTCTTCAGAAATTTTTGAGATAATAAGGGGTTTTTGATTTGCATTAAACAAGGCTATTTTGATTTCTCCGCGATATCCACTGTCAATAACACCGGCGCTTCTTTTAATACCTTTTGAACCTGTGCCAGATCGTTCTTCAATTTGAAGATAGTATTCTTCACTTGAAGCCCACGCTATTCCTGTAGGAATAAGCCTTGTTTGCAATGGTTGTAAAATAATATAATCTTCTTCAAAACAAGAGTAGAAATCATAACCTGCATTTTCATTTTCTCTTGTTGGAATGATAGCTGTCGGCTTTATCTTAGCAAAATACATTGCCCGTTTGTTTTCAAAATAGTCTTTCATCTTCCCTTATCCTCTTCGCCATTATAACAAGAAAAAAAATTAAAAGCAAACAAAAATCGACATTTTTTAAAAATATTTTTTATCCACATTTCCACATTTTACATATAGTTAAATATCACCAATTAAAGCAATATTTATTTATATAATAAATAATAATTATAATATAAATAAGAAAATGGTTGTTATCAAAATATAATCTTTAGTCTTTTATTCGGACAAGCAAAACAATTTTTTAATTCTTAAAAAAAGATTTGATAAATTTAAAAATAGTTATCAAATCTTAAAATATTTTTTTTAAATTTTGTAAACTCATTCAATCACAAAGTGCTTATCAAGTTTTGCAACTTAGGAAAACACCCATTATAGCTTTTATATATTATACTATATAAATAAAAAAATCGCCCTAACTAAACGATTAAAGCGATTTTTTTTAGTTATCCAATTATTCGAACTGGAAGGATAAGATATAAATATTCATCATCTTCGGTAGGAACAATAACGCAAGGTTTTGTGCTGTCATTGAAGCAAATTTTTACGAAATCATCTCCTACTGCCTTTAAACTTTCAAGAAAATATCTTGGATTAAATGAAATAAGCAAATCTTTTCCAGATAATGTAACAGGTATATTTTCTTTTAAGTTTCCAAGTTCTGAATTAGAAGTGATGCAGATGTTGTTTTCTTTGATATCAAATTTTACGAAATTATTATTGCTTGTGCGAGAAAGAAGTGTTGCTCTTTCTAAAGATTCTTCAAATTGAGCTTTATTTACAATTACAAAACTTTCATAGTTTACAGGAATGATTTGTCCGTAATTGATATAATCTCCTTCTAATAGTCTTGAAGTTACCTTTGTATCCCCAAGATCCACCATAATAGTATATTTGTCAACATAAATGTTAATTACTTCATCAGTGTCATCAATCAGCTTACTAAGTTCTGATAAGCTTCTTGCAGGCACTACAATTGATTTTTTCATGTTTGTTGTAATATTTTTCTTTACTCTTGCAAGTCTATATCCATCAAGTGCAACGACATTTACAAAATTATTTGAAATATCAAAAAGCACACCTTTAAGAATAGGTCTTGAATCATCAATAGCTACTGAGAAAATTGATTTTGAAACGCAAGCTTTAAAATCTTTTTTTGTAATACCAAAATATTCTAAAGTATCCACTTTCTTAAATCCTGGATATTCAATTGGATTGTAACATTGAATTACTGATTGACTATCTTCATATCTGATTGACATTTGATTTTTTTCATTCACATCAAGTTCAATAATTGAATTGGTAAGTTTTTTCACAAACTCAGTGATGAATCTTCCTGGAACAACTGTTTCGCCTTCACTTTTTACAGTAGCTTTAATTTTCTTTTCAATCGAAAGCTCTGTGTCCGTCGCTGAAAGAGTAAGTGTATCATCTTCAGCAGAAATCTTGATTCCTTCCAAAATTGGATTTGTAATTTTGTTTGAAATCGCTTTACTTACTTTCAAAAGAGCATCTGAAAGTTCTAATCCTTGACAATTTACTAACATACTAAACTCCTTTTTTTTGTCTAATATATTATAACATTTTTCGTCTTTTAAGTCAAGTCTTTGTCCCAAATAATCTATATTTATATATAATATATTATAAAAAAAATATAATAATATTATAGATTAATTTATGAAATAATAAATATTTAATTCATTAAAAATAGTAAATTAATTATATTTATTTTTTTATTAATTATATTTATAAAATAATTATTTATTGCTATAATTAAAATTAATTAAATAAATATTATTTGGTTAAAAAATGATATTTATATCCTAAATAATTAATAAAAAAAATGGTATTTATTTTATAAATAAAAATCGCTATTCCCCTTGCAAATAAAGGTCTATAGCGATTTATTTAAATATAATATTTTATTGATTTTGTCATAATAATATTAATAGTGGGTGTGGAAATGTGGATAACTTTTTGTGGATACAACTAGTAGTATTTTTCGATTTTATTTTTTAAAAAAATTACACTAAATATTGATTTTTTATTTTGTGGACAAGTTGTGGATTAATGAGATTTTTTATACACATATCAACATTCTTTAAGCATTTTCTTTATTTCACTTACGAAATTTTTGATTTTTTGAGAAGTTTTTAATCCGTCAGTGATCTTATCTCTTGAATGCATTATTGTCGTATGGTCTCTACCGCCAAAAATTTTGCCGATTGAAACAAGTGGCATTTCAAGAATCTCGTTGATAAGATAGATTGCAATCATTCTTGGTTCTACAACTTCTTTGCTTTTTTTCTTACCTATAATATCTTGTTTTGTTATATCGAAATATTTACAAACGGTCGCGATAATATCGTCTGCAGATATCCCTGCATTGCGGTCTTCTTCAAGCTGACCATCAAATGCTTCAATTGCTTCTTCCATTGTTGCTGTTGTTTTATTAGCAATACTTGCAAGGAAATGCACCTTTGAAAGCATACCTTCAAGTTCTCGAATATTAGAATTAACTTTTTCTGCTATAAATTCAATAACATCTTCGTCTATTGAGTATTTTTCAATTTGACATTTTTTTCTAAGAATAGCAATTCTTGTTTCAAATTCAGGTTGCTGAATATCTTGAATAAGTCCACTTGTTAGTCTTGTGCATAATCTATCTGTAAGGGTTTCAATTTCTTTAGGTGGACGATCTGATGTAATAATTATTTGTTTGTTGCTTTGGTAAAGTTCATTGAAAGTATTAAAGAATTCTTCTTGTGTGCTAGTCTTTTTAGAAATAAATTGAATGTCGTCAACCATCAATACATCTAAATTTCGATATTTTTTTCTAAATTCTAATATTGCCTTATTTTTTTCTGTATTTCCAAAAGATAAGGATTCTATGTAATCATTAACAAAATTTTCACAGGTGATATACATAACATTTAAATTTGGATTAAATTCTCGTAAATAATTGCCGATAGCGTGTAGTATATGAGTTTTTCCAAGTCCACTTCCACCATAAATGAAAAGCGGATTAAATTTTTCTCCAGGGTGTTCAGCTACAGCGTGTGCTGCGGCATAAACAAAGTGGTTTGATTTTCCTACAACAAAGTTATTGAAAGTATATTTTGGATTAAAAGGGTTTTTAGTAAGCTCAACGCCCCTATCAGCTTCTTTTACGCCGTGAGTTTTGATATATTCAATTTCTTCGGCAGGATCAAGTATTTCAATCACAGCTTCATTACCAAAGATATCTTTAGTAGCAGACGAAAGTTTATCAAAATAATTTCTTGTTAATTGATTTTTGGCTGAAGTTGTGTTTGCAGATATAATCAACTTCTTATTTTCCACAAAATCAATAAGTTTCAATGGTTTAAACCACATAATAAAAGAAATATTTGAAACTGTAAGTTCGAGTTTATCTAAAACTGCTTTCCAAAGAGATGATAATTCCTTCATAATAAACCTGCCTTTTTTATATTATAAATATATTATATAAATAAAAGTTTTTTTTGTCAAGTCTGAGTGTCGATAAAAAAGCGATTTTTAAAAATTAAGATAAAACTCATAAATTTTATTGAAAAAATCAATATTTTTTGCTAATATAATGATATGTATATCAAAAATTTAACTTTGAAAGATTATCGTTCTTATAAAAATAAGACTTTCAAGTTCTGCGAAAACGTTAATGTGCTTGTAGGTAAAAATGCTCAAGGAAAAACAAATGTCCTTGAAGCAATCTTTTTTATGGTGCTGGGCAAAAGCTTTAAAACTTCAAAAGAAAAAGAAGTGATCACTTGGCAAAAAGATAATGCATATATTAAAGGTGAATTTCAAAAAAAGTATAGAGAAGTAAAAATTGAACTGTTTTTTGATAAAAATTGCAAAAAAAGCATTAAAATCGATGAAATTAGTATAAAAAAGATAGGAGAACTTATGAGTAATGTTAACGCAGTATTCTTTTCTCCTGACGAATTAAAATTAATAAAAGATAGTCCAGATGAACGAAGAAGATTTATGAATGTTGTTTTAAGTCAAACAAACAAAAGATATTTTTATATGCTTGGTAGATATGAAAAAGTATTAGCTAACAGAAATAAACTTCTTAAAGAAAGTAGGGATATTGAAGTCTTGAAAGATACTATTGATATTTGGGACAGGGCGTTATCTGATTTTGCGGAAAAAATATATATAGAAAGAAATAATTTTATTCGGGAAATAGCTCCTTTTGCCTCGTTGGCGCATGAATATTTGTCAGATGGCAAAGAAAATATAGCACTTGAATATAAAAGTTCTTTTTCAGGCGAAGGTTATGCTGAAAAAATGATGAAAACTTTATCAAAAAGCTTAGAAAAAGACTTTAAATTGGGTTACACTACTGTTGGCGTTCATAGAGACGAAATAGATATTTATTTAAATGGTGTAGAAGTAAAGACTTTTGGAAGTCAAGGGCAACAAAGGACTGTTGCATTATCGTTAAAACTTGCAGAACTTGAGTTTATAAAAAACAAAGTAGGTGAATATCCGATTTTATTGCTAGATGATGTGTTTAGCGAATTAGATCAAGGGCGAAGAAGGAAACTTTTAAAATTTACACAAAAAACACAAACAATAATTACCTGCACTGAGTTTAATGAAAATGTTGATAATTTTAAAGGACAAATTTTTGAAATAAAAAAAGAAGATAATTAATTTTTACTAAAAAAGAGTTTGGATATTTCAAACTCTTTTTTTAGTTTTAAAAAATTAAAATATAAAATTAAAATATAAAATTAAAATATAAAATTAAAATATAAAATTAAAATATAAAATTAAAATATAAAATTAAAATATAAATTAAAATATAAATTAAAATTTAAAAAAAACAATAAAAATATAATAAAACAATAAAAAAATAATTTAAAAACATCTAATTATGAAAAAATAGTTGAATTTAATTTATTTTTTATAAAAAAATATAATTATTTTTTATTGTCCTGCGATTTCTTGAATTGCTTTTATTAGGCGTTGGTAAAAAACGAAACGCTAAAAATTGCTTTTTGTTTTTTTTAGTTTATCATATTTTGTTGATGTGCGGTGCTTGTATTATATATAGATATATTATATATATTATATATTATATATATACTAAAAGAAGAAGTAGTTGAAAAGACAGATGTTGTATTCTGAAAATTTGAAAGATATTTATGTAGGTGGCGTGTGATAGGATTGTGATTTTGTTTTGTCAACAAAAATAAAACAATGTTTAATAGCCTGCGTAAATAAAAATAATTAAAATTAAATAACGAGCAAAATAATTATAATAAAAATAAAAAGAAAAAATAATTATAAATAAAACGATTTTAAAGAAAAAAATAAATTAAAAATATAAACAAAATATTAAAAATAATAAAATTATTAAAATAAAAAATAAAAATAATCAATAAAATATTTTTTTTGTTATTTATTAATTGGTTTTTTTGTTTATTAATTAATTTATTTAAATTATAATTTTAAATTAATGTTTAAATATTTTTGCATTATTAACAAATAAAACAATTTTAAAATAATTTAATTTTAAATAATGCAATAATTAAAATAAAAAAGCGATATTTTTTCAAAATATCGCTAAAATAATTAATTTTTAATATTTTTATAATTTATCCCCATTGCGTTTTTCATTTTATCGACTGTGATTTGGGCTTCTTGCGCTGCTAGTTCGGAATTTTTAAATAACATTTCATAAATGTCGTCGATATGTTTTAAGCACTCTTCTCGTCTTTTTCTCATTGGGGATAAAAGTTCTTGAATGATATTGTTTAAAAATAGCTTAACTTTTACGTCTCCTAGTCCGCCGCGAGTGTAGTGTGCTTTTAATTCGTCAAGGTTTTTGTAATCTGGAAGGTATTTTTCAAAGTGTTCATCTTTGCAAAATGCGTCAAGGTATGCAAAAACAACGTTTCCTTCAAGTTTTCCGGGATCGGAAACTTTAATGTGGTCAGGATCTGTGTATGCTGACATAATTTTTTGTTTTACAGTTGCTTCGTCGTCGCATAGATAAATGCAATTGCCTGCGGATTTTGACATTTTTAATTTTCCGTCAAGCCCTGGGAGTCGTTGGTTGATTTTGTTTTCTGGGATAATTGCTTTTGGCAGGTGAAATATTTCTTCGTTAGGTGAATAAAGGTAATTAAATGATTGCACGATTTCTCTTGTTTGTTCAATCATTGGCAGTTGGTCTCCGCCTACCGGCACAAGGGTTGATCTGAAAGCTAAAATGTCGGCAGCTTGTGAAACTGGGTAATTGATAAAACCGATAGGTATTGATGTTTCAAAACCGCGTTGTTTTATTTCATCTTTAATAGTAGGGTTTCTCTGCAGGCGAGAAAGTGTAACAAAATTCATAAAATAAGTTGTTATTTCTGCGAGCTGAGGAACGAGCGATTGGATGAAAATGCAAACTTTGTTAGGGTTTATTCCTGCAGAAATGTAATCAATTGCAACTTGGATTAAATTTTCTCTGACTTTTTGGACATTGTTTGCGTTATCGGTAAGCGCTTGTGTGTCGGCAATCATTATATAAAATTTATCGTAGTCGACGCTGTCTTGCATTTCTACTCTTGTTTTTAAAGAACCTACATAGTGTCCTAAATGCAAATTTCCTGTTGGTCGATCTCCTGTTAATATGATTTCTTTCATAAAAATCTCCTTGCTTAATATTATATAATAAATAAATTTCAAAGTCAAGTTTTTAAAAAAATGTGATTAAAAAATAGAATAAAAAAATAAATATTAACACAAAAAACAAATGCAAAAAATTAAAAATATACATAATTAATAAAAAATAATAAAAAATTAAATAAAAAAACCAAAAAACATATTAAAAATGCAAAAAAAACAAATAAAAAATATTTTATTTTAATTTAAGTAAATATTTATCTCGCTTGAAAAAGGGGGTTGAAAATTATATGTCCATTTATTTTAAAAACAAATGTAATTTTCTTGATTTTTTTAGTATTTTTATTGTATAATAAATATATATTAAATAAAAAATAATACTTTAATATAGTCGATAAAAAATCAAAAATAATTATTTTGATTTAAAGGCGAAAATTATTAGGAGAAAAGTATGATGAAAAAAATCTTGAAAAAATTTTATTTGATGGTTGCTCTCGTTCTGGCTGTTGGCGGAATCTTTTTGCTTATGCCAAGCAAGGTAACAGGAGAAGAAACGCTTGAACTTGATACTCCTGTTGCAAGTGCAGAAGAGACAATTGCAAGCGGAATCACGTGGGCAGAAAAAATGGCAACGGTGGCAACATCTTATAGCATTGAAGGAAGTGGCTCGTATGATTCTCCGTATTTGATTAAGACGGCATCTGACCTTGCATATATGGCATATATGGTAAATGAGGGGGCTTATGTTGAACAAGACGGATATGTTTTTGAACGCTTAACAAACTATTGGTCATTAGGGGCGAATATTGACTTGTCGGGTGCGATATGGACGCCAATTGGAATTTCTACTGGACATGATGCATTTAATGGCACATTTTATGGAAATGGATATACGATTTCAAATATAACTATTACGGAAGAATCTCTGGTTTATGAAACGGATTCAATTGGTTTGTTTGGAAAATTGCATGGTGGAAATATTTATGATTTAAAGTTGGGTGGATATTTTTATACTGATTTGTCAGATTCATACAATAAGGGGGTTTTAATTGGAAGCTCGTCCGATACTACTGTGTATTCAATTGTTTCAAATATTCGAGATGAGATGGTTCGTGCTGGCGGTGTAGATATTAAAACAATAGGTGAAGTTGGTTATGGGAACAATATAAGGCTTTTCAAAAGCGCAAGCTTTGATGGTAAAAATGCAGATTTATCCACTCAGGCAAAAGTAGATGCCTCTGTTACTGTTGGTAGTGGAACGCCTAAGGTGTATTATCTAGCAAGATATGTAATTCCAACATCGGGCAATGGTTCTAATGCAAAATTCTACTGGGTAGGGGAGAGTTCTCACAGGCAAACAGGCTATGTGTTAAATGGTAATATGATTTTAAATATTCCTGTTTCGTATGATAGTTCAAATGGTTTTGACTTGACGGGATTTAGTAATAGATATTTTACACATGGACAGGATAACCAAAAATCCATTTGTTCTGATGACTTCACGGCAGAAGGATTAAAGTCAAGGGCAAGTGCAAGTCAATACGATTTCTACGCAAGGTGTCCTGGTTATAACATTACGTTTGATGCTTTTGCAACACTCTCTTTTTCAGGGGGGTTAAATTTAAACGCAAACTTGCAAGCAGGAGGCGAGATTTCATTTACGATTGATTATGAGTATGGAACAGATTCTTGCACAGAAGCTGGTTGCAAATTAACAACTCGCCACATTCATCTAAGAGTGCCTTGTGAAACAAGATTTTCTGAAATAGACTCAAGTTTCTGGTCGGATAAAAAAGTTTTTGACAGAGTTGGTTATACGTTGAATGCATTTGCAAATAAGAGTGGAACATCTCAATATTATACCGGTGAAAGACAGGACTATAATGATTTCCCTATTGCCGGAGAAACATATTATTTCCCATTACTTGCAAACGTAAACTATGCAAACTCAGGCGCATCATACATAAACTTTCTTATCTCGACTGAAGAAGGCGGAATCTTTGATGCGTATGAAGATGTCAAAGGTGCAGTTCAATCAGTAAATATTTATTCAGAAACTGACTATGAAGCAGGCCAGACAACGTCAGGGTATTCAGTGTCTGCTATTTCTCAGCATGTATCTTGTAAGTTTCCCTATGCAAGTTTAACTCATAAGTCGGGCAATAATTATATTGAAATTACTTTAACGCCAGGATATTGTTTGTCTACGAGACAAAATATTAATATGTCGTCAGATAAAGGGCAAGCGGTTTCATTGAAAGGATATGCTGCGGCAGGGATTTATCTTAATTATGGGATGCATAGTGGAGTTGGTGATAATTATACTACCAATCATGTTAATAATGATGATTATGCCACAGTAGCTTTTGGAACGGCTTACAACAATTCAGCAAATTCTGTGTTGTATAAGGAAAGGGATAGTTCAGGTTCTTGGACTGTTGTTATGTTAATAAAAAATCAAATTGCAAATATCAATTTGCCTGGTGAAATAAATATTGTTCTTGAAAGGGAATTTGTTAAGGTTGATGTTACGCCTATTTGGGGTGGAGATATAAATTCTGCGCCAAGCGCAAGCTTTTCTTGTGACTATCAATGTGATGCTGCATATACTCAGTCTGGCGATCCAGAATTAGCGTATTTTTACTCGTCATTAAGTGGAAAGCATAATGTTAGTAGCTGGCAACAATCAAGAGGTTCATTTAATAAGAATTCAAATGATGACAGATATAAATATTTAACATCAGATGTATATGTTTATGTCCGTTATAATGAACCTATTGAAATTACGTTTACGCCAGGCGGAAACTATTCAATTTCAGGGGTGGATACGAAGGTGCTAGATGGTTTTGCGGCTCAAAATTCTCATACATCAATTAGAATTTATCGCGATACGAATAAAAATATGGTTGTTTATAATTCGCTTACTAAGGAATTTTATTCACAATATATCAATCCAGTAGTAGTTGCTTCAGACTCTACAGTAAACGTTAAGTATATGTTGGAAGATGAAAAAACGTCTGTTGAAAACACAGATTTAACAACTCCAACTAGCAATTTTTATGGAATTTTAGCAAATATAAACGGAACAGATACCACAAACAATGCCGGGACTGAAGTCAGTGCGACAAGCGCGGGAAAATTTATTGCTACAAACAACAGTAAATATAGAATTAAAACAGTAAAGATTTATAAAAACAAAAATAAAACAGGGGCTAGTGATACACGTTTAACAGAAGATGAGTTAAAGTGCACTTTAGACCTTGCACAAAATGGAGTTACTCAGCCAACTGAAGCGGATTTGACTTGCATTACAGATTACTCTGACGGAACAAACATCAACTACTTTATTGAAATTATTTTAGAAAAAGTAAAGTATAAAGTAGAAATAATAAATGTAGATTATGGGAATAATACTCCTGAAAATGGTAAGAAGTTGTTTTTGCAAGAGCCTGGTATTTCTATAAATAAAGGGACTTTGGCGTTGGAACAATGGGCTACTTGGGATTCAAATTTTCAAGTTGCGTGGGCATTAAGTTCAGATGGATATAAGGTCATGGCATTTGACACTTCTTCGTCTTTTACTGGGGGAAATCTTGAATTGAAAGACGGGGAGATTCATACTAGTAAAGAATATACTGTTGGCACGCAAAATATAGAAGTTGATCTTAAATTTAAAAGCAAAATAATAACATTAAAAATCAATACACTTTCAAATGGCGAAAGCGCAAATACAGGCATTAATCAAACATTGACTTTAATTTATGATGGAAGTAAAATTGCAATTAAAGAGACTAGTTTAAATTCAATCACAATTTCAAGCGCGTATGCTTTGACGGGTTGGGATTTAAATGGCGCTAAAATAACAAGTGCATATAACGATTTACTTACAAATTCAACATTTATTGATAGTATCGTTTCTGCAATTAATACTGACAACAAAACAGAATTTACTAATGTTAAGGCTGTTGTTGAAGAAAGAAACGTGCAAGTTGTGTTTTATGCAGGAGAGGCTGGCGATGGATGTTTGTATAAGAGTGATCAAAATACTGTTATTTCCGACAACTGTGCGACTTGGAAAGGTAGTGGGTATACCTATTCTAAACTAACAAGTGGCTTAAATCTAGATGATTTTAATAATTGGTATTACAATCTTGGTCATACATTTAAGCAATGGACGAAGCATCCAAGCGGTAGTGTAGGCACTATTAGTAACAATAAATTGACTCTTACTCTTAGTGAATTTGCGCGTTGCTTTGGTGTCAATTCAGAGTATCAAGCAAGAACAGCTTTTGAAGTAAAGGAAGCTGGTGAAGACTTTTTTATCGGGACAAAAGGAGTTCACTTAACCGCTCAATGGCAAAAGATTTCTTATTATGTTTCAGTTGACGGTCAAACTGCACAGGCAAAAATTCAAATTGGTGACACATTGACTGCTACATATGACGGCAATAAAAATGCACAAATCTCATATAAGT
Organism: Clostridiales bacterium; assembly: GCA_015069325.1. Lineage (GTDB taxonomy): Bacteria > Bacillota > Clostridia > Christensenellales > UBA1242 > Caccovivens. Next base: position 55,244 of record SVIV01000003.1, read on the forward strand.
TTGGATCAAATACTATTAATGGTAAATCTTATACTGGCTCTGTAGCGGAAGGGTTTACTATTACAAAAACAGATGGGGGCGATAGTCAACCATATGCGTTTGCTACAAATAAAATTGAAGTTGCAATGGATTTAGATTTTATTAAAAAGTTTGTTGCAAGCGATTATTACTTCGGTTCAAATTCAACAACTAATCCTATAAAAATCGATATTCAACGCGATTCTGCAGAATATACTTTGACTATTGCAGAAGACGACAATGATTACTATTCAGTTTCAGGCACTAAAACATTTACTGAAAAAGTTGGTAGCAATTTTACAAATCTAAAGCAAGCACTTGATGACGAGTCTTTGGTGCTTACAAGAAAATACTTCACTCTTACAGGATTTAGTTATGAAGGCAAAAGTTTTACCGTAAATGAAAGTGGCGGAGTGTGGACAATCAATGACACATTCCAAGCAACAAAAGATGTTACACTGACTCCTATTTGGAAACTTAACGATGATTTGTCAGAAATGTTTGATATTACCTTTATTAATGGAGCAAATTCTGGAATAGAGTATCGTTTGGGGACTGATCACGACTTTATTAAAGGTTGTGTAAAAGATTCAGCTCTTTCAACTTCTGATTTATCGCAAAATTTAATCTTGAAAAATGGGCTTAAGGTAACAAGCTTCTCATATTATTTAAATGGAAATTCAATTTCCACAAATAATGTTAACTTTAGCACGCAATCGTTTACAACAGCAGGCAAAAATTCAATTCAACTTAAAGTAACTGTTGAAGACACATTAAATACAGCTACAACAAAAGTAGTTGAAAATAGCATTGAAGTTAATGTTGTCCAAAATGAACTTACATTCTCGGTTGATGGTAATTATGCATTTGATGCTGTTTATACGGGCACAAGTGAAATTTTGTTAGCAGACTGGGACAAAACTTGGACAAACCAAATTTATGTGGACATTAAATATGATTGGAAGGGAGAAGACGTATCTCGCACTTGGGGCGAAAGTTATGGCTTAAAGAATTATTGCACAGCATATTCTGTTGCGGGAAGTGATTTTAATGTTGGAATTAAAGATTTAAGTGTTACAATTGGGCAAGGAACAATTTATTATCAGGGGCAAACAGACGAAGAAATTAATACTTCTGATTTTGGAACATTTTTCTCAAACGCGAATGCAACAATTCCAAGTGCAGTAAATATTGTTAAGAAAAATTTTGAAATTGCTGTAGATTTAAAAACTACTTATGACGATACGGTTTCTTATTACACTTTTGGTGCTGGAAGCGGAACATTTACAAGTGGAAAATTCAGTTATTCTTATGACAGCATAATTTTCAATAAAACAGAATCAGGCACTTATGCTTATGACGCTTTAAGCGTAACGGGAGTAGTTAAGTTTGTAAATCTTAAGGTAACTGATTCACAAAACAACACATTTGTTGTAACTGATGCAAATGGAGATTTGCAAGAGACAAACTTTACTTATTCGATTGCACAAAACAGCAAAATTGAAATTGGAAAGTTTTCTGCAATTTATTTTAAAGTAGTAGGAACGGCAACATATGTGTATAATGGTCTTGCAGTCGACAAGGCTGAAGTAACATATTCAGCTTCAGACAGTAAGTATTATATTGAATTCTTTAATGATAAAACTTCTCTTGTAAAGGTAGAAGCAAATGTATATTACAAAGTTGGCGGACTAGAGACAGCGTTTGCCGATGAAGAAAGACAAACCTATCTTGATGGAATTAATGATTCATTCAATTTTGATGGTTTTAATAAAAATGTAGGCACTTATACATTCTCTATTGACAACTTTAATATTGACGGGCAAACTGATGCAATCGCGGTTAACATTGAAAATGGAAGTGGAAGTGTTGAAGTTACGCCAAAAGTGGTTGAAATTACCTCAATTACAAAAGTGTTTGATGGAAAAACTTCCTTTGATAGCAACATTGCTACTCATTCAGTTATGATGACTGAATTAGTTGGTAATGATTCGATTGTCATTAAAGGAGAGTTTGCCGATAAAACGGTTGGGTCTCATTCTATAACAATTTGGATTGATAGTGCTTCTAATCCATTCGGGAATTATACTCTTGCAGGATGCGATGATACTGATGATAGGTTTACAGCAACAGGAACTATCACCGCACTTACAGGGCAAGAAGTTCAAGCAAATAAATCATTAGAATATACCTATGGCGAAATTGTAAGTGGTGCACAATCATCTGAACTTGTCGCAAAATTTAATGTAAGATTCACAGTTGGCGGAAATTCAATCGATGAATATATCACCAAAAACAAAACAAGTCTTACAATTAAGGATGCTGACTATTCAACAGGTGGATATCTTAAGGCGAACACGAACCCATATACAGTTGTTTATAAAATCACTTGTCCAGAATATGGTTTCACAGACAAAGAAGTTGAAGTAAAACTTACTATCAACAAATTAACAATTACAGTTGAAGGAAGTGGAATTGAAAAAACTTATGACGGAAAAGCAGAAATTCCAGGGACAGTTATTGGCGAATTCGTAAATCAAGAAAGTGGACATTTTACTTCTGAAGAGATTTTACCTCGCGATGTGGTGTCAATTGCATCGGGGATTTATTCAGATGCAAATGTAGGCGAAGGCAAAACAATTACTGTTGACTTTGATGGTGACGACGCAGGCAACTATAACATTCTTTCGAGTGTAAGCGGAACTATCACTGCAAGAGAATTTACTATCATTATGTCAGTAGAAGAGCCAAACAAGCAATCACATACTTTTAATTTTGATTATATCAACACAGAAGCAAGTGCGGAATTAACTGCAATGGGCACTCCAATAAAAGACGGTTATGCATTCGCAGGTTGGACACTTGATGAAGAAGGAATAAATCCTTTTAAGGCGTCAAACTTTAAAGAGATTGTTAATAATAAAATCATAGCAGGAGAATATACTCTTACAATTTATCCTGTTTGGACTGAAAGTGATTTCACACTGAAAGTAATCATTGACGGTGTAACTGTTAAGAATGGCGGAACAGCACTTTCTAGTGGAGACGAATTAACAATTTCAGTTACAGATATATTAGTCCTTGATATTGAAACTTCAGTAGGTTATGCGTTTGTTGTAACAACTGATGGCGATTTCAGTGGAAACTTAAACGAAGTAATCACTTCAAAAGCAGGGACAATTACAATTTCAAATGTATTTGCAGATGAAGAAATTACTATTGCAAAAATTGAAAGAGAATATAATTTTGAATTAGGAATAAAACAAGGGCAAGAAGATGCCGCGACAATTCCTTCAGACGTTAAATATCAAACAGTTAAGATTGGATATGCTTTATCTTTAAGTCAAACTTTAAAGAGTGATGAATGGGTGTTAGTTGGTTGGTATTGTGAAATAAACGGCACTGAAAAACTGTTTGCCGATGCGTCAACAAATTCGGTTGATGTAAACATTGATTTAAAAGATTTGCTTGAGCAATCAGAAATTGCCGAAGATGCTGGCGATGATTCAACAATTTACATTTATGCTGTTTATGACGACACTATGGTTTCTTGCACTGCGTTATTAACAAATGGTTCTCCTATTGGCAACACTATTCTTAGTCAAGACGGAATTTCTACTGTAATTATTGAAAATGGTGTAAGCAAAAATGTAGCTCTTTATAAAGGCAAGGAAGTTGAAATTGATATCTTGTCTAATAATTTAGGTTATTCATTAGATTCTGTTGTTATTAAAAATAAGGACGGTCAAGAAGTTGCTCTTGAAGAAGTGAATTATAGCTATGATTCAGAAAATGGAATTATCAAATTTGTTGCTTCAGCGCAAACTAGACAAATTGCCATTAATCTTAAAACCGTTGAACACGATATCATTGTTCGTGCAGGGGTTAACATTGATGGTGCAATTCAAATCCCTTCGGGAATAGGTGGTAAGGTTTATTTGGCAACAGAAAATGGTGCAAAAATTACTGATCCAAACGAATATTATACTATTACAAAAGAAGGAATAGATTATGTCCTTAAAGCAAGAACGGGCGAAACTCTTTACTTTGTGCTTGAAGGTAATTTAGGATATGGCTCAAATTTGAGCGCGTCAGGTGCAAGTGTAGGTTCTGAAAACAAAATATATGATGGCAAAACAGTTCAAGTGTGGAGAGTGTCAAACTTCACTTCTAGTGTAAATATTAATGCAACATTTGCAGCAAAAACACACGAAGTTGTTGTTTCTCTTGTGAAAGACATAGACTCATTTAGCAAAGAAGACGGTGGCGTTATTGCAATCGAAGAAAGCGATGGCGTATATGCAAGCATTAATAATCAATATGCAGGTCGTGCAAAAGTTGTTTATGGAAGCGATTTGAGCATAATTGCTAAATCAAAATTAGGTTATACTCTTTATAATCAATCAACAAATAATAAAGTTGTTTATTTTGTAAAGAGCGAAACCGATGCAAATTGGACTCGCTTTGAAATTACAGGAAGTGAAGATACTTGGATTTCAACAGGTTTTAGTCAAAAGGCAAACATTACGCTGAATAGTGTAACAAGCAATATGACTATTTATGTATTAGTTGTTCCAAACACATATAATGTTCGTTTTGTAAATCGTGCAGGCAAAAACGAAGTAGAATTAGGAGAAATTACTGTAACTTACAATACAAACCTTAATCTTGCTCAACTTGACAACGTTACACGCAATGCTATTCTTAATCCTGACGCTCCAGAAAGATATTATTCATTTGATGGATATTATACACAAGAGCTTAGACACGGAAATCAATATCTTGATAAAGATGGGGTGCCTAAGATGGCTTGGAAAGACTCTGGTTATTACTTTGATGGCGCACAATATATGACACAATCTAATTACAATTCTACAACAAATACATTTACTCTTTATACAGGTTGGGATTTTATCAAGGCGAAACTTACAGTTGATTTTGTGCCAGATAAAAAGATTGTTGCCAGCAAAGCAGATCATATTCGTGATATTATTCTTAACGATGATACAGATAATGTAACAGATGAAGAAAAAGTCATTGTGTGGACAACGCAATACGATGCTTGGTATGGTGAAGTTTATTTTGGTTCTGTATTAAACATCAATGCGCCTGAAATTGAAAATTATGAGTTTAAACATATAATTCTTTATTATAGAGTAGATGCCTTTAATGAATTTGCAAAAGTTAAAGACTACTCATCGGCAAATGTTACCCTTGACTCTTTACAACAAGGAGAATACAAGTTGCAATTTGTTTATTATCCTAAATTCACAATGGAAGTTGAAAATCTTGATAGCACAGAAAAAACTGGCGGAACTAGCTGGCTTGAACAAAAAGGTGCAAAGATTACAAATGCTTTTGATTCAAGGCTTATCATCACTTTAAAAGCAGAAGCCAATGAAGGATATGAGTTTAGAGGTTGGAAGTATAAAGGATCTGACACAATCAGCTTCTTCGGAAGTGAAGGTGAAGACGGAATATTTACGTATACTTTTGCGGATTTCATTACTAATCCACTTGATTTGGTTGCTGTTTTTGAAGGTAAGGCAGTTGTTATCAATATTGACAGTATTGATCTTGCACGCGTGCACGATATTATTTCAATAACAACAAATGGGAAAGCAGTAAACAATAATTCATCTTCATTTAACTCAAGAATAGGAGATGAAATTGTAATTACTATTAGAAAAGGTCAAGGCTATACTTTTGAAATGTTTGGCGGCAATTTTGGCTGGACAATAGATGCTTCAGGAAATTATGTATTTAAGTATGTTGTTGCACTTGACGGGGTTGTGGCAACAGAAGAATCATATGAAATGGACATCTCATTTAAAGTGGAACCAGAAAAAATCAATCTTACAATAGGCAAATACCTTATCGATGAAGGTGGAAGTGATATTCAAAATGAAAGAAATATCATAGGTTCTATTGCATTTATTGATGCTAAAGGCAAAAAGGTGATTATTGAAGATAGTCAAACAGTAATTATTTTATATGGTCAAACAGTAAGTTTTCAGTTTATGGAAGGACAATATTATCAAGTGAAAGCTCTTTGGCTTACGGCTGGCAATAATGAGTCTATCAATTTATTCAATTATGTAAACGGAAATACATTTGATCTTACTGCTGGAATAATAGCAAACTACTTTGATAAATCAATGAGCATTAGAGTTGATTTTGAACGTAAAACTTGGTATGATTCACAATCAAGTATATTGCCAGGAATGGGCACAAAAGAAAATCCTTTCATCATTTCTTCTGCTCAAGATATGGCATTTGTGTGTTATTATATTAACAATGGGAAAACTTTAGGGGCAGGCAAAGCAAGTCAGGCATATTATAAAGTTGTCAACTCTATTGATTTTTCTGGTAGATATTGGATTCCTATTGGGACTAAAACAAATCCTTTTGAAGGCCATTTTGATTTAGGATCAAACTTATTTACTAATGTAGTATATTGTTATGAATATGACAATCCAACAACTTCCTATAGCGGGCTTTTCTGGATAGTTTCAACTAAAGCGGTAATTATTCAGGGCGCGGGATCGTGGATTGTTTGGGTTGCAGCTATTTCTGCTGTTTTACTTATTACAGCTGTGATACTTGCAATCGCAATTTACAGATTAAAACGTAAAGAAAAATATAACAGTTATCTATAGAAAAAATCTCGGATTATTCCGAGATTTTTTGTTTAAAATATATTTAATCAATTTGTTTTTTGATGAAGTTTTTGTTATACTAAATTATGTATAAAAAGGAGAAAGAATGAAAAAAGAAAATCAATCTTTAGATATATATAACGGTTTTAAAGGAAGCAAGTGGAAAGACGAGATAGATGTTGCTGACTTTATTGCAAACAACTATAAAGAGTATAAAGGAGACGATACGTTTTTATCTGGGGTTAGCAAAAAAACAAAGGCTGTTTGGAATAAATGTGAAAAGCTTCTTGAAAAAGAGAGAAAGGTTCGTATATTAGACGTTGACCTTGAGCATATTTCAGGAATTGATAATTTTCCTGCGGGCTATATTGATAAGCGAAACGAAGTGATTGTTGGTCTGCAAACTGACAAACCACTTAAACGTATTGTTAATCCATATGGCGGCGTTCGTATGGTTGAGAATGCATTGAATGCTTGTGGCAAAACTATGGGCGGGAAGGAATATCCTGTTTTTAAACAAATGATAAGAAAGACTCATAATGACGGGGTTTTTGATGCCTATACTCCAGCAATACGTGCGGCGAGACGAGCAGGGCTGTTGACCGGACTTCCTGATGCTTATGGCAGGGGCAGAATTATTGGCGACTATAGACGGGTGGCCCTATACGGAACTGATAGACTGATTCAAGAAAAAAGAAATGATTTAAAATCAAAGGCCCTTACAAATGTTTGCAGTAATGAAATTATCAGAATAAGAGAAGAAGTAAGTTCACAAATTAGGGCACTAGAACAAATTAAATCAATGGCGTCGAAATACGGATTTGATATTTCTCTTCCAGCGACAAATGCAAAAGAAGCATTTCAATGGACATATTTTGCCTATCTTGCAGCAGTCAAAGAAAACAATGGTGCGGCAATGAGTTTGGGTAGAGTTTCGACGTTTTTAGATATATTTATTGAACGAGATATTGCAAACGGCATTTTAACAGAAAAAGAAGCTCAGGAACTTGTTGACCAGTTTACTATCAAGCTTCGACTTGTGAGACATTTAAGGACTCCAGACTATGATGAAATTTTCGCAGGCGATCCTACTTGGGTTACTGAATCAATAGGGGGAATGCTTGATGCAAATAAGAGTCTTGTTACGAAATCCTCATTCCGTTTCCTGCATTCTCTAATCAATTTAGACCCTTCTCCAGAACCAAATTTGACAGTTTTATGGTCAAAAGGACTTCCTAAAAACTTTAAAAAATATTGTGCAAAAATTTCAATTTTAACAGATTCAATTCAATATGAAAGTGATGATGCAATGCGACCAATGTATGGAAATGATTATGCAATTGCTTGTTGTGTTTCTGCGATGAAGGTTGGCAAACAAATGCAATTCTTTGGCGCAAGATGTAATCTTGCTAAAGCACTCTTATACAGCATTAATGGCGGTATTGACGAAAAGAGTGGCGTAAAGGTTGTTGAAGGAATAGCAAAAATTGATGATGAAATTTTAGACTATCAAAAAGTTAAAAAAGCATATTTTAATACATTAAGCGAAGTAGCAAAAGTGTATGTTGAAGCAATGAATATCATTCATTATATGCACGACAAGTATGCTTATGAAGCAGGTCAAATGGCACTTCACGACAGTTTCGTGGAAAGGCTTATGGCATTTGGAATGGCAGGCCTTTCTGTTGCAGTCGATTCTCTTTCCGCAATTAAGTATGCAAAAGTGAAGCCAATTAGAAATGCAGAAGGCGTTGCGGTTGATTTTAAAGTTGTTGGCGATTTTCCTAAATACGGAAATGATGATGATAGAGTAGATAAGATTGCAGTCGAAGTAGTAAAACATTTTATTTCTGAGCTTAAACGCAATAAGCTTTATCGTGGAGCGAAACATACCCTTTCTGCACTTACTATTACGTCGAATGTAATGTATGGAAAGAAAACAGGCACGACTCCTGACGGAAGAAAAGACGGGGAAGCTTTCGCACCGGGCGCAAACCCAATGCACGGGCGGGATTCATCGGGTGCACTCGCATCTCTAAACAGTGTCGCAAAAATTCCGTATTGCAATACCTGTGAAGATGGAGTTTCAAACACCTTTTCAATTGTTCCAAATGCTTTAGGTAAAGATGAAAATTCAAGAGTTAAAAATCTTGTGAATGTTTTAGATGGATATTTTGAAAAAGGGGCACAACATATCAACGTTAATGTGCTAGATCGAGAAAAACTTATTGACGCAATGAATAATCCAGGCAAATATCCAACTCTTACTATCAGGGTATCTGGTTATGCAGTGAATTTCAATAAATTAAGTCGAGCTCATCAAGAAGAAGTGATTGCAAGGACTTTCCACGAAAAAGTGTAGTATATTAGGAGGCCTATGAAAGAGATTAAAATAGTTGTTGCAAAGACTAAAAAAGATTGTGAAATATGCAGTGAATTTATGGAAAAATTAATAAATTATGAATCGCTAATTGACAAGACAATAAATTCTAATGTTTGTGTTGAAGAATTGTTTGAAAAAAATTTGCACAACGAATATTTTTATATTGCCTATGCAAAACAAGAAAAACCAATAGGATTTATTTTTGGCTATTTAAATGTGTCAAAAGGGAAAGTTCGTGCGACAAATATTTTAAATCTCGAAGGTATTTTTGTTGATGAAAATTTCAGGAAAACAGGTGTTGGGAAAATACTCTTGCAATCTTTTGAAAAATGGGCGAAAGATAAGTTTGATGATTTCGCAATTGAAATAACATATATTAATGCAAATAAAAATGCTCAAAAATTTTATGAAAAAATGGGATATTGTCCAGTTAAAACAATCTTAAGGAAATAAAATGATTAAAGGAAGAATTAGTAGTGTTGAAACAATGGGCACTTTAGACGGGCCGGGAATTCGGTTTGTTGTGTTTTTGCAGGGGTGCAAACTTCGTTGCAAATATTGTCATAATCCTGAAACTTGGGCTATTGATGCTGGCGAAGAAATAACCCCAAAACAACTCATTGAAAAAATAAAAAGATATAAATCATATTTTGCTGACGAAGGCGGTGTTACTTTTTCTGGCGGGGAGCCGTTGTTGCAACCAGAATTTTTAATCGCCTGCTTAAAACTTTGCAAAGAAAATAATATTCACACTGCTTTAGATACCGCTGGTGTAGGTTTTGGCGATTATGAAGAAATTTTGTCTCTGACCGACCTTGTTATTTTAGATGTTAAGGCTGTTGATGAAAATGAATATAAAGAGTTGACGGGTATGAATATAAAATATTTTTATCAGTTTTTATCTGCCTGTGAAAGGGCGAATGTGGATATGTGGATAAGACAGGTTATTGTTCCAGGGCTTAATGATGATGCAACACATATTGAAAAGTTGAAAGGGTTTATTTCATCAATTAAAAACGTTCAAAGGGTTGAACTCTTGCCATATAAAAACATAGGGGCACATAAATATAAAAGTTTAAAAATTAAATATCGCCTTGAAGGCACTGTGGATATGGACGAAGAAAAATGTAAATATCTTGAAAATTTATTAAAATAAAAAAGAGTCTAATTAAGGCTCTTTTTTATTTTTGTTCGTATTCATCAAGTTCTAATGAAAGTTTTTGCTTTAAATAGTTTTGTGCTAATGTGATTCCTTCTTGTTTTAATTTTAGTTGTTGTGAATGAGTCATTCTTATTCCTTTTGAAAAAATACTGATATATCGTTTTTCAAATAATCCCAACACACATTGAGTAAATTGCTCATCTGAAAAATATTCATATGGAATATTATCAATTGCTTTAAATGTTATGCCATAGTGAATAAGGTCAAGCATATAATTAAATAATACTTCTCCTTTTTGTGTTTTTGTTATGGTAAGATTCCCCATAAGATCAAGATATTCAAATATTTGACGATCTTTACGCTTTACTCTTGCAAAACCGTTTTCAAATTTAGTCCCAATTTCAAATGGTTGAGATAGGTATGGCTGGTTGTAAAACGGCGAAAAATAATAGTGAACAAATCCACTTTTTTTTATTTTTAATGGCGAAAATTTTGCAATCAATATTAATTCTTCTAATCTTGTCATTTTCATAGCGTTATTTTAACAGCAAAATTATCTTTTGTCAATATTAAAAAAAGATTAACTTTACTTGTTAATCTTTTAATATCCACGAAGTGAAACGTTTTTAATAGTTTTTGAAAGAATCTCTTTAAAGTTTAAAGCGTCATCTTTTTGGACGGGGGAAAGGTTGGCCGAAATGCAACTGCCGTTATCTACAAATTTTTGAAGATATAAAATTTTTTCTCCCGCAAGTTCGCTTGCCATTTGTTGAATGGTTGCTGTTGTGTGAAACTCACCAACAAGTGTCGTGCGGAGTTCATATGGCAAGTTATATTTTTTTAACAACTTTAAAGTTGTTTGTATATTTGCAACCTGTGGATTTTTTACCCCGCTTATCGCTTGATAATGAGAAAAAGAATTTTTGATATCTATTGCAACATAATCAATTAATTTTTCTTTTGCAAGTTTTTCAACGACATTAGGAAACGTTCCGTTGGTATCTAATTTTATGCTATAACCAATTTTCTTTACCTTTTTTATAAAGTCTAATAAGTCGGGCTGAAGACAAGGCTCGCCACCTGAAATTGTTACTCCATCTAAAAGAGATGTGCGCTGTTTGAGATAATCTAAAACTGTATTTTCATCAATGGATTCACTTGTTTGATTGACTAAACTTGAATTGTGGCAGAAAGGACAGCGAAAATTGCAACCACCAGTAAAGATGGTTGCACAAATCTTTCCTTCATAGTCAACAAAAGACACTTTTTCAAGACCTAATATTTTCATTGATTTTCTACTTTAATTATTAATTTGTGTATCAATATATTTACAAGCTCTTGTGGCAGAAACCGCACCATCAGAAATGGCAGTTGTTACCTGCCTTATTTCTTTAGTTCGGCAGTCGCCTGCAACATAAAGACCATTTGTTTTGCTTATGCAACGTTCATCAGAAATAAGATATCCGCTTTCATCAAGTGGAGATAATCCTTCAAAAATTTTGTTGTCTGGCACTTGCCCAATTGCGACGAATAGTGCCTGAGTTTTGTGCTCAAATACAACACCTTCTTTATTTTGAAAAACAATACCTTCCAAAGATTCATTTCCTATAAGTTTAACTGCTTTGCAATTATGCTGAATTACAATATTGTCTGTAGCAAGCACTTTTTCTTGCAAAACTTTTTCCCCGAAGAATTTATCAAATAGTGTAAAAACGTGAACTTTACTGCAATATGAAGACAGCGTCAATGCGTATTGCAAAGCACTGTTGGCATCACCTATCAATGTAACTTCTTTGCCGGCATAGAAAGGTCCATCGCATATTGCACAATAGTATAGTCCTTTTCCTAAAAATTTGTCTTCATTTTCAAGTCCAAGCGTTCTAGGTTTTGCTCCTGTTGCAATAATTACGCTTTTTGCTTGATAGGTGCTAAAGTCTGTTGTGACTTCGAATATATTATTAATTTTTTTTATGACTGTTGCAGTTTCAAGTTCGAATTCACAACCGAGAGCTACGACTTGTTCGAACATCTGATCGGCAAGTTCACTTCCAGAAATGCTTTTTTGCGATGGGTAGTTTTCTACCTTTGGACTTTTTGCAATTTGCCCGCCAACGCATTCTTTTTCAAGAATTAGGACTTTTTTATCATTTCTTAATGCGTAAAGGGCGGCAGTCAATCCTGCCGGCCCTCCCCCTATAATTATAATATCAAACATTATTTAATTTCCTCAACAAATTTTTTGATTGCAGAAACATTTTCAAGCCTTAATACTTGACCATTATGTTTAATGATAAGTGTTGGTGCTTGTTTGATTCCGCATTTAGTTGCAAGATTTGGATTTTTTTGTGCGTCAATAATTCTAGCAACAAGCCCAGCTTTTTCAAGAATCATCTTTGCCATTTTGCAATTTGGGCAGGTGCTTGTAGTAAAGAGAAGTGGCACTTGTGAATTTTCACTTTCTTCACAAGATGAGCATTCACATTTTTCTTCGGCTTTTACTGGGCCTTCTTTGTTTAAATGTGAATTTGCAATGTCATAAACCTTTCTTTCTTTAAATTCTTGACTCTTACCATCATTCCAATTTGCAACAGGGCGGTAGTAGCCAGTAATTCTGCTGTAAACTTCAGTTGCCTTTCCGCATTCTGGGCATGTGTGTTGTTCGCCAGTAATGTATCCGTGAGTTGTGCAGACTGAATATGTTGGGCTGATAGTATAGTAAGGCAAACGATAGTTGTTTGCAATTTTACGAACAAGATTCATAGTTGTTTGCCAATTTTCAAGTTTTTGTCCCAAGAACGCGTGGAATACTGTGCCAGAAGTATAAAGTGTTTGCAATTCATCTTGCACGTCAAGAGCCTTGAAAATATCTTCCGTATACCAAACAGGAAGGTGGCTTGAGTTTGTGTAATAAGGGTTGTTGTCATCACTTGAAGCTGTGATAATGTCTGGATAACGTTTGCGATCGTGTTTAGCAAGTCTGTAAGAAGTTGATTCTGCTGGTGTTGCTTCTAAGTTGTAAAGGTCGCCATATTTTTCTTGATAGTCAGAAAGTTTTTCTCTCATATAATTCAAAACTTTCTTAGTAAATTCTTGCGATTCAATGTGAGTAAGGTCTTTTTTAATCCAGTTTGCATTTAAGCAAGCTTCGTTCATACCAACAAGTCCGATTGTTGAGAAGTGATTGTTGAATGATCCTAAATAACGTTTAGTGTAAGGGTATAATCCAGCTTCTAAAAGTTTTGTGATTGTATCTCGTTTGATTTTTAAGCTTCTTGCTGAAATATCCATCATATTTGCAAGTTTTTCAAAGAAGTCTTCTTCGTTTTGAGAAAGATATGCTATTCTTGGCATATTGATAGTTACAACACCAATACTTCCTGTGCTTTCTCCAGAACCAAAATATCCACCAGATTTTTTGCGAAGTTCTCTTAAATCAAGTCTAAGTCGGCAACACATACTGCGCACATCATTTGGTTCCATATCAGAATTGATATAGTTTGAAAAGTAAGGAGTGCCATATTTAGTAGTCATTTCAAAAAGGAGTTGATTATTCTCTGTTGGAGACCAATCAAAATCTCTTGTAATTGAGTATGTTGGTATTGGATATTGGAAGCCACGACCGTTTGCATCACCTTCAATCATAATTTCGATGAATGCTTTGTTTACCATAGCCATTTCTTTTTCGCAATCTTTGTATTTAAAATCCATTTCCTTTCCGCCAACGATTGCATTAAGTTCGGCAAGGTCGGCAGGCACAGTCCAGTCAAGAGTGATATTTGTAAATGGCGCTTGTGTGCCCCAACGAGAAGGAGTGTTAACGCCATAAATGAATGATTGAATGCATTGTTTTACTTCTTTGTATGAAAGGTTGTCAACTTTAACAAAAGGAGCAAGATATGTGTCAAATGAAGAGAATGCTTGTGCGCCAGCCCATTCGTTTTGCATAATACCAAGGAAGTTTACCATTTGATTGCAAAGAGTGCTTAAATGGCTTGCAGGAGAACTTGTTATTTTGCCCGGAACGCCGCCTAAACCTTCTTGAATGAGTTGTTTTAAACTCCACCCAGCGCAGTAGCCTGTAAGCATGCTTAAGTCGTGAATATGAATGTCTGCGTTTTTATGAGCTTGTCCAATTTCTTTGTCATAAACATCATTAAGCCAATAGTTTGCACTGATTGCTCCAGAGTTTGATAAAATAAGTCCGCCGACAGAATAAGTAACGGTTGAGTTTTCTTTTACTCGCCAGTCGGCAAGTTTAAGATATTTATCAACTGTTTCTTTATAATCCATTAGTGTTGAGCCTACATTTCTAATCTTTTCGTGATCTCTGCGGTATAGAATATAGGACTTTGCAACATCTTCATATCCATTTTTCATAAGCACTTTTTCAACAATATCTTGAATGTCTTCTACTGTTGGGATAGAATCAACAAACTTTTCACTTAAATAAAGTTCGGCAATCTTTGCCATTTTTTTGCAATCTTGAATATTGCCAATTCCGAGTGAAAGCATAGCCTTGGCAATGGCGCTTTCAATTTTTTCAATGTTGTAGTCAACAACTCGACCATCTCTTTTTCTGATAGATTTAATCATTTTTTCTTCCCCTTTTAATGTATGAATATAAATTCTATATCTTGTGCCTGTTTTTGCACGGAAACACCACATCTTGTGCTTCTTTGTTCATATGATAAAACTTTAAAAAAGAAAAGTCAAACGATTTTAACAAAATTTTTTTAGATTTTTTTTACAAATACAATGTTTGTTATGATAGGATAATCATTGATTTGAAAAGATGCAATCTTGCAGATTTTGTAAAATAATTTAAAAAATGAAATATTTTTGAGCAGTTTATAATAAAAAATATTTTCGAGTCAAAAAGTATGATTTTTTAGTGGGGGTTAGAAGTTATTTGCTTGTTATATGTAAGCATATCAAAAAATATATTTATTCAAAAAAATTTATAAAAATAAAAATCCCATCGCTTCTGCGACGGGATTTTAGACATCTCCTAAGTCTAATTGAATGATAGCACACTTTTATTTTTTTGTCAATATTTTTCATTAAACTTGTAGAGGTGTAATTGTTTTGAAAAATAAAAAACACTCCTAGCGAGTGTCCTTTGGTAGCAGCAACTGGGATCGAACCAGTGACCTCACGAGTATGAATCGTGCGCTCTAGCCAGCTGAGCTATGCTGCCATACTACCATTGCATTATTTATAATAACCAAATTTTGATCATTTGTCAAGAGAATTATAAAAAATATTCTTAAAATCTGAGTTTTCTTATATTTTTCTTTTTGATTTTACTTTGTTTTTGATTTAAAAAATGTTATTCTTATATAGTAAAAGGGGAAAAGTTATGTTATATAATGAAATCAAACAAGCAAATATTCAAGCGATGAAGGATAAGGACACAGTTGCAAGAAGTTTTTATTCAGTTTTATTAAACAAAATCAAACTCAGAGAAATTGATAAACGCACTAGTGGTGACGAACTTGTTGACGGGGATATTGTTAATATCGTGCAAAAGACTATTAAAGAACTTGAAGAAGAAAAGGAAAACTATGCTAAAGTAGGCAATGCGGAAGAAGTGGAAAAAATCACAAAGCAAATTACGATTGCTGAAAAATATCTTCCTAAACAAATGAGTGAAGAAGAAATTAAAGAAGAAATTCTTGCCCTTGCAGACAGAAGTATTCCTAATGTAATGAAACATTTTAAGGCAAATTTCAATGGTCAATGTGATATGAAAAAGGTTCAAGAAATTTTAAAGGGATTATAATGAAAATTTTTGCTATTAGCGATTTACATTTATCGGTAAACAATTCAAAGCCTATGGATATCTTTGGACCTGTTTGGGAAGGGTATTTAGACAAAATATTTTCTCAGTGGCAGGAAAAAGTAACGGAAGAAGATATCGTTTTAATGGCTGGTGATTTGTCCTGGGCGATGAAAATGGAAGAAGTTAAGTCAGATATAAAGCTCTTTGAAAACCTAAAAGGGAAAAAGGTCATCATTCGTGGCAATCACGATTATTGGTGGCATTCAATTTCTGCATTAAGGGCAATTCTTCCTGAAAACTTTTATGCTATTCAAAACGATGCAATCCGTTTTGATGGGGTTGTTTTGTGTGGGACTCGCGGTTGGAAAGGGGTTGAAAGAAACCAAGTGCTTTCGCCAGAAGATCAAAAGATTTTCGACCGAGAAGTTTTAAGGCTTGAAATGACATTGCAAAATGCAAAAAAACTTATGCAGGAAGGGGATAAACTTATTTGCATGATGCATTATCCACCGCTTGGAATGTGTAAAGATGATACAAAATTTTCATTGCTGATTGAAGAGTATGGTGTTGATATTGTTGTTTATGGGCATTTACACGGGTATAAAAACCCTGATATTCATTTTGAAAAAAATGGGGTTGAGTATTTCTTGACATCTTGCGATGAAATCAACAACGAACTTATTGAAATTTGTGATATAAAAGGGATTGTATAATTTAATTAATACTTGACAAATATTGAGTTATATAGTAAAATCATATAGAAATTATATATTGGAGAAGAAATGAAAAAGAAATTACTTAAAATATTTGCAATCATTTTCTGTGCTACTTTGTTTTTGACAGGTTGTGCAACTGTAAGTGATGTAAAAGACAACAATGGCGATAAAATATATTTTGCAGAGCCTGTTTATTTTGAAGGACAAGTTGCTAAAGTTGGCGATTACCTTTATTATGGAAATGGATATGGCGATATTACTACTGATGCTTTTAATTATTCAAACGAAAAAGAATATGCTTATCTTTCAAGGGTGAATTTATCAGAATTGACCTTTGAAGAAGACGTCCTTGATAAAAACTATAAAAACACAACGCCACAAGAAGTTGAAAGGGTAAATGGTGATAAAGTAGTAGGTTATGCAAATCAAGAAATGTATGCGTTTGGGGAATATTTATATTTTACTTCAGCAAACGAACACAAAACAAATACAATGCTTAACGACTACACAAGAATTTCACTTTTTAGAGTTAAGTTTAATGGGGACGGTCTTGAAGAACTGGGCACATTTACTTATAGCGAGACAAGTTCAATCTCTCTTCAACAAGGAAGCGATGGCAAATATTATTTTGTTGTTGTTTGTCCAACAGAAGTTGAAGAAAGCGAAGAAAGGGAAGATGGCGAAGAACAAGAATCAAAAACTTTTGATATTTACTCTCTTCGAGTTGGCGATAAATGTGGAAAAGTAGAAAAACTTGTTGGCGAAGTAAATACAGCAGTTGTTGCTGACAAAACTTCACAAATGAGAAATGTAGTATATACTTATGCAACAGAATCAGAAAGACTCCCAAATGCAGTAAGCGCAGTTGATTTTGCAACAGGAGATATTGTTTCTTATGATAGTGCAAAAGACAATGCAGTTACACTTGTAGGAAGAGAAGGCGACATCGTATTCTACTCTTATGCAAATGAAATTTATTATAAAAATGTTTCAAATGTAGGAATCTTTTCTGCAACAGACAACTCTCGTTTCTACAGTGCTCCTTCAATTTCTAATGTAGAAAAAATGGGGAATGGATACATCTTTGTAGGCACAAGCAGTTTGATGTATAAATCATCATTGACTGCAACACCTGAAAAGCTTGCATCTACTTCGGAATACAGCGATATCCTTTTCGCCGATGGAGATTATGTTTACCTTTCAAACGATTCTTCAATTATGAAAGTAAGTGTTTATGATAAGGAAATCGAAAACATTGTTGAAGGTATGACAATTATTTCAGGTGAATGTGGATATGTTGACAATAATATTTACTTCTATGCTCAACTGGGTGCCCTTGTTGATGAAGACGGCAACGAAGTAACAAACGAAGAAGAAAAAGATCTTACTTATTATATGTATCAAACAGATAAAATGGGCAACATTCAGCTTCTTGGAAAGGTAAAATAATTAGTCTGACAAAATGCGACAAATAAAGGCATAATTCGACTTGACTTGGCTCGGATTATGCTTTTTTTATGTTTTAAAATGTGCTATCTTGTTATTGTCAAAAGAAATTAATGTTTTATTGTCAAAAAAGGAGATTGTTATGGACAAAGAAGGTAAGATTAAAATTTATTTAGCAGACACAGATAAAGATGAAATTGATAAGATGCAACTGTTTTTTGCAGATAGAGAAGAATATCAAATTGTAGGAAGTGCGAATGATGGCGAAAGCGCTATTACAGGCATAAAGGAATTGCAACCAGATTTTGTCATTATGGAAGTTTTGCTTGGGGGAATTGACGGATTTAAAGTAATAGAAACTATTAAAAAAGAAATGAAAGAAAGTTGCCCTAAAGTTATTTTTGTTTCAAATCTTTCTCACGCAGGCTTTATTTCAAAAGCAATGAAAGAAGGCGCAGATTATTTTATGGTTAAACCTATTTCACTTGAAAACTTGGAAGAAAGAATTGTGGATATTGCTAATAATTGTGAGATAAAGTCAAATGAAGGAGAAAAGGTGCTTGATGAAAAAATATCTAATATTTTTATCAGCATTGGTATTCCTGCACATATCAAAGGTTATCAATTTTTAAGGGAAGCAGTAAAGCTTGCTGTGGTCGAGCCAGATATAATCGCATCAATTACAAAGAAACTTTATCCTACAATTGCTGAGAAGTTTTCAACAAGCTCATCAAAAGTTGAAAGGGGAATGCGACACGCAATTGAAGTTGCTTGGAATCGTGGCAAGATTGAAAATATCAACAATTTGTTTGGGCTTAAGATTTATGGTGCAAATGATAAGCCAACGAATGGAGAACTGATTGCCTTAATTGCAGATAAAATGATAATGGGTGGTTAAAACATTTTCACATATCCACATTTTGTGCTAAAATATAAGCGGAGAGAATAAAAATGCTTAGACTTATAAATTTAAAAGATGAAGTGTATAATGTGGACTATGCAATAAAAACTGTGGAAATTGAAATAGAAAATGCAAAAAGAGAAGGGCTGATTGCTATAAAAGTTTTGCACGGTTATGGCTCTCACGGTCGTGGCGGGGCTATTATGTTGGAGCTTCGCCGAATTTTACCTTTCTGGAAAAGACAAGGTTTCATTGTAGACTTTTTTGGTGGGGATAAATGGAGTTTGTTTGATAAGCAATCGCAAGAAATTTTAAATGCGGATAAAACAATTTTTGGAGATTGTGATTTGGATAACAACAATCCGGGGATAACAATTATTAAAGTCAGCTAAAAAAGGAAGCCAATTGGATTCCTTTTTTATTTGTCAAATAAATCATTTTTTAAAAAAATGAAAATTTTATAAATTTTTTTATTTTGATTTTTATTTAAAAATAGATATAATAAAGTTATGTTATGTAATGATTGCCCTAGAATGTGTGGGGTTGATAGAACGAAAGTAAAAGGTTTTTGTGGCTGTGGAGACAAAATTGCAGTAGCAAAAATAATTGAAAATTTTATGTGGGAAGAACCTTGTATTAGTGGCGATAAAGGTGCGCTTGCAATCTTTTTTGCCGGTTGTAATTTGCGATGTCAGTTTTGCCAGAATTATAAAATATCTCATAGTGAAATAGGAAATCTTTATTCACCGGAAGAATTTAGAAAATTCATTTTATCTTACGATTTATCCAAATTTTCTTGCATTGATTTAATTACGCCAACTCATTTTTCTTCTATTTTGCTTGATACGTTAAAAGGGATTGACTTACCTATACCAATTGTATGGAATTCAAGTGGCTATGAAAGTGTTGAGATGATAAAAAAACTTTCTTCTATAGTTGATGTATTTTTACCAGACTTTAAATATTATGATGAAAGTTTATCATTAAAGTATTCGTTTGCAAAAGATTATTTTGAAGTTGCTAGCCAAGCGATTTTAGAGATGCGAAAACAGAAGCCAAACAATATTTTTGAAAAAGGAATGTTACAAGAAGGAGTGTTGATTCGTCATTTGGTTTTGCCAGAGTGCAAAGAAGATTCTATGAAAATTTTAGATTTTGTAAAAGAGAATATTGACAAGCCTTTCATATCATTAATGAGTCAATTTACACCAACCCAGGCAAGCGAAATTAAACGCAGTCTTTATCCATTAGAGTATAAAATTGTTATGTCCTACGCGGAAAAGCTTGGTTTAACAGAAGGATATATTCAAGAGATTTCAAGTTCGGCATCTTCATTTATTCCAGATTTTTAAAAAAATGTCTATTTCATTTGACTTAAATATTTAATTATTCTAAAATACTTATATAAAAGAGGTTTTTATATGGAAAATAAAAAGGTTTCTGGTCCTGTTCAAGAATGGGGAAGATATATGAAAAGCAAAATGCGTTTTGCTAGATTTATGGGATTTTTATTCTGTTTAGTCGTATTGGGGGCATTAGCATTGTTATACTTTGAAATGCTTGATAGATGGACTTGTATGATTTTGCTTTGTTTTTCAATGGCTACAATCTTTATGTCAAACTCATATCTTCAAGGAATAAAAGTGGGCAAAAGGTGGCAGGTTGTCAATCTGATTCTTGCTTTTGTTTTCTATATAGCAGTAATAACGCTAGTTACGTTGGCAATAGTTGAAGGCTCTCTTTCATTATGGTTTATGAATTAAAAAATGCGGATAATTATTCCGCATTTTTTGTTGTCTTTTTCGATGATGACTTTTTATTTACTGTTGTATTTGAGCCTTTTATCGTTTGTTTACTAGTTTGTCTTTGTTTGGATACAGATGTTTTTGATGTTGTGTTTTGTTTTTTTGTTTTAGGAGTTGCAGGTGTATTTTCGCATTTGTTGTGCGATTCTGACATAGCCAAATCATTATTTTTTATTGTTTGTGAAACAGGTGCAGGCAGTGGCGCAGTCATCAGATTATTTTCCCCAATTGTTTGTGTGACAGGCGTTGAGAAAACAAATGCATTTTTATCAATTGAAAGCACAAATTCTCTCATTTTATAAGATTGGTCATAAGGAACCAGACAAAGCAAAATTGATTTGTTATTGCCAGTAAACATACCAGTTCCATCTATCTGTGTTACGCCACGATGATAGTGTGAAAGAATTGCATCCGCGATTTCTTTTGGCTTATCACAAATTATGTAATAAGCTACAATTTTTTTCGATCTATCAAGCACCATATCTGTTGCAAGAGAACTTACGATTGAGTTTACAAGCGCATAAAGTCCTGTTTGAAGTCCGCTTGTCACAATGCTTAAAGATAATACAATAACGTTGATAATTAGTATGCACCAACCAGTTTTTATTTTAGGAAATGCTCGGTTTAATAATTTTCCTAAAATGTCGCTTCCCCCAGTTGATCCGCCCATTCGGATTGCGATTCCTGTCATAAGTCCCATAATAATTGAGCCGACAATGCAAAGCAGTAAATGGTCATTTCCCCCAACGCTTTGTAAAATGGCTTCGATAAAACCATATTCCATACCCAGCACGTATGTGCCCATTCCGACACCTGAAAATACTAAAAACTTCCAGCCGAAATATTTGAGCGAAAAAGCGAAAATTACAACATTTAATGCAAGATAAATAATTGAAGTTGCGATATCAATTCCGCCCCAAGAAAGCCAAGTTCTGATAATCATTGCAAATCCTGAAAGCCCCGTAGGAATAATGCTTGGCTCAAGCTCTTCGAAAAAGCTTTTAAAAGTTACGCCACCGATGACTCCTGCTGCTGCAACAAGTAACAGTTGAATAATAAATTTAAATACTTTTTGTTTGGTTATGATTATATTTTTTTCTACCATATTCTTTCCTTTTATAAAATCATTTTAACACATTACAAAAAAAAAGAAAAATAAAACATCATTAATTTTTTAGTTTTTTTTAACTAAAAATTTTATCGAATTTTGGCGCAATTAAATGAATTTATTTGCAAAGAAAAAGAAAAAGTGATATTCTTGTATTAAAAGGGGGATTTATGAAAATTACTTTGGTTGCAGATGTTTTTGGGCAAACAAACAATGGGACAAGCGCCACTGCTTCAAGGCTTGTTGAGAATATGATTAAACGTGGTCATGAAGTTAAAGTTGTTTCTACATATAAGGGAGATAATGAAAACTATTATGTTGTGCCTGAACGCAATTTTTTGATTTTCAATAATTATATCAAAAAGATCAATGGAGTTGCTTTAGGGAAACCTAAAAAGGAAACAATAGAGAAAGCCATTGAAGGTGCAGATGTTGTGCATTTTTTGCTTCCATTTAAAATGAGTAAGTGTGGAATAAAAATCTGTTTAGAGAAAAATATCCCATTTACGACAGCTTTTCATTGTCAACCGGAAAATATTACAAGTCATATTTCTCTGCAAAAGGTAAAATGGCTTAACAAATTGATTTATAAAGGTTTCAAAAGCAGATTTTATAAAAATTGTTTATATGTGCATTGTCCTAGTCAATTTATTGCAGATAAACTTGTTGAAAATCATTTTCCAACAAAAAATTTTGTTATTTCAAATGGCGTGAGACCAGAATTTAAAAAACAAGAATCTGAAAAACCACAAGAACTTAAGGATAAGATTTGTATTATGCTTTCAGGAAGATATTCTAATGAAAAGCGCCAAGACCTTTTAATAAAGGCTGTGGGAGAAAGTAAATATAAGGATAAAATTCAATTAATTTTGGCCGGAAGTGGACCGCTTCAGAAGAAACTTGAAAAATTGGGAGAAACAATTCCTAATAAACCAATTTTGTGTTTCTTATCTAAAGAAGAACTTATTCAGACGATTAATTATTGCGATCTTTATGTTCATGCTTCAGATATTGAAATTGAAGGTATAGGGTGTATGGAAGCATTAAGTTGCGGAATTGTGCCTGTGTTGTCGAATAGCAAAAATGCAGCACTAAGACAGTTTGCTTTAGATGAACGCAATTTGTTTGAAGCGGGTGATTATCACGACCTTGCAGCCAAGATTGATTATTGGATTGAGCACCCTGAAGAGAAAGCAGAAATGAGCAAGAAATATCTTGAATTTATGGAAGAGTTCAGGATTGAAAATTGTATGGACAAGATGGAAGAAATGTTTAGATATGCAATAGAACAAAATAGGAAGAAAAATGATTGATGATGAAGGTAGATCTTGGCCAGATAATCCATCACAACACATATTAACACCACCAAAAAAAAGAAAACTGATAACAGATAATTATAAATATCGCAGACGTTCTCCTATTTGGAAATTTAATAGTTGGTTGTTAAGGTTAATTGCACTAATATTCTTGCCGATTGGAAATTTTTGGCGATATCGTTTCAGAATTAAAGGCTCAAAACATTTGTGGAAATTGAGAAAAACAGGTTGCATAGTGGTTGCCAATCATATTCTTAATATGGACGCGGCAATAATTTCATCGTCTATATTTAGGTTGAGAAAATTACATATTATTACTTTGGGAGAGAATATAACTATTCCTGTTGCGGGGAAGCTTATTGCTGCTTTAGGCGGGATTCCAATTGCTGATGATCTTAAGGGAACAAAGAAGTTTATGAAATATTGTAGTTGGCTTTTGAAAAAGAAAAAACCAATTTTGATTTTCCCAGAAAAAGCCTTGTGGCACGGTTATAAAGGTATTCGTCCGTTTGACAAAGGGGCTTTTACCTTAGCGGTAACAAATAATGTTCCTATACTGCCAATTGTAATAACCCTAAAAAACAGGAAGCCTAATAAGGGTAAACCAAAATATAAAGTTTATTTTAATATTCAACCAGTTGTGTATGCAGAAGAAGGGCTTTCAAAACCTGCACAGGTGGAAGGATTGTGTGATAAAACGCAAAAAATATTTATTAAAAAAAGTCAAGAATTTTATGATAAAATAAAAGAAAAACAAAGAAAGAAAAGATAAAGTTCCATTAAAATTTGGAACTTTTTTATTAATTTGTTTTGTAAAAAGTAAAAATTGTGTTACTCTTTAAAAGAGGAACAAATGAAAAAGATTAAATTTGGCACAGGTGGTTTTCGTGCTGTTATCGGTGAAGAATTTACTAGGGCAAATGTTGTGAAAATTTGTCAAGCAATGTCAAATATAATAAATGAAAAAAATTACAAAAAAAATATCTGTATTGGTTTTGATAATCGTTTTATGTCGGAGCAGTGTGCCGTATGGTGCAGTGAGGTTTTTGCAGGGAATGGGATTAAAGTTCATCTTTTTGATTGTGCAACATCAACGCCAGTTGCAATGTATGCAACAAAGATAAATAATAATGATTTTGGAATAATGATAACTGCAAGCCATAATCCTTATGAATATAATGGAATTAAAGTGTTTGCTTTGGAAGGCAGGGACGCTTCTGTGGAACAAACGCAAGAGATTGAAAGAGAAATTGACAAACTTTCGATAATCAAAAGAATGGCATTTGACAAAGCTTTAGGCAAAATGATTATTAAAAAGAATTATATTGTTGATTATTTAATTAATATTTTAAATCTTTTTGATTTAACAGAGCAAGGCGGTGGACTGAAAGTTGTTTTTGATAATAAGTTTGGCTCTACTGCAAAAGCAATACAAATGCTGTCTGATAAAATTGGCTGTGAGTATAAAATTATTAATGAAAATCGAGATGCCTTTTTTGGTTTTATTCCGCCAGCGCCAACACCAGAAAATATTTCAGACCTTCGCGCTGAAGTGTTAAAAACGAGAGCTCATATTGGGTTTTCTCTCGATGCAGACGGGGATAGGCTTGCAGTGATTGACGAAAAAGGGAATTATATTGACAATAATTATATTTTAGCAGTGGCATATTACTTCTTTGTGAAATATTATGGGAAAAAGGGTGGCAGTGTAAAAAATATAGCTACTTCAAATCTTTTAACTGTGCTTACTGAAAAAATGGGCTATAAGTGCTATGAAGTGCCTGTTGGATTTAAATATGTTTCGAGTGCCTTGATAGAAAATCAGGCAGTTGTTGGTGGCGAAAGTAGTGGCGGGCTAGCGATTCACGGGCATATTTGGGGTAAGGATAGTTTGCTTGCAATTGCCATTTGCCTTAAAGCAATGATTGTTATGAAAAAAACTTTTAGTGAAATTTTGAAAGAAGTCAAAGAGTTTGTTGGCGGTTATGAAAAAGTCATTTGCGACAAGCAATATTCTTATAACAGTGCTCAAAAAGAATTGATTGACAAAATTTTATTTCAAAACAAGCAAACTCCACAACATAGGTATAAGGTCTCAGATGTTGTTTATTGTGATTATATAAAAGTGTATTATGCTAATGGTAATTGGTCGCTTATAAGATTTTCTGGAACAGAACCTATTTTAAGAATTGTGGCAGAAGCGGATAGTGGAGAAGAATGCCAAATGATAATAAAAGACTGGGAAGAATTATTAAAGTTATAAAAAAAGCTTGCTAGCATAGCAGGCTTTTTTTATTATCGATTGACAATAAAAGATTTTTAATATACAATATATTGCAAGGAGAGAAAATGAAAATTAAAGCGGTTTTGTTTGATTTGGACGGCACGCTTCTTCCTATGAATCAAGAAGATTTTGTAAAAGCATATTTTGGTGGAATTGCAAAAAAACTTGCACCTTTTGGATATGAGCCAAAGTCATTAATCAATGCGATTTATGCTGGGACAAATGCAATGGTGGCAAATGCGAGTGATAAGCAAAATGAAGAAGTCTTTTGGGATACTTTTGTTTCTATTTTGGGTGAACATACAAGAAAAGATGAAAAATATTTTGACGAGTTTTATCAAAATGAATTTGACGAAGTTAAGTTTGTGTGCGGATTTAACCAAAAGGCAAAAGAAGTTGTATGTCAAACCAAGGAAATGGGCTTTAGGGTGGTGCTAGCAACAAATCCAATTTTTCCTGCAATTGCTACGCAAAAACGAATAAAGTGGGCAGGGCTTAATGAAGAAGATTTTGAGTTTTATACTACTTATGAAAATTCAAATAGATGTAAACCTAATTTAGATTATTATAATCAGATTGTAAAAATGTTAAATTTAAAAGCTGAAGAATGCTTAATGGTGGGTAATGATGTTGAAGAAGATATGGTTGCCGAAAAATTAGGAATGAAGGTGTTTTTACTATCAGATTGCATCATTAATAAATGCGGTAAGGATTTATCCACATATCCACAAGGAAGCTTTAACAATTTAATTGAATTTATTAAAAATATAAATAATGAGTAAAATATGAATACATTAGAACAGACTAAAAGAATTATTGAAAAAGTTTTTTCTCAGGCGAGAGAAGGGTGCATAGATATTAAAGATAAAAATAAAGAAAGCTGGCTTTATTGGCTAAAATTTTATGCAAAGATTGAAGGACAAGCAAATGGTGGCGATGATTCCCACTTTATTGTTGATATCCCAGATTTTGATTTGTTTGTTTTGAAGGTGGATAAATATATTCAAAAAGCATATAAATTTTTCGCAGTTGAAAAGGAACATTATGACCTTACGCCTGAATCTTTTAAAGAAAAAATTTTTATGTCGCTGATGCTTAATATGTCATTTAGTGATGCCAAAAATGTTTATCAATATATTGACCTGAGAATAAAAATGTTGGATAGAGAGTTTGATGCCGAAACATTTAAACTAGGAGAGATTAAATATTCAAAAGGTGCGATGGATAAGAATGCAAGAATAAAGGCGAAAATCAAAAGCACACGAAGTAATTTGGAAGCGCCTCATTGTATAACATTCTCAATTGAAAACACAGATGGCACGTATGCATTGCCTTCGATATTTTTTGGAATTGCAAATAAGACAGCCTATGTTTATGCGGTGCAAAGAAAACGAGCCATTGAAGACGGCAATATTGTCAAGGATTTAGATAGATATTTCCGTAAGCTTAATAAAGGTGTGGATATAGACGATGTGGAAGGCAACGTGTCGCCAAATGCCGTTGTTGCATTTACGTTGTTTTGTGCTTATTTAAAAAATATGGGCATTAAAAATGTGATAGGAAAAGATTTTCTTCCGCTTAGATATTCTGCAGTCGCAGACGGGCCAAACGGATTGAATAACGAAAGAAGGGAACGGCTGGATCGCGATCAATATAATATGACAAATAAATTAATGTATTTATTTTTAAGATATTCCCATCATTTTAAAAATTGTCCAGCAAGTTATGATGCAGATCAAGGAGAAATGGAGCTTAATTTAAACGGCGATTTTGAGAGTGAAAAGGATAATATCATTTATGATATAGACAGCTGTGTTTATAAAGCAGAAAATATAGAATTGATGCTATAAAGGAGAGTTATGGAAAAAGGGATTATATCGTTTGGACAACATTATCTTGAAAATGTGCAGATGCAAGAAACTTTAATCAATAGTGCAGATTTAAAAAAAGATGACGTTGTTGTTGAAATAGGTGCGGGCGATGGCAGAATTACAAGGCTTTTAGGTAAAAAAGCAAAAAAAGTTGTTGCATATGAAATTGATGAGAAAACGAAAGATGTTTTAGTTGAATTGCAAAAAGAGCAACCAAATATTGAAATCGTGTTTCAAAATTTTTTGGAAGCCCGAAATTTAGAAGGAAATAAACTTGTTTCAAGTTTGCCTTATCAAATTACAGAGCCTTTTTTAGAAAAAATTAAATCGTTTTCTCAGTTTGAAAGGATTACGCTTCTTGTAGGCAAAACATTTGGTAAATTTGCAGATGAGAATGCTTCTCAAAAAATTTCTAAATTATACCTTCTTTTTAGATGTTATTTTAAAGGTGAATATATTTGTGATGTTGCAAAAGAAAATTTTAATCCACCACCAAATACAATGTCATCGATAATCAACATTTATCCAAAAGCAAAAGAAGATTTATTGTCACAACCGTCATTATATGTAATGCGTGAAGTTTTTGAACAACGAGATAAAAAAGTTTCAAATGCTTTGAGAGAAGCAATTATTAGATTATTTGCTCAACAAAATGTTGTAAAAACAAAACGTGAAACAAAACAGCTTTTGCAAGAAAATTTTAGTGATGAAATAATTGATAATTATTTAGAACAAATGAACAATGACCAAATTGCAATTTTATTTGCTCAAATAGAAAAGTTGTTTAATTAAAAGACTGAGATAATCTCAGTTTTTTTATTATCTTGATTTTTTATGTTAAAGTATTTATTTTTCTTATTTATCAAGGTGTAAAAATATTTTCAATAAATAAAAATAATTAAAAAATGTCGAAATATTGCTTATTTTATTTGATATTTTTTTTTGCAAGTGCTATACTAAAATTAGTTTTAAGGAGGAAATTATGTCAGAAGAAAAAAAGAAAGGTGGCTTTAAAAAGTTTTGTAGTTTTATTTTTGCATTAATTTTTATTGCTGCATTAGGTGGCTGTGGTTATTTTGCATATTTACATTATTTCAAAAAAGATGCTTATGCAGAAATAAAAGAATTGGTTTACACAGTTGGTTATGATTTGGGAATAATTGATGAACTTGATTTTAAAGTGGAAATCGGTACAAGTCCAATTAAAAAACCACTGAATATTGAGTCAGGAATGTTTAGTGGGGAACTTTCTACAAGCGAAGAGTGGGTTGATTATTCATCAACAAATGACATTTATGTAGGGACAGGTGATGCGGGGTATGACGTTCGCGCATTCATAAGCGACACAGTAGTTTATTCTTTTTTTAAATCTAATGTAAAAGAGAATGTTCATTATAAGCTTGCAGACGACACATATGCATTTTTTACCATCAAGGGGGATACCGTTGTTTTTTCTAAATATCATAATAATTACTACTATGAAACGGAATATACTTTAATTGATAAGAATGACGACGGCATCACAGAATACTCTGTCGTTTACAAAAATGGCGCGCTGGGTGCGTGTGCAATAGAAGTGGGGATGCATTACAACTCTAAGGTAGTAAAGGTTTTAATGGATGGCTTCTATGGAGCTGGCGATTATAAAGGTGGTGAACTAGCTCTTGTATATGCGTTTGATGTAATCAACGAGAAGGCAATGTATGCCGAGAGTGAATCTATTAGAGATAAACTGTTAGCTTATATAAATACATATCATCGCTCTAATCCAGAACAAGATTTTGCGGACATTGAAAAAGTAGATTGGCCAACAGCTTAATTATAAATAAAAAAAGACTTAACTTCTGTTAAGTCTTTTTTTCTTCGACAATGGATTTTAAGCTGATGATTAAATAAAAATAATATGACGGAAAAAGAATGTGGGGGCCTATTTTAAAAAAAAATATTGATTTTTGGTTTTTCTTATGATAATATATGTGCAGGAGGAAGTTGAAGCTATGGATAAAAACCCAAATCCAATTAAGGATCAATTTTTTTTAAAAGACAAAAAGGTGCTTGATGATATTATT
Source organism: Clostridiales bacterium (assembly GCA_015069325.1). GTDB lineage: Bacteria > Bacillota > Clostridia > Christensenellales > UBA1242 > Caccovivens. Next base: position 84,764 of record SVIV01000003.1, read on the forward strand.
GCCACAATAGATATGCAACCTGGCGAAACAATTGTTGAAATTGGTGGTGGCGAAGGTGCACTTACAGATTATTTAGTAAAAACAAGCAAAGGACAAAACTTTATCACTGTTATTGAAAAAGACCCATATTATGCAAATTATCTTAAAAAGAGATATGCAGATCATAAAAACGTAGAAGTGATTGAAGGAGATGCTTTAAAATTTGATTTGGCAGACTATGATAGAGTTGTTGCAAACTTGCCATATACTATTACAGAACCATTTTTAATCAACTTGGCAGCATCAGGTGCTTTTGCAGGGACTGAAAAGTCAAAACGTCAATCTAGGGTGAAATCAACAACATTATTGCTTTCACAAAATTCAGTGAGAAAAATGGTTGCGCCCGTTCAAGTTGTAGATGGCGGGTCTAAACATTTTTGCTCTGAGTTTGGTATGATGGGGGCAATTTGCAAAGCATTTTTAGATGTTGAAGTTGTGCGAGCTGTGGCAAGTGAGGCATTTTTCCCAGAGCCAGCGGTTACTTCAATTCTTGTAAATCTTACTCCAAAGCAAAAACTTACAACGGTTGACAGAATTTTACAAGCATTTTTTGTGGATACAAAAGGTGCAGGTGCTTCAATCAAAAAAGTATATAGTATGATTTTGGCACAATCTAAAGTTTATAATGTAAACAAGTATAAAAACAATCAAGCTTCAATTTCAACAAGTTTTACTTCAAAAAATATTGAAGACAAAAATATTTATGAATTAAACAATTCTCAACTTTCTACTCTTTTCCAAGATTTGATTAGAAATGATATGAATACAAAATCAAAACAAAATCAAAAGCAATCTCGTATTGAAAGAATGGATTATCGCAACTTTAAGACTTATGAAGATTATCTTGATTATGAAGATATGCTTGAAGAACAAGAAAGAAATCAAATGAAAACTAGAAAGGCTCAAAATGCAATGAGTAAGTATGAATATATGTATGATTCAACTGTTTATGATGCACTTTCGCATAGAGGACTTGAATATATCAGTCAAGAAGAATTTAATGCACTTGTTTCAGGTCAAGACTATGAAGATGAAATTGAAAGTAGTTACATTATTTCTGAGTAAAAAATAAAAATTAAAAAAAATAAAAAAACTTATTAAATTTGTTTGACAAATAAAAAAACATTAACATATAATGAAGGCAAGAGGAAAGCTCTTACAAATTATCTATGCCATTCCTATCGGCACAATTGAGTGCCACCAAATTGAAGTATACTTCATAAGCAGGAATTATTGCACAGTTTATTTTGCCAGGTTTATAATTAATGTTTTTTTTGAGTATATATTTTGATAGTGAATGGTTAAAAGATTTTTTAACCATTTTTTTTGTGTTTAAAAGGGGGAAATTATGCAACGTAATGAAAAAATTGAGAAAGAAATTCAACAAGATTTACAAAAGTTAATTGAAAAGTTGACGGCATATTACGAGATAGATGAGACTTCAGATATTCAAAATTCACCAAGACGTATTGCAAAAATGTTTGGCGAGGAGTTGTTTAAAGGTTATTATCAAGACCCTAAAAAATTTTTAAAACTTTTTGACAGTGAAAATGAAGGAATTTTGACGATTGAAAATATTCCGGTAAAAAGCTTATGCGAACATCATTTCTTGCCAATGTTTGGCTATGCAGATATTGTTGTTAAATACAAAAAAGACGGAAAGGTTTTAGGGCTTAGCAAGTTTTATCGTATAGTTGACCATTTCTGCCGAAAATTGCAATTGCAAGAAAAACTCACGAGAGAGATTGCGCAGTTTCTTTATGAAAATTTAGATTTAGAAGGGATTATAGTAAAAATAAAATGTGATCATTTTTGCGTAAAGATGAGAGGGGTAGAAGCGGAAAGCGGGCAAGCAACAAGTATTGTCGCTAAAGGGATTTTTGAAAACAATTACAGAGAATACTTAAAATAGGAGGCTTTATGGAGGTTACTAAGGAATTTAATTTTGAACTTGCGCATAGTTTGGGTTTTCATCACGGTCAATGTTCAAATTTACACGGCCATAGTTATAGAATGTTTGTTACGCTGAAGTCCAACAAGTTGACAAATGGAATGGTTTTAGATTTTTCAGATTTAAAGAAAATCGTAAACGAACTCATTGTGGATAAATATGATCACGCGTGCGCTATAAATAAAAATTCACAATATCTATTTGACAAAGTGTTAATTAAGCTTTTGCAAAAGTTTAACAAAAAACTTGTAATATTAGATTTTTATCCAACTGCGGAAGAAATGGTTAGGCATTTTTATAATATCTTATCAGAAAGATTTTGCAATGATATTTTAGTAAAGGAGGTTGTTCTTTATGAAACAAAATCAAGTTTTGCTAGATTCAGAAATGAAAACATTTAATATTGTTGAAATTTTCTCATCTCTTTCAGGAGAGGGATCAACAGCAGGTGTGCCAGCTTCATTTGTAAGGGTGGACAGTTGCAATTTAAGATGCAGTTTTTGCGATACAAAATACAGTTACAATCATGAGTTTACTACAATGACTTTTAAAGAAATTGTGGATATGTTGAAAACTTTTGATAATAAAGTAGTTGTTTGCACAGGGGGAGAACCGCTACTTAACAAAAATAATGCAAGATTGTTGCCGTTGTTATTATCAAATGAAGGGTTTCAAGTTTATATCGAAACAAACGGAAGTGTGAAACTTTATCGAGAAGAAGAATTGTTGCAAGGAAAAAGAGAAAACATTCATTATGTTGTTGATATAAAAACGCCAGCATCTCAAATGGAAAGATTTGATTGTATTGAGCATAATAGTTGCCTTTTGTTAGATGGCGATGAAATTAAATGTGTTGTGGCTTCAAAGGAAGATATTGAGTTTTGCAAAAATAAAATTAGCAAAATATTTAACAACATTAAAGATAAAAAAATAAACATTATTCTTTCTCCAGTATTTGGAGAGATAAAGTTGCAAGATCTTGCAGAGTATGTTATGCAAATGAAATCTATTATGAAGGATTCTTGTTTAACAGTTAAACTTGGCATTCAATTACATAAATTGATTTGGCCACATATTGAAAAGGGAGTTTAATATGAAATTAAGCGTTGTTGTTTGCACTTACAATGATAGGCGCATTGAAAATTTAATTAATTCAATTGATGAAGAATGCGAAATTGTTGTTGTTTGCAATGGTTCTGATAAAGAATATATCAATTTTGTTAAAGATTTGCTTGCAGATAAAAAGCAATATAAGTTGCTTTATATTCCAGAAAAGTCTTTAAGTAAAGCAAGAAATGTTGGGACAGAAAATGCGACTTATGATAAAACGGTGCATATTGATACAGATTGCATTTTTTACAAGGGTGCATTAAAGAATTACGATAAAGCCTTAGATGAACATTTAGTTGTCGATGGTAAAGTTGAATTTTTATTTAATGATAAGAAAAGCGAAATAGTTTCAAAAATGCGTTCGTTAGGGATTCCAGGAAGTGCGCTTTGCCCTTCAATAGGAATCAATAAAAAAATTAAAGATAAAATTGGTGGATATTTCTTTGACGAGCGACTGACTTGGGTTGAAGATGCTGAACTTAATTATAGGATGAAGAAAAACAACATAGGCTTTGGAGTGATTGAAGAAGTTACTTGCGCTCACGTGCCACTTTCGTTTAAGCAAGATTTGCATTCTGCTTACAATTATGGTATTGGTGCAAAAATTCGTGTTTATTATAAAATGAGAAAAAAAGGTGTTAACTTCAATAGCGATGTAACCAAACAAATGAGAAAGTTCGGACTTAAATATTGGATTTATGCTTTAAGATGGAATTTAAGTTATGCAAGGGGTTATTATTTTCACAAAGTAAAAAAGGGGGGATAAAAAATGAATATAATAGGTCTTACAGGACATACAGAAAGAGGGCACGATGGCTCTGTATGTTTATTACAAAATGGAAAAATTACATATTTAGCAGAAGAAGAAAGATTTTCAAGAAAAAAACACGCATATGACTGTTTTCCTTCTTTAGCATTAGAGCGTTGTTTAAAATTTGCAGGTTTAACACTTGAAGATATCGATTATTTTGCTACAGGTTGGGATTATCCTGTTTGGTATAACAATCACAATCGCAAGTGGGATAAGGAAGAATATATGTCTCATCTTGCAAATGTAAAAGAAGAAAAAATTATTACAGTAAATCATCATTACGCTCACGCTTCAAGTGCATATTTCCCATCGGGATTTAAAAGTGCATTGGTTTTAGTTATTGATGGGCAAGGAGAAAAAGAGGCAACAAGTGTATTTGTTGCAGATGAACGAAAACTGGAAAGAGTATTTGAAAGTGATGTGAGTTTTGGATTCTTCTTTAGTGCAACTACAAAGCAATGTGGTTTTAAAGTTGGAGAAGAAGGAAAAACAATGGGGCTTGTGCCTTATGGAGAATTGAATAAAACTTTAAAAGATTATTTAAATAAAATTTTCTACTTTGATTGTGAGAAAGAAAAGTTGGTGCAACCTTTTGACGTTGTTCAGACAAGTGATAGCTTAGATGAACAGGATCAATACATAGATGCGTGGCTTGAAATTTTCAACAAGTTTATTGCAAGAAAAACAGAAAGAATTGTGGACCTTTTACCAGAACATAAAGTTTATGCAGATTTTGCTTATACTTGCCAAATCCATATGGAAGATGTAGTAAAAACAATGGTTGGTCATTATGCAACTAAATATAAGAAAGACAAATTATGTATTGCTGGTGGGGTTGGTTTAAGTTGCAAAATGAATGCAAAAATTTTATATGAAGTAAATCAAATCAAAGACATTTTTGTTCAACCTGCAGCAAATGATGGAGGGGTTTCATTAGGAAGTGCACTTTATGTTGCAAATCAAAAAGGTGATGATGTTTTTCAAACAATGAATCCTTATATGGGGTCAAGTTATACGGATGAAGAAATTTTAAAAGTTTTAAATGAAAACAAAATAAAATATTCAAAACCGGAAAATCTTGAAAAAGAAGTTGCTTATCTTCTTGCGCAAAACAATATATTTGCGGTGTTTAATGGAAGGCTTGAGTTTGGGCCAAGAGCATTAGGAAACAGAAGTATTCTTGCAAATCCTAAAGATGTTGACACCTGGTATAAACTCAACGCTTTAAAGGGGAGAGAACTATGGCGTCCGCTTGCACCTATATTACGAGAAGAAAATACAAAAGAGTTGTTTAATATTTCTCAAACAAGTCCATTTATGACGATTGCTGTAAAGGCGACACAATTAGCGCAAGAAAATATTCCTGCAGCTGTGCACGTTGACCAAACTGCGAGAATTCAAACTGTGGCAGAAAAACAAAATAAATTTATTTATGATGTTTTAAAAGAATTTGAAATGCAATCAGGTATCAAGGCATTAATTAATACTTCATTTAATAAACGTGGCGAGCCTATTATCGAATCGCCAGAAAATGCAATTAGAAGTTTTATGGAAATGCAACTTGATTATTTAGTTTTAGGAAGTTATTTAATAAGGAGAAAAGATAATGAATAAAATGCTTACAACTCCAACAATAGAAGTTGGAGAATTTAATAAAAACAAAATGTTTGTAAAAATTGAAGGATTAAATCTTTTTGGAAGTATGAAAGATCGTGCAGGCAAATATGTAATTGAGAAACTGTTAAATGAAAAAACGATTAATCAAGAAACTTTAATTGTTGAATCATCTTCAGGCAATATGGCAGTTTCACTTGCAATGACTTGTAAAGCATACGGGCTTAAGTTTTGTGCAGTTATCGATCCTTCAATTTCTCCTATAAACGAATTTTTAATTAGGCAGTCTGGGGCTGATGTTGTAAAGGTATCTGTGCCAGATGAAAATAACAGTTATTTAAAAAATCGTCTTAATACAGTGCAAGAAATTATAGGAAAAAATAGTAATAGTTATTGGTTTAATCAATATGGAAATCCTTTAGTAAGAGAAGCATATTGCAATACTTTAGGAAAAGAAATTTTAGAACAAAATCCAGATGTAGATTATATTTTTATGGCAGTAAGCTCTCTTGGGACAATTGCAGGAGTTTGTGAAGCGGTTAAAAAATTCAATTCTAAAGCGCAAGTGATAGCAGTTGATATTGAAGGAAGCAAAATTTTTAATCCAAATACATTGGCAAAGAAACATATTCCGGGTATTGGTTCAAGCATAAAAGGAAAACATTTTGAGCACATCAAAATTGATGGCAATATTATTGTTTCTGAAGATGTTATTGTTAAAAATTGTTATAGTTTGCTTAAAGATTATGGATTATTCATTGGTGGATCTTCTGGAGCTTGTTATGCAGGTGCAAAACAATATATGCGTGAAAATAATATTGAAGGTAAAAAAGCAGTTTGCGTGTTTGCTGATAGGGGTGAAAGATATTTTGATACAATCTATAATGATGAATGGTTGAAAGAAAATATAAAGGAGGGAGTATGAGATATTTAGATCAGTCTGATATTATTAAAATTGGCAATAATTGGGGAGATCTTATCAGTGTAATTGAAGATACCGTTATTGCAGAGAAGAAGGGAGATTTTGCACAACCTATTAAACCATATTTGAGATTTAATGATCTTACAAATAGAATAATTGCAATGCCTGCATTTGTTGGGGGCAAAACGGATATGGCAGGGATTAAATGGATTGCAAGCTTTCCAAATAATATTTATAGCAACATTCCAAGAGCGAATAGCGTAACTGTTTTAAACAACAGTAAAACAGGAGAAGTTGAATCAATTATAAATACTGTTGAAGTAAGTAAAATTAGGACTAGTGCGGTTTCTGGATTGTTGCTGGATAAATATTTAAAATCTTTTAATGGCAAAGCCAAAGTATTAATCATTGGTTTTGGGCCTATTGGTCAAACACATTATAATATGCTTAGAAATCATTTTAGCGACAAACTTGAAAAAGTGGAAATATTTGATTTGAGAAAAATTGAATATTCAAATCTTGATGCTAAAGATTGTTTTATTGAAGATTGGCAAAGTGCTTTCGGACAAGCAGATGTAGTTATTACAACAACAGTTGCTAAAGAAAGATATATTAATTTAATGCCAAAAGAAAATTGTTTACTTTTAAATGTTTCTTTAAGAGACTATAAGACTGAAATGTTTGAATATGTCAAAGAAAATATTATTGTTGACAACTGGGAAGAAATCAATAGAGAAAACACTGACATTGAAAACTATTATTTGAATAGTGGTTTGCAAGAACAAGATGTTGTTACTATTTATGATGCTTTGCAAGATGGATATTTTAAACAAGGAAGATATTTCTTCAACCCTATGGGTATGGCGATATTTGATATTGCAATTGCAACATATTTTTACAACAAAGCAAAAAAAGAAAATGTAGGAAAGGAATTATAAGGAGGAAATTATGAAAAAAGCAATAATACCATTAAGTGGTGGCGCTGATAGTTCGACTTGTATGGCGCTCGCAAAATCAAAAGGATATGACGTTTATGCAATGTTTATTGATTATGGTCAAAACAACATTATGCACGAGCTTCAAGCAAGTAAGGCAATTGCCGAACATTATGGTGCAAAAGATTTTAAGATTTTAAAGTTTGACTGGTTTAAAGAAGTTGGCGGATCTGGGCTTGTAGATAAAACATATATGAACGGCGACAATAAAGTGTTGGAATATGTCCCTTTTAGAAATACAGTTATTTTATCTCTTGCGATGGCTTGGGCAGATTCAATAAAGGCAGATGCTATTTTCTATGGCTCTACGGGTGCACCTTGGATTACTCCAGACAACTCTCCAGAATATTTTGATGCATTTAGACAAGTTGCTGCAATTGGAGCAATGAAAAAAGATATTGAAATTTTCTCTCCATTTAATAGAATGAAAAAAGCAGAAGTTGTTGAGCTTGGTCTTGATTTAAATGTTCCTTATGAAAAAACTTGGAGTTGTCATAACAACAAAGAAAAACATTGTGGAGAATGTTCTCAATGTTTAGACAGAAAACGCGCATTTGAATCATTAGGATTGGTTGATCCTGTTTTTAAAGGGGAATAAAATGAATTTATTAAAAAAAGCATTAAAAGCAGATGAGAAGAGACAAAAAAAGAAGATTTTTCTTAATGCGGCTTTAAGCGAATGCCCTAAAAATGTTAAAAAAGTTTTAGCAAGCAATTTAAATAATATTGATGCAGAAGGGAAGGTGCCTAATTGGCTTGAAAACTTAAACGTAGAAAATAGGACATATAAACAACTTCAAGCAATGTATTTAGAAAAAAGAGATAATAGAGCAAATAAATGTTGTGAAAATTTTAATATTATAGAAAAGCTTGCTTGTGATAACTTGGCAAAAGCATTTGAAAATAATAGAATTAAGAAAAAAGATATTTTTGTTTGTGTGCAACCTCCAACAGGGGCTATCGCAAATTTAATTACCGTTATGGCTTTTTGCAAGAAAGGGGACACTATTGTATCAATGGAGTTATCTCAAGGTGGACATCTTTCGCACGGAAGTCCACTTCATTATGTAGGTGATAATTATAATGTTTTGCATTATGGCGTTGATGAAGAAGGGAATATTGATTATGCAAAAATCGAACAATTGTTAAAAGCTGAAAAGCCAGCATTGTTGATTGCAGGAGCAAGTTCTTATCCAAGAGCAATTGATTGGAAATATATTAGAAAATTAATTGATAAAAATAGTCCGACTACAATTTTTATGGCAGATATTGCACATACTGCAGGTTTGGTTGCAGGAGAAGCATTCCCTTCCCCATTTGGCTATGCAGATGTTGTAACAATGGTTGGATATAAAACATTCTGTGGAGTAAGAAGTGGGGCAATATTTACTTTCACTCAAGAAAATTTTAAACTTATAAAGAGAAAATGTTTCCCATACATAATGGGTTCACCAATAGCATCATTAATAGGCGCAATGGCAGTAAGTGCAGAAAATGCTTGTAAGGCAAAGTTTAAAACTATTCAAAAAAATATTGTCAGAAATGCACAAATATTTGAAGCAGAACTTTTAAAAGGTGGTTTTAAAACAGCGTTTACTGGCACTCAAAATCATATCGTTATGCTTGATTTAAAAGCTTCAGGTTTAAATTTGAATGGGGAACAAGCAGTAAATTTACTTGAAGATAATAATATTATGGCAAATAAAAATATGTTGCCGGGAGATGAAAAAAATAGTGAAGCAAGTGGAGTCAGATTTGGTTTTACTTGGACAGCTCAAAAAAAATATTCTGAAAAGAAAATAAGAGAAATTGCAATTAAAATTATTAATTTACTACAACAAAAATAGGGGGATTTATGTTTCGCGAATTTTCACCACAATATTGGGATAGAGTGGCATCGTCATCACTAAATTACAACTTTTATCAGTCAATTCATTATGCAAAAGTTTATGAAAAAATATTTAATACAAAAACAAGGTGCTTTGTATTGACAGATGATCATAACAATATTAAAGTTGCAGGAATTGGCAAGGAAAGGGATGACCGTATTACTTTTGATTTCGGTCCGTTGGTGTATAAAAATACAACTCCACAAGAAGTAAGAGATTTCTTGTTGTATGTGCAAGCTCGTTGTCCTAAGAAAATCAAGTTTACATTGAATAAGCAATTGCTTGAAAGTTATGGAAAGATGGATGATATTCCTACATATTTTAATTTTTCAACAATTATTTTAAATGTTCCAAAGACGGATGATGAGATTTTATATGGCTGTAACAAAAATCGTAGGCAAATTATTAGAAGGGTCAGGCAAAAAGATTTTAAAATTGAAACAAACAAAGAAAATTTAATTCAGTTTTACGATGTGTTTTGTCAAAGACTCCGAGATAACAAAGCTGAAGAAGATCCACCAACGTATGAATATTTCAAAGAATTGTTAAATGAAACTCCTTCAAGATTAATTGTTTGCAAAAAAGATAACATTCTTTATTCGGGAATGTTGGGATTTATGTTTAATAGATATTTTGAATCGCGTTATAGCACAAATAATACAAAGTATATGAAAGAGAATGCGGGAACTTATTTAGATTATTATGTAATTAGACAGTTGATGGAAAGCAAAGAAGCGGATATTTATGATTTTGCTGGATATGCCGAAGATGAAACAGAAGGAAAATTTGCTAATATAAATAGCTATAAGGCGTCATTTGGTGGTCAAGTGCAAGGTTATGCTTTTAAAACAATGGATTTATAGGAGGAGATATGTTTAGAACTGAACCAACACAATTTCCAAATTCGGTTTTAATTGAAACATTTAACAAGTGTCACGGAGGTTGTGAATTTTGTCCGTATAGGGTATTAAGAAAAGATGAAAAGCCACATCTAATGCCGATGGAAGTTATAAAAAAACTCTTAGATGAAATATCTAATTATGATAATGTAAAAAGAATTACACTTTTTAACAATAATGAGCCACTTTTAGACAAAAGAATTTATGAAGTTGTGGCTTATACAAAACAAACAAATCCAAATGTGGAATCTACGTTAAGCACTAATGGCAGACTTTATACTCCACAGGTGGGCAGAAAATTGTATGATGCGGGTTTAACAACATTGTATATTAGCATTCCTTCATTGGAAAAAAATTCATATAAAAAATTAATGGATTTTGAAGTTGCAGGTATTTTAAAAGCAATTATGGATACAGATGAGGAAGTTAGAAAAAATATGATTCGTATTGCCGTGCCAAAAACTTATGCTTATAATGAAAAAGATTTTATAGAATTTTTTGGTAAGCTTGGCACTAAGATTTGCTCTTGGAATTTAGAATATCGCGAATCTTGGAACTGCTTTGATTTCAAAAAGCTTTCTGAAAATGTTGAAATAAAAAAATATAAGCCTTGTGATAGGCCTATGGATCAAGCAGTAATTTTATCAAACGGTAATATGGTTATTTGCTGTAGAGATTGGGAAGAAAAAACTGTTGTGGGAAATGTTTATAATTCAACAATCAAAGAAGTATGGCAAGGTGAAAAAATGAAAGCTATTCAAACAAAAATAGCAAACAAAGACTATAATTCAGTCTGTGTTTGCTGTGATTGTTCGGAAGGTGCTAATTATTAATAGCAGTTTCCTTCTCATTAATTATTGTAGAAATTTCATCAATTACTTTTTGTAAATCTTGATTACTAGAAATTTTAATGAATCCGTCAGAGTAAATCTGGCGGGTTATTTTTTGTAAATTATCAGAGTGGCGCTTGTTGTTTTCTATGTCATTTTTTACTCTTTTTTCAAGTTGATTATTAGGACAATCTAAACAAATTTCATAAACGTCGAAATCTTTTAAATTTTCTTTTAAAATTTCATAAGTTTCTTTATGCCAAATAACCCAAGAAATGATCACATATTCAATGTTTTTAAATTCATCATAAGTTTTTACTTGATTTGCAATGCTTTTTGCGACTAAGTTGTAATTTTCTTTTGTTGGTGTAAATGGATTAATTTGTAAGAATGCATCACCCTCAATAAATGCGGAGTTTTTTAAATGCCAATGCAAATTACTTCCTATAAAAGATTTTCCTGCGCCAATTTTGCCGTTTAATAAAATTACTTTCATTTTTTTCTCCTATATAAATTCATTTGGATTTACTATTTTTCTTTCAATTTTCGTTATCAATTCAGCAGGTTTAGTGCCTAAAACTTTGATTTTGTTGTTATCTATAAAAATGCTAGTTTCTTCTGGCAAACAAATCAGTTTGTGCCCTTGATTTAACAATCTTTGCACTTTTTGTTCGGTTACATCATATTGTCGTTCTTTAACTTTGTAATGGACAAATAATGAAAAGTTATCAATAACATTAAAACCTTTTGTATCTTGTAAATTAACAATATTTTCATCGCTAGCGATTATATTTAAGTCATCTTTTTCTGCTACACTAATATCTTTTGCAAAAATATCAGCACCTGCGCTTCCACCCATTATGATTTTGTCTTCTTGATTTATAAAATTTTTTAAAATTTCAAACGCTTGACAGCTTTTTAAAAGGTGTAATAATAAGAAAGCGTTACCCCCTTGAAAGTAAATTCCGCCTATAGAGTTTAATAATGCAGGAGAAAGTTCTTCGGCGGAGGTAATCATTTTAATATTTGTAATATTAAATGATTTAACTTCTTTTTTAAACCAAGTCAAATCCTCTTCGTATTTGCAGTATTCATCTGCGATCGGTATAAATAATACAGGTTGTGCTTTTAATTCATTTGCAAAAAGTTGATATGCGGAGTTTGTTTTTTCGCCTAATCCGCCTCCACTTAAAATAAATTTCATTTTATATTCCTTTTAAATTTTGTTTCAAATTTATAAAAATCAAATCCATAGTTTGATTGTCCTAATCCATAGTTTTTAATATTGCATTTTTCGTAAAGTTTAATGGCTGATGGATTTTCTGTGCAAACATGAAATCTCATTCCGTCGGCACCTCTATTTTTTGCTTCTTCAATTAAGTATTGCATAAAAATAGTTCCAATGCCTTGATTTTGAAAGTCTGGAGAAACGCAAATGCGAGAAATTTCAAGAGGACGTTTTAGTTTTAAATGCCAAGTCTCATTTTCTTCTAAATTGTTTTCACCAAGAAAACCGACAGCGACTATTTTTTTTGAAGTTTTTAATATGTATAAATCTTCGTGCTGAATGTCATTTTTTAATAAACCTTTATTAGGGTATTTTTTATCCCACGTTGTAAAAGTCTTTTTTATTACCTTTGTATACAACCTTAAAATTTCTTTTAAATTTTTTTCAGTTGCTTTCTCGAAAGAGAGAGTATTTTTATCTAAAACTTTTTTCATAGATTTTCCTTTTGTTTGTTTTTTTGTATATAAACAAAAGACTCAGCTAAACCATAAAGTTCAACTGAGTCTCTGTTGGCGGGAAGAGAGGGATTTGAACCCTCGCGCCGGTTGCCCGACCTACAGCCTTAGCAGGGCCGCCTCTTCGACCTCTTGAGTATCTCCCCATTTTAAGTGCATCGCTCGTTTGCGATAGCACTATCTTAGCATAATATTTGCTGTTTTGTCAATCCTTTATGCAAAATTTTATTGTTTTTCTTCAGATTTTTGAAGATGACTATTAATCTATTTCATTTTCGTCAATTTTTTCAATTTCAATATCAAACAAATTATCAAGTTTATCTAAGAAAGGTCTAAATTGTCTGTATTCATCTAAGGTGAGCATATCTACTTTAAAGCCAGGAATTGAAAGCATTTGGAAATTCTTTGCACGTTTGCAATTTTGTTTTATTTTTTCTAATGTTTCGCCATCAATAAAACTTGCTTCTTTTTCATTAAGCAACTCTAAAACTTGTTGTGCAACTTCATCTGCTTGCGGAGTCGGATTTTGTGAAAGGATTTTTTCGTCATATTCAATTCCAAATTGATTGTCGTTCATATCAAAATCAATAGTTGTGATTATTGAATCTGGTGTGAGTTGTTGTTTATCCCACATTTCTTTTGCTTCTTGAAGCATTGCGATTGAAAGAGCTTTATCTTTTGTAAACCAAATATTATTATGTATAGAAACATAGTAAGTTTCGCCATCATTAAAATACATTATTGGGCGAGTGGCTTGTCGTTGTTTTAAATATTTTAGAAGTTTATCTTCAGTGCCTACAAAGACTTCGTCATTAAATGTGAGTTTATATTCGTTAGTTGCGGGATTGTATGATGCAAGATATTCTGCTTGCTTTGAATTTGCCATTGCGTTATATCTATATGTTCTCGCTTTTTGTGGAATAAGTTTATCATCGAAAGGCGAATAATCTATTTCGGATTTAAGGTCATTTAATGCATCAGAAAGTTCTTGACTGATAGGGTAGGAAACAGGAACAGTCATTTGATATTTTTTATCAACTTCTTCTTTTGATTCTTGAGAAATTGCGTTGTGTCTTTCTGCGAAATATTTAATAATCAAAGTGAGAAGTCTATGATTTCCGTCATTTCCATTAAACAGTCTGCCGTCAGTGCTTGCGTGCACAGGACCGCGTTTAATTTTATCTTCAACAAAAGAGTTAATCAATGATTGTGGATCGGTGTCTAAGTGTTCAAAAACAAAAGGATTGTCTTCGAAGTTGCGGTATAAAAGCCAATCATACAAAGAAGATAGGTCAAAGTCCATAGCATAACTTGCATTAACAATATCTTTGGGAAGGATTGTTTTAAGTGTAGGTGCTACATTACTTGAAAAGGTTAGTGTTTGTGATTCATCTTTAGTCAAAACATATTTTCTTCTATATGCATTTAAAAAATCTCTAAATGGTCCGAAATATATTGAAAGGTTGTATTGGTTTACATAGTCTTCTAGAATTTGAAGTTTTTGTTCGTCAGTCATTTTTTCTCCTTAAGTTATCCACATTTCCACAATTTACTTGTTTTTCTTCTTCTTTTTCTTTTTAATATATAATAAAGAAAGGATAATTGTTACGGTGGCCGATATTATTGTAATAGCAACTATCAGCATCTTACTTACGCCGTCCGGTTCTATGTCAGCGGTTGAAATATAGCCAACATAAAGGCTTGTATCTTCTAAAACTATTTGGACTGCGGTGTATTCTTCTGATTTGTTAAATCCGCCATAAATATATACTCGAGTTCCTGCCAAAGCAAGTTTTTCGGTGCTAGTTTTGTTGACGTCATAAATGATGGTGTCTTTTCTAATGCTGGCATTAAACACAGGATAAATGTCTTGGCTGGTGTTTTGCGAAAGGTAATATTTGTATATCCAACCTTGAGCACCTTTTGAAGTTTGAACAAATGCAAAATCTTCTTGAATTTCTGAAATAGTAACAGTATCATTAAACTTTAATGTTATCAAAACAGGTTGTTCATCTTGGTCAAGAACGGTTACTTTTGTAGATTGAAAATCTGCAGAAGAATAAAGGTTGCATTTTGATGCAATAACAAATGCCTGCCCGTTTGATAGGGCATTTGCAAACATTGGATTTTTTCCTATGCTGAATAATGACAAAAGAATTAAGCATAGGGATAATATAATTTTCCCAAAAGATTTTTTTGACATTTTTCTCCTTAAATTAATCTGCATAATTTTTAAAATAATTTTTAATTAAAACGATAGGTGTGCCCTTGTCTCCACTGCCTGACGTAAGGTCTGCTAAACTTCCAAGCAAATCAGTGAGTCTTCTTGGGGTAGTGCCAAGAGAAACATTTTGATTTTTAAGGTCTTTTTGTTTTTCTTGGATAATTTTAATCATTGCCTTCTTTGCCTCTTCCCCTGAAAGATTACCAAGTTGATTGTCAGCAACATATTTTAATTTTATTTCATTTGGAAGCCCAAGTAAGCCTTCTGTGTGTCCAGGAGATACAACAGGGTCTGCAAGTTCCCAAATTTTTCCAACAGGGTCCTTAAATGCACCATCGCCATAAACCATACATTCAATGTTTTTACCTGTGCGTTTTTTAAGTTTTGCTTGAAGGTCAGACGCAAATTTCATAGTGTCTTTAGGGAAAAGTTTAACAACTTCGTTTGTTGAAACGTTGCTTCCTAAAAGTCCATAATCAGGATTGAATCCACTTCCATTAACACTTTCATTTAAAATTTCGCTTAGTGAATAAAGTTTTTTAGCCCCACCTTTTTTAAGGGCTGTTTTTGTCATTTCTCGTGTATGAATATCTGCATTGATTACGTTTTTTGTGTATTTAAGAATTGCACAAGGGTTGTTTGAGAAAATAATTTCACAATTTTTTCCGCCAAATTCTTTGTAAAGTTCAATGTAATTTACACCTGTAAATTGGTGAGCAGGCACTCCAAATTTTTCATAAAATTCTGCTTCAGAAAGTGTGTCATATGGATTGATTCCACTTTCTAAAAGTTGCTGTTCGCTGATTAGGTGATTTCCTACTTCATCACAAGGAAGAGAAAGTTGAATAATAAGCTTTTTTACGCCTTTTGCAATTCCTTTCAAAAGAAGAGAAAAGCGGTTTCTGCTTAAAATTGGAAAGATAAGGCCCACTGTTGCATTCCCGAATTTTGCGTGAACATCTGTTGCGATATCTTCAAGCGAAGCGAAGTTTCCTTGGCTTTTCGCCACAATTGCTTCAGTTACGGCAACGATATCTCTATCTTCAAGTTTTAATCTATGTTTCTTGCATGCTTTTACTACGCTATCGCAAACTATATTTACTAAGTCGTCTCCTTTTTTAATAATAGGTGCTTTAACTCCGATTGACATAGTTCCTATTAAATTCATAATTTCCTCCAATAATTAAATTTCATAACTATTGTATTAAAAACTGACAAAAAAAGTCAAGCAAAACGAAAACAAAAAACTCACTATAATGACGATAGTGAGTTTTTGTGAGATTTTGTGTTGTATTATTCCATTTCTTGTTCTAGGTCGAGTGTTTGTTCGTCTGATGATATTAATTCTTTTTCTAGTAAATCTAAATTGTCTTGGTGGAATTTGCAAATGGAATCACCAATCATTTTTCCGCTGTAAGAATAAGCGGAGTAAATATAATAAGAAATTTTTTTAATGTCGTAACAACGAGTTTTCTTTTGAACGGTCATAAAGTATTTTTCATAGCATTTAATTGTCGTCTCACTTTGGCTTAAAACCTGCTCATTTTTACTTTTGATGCTTGCGTCTGAAATAGTGAGAATATGCCTTCCTTTTGGGTTTGATAAAGAAAGTTTTTTTGTGGTGCGAATAATGGTTTTATTGGTTTTAAAATCTCGCTCTTGTTTTTCTTCTTCTGTTTTGTTTCCGTTTAATACAATTTTGCCATTGTATTTAAATTCTAATTTTTCCATATTACATTTCCTTTATTTTATTATACCATAATATTATGTTATGTCAACATTTTTCTTGTTTATTAGGGACGTGTCACTATGAATGAAAACGGTTTTGAAGAAATCTCTTTGAGAGAGAAGTTATACATTTAAAGGTGATTTAATATCTTACATTATGAAAAATGTATTTTTTGTTTTTAAAAGAAAGTGGATATTTGGCGGCCTTGCTTTTTTTGTTGCTGTTTGCGGGCTTGCAAGTTATTTTTCAGTCAGGCAAACGTCAATTCCAAAACCGCAATATTCTATTGTTATTGATGTTGGACATGGCGGTCGAGATGGTGGTGCTGTTGGTGTAAAAAGTGGGATTACTGAAAGCGAATTAAATCTTCGTTATGCAGATACATTGAAGGATTTGTGTCAGCAGTATGGAATAGGTGTTGTTATGACAAGAAGTGATATGAATGGCCTTTATGATGAAAGCGCAAGTAATAAAAAACGCAGTGAAATGGAAAAACGAAGAAAGATAATAAATTCATCGGGTGCGGATTTGATGGTGAGCATTCATATGAACAGTTTTTCGTTGCCATCTTGCAAGGGGGCGTATGTGTTTTATGCAAAAGGAAGTGAAGAAGGATTTTCTCTTGCAAAGTCAATTCAAACTTCTCTTTGTGGATGCGTGGAAAATGCAAGGAATTATGTTACAGTTGGCGATTATTTTGTGTTAAATTATTCTTCCATTCCATCCGCGCTGGTTGAATGCGGATTTTTATCAAGCCCAGAAGAAGAAAGTCTTCTTTTAGATGATTCCTATCGTCAAACGTTTTGCTATGGCGTGCTATGTGGGATTTTGTCTTATTTTAAGAATTGAATTTTTAAAACTTTTTAAAATATCACGATATCAATTTTTTGAAATTCAAAGAAATATAGTTCTTTCTATTGAATTTTTTTTGCGTAAGTGTTACAATAGGTTAAGGAGAAAATATGTTTATAGTATTTAGCGGAATCTCAGGTTGTGGAAAAAACACAATTATGAATGAACTTATGAAAAGAAGGGATAATTTAAAGGTGCTGGAGCTTTCAACTGGCACAACTCGTGAGCCGAGAGAAAGTGATAAGGAAAACAACACTTACATTTTTATGACTAAAGAAGAGTTTGAAAGGGGGATTAGGGACGGCAAATTTTATGAATATGAAAACGTGCATGGCAATTATTATGGAACCCTTTTAGAAAGGTTGGAATTTGCAAGTAAAAGTGAAAAAGTTCACTATATGCGTGACGTTGACGTGAAAGGCTTTCAAAGTTTGAAAAAGTTTTTTGCAGGCAAATGTAAAATGGTGGGAATTTTTATTGATGTGCCAGACCATTTACTAAGGGAAAGGTTGGTAAAACGTGGAGAAAGCGAAGAAAGCATCAATAAACGCCTTTCTCGTGGAGAACTTGAGAGAGCGAGTAAGGGAAAATATGACCTTGTTGTTGAGAATATTGATTTAAATAAGACTGTTGATGAAATCGATGAATTTTTAGATTTATAATCGACGATAATTGACAATGTTAGGCAAAAAGAGATGTTTTGCGATATCTCTTTTTTGTTTGGATTGTTTTATACTGGAATTATGAAAAATAAACTGTCTTACATATTTAATTTTTTTATTTTTACAGGGATATTCTTTCTTTTGTCAAGGGCTTCTTTAAACGGTATTGTTTATCCTTTTTCATATGGAATGTTGTTTGCGCTTGCTTGGGCAAATCAAAAGGTGTGGGTTCTTGTTCCTGCATATTTAGTGGGGACCGTTATCAATAATTATTCTTTTGAAGGGCTAATTGCCGCAGTGGCAACTGTGACACTTTTGCTTATTCCTTATTATATTCATATTGCGCTAAAGAAGGCTATGCAAAAGTGGGAACTTTATTTGTTTGCATTTTTAAGTCAATCAGCCCATTTTATATTTAGTTTGCTGTTGGGTACAAGTGTAATTGCTATTTTATTACACATTGTGATTGGGTTAATCTTGTTGTATTTAGAATTGAGTTTATTTGAAGGTGTTGCGATAAGGGGATTGTCTAATAAACTTACTGCAACCGAACTTATTGCTGGTGGTATAATTTTAATATCTTTATGTGCTGGATTGCAGAGCTCCGATATTTATGGTTTTTCGTTATTTAAACTTTTTGTAGCGTTTGGCACACTGGTTTTATCTAATGTTTCGTCTATTCAAAATGCCCTGCTTTTTTCAGCGCTTGCGGGGATAGGTGGAATGTTAAATTCAAACAATCCTTTGTTTATGTCCCCATTTATTTTGCAAGCCGTTTTTGTTTGTATTTTTAAAAATGCAAATAGAATTTTTCCTGCTGTCGCGATTGTTTTGGCGGAAGTTTTGTCAATATTTTATTTTGAACTTTATTATGACGGGGCAATAATTTCTATTTTGCCTGTTGTGCTTGCAGCAATTGTTTTTCTTGTTCTTCCACAAAAATTTTATTCACAAGCTTCTTTGTTGTTTAATGTGAGTTACGACCGAATGGCGATTAAAAGTGTGCTTAATCGAAACAGAGAGATTATGCAAAGAAGACTTGAGCGTTTGGCTGAAGTTTTTTTTGAAATGAATTTGGTTTTTAAAAAGTTGATTAAGAAAAGTGCATCTGAAGACGAAGCGAAGGAAATGCTTTATGAAGAATTAAAATCGACAATATGTCAAGGCTGCCCTGATCACAAGCATTGCCATCGCACATTTAATGAAGATACTAAAAAGATTTTTATTCAGCTTATTACAATTGCGCTGGAACGCGGGCGAATAACCCTGTTAGATTTGCCGAGTTACCTGTCGTCGAGATGCAATAAGGCAAACGTGCTTATAAGCGAAATAAACACCCTTACAAAGCAATATAAGTCATATAGAAGTTTGGTGGGCAACATAGACAGAACTAAATTATTGATTTCAGACCAACTTGAAGGTGTTTCTGGGATTATGAAAACGCTTTCAAAAGAAGTGGATAGTGTGATTGCTTTAGATGGCGGTCTTGAAAATAAAATTATCGAGCAGCTTGCGTTAAGCAATATTATTTGTATGGACGCAATTGTTTATCAAAAGGATAATTGGACTTGCAAGGCGACATTGGTGGTAAGAAAAGAAGATGCAAACAAATTAAGTCTCAGTGATACTGTAAGTAAAATTTGCAAAAACAAAATGTGCGTAAGTTCAGTTCGTCCGTCTGAAAAGGCAGGGCTGGTATGTGTTGACTTAAAAACAGCGCCGGCTTACGATTGTATTTTCGGCTTAGCTTCAACTCCAAAAGGCGGGAACGAAATTTCTGGAGATAAACATTGTATAGAAAGACTTGATGGAGATAGGTTTATTTTTGCCATTTGCGATGGTATGGGAAATGGTGAAGTTGCAAGTGAGAAAAGTGAAACGGCAATCTCTTTAATTGAAAATTTCTATAAAGCGGGATTTGATAGTGAAATAATACTCTCATCTGTAAATAAACTTTTGAATTTGGAAGGAGATGATATTTTTTCAAGCATTGATGCTTGTATAGTTGACTTAAAAAATGGCATTGCCGATTTTGTTAAAATGGGGGCGACAACATCTTATATTCGTGATAGTGAAGGTTGTCGAGTGGTTGAAAATGAGTCATTGCCGGTAGGGATAATTGAGTCGGCAAAGGTAAAAACAAAAAAGGAAGTTTTACGAGAAAAGAGTTTTATCGTTCTTTGCTCTGATGGGGTGAATGATAGCTTTTCAACTGATAATGAGTTTAAGGATTTTCTTCTTTCTCTCAAAGGTGCAAATCCGCAGTCGCAGGCTGATGAAATTTTGAAAATGGCTTTATCTAAAAACAACGGGTATGCAGTTGACGATATGACAGTTCTGGTTGTAAAAATATTTAATTAAAGAAAATTGCAAAAACATTGCTTAAATTTTAATAAAAACACGTATTTTTAGTAAAGAAATCGCAAAAATATCAAAATTATTTTGAAATTATGTTGAAAAAAGATTTTTTTTGCGGTATAATTTATTACGCTTGAAAATCTTAGGGGTAATAATTATGATGAATTGCGATGATTTTATTAAAGAAAATGGACTGATTAAGGAAGGCGAAATTATAGGCGTTGGTTGTAGTGGTGGCAGTGATTCTATTGCCCTTCTTCACTATTTGTCTGGTGTGCAAGAAAAACTTGATATTGAAGTGGTTGCCATTCATATTGATCATCAAATCAGAGAAGATAGTTATATTGATGCGGATTTAGTTAAGGCACTAGCTAGAGATTTGGGAATTAGGTATTACAAATTTAGGGTAGATGTCCCAAAACTTGCCAAAGAAAAAGGACAAGGGTTGGAAGAGTGTGCGAGAGATGCGAGATATGGGGTGTTTAAATCTGTTCTTCAAAAGGGGCTTGTTGATAAGATTGCTCTTGCGCATCACGCGGAAGATCAGGCAGAAACTATTCTTATGCATATCTTTAGGGGATCTGGGCTTGCAGGTGCAAAGGGAATGGAAGCAAAAAGCGATAAAGCTTTTATCCGTCCTATGTTAAACGTTACAAAAGCGGAAATTTATCAATATGTTGAAGACAACAGGTTGGAATATCGGGAAGATTACACAAATAAAGATACGGCGTATAATCGAAATTTTGTCAGAAACGTGTTGTTTCCAGATATTGTTAGTCGATGGCCAAATGCCGTCCAAGCAATTGTGAATTTTGGGAAGTCGGTCAAAGAAGATGATGATTATATTAAGAAACAGGTTTATGATGATGCTCTTATTTACGAAGAGAAAACGGTTAAAATTCCAATTTCTTATTTCTTATATGACAAGGCTATTGTTTCAAGGGTTATTTTTAAAGCGCTTAAAAATATAGGGATTGTGAAAGATGTTGAAAGAAAGCATATAAATCTTATATATCAACTTGTAAAGCAGGGGGAGAATGGGAGTAAAATAAATCTTCCTTTTGAAGCGGTTGTGGTCAAGGAATATGATTTTTTGACGATTAGTAATAAGAGAAAAGAAAAAGTGGTATTGAATCAACCGTTTAAATGTGGAGAGTTTAGTGTTGCTGGTTTTGGCAGTGTGGTTGTAAGGCGAGTAAAGGAGTTTGATGGTCAAAATGGTCTTCTTTTAGATTATCGCAAAGTTCCAAAAGATGCAATTTGGCGTTTTAGGCAAGATGGAGACGTGTTCACTAAATTTGGTGGTGGAACTAAAAAATTAAAGTCTTATATGATTGATAAAAAAATCCCACAAAGGAAGAGAGATTTGATTCCTGTGCTTGCATCGGGTAGTGAGATTTTGGCTATTGCGGGGGTAGAAATTTCCGACAAAGTAAAAGTTGAAAATGTGCCAACAGCAATCCTAATACAAGTAAAATAGCCTAATTTCAAATAAAAATATAAAAAATTCAAGAATTTTCTTGAATTTTTTGTGTTTTTATCGTAATTATTGATTGTAAACTAAATTTTTTTATAGTATAATAATATTGTGTTTATTGCAGAAACGTCGCCTGTGGTGTTTACGCGAGAGTGGCGGAATGGCAGACGCGCAAGTTTCAGATGCTTGTGGTAGCAATACTGTGTGGGTTCAAATCCCATCTCTCGCACCAAATGAGAACTAAGATGTAACGCTTAGTTCTTTTTTTTTATTTAAGTGAAATTGAAAAGCGAATTTAAAAATCGGGGTATTGACAAATGTTAAAATTGTGATATCATAAAAGTATGAGAAATAATGAAACTTATAAAAAACTTGTTGAATGTTATGCTTTTAGTTTAGGATTGTTAAAAGAGTTCAAGCCTAAAGTTTATAAATTATTTATGTCAACAATGCATAAGATTGAAAACAAAGACCATCGATTTTCTCGTCTTGTGGGGAGATTAAGGGCGGACTTTTCTTCGTGTAATGATGATAAGGATATTGAAGATCCTTATGTTGTCGTTCAGAACAAAGGTATTTGCAAAGAGATTGTCGGTATAAGTTATATGCCTGCATTTGATTATGCTTTGTCTGTTTTTTTTCAGCGGGAATTTGTTTGGGGTGGCAGAAAAAGAATTTGTTATATGTTGTATCCAGTAAATGAGAAGTATATCGCAGGGAATACTGTAGCAAATGTTTTGGAAGCTTCGACGATGGACGAGAATGGTGAAGTGAAGAAAAATCTTAGATACTATGCTGGCTATGCAGATGATGTATTAGGTATTGTTGAGAAAGATGATGATAAGCCAAATAAAGCGAAGTGGTGTTGCTCTATAAATAAAGAAGATGCAAATAGATTAGATGAAAAACATTTGGGTATATTTTAAGATGCGAAATTTTCGCATCTTTTTTGTTTGACAATATATTTTTTTTAATTTATAATTTGAGATATTAATAGTGCAGGAAAGGTTGAAATTGTTTAAATAATGTAATGGAATTATTATACAAAATCTAAATAATAAAAAAATAATATAAAACAATAAAAAAATATGTTAAAATGCGACTTAAATACATTAAATAAATAAAATAATTTAATTAAATTAAAAATTAATGTTTTTGGTCCTAATAAATATATAGTTTTTATTTATAAATAATAAAAAATATTATAATTAATTAAAAAATATTAAAAATCTTAAAAAATAATTAAAAAATAATTAAAAAATAAATATTTTTATATTTTTTTATGATTTATCTGTGATTTTTAATAAAGGAGAAAAAAATGGATAATAAATTAGGAATTCTATGTCCTGTCGCAAGTCTGTTATCAGATTATGGTATAGGTGATCTTGGAAAAAGTGCAAGACGGTTTATTGATGTTTTGTTCAATGTAAATATAAAGCTTTGGCAGATTTTGCCGATAAATATTACTAATGAATTTAACTGCCCATATAGCACGATATATACGTTTGCTATTGAGCCTGCTTTGGTTGACGTGGAAAGTTTAGCTGATGAATTTTGTTTGGGTGCGAGTGATTTGCAAAGTTTAAAAAGATTTCGGAAAAAAGGTAAAATTGATTATGCTTTCATCAAGAAAGAAAAGATGCGATTATTGAGAAAAGCTTTTGATCGATTTGTTGAAAGCCAAAAATGTAAATTAGATAAGTTCGCGTCGACTAGGCCTGATATTAAAAAATATGCGATATTTGCTTGCATATTAAAGGAATTTAATGTTTCGGATTGGCGATTATTGCCAAAGGTTTATCAAGACGAAAAGAGTGTTAAGTATCAAAAGTTTTTGATTGAACGAGAAAGAGAAATTTTGTTTGAAATTTTTATTCAATATTCGTTGGATTGTCAATGGAAAGAAACTTTGCGGTATGCGAAAAGAAAAGGCGTCAAAATTATTGGAGATCTCCCTATTTATCCGGATAAAAATTCTTTTGATGTTTATAGCCACAAAGATTATTTTAAGTTGAATAAAGATTTTTTGCCAAAGGTAACTGGTGGCGTTCCGCCTGACGCTTTTTGTAGTAATGGGCAAAATTGGGGAACTTGTGTTTACGACTGGGGAGTTATTGAGAAGAACAATTATGAATTTCTTATAAATAAAATTGTTAGGTCACTTGAGTATTGCGATATTTTAAGATTAGATCATTTTGCTGGTTATGTAGAGCATTATGAAGTGCATTCAAAAAATCAAAACCTTAGCAAATGGGTTAAAGGCGGTGGAGATGCATTTTTTAACGAACTTAGTAAGAGAGTTAATTTATCTAAATTGGTAGTTGAAAATTTGGGGTATTTGCCCGAAGAGTGTGTGCACGTCAAGAAACAGTATGATTTGTTAGGAATGAGTGTTTTTCAATTCGGAGATTTTTCTGTGGAAAAAAATAATATATTTTATTTAGGAACTCACGATAACAATACTTTTATAGGTTTTTTAGAAACGCTTTCAAAGAAAGAGAAACGGGAGCTTTGCGAGCGGATTAATTCATTTTCAAAAAGAACAAAAGGGATTTTAGTTGATTGTGTAAAATATATGATTTCAAGCGATGCAAAATATATTATTTTGCAAATGCAAGATTATCTTTTTCAGCGAGAAAAATATAGGACAAATATTCCGGGAATTGCAGAAAATATGTGGGAATACAGAACGCCTAACAATTATGAAAAAAAATTAAAAAAATTTATTAAATTAATTTAAAAATGCAATTAATTTGCTTTTTTAAATATTTTTAAAATTAAAAATTTAATAAAAAATAATAAAAAATAATAAAAAATAATAAAAAAATTAATTATTAATTAAATTTTAATATGAACAAATCGTTTTTTTACTTTTAAATTAATGGCAAATAATGATTTTTTTGTTTTTTAAATATAATTAATAAAAAAATACAAAAATATTATAAAATAAATTAAAAAACAATTAAAAATAAATTAATTTAAAATCATTATTAAAATAAAAAAGACTATATTTTTAAATATAGCCTTTATTTTTTTATGCAAGTTTTGTTACGATATAATAATCACCTTCTAATGTTGAAATATATCCATCAGCAAGGAAATTTGCTTGAGGGTTTTCAGAAAGACTTTCAGCAGGATTATATCCATAATATTTCCCACCTTTTACAAGGATTGTTCCTTTTTCGATTTCTTCTGTTTTTAGGTCTTCATCTTTTTGATTTAATGTGTATCTAGTTCCGTATTTGGTATTGTTGTAATTTCCAATAAATGTTCCGTCATTGATAATAATTTGTCCGCCTCTACTTGCATAGATAAGCTCATTATTATTTGGGGTTGTTCCGTTGTCTTCAAAAGCTTTTGCGTCAAGATTAGTAAATGTGCCACCATTGATTGTGACAATACCGCCGTTGGTTGCCCAAATAGCCATACTGTAATCATTGGCTTGAGATGCTGAGTTGATTGTTCCGTTTCCGTTAATCGTTAAATTTCCCCCTTCTTTTACCCAGAAAATTCCATTTCCTTCGGTATCGTTTAAGGCTGTGAGGGTTTTTCCGTTAAGGTTGATTATTACAGTTGATGTAATTTCAATTGCGGTGTCAATGTCGATGTTTTCTGTCAATACAATATTATCCGATTCTTTAGCAGATTGAATTGCGCTGATAAGTTGAGTTGCGGATTCAACAAAAATTCTTGTGTCTGTGCTTGCGAATACCGCAACGCTCATAAGCATAACTACAACAATTGCGAAGCTGCATAAAAGTCCAATAAGTTCTTTTTTCATATTTAATTTCTCCTAAAATATATTTAATTTAATTATATGACTTTTCTTCTAAAAAGTCATAGCAAAATAATTTCAAAATGTTTATTAAAAATGGTTTTCTTATTCAACAGCTGGCATTGAATCAAAGATTGCGATTTCGTTAATCGCAGAAGTGTCGCAATCAGATCCGTGAAGGACATTTTTAGTCATATTAATTTCTGGATCATCAGACACAGGTGGGACTTCAGAGCGAAGTCGTTTGATAATGCTCCTCATTGTTTCGATTGCATTTTCGCCTTCCATAACCATTCCGTATGCTTTGCCTGAAGTGATATAACCTTCAAGATTCAAATAAAAACCTTTTGCGTTTTCATAGCTACCTCTAAAGTGTTCTGCATAATGTTTTTGAGCAAGTTCTTTTGTGTATTTAATGAATTTTTCTCTCAAAATAGTCATACCTGCTTTAACAGCTTCTTCTTTTACAAGATTAATAACTTCTGGTTTTTCTGCAAATTCTGGTTTTACCATAATGTAAGTTAATTGCTTCATAATTTCTCCTTTCGTTTTATTATAACATAAACAGCAAGACGATGTAAAACAAATTAAAAAAAATATTACATAAAAAAATAATAAATTATCATTGTGTTTATTATAATTAAAGGCAAAGCGTATATTTGATAGAAAAAAGCAATAAAAATACTCAAAAAACTTATTTGCGTGTATAATCTTTATAGCGATTTTTCATCTTCAACAGTTTCTTGTGTTTCTTTAAGTTGTTTGGCTCTTAAATCTTCTAGTTTTTTCATTGCAGCTTCTGATTGTTTATCTGCCAATGTTCTATATTCTTCATAAGTCGAAACAATAGCAGAATCCTCGATTTTATCAGCTTCTTCTTTTGTTAATTTATAAACTTTATAAGTCAAATGCTTGTTTACTTCATTTAAATGATGAGAGACTTTTAATGCAACAATAGGATTTGTGAAAAAAATGCCTGTGTTTTGTCCACTAAACATTATGGCACTATCATATCGTTTTAATGTCATATTAGCAACCCTTAATCCTCTTTTATTTGTTTCATATTTAATAGCAAATAACATATAATCCTCCAATTGAACTAATTAAATATTAACATATTTTCAATTTTTTTTCAATATGTGTTTTGAAATTATATTAAAGTTGATTCTATGATAGGTATTGTTTTTAATGTGGTTTAACCAAGGAATTTATTTGCATAAGTGCAGGTCTTGCAAAATTCTTCTGTAATGTTTCTATCGGTAAAACCTTTATAAATATTTTGAGCTCTTGGAGTATTTAAAATATCAAATATTTTATTTTCAAAAATATTGCCAAGTGCAAGCTTCCCTTCGTTGTCTAAACAACAAGCGACAACAGTTCCATCACATAAAATTCCGAAATGAGAACGTAATCCGTAACAAAATTTTATATTATTTTTTTCTTTATTTTCCGTATTGATTGGCCATTCAAAAGCATCTGCAAAATTTATATAAATTTTGTCAGTTATGCTTGTGTGATGTTGTAAATTTTCGGTAGTTAAAGTTGTGTTAAATGTAGTGTTTATTTTTTTGATGATAGCTTTGTTTAATGTGTTTTTAGCAATTTTATCACTATTGTCATTCCATAATCTAAATTCTATGTAGGTTGGACTATTATCAGAAATTTCTTTACAAGAAAATAGGACGTTTTCTAAATAGTCGTCTAAAGAATTAGAATTGTTGTTTGCTTCAAAGCTGTGCAAACTAACAGAAATTCTTTTTGTGCATCCAGATTTTAATAATTCTAAATTTTGTTTAATAAGTGTGCCGTTGGTTGTTAAATATACATTCAAATTTTTTTTGTTACAAATTTTAAAAATCCCTTTAATGTTTGGGTGCAATAAAGGCTCTCCCATAAGATGTAAACACACAGTATTGGTTAGGGGAGATATTTCATCTGTAATTTTATCAAACTCGTCTATCGTCATAAATTTTTTTGGACGATTATTCTTAGGGCAAAATGAACAATTGAGATTGCATATATTTGTTATTTCTATATAAATTTGTTTAAACTTCCTCATATTTATATATTAACATATTTCATAAAATTTAAGAAATAAAAAACACCCAAACCTTTACTTTGTTTGAGTGTTTTATCTAATAATTATTTGCCTAAAGTTTCTTCATTTTCTTCTATATATTTTGCATCGTCATTAATTCTTTCTTCTAATACTTTAATTACACTTAAATCCATATCGTATGATTGATAATTAGCTATTAAATGAGAAGTTAAAGCTCTCTCTTTTTTTGTTAATAACTCTATGTGTTTTGGATTTATTACATGTTCGCCAATACTAATCGATGGATTTGTTGCTTCTCTGTATTTAGAACCAGTTAAAATATGTTTATATCCAGTTATCCTTTTAACAAATAGTCCATAAGACACATTGTTCTCGTCAAGTTCATAAAATCCTCGAATTTTCTTGCCAATAACAAGTCGTCTTCCATTAAGGTAAACTACTTCATCTTCATCTGTTTGTTCTTCAAAAAGATTTTTTACTTCTTGTATTTGACAAACATATATTTTTCTAATGTCGAATGTTTTCATAATTGCTCCTTAATACAATCCAATATTATCATATTCTCAAAACTTTTTCAATACCAATTCTTGAAAATTATATCAAAGGGGCTGATTTTTCTTTACACAAGGGTTCGGATTGTTATCACTTGGCGGGATAGTGCTAATTCGCACACTCGTCAAATTAAGTAAATATGGGGTGTAAATCGGTGTGTGAATGTGGTTGTTGTTTCTAGGTGGGCAAACTCAAAAAACATATTAATATGTAAGCAGTGCTTATCCAGTTTATTGCAAAATAGTATCAATTATGCTTATTGCATCAGTATTATGGTTTCTACTTAATGTGCCAAATAACTTTAACATGTCAACAAACACAGAGATATTGTTTCTATCTATTTTAAATGAAGAGAACTCTTTTGTGTTGGCGGTTCTGCCTAATAAGTTTTGTGAATTTTCTAGTTCTGTTATAGGGAAACATAAATATAGCATTGGTTGAATTCCTATTGCATATTGTTTTTCTTTAATTATTATTTCTGTAATAATTTCAAAATTTCCAAATTTATAAACCAACAAAGGATATTCAACTTGTGTCCACATAAATTTAAAACCATTAATTTGTTTTTGGACGAAATTTGTTCTTTTAATTGATAGTTCAGGGTGGCCAATAGGATTATCTAAAAAGTCATCATCTGTCATATTTTGTAAATAAGTTTTGATATCAATTAATTCTTGTTGTGTAACAATATTCCAGTCATAAAAATATTTAATATATTCAGATAATTCGTATAGAGCTTTTTCTTTTCCATTGGCACCTATAAATCTTAAATCTTGCAATGTCGTTTTTTTAAGTTTTTCGGTATCAGATGCAATAACATCATATCCAATTTGCCATTCAACATAACAACTTTGACTAAAAGGTTCACTCTTTGTTGAAACAGGAATTCCATATTCATTTAATATACTTCTTTTCTTAATTCTTGTTTTATCTGTCCCTTTTGTAAGAGGAATGGCAACTTTTATTTCTTTATTTTTAATTTCTTGAATAAACATATTTTTTCTCCTTATAATTTTTTCCATTTTAAAATTTCAATTAAAAATTTTTCAGTTTGGATTTTATTGTATTTGATCATTTTTGTTACTATTTCAATAATACAATTATGTTTTGGCATCAAATCGAAATATTTTCCAGTAAAAACAAATTCAGGTTCGCTTCTATATGCTTTAAGTTTATCTTCGTTTCCATATATAATTCCAGTTTTAGCATCAATAAACATTTGTATTTGTAGATTCTGAATATCTAAGTATAATTCTTTTTCCGTGTGAATATCTTTTCCATAATCTAATGGTGTTCCGATATGATTTCCTAAAATCATTTTGTTTAAAACCAAATGATTATTATGTCTTAATTCTTGGTATGTATCTGTAGGTTCAAAGGACAATTTTTTTATAACACTTCTGTATGGGGATTTTAATAATCCGGCAGTTGAATTTTCTAGTCCATTTAATTTTTCTACATCCTGAATGAGAATTAAAAGATTTTTACATTCTTCATAGCTCAAATAAAGATTATTATCAGCAATAGATGACTCGTGGATATCAATAATTAAGGATATGTATTTGTTACTATATTTTCCACTTCTTGTAAATTTCCAAAAAAACATTTTATTCTCCAAATAAATTTTTAAAATAGGCGTCTATTAAATTGTAGTTGTTATTATAGTTGTATTCTATATTTTTATCTTTGAGCCAAGGGTGTCTTTCAAAACTGTTGGTAATAAACACATCTTTTATGTTTTGAAATTCTTGGTTATTTATAAACACATCTATATTGCCATAATAGTATGGTAATTTGTGAATATATCTTTTAAAAACATCAACATAGCAATAATATGCTAATTTATTTTTATCAATAATTATTGAGTTTTCACCATAATCTTGAATAAATGTGCGGCTTCTATTTAACGCGTTGATATCTCTCATAGTAAAAAAGAAAATGTCTGAATCGCTATGTTGTTTAAATTTTGATGGATATTTGGAAATATAATTTTTAATTGAATCTAATTTTAGATTGAAAGTGCGATTATCTATTGTTTTGAATTCTAAATTTTCTATGTCTTTAAAAGATAATCCTTTTTTATCTCTCTTATACAAGGCTATAATTATTGGAAAACCTTTTGTTTTTGATGTCATACTAAATTCTTGGCTGTTTATAATTGAATGGTCTATCAGTGTGTAATTATTATAAAAAGGCTTTAATAATTTATAATTTGCTTTCTTTATCATATATGAGAGTGGGTGTAATATCGCAACATAATCAGCTTGTAATTTGTTATATGATAACATAAAGGATATTCCCAAATCTCTTGTTTTTAAATCAGCGTCTATATCGCAGGGTTTTTCATGTTTTAATTCTTGTTTAACTTTTGATGTTGTATCATTGTATGGTGGATTTCCAATAACTATAAGTTTTTCGTTATCAGTTATTGAAATAGCTTGCCTTGAAAAATTAGAGAGTGTGTTAAGACAAAAGTATTTGCTTTTTTTATCTTTTGACTTAGCAATTTCAACTGCTTTTTCATCAATATCACAACCAATAGTAGTTAGTCCTGTTAAAGATTGAAGGAATGAGCCGTAGCCACTTGAAGAATCTAAAAATATAAAGTCTTGATATTCAGGAATATTTACTTTGATTTTTTCAATTAGATTGTCTACAAACTTTTGTGGTGTATAAAAACAACCATAGTTTGTCATTTCTTGATATGTTAAATGTTTTTGAATCATACTATATGTGCTCCTTTTTTAATTCCACAACATCATCAAGACCACAATCAAGGGTTTTGCAAATCTTTACTAAAACATCCATACTAACTTGTTCGTTCTTACTTAATTTTGCAAGAGTTGATGTTGCGATATCTGCTTTTAATCTTAAATCTGTTTTTGTCATATTTTTGTCAATTAACAATTTCCAAAGTTTGTTATAAGATATACTCATTATAATTCTCCGTTTAATTTTAACATAATTGTAAAATTGTTTTTACAATTCTTTATAATTATATATAACTTTTTACAAATTTGCAAACAAATTATTCGAGTTTGCGAATATTTTATTGCAAACATAAAATTTATTTCTTGCTTTTAGAAGAAACGATTGTAATATTTGGTATTATAATAGCAGGAACACCTTTTAGAGAAAAATAAAAGAACTGCGTGTGCGAACGCAGTTCCGATTGGCGGGAAGAGTTGAACCTCAGTTGAATAATTAATTTTAGTATCTTGGAAATCAACTACTATTTTTCAAAATTTTTATTCTTTAAGTTGTGTTGCTCTTTTTTGTAGAACAAATAGAAAATTATAAAACCAATAATTGAGGCGCCTAAACCGCATATTGAAATGGTAGGAAATAAATTTAAACATAATAAAAAAATAAAAACAAGGCTAAATACTGAGCAAGCAATGATTTCAACTAAATTGGTAATCATGTTTCTTTTTACATACTTATATGTTGATACCGGCCAGTCAAGAGATTGTCCACCGCTAACATATCCTGTAGGTTTATAACGATCTCCCAAGAAAAATAGTCCTATTGCGTAAGAGACAAGGTGAATAGAAAAACATAGACAAAATTCAAAAAGCAACAACATTCCACCAATTAAGCTAGAACCAACAAAAAAGATGACGATTATTGGTGCTGCAACAAATCCAATAGCAAGTAAGCAAAATAGACTAAATCCTAAAACCTTGCCAATTAAACTTAAAGTATTTTCATATTTATTCATTGCGTTTCTCCTTTTATAAAAATAAAACTCAGTTAAACTTTCGGGTTCAACTGAGTTTCACTTGGCGGAGAGATAGGGATTCGAACCCCAGGAGGCTATTAACCTCAACGGTTTTCAAGACCGCCGCTTTCGACCGCTCAGCCATCTCTCCATAAGTTACTTTGTTATTATACACTATTAATTTAAAAATTTCAACTATTTTTTCAAAAAAAATTAAAAAGTTTTAAAAAACAAGTTATTTTTAAGGTAATCAGGCTTGACAAAACAAGGAAAAGTGTTAAAATTGTTTATAAGGAGATAAAATGGAAAGAACATTAAAAGATTTTAGTAGGTTTGAAAAAATTCATCTTTCTTTTAAATCAAACATAGCAGAAATGGGGAATAATGGTCAGGTTTTTAAAGAGAGAAAAAGTAGATATGTTGATGATGGTTTAGATCTAGACATTGTTGCAAGGTTTTACAATACACAAGATAACGTATTTGCGATTAAATATTATTGTGAAAAGATGAAGAATATTGCATTCATTTCGTATGAATTTATGTATGATTTTAAAGGGAAAGGTTGTTTTTGCAAGGTTGTTGTTGGTGAAAAGACTCGTAGAGATAATAGAATAGTTACTACTTATGAATTTTCATTTTTAGACAATGGAAAGAGATGGGATTTAAATCTTGCAAGCGATGAAATTGATTTAATGACCAATGAAGAACGAAATTTAATTTTTAAAATTGAACAATTAAAGGAAGTTGCAGAACAATATAAAATGCTTCAAGCTGCTGAAGAAATGTCGGAAATTAAATAAAAAAGATGCTTTTAAAAGCATCTTTTTTTGTTTAGTAGATATTTGAAATCCCTGTATAAAATTTAAAGTTTTTACTTGTATCGGAAGTGTGATCTTTAAGCACCTTGTAAGTGATTTCTAAATAATCGCAACCGTCACTACCGCTAAATTTTTGTGGATTAAGGCATCCTGTTATGTATGTTTTTCCATTTAAATTTTCGCCTTCACTAGGTTCAATCAAAGAATAATATCTTCGTGCAGGTGCAGTGCCCACTAAGACTAATGGGTTTGTTGAGACAAAAGGAGCTTTTTTGTATCCGCCGTCTGTTCCAACATCTGTCATTAGGGCTTTGTTTCCTATTTCTGTGTTGAATGAACCAATTACCAAACGCTCTTCGTCATCAAGGTGCTTTAATAATCCTTCATCTTTGCAGATTGCACGATAATCGTAAAAATATACATTGCCACGATCTTCATACATATCTGGAGCATTATCTGAATCGGGATCGAAAGGACCGTCATAGACTCGTGTTTGTTCACGACCGATGGTATAAACTTTGTTATCTTTGTGGCTATAAAAGTTTAATTCAACGATGATATCAAGATATTTGCTTTCGTCCCAAGTTTCGTCTTCGGTTCCATCTCCGTCGGCATCATATTTAAGGGCAATATACATTCCATCAATCACAGTATCTTCTTTAAGCATAAATACGACTGATTGATATTCGAGTGGTTTTATGCAGTATTTATTATTGTTTGGAGATTCTTTAGGAAAATTTTCATCGCCCGCAATTACAAATGTGTCTTGTGCATATTCCATAATTTCAGAAGCAAGGAAGTTGTCTTCAATTGTTCCGCTTCCTTCTGAGTCTGCACTTCCGATAGTAACATTTTTGCAAACTCCGCTAACAATGTTGGCAACTGCAGTTTCATAATCTCTGCCTAAAGATTTTGTAGTGCTGCCTGAAAGTTCATATTCAATGAAATTCCCTTCGCTGTCAACAACTTTTGTTACTTCGTTATAGAAGGTGATATCGTCTTGCACAGAGTTGCCAATAATATTATTTAAAATCCAATCTTGAAGTTTGTTTGCCTGTCTTGAAGTAAGTCCTACATAACTTCCTGCGGAGTTGAAAAGAGTTATAATATTTTCAAGTGCTTCATCAACGCCAATATTGTTGATTTTGACAGAATAAGCTTTGGCTCCTTCAGACGCGTAAGTAACAAGGACTTGTGCAGGCTCTAAATCTAATGCGTAACTATATATTGCATATTCAAGTGCTTTTACATAGTCTGAAAAGTTGTCATAATCATCAGCTTGGTTTGTTCCAAGATAAATCGTTTGGTATTTGCTTGCGTATGTTGTTTCAGTATATGTATCAATAAGAAAGTTGTTTAAATCTTCTATATCAGATTGGTCTGTATTGTAAATATGATTGCCAATAATTTCGTTTGCACCATTTAAAAGTGCAGAAGGAATTTCTGACCAATCATAATTAAATGACCAGTTCCATTTGCTTGTTAAGTCTGCGCCAACAAAAGCGATTGGCTGGGCAAGTGCGGTAGGAGATTCTCCTTGAACTTTTTCTTTGGTTACAATTCCCACACTATCAATCTGATGACGAATGGTGTCATAAAGGTAAGAGAGATTGGCAATATCAAAATTAGGTAGCATTTGAGTTAACATTGCATTTTGGGATATTCCATATGTCCCATATAACGCATTTAAAATTTCCCAAGCATATTTGCCATAATAGTCATTAGGGTTTTCTTCAGTTCCGCCAGAGCCAATGTTGTAGTCATAACTTGTAGGGCGGTATAACACCTTTGTGCCATACATATCAAATGCAAGAGATTCTGAGTCGGAATCAGTCGTTTCATTTCCGTCCAGTTCACTTTCCCATTCTTCTCTTTCATCAGGAGATAAACCAACGCAGCCAACAAAAAGAAATGACATACAGAATATCATTAAAATGCTGATTGCCTTTAAAAATATTGATCTCTTTTTATTCATATTTATATTGTAACCATTTTTGATATAAAAATCAACTAATCATAGACATTTGCAAATATAATTATTGACAAATATATAGAGAAATGATAAAATAAAATTAATATTTAGGGGGATTTATGCAAGAAAAGGATTCGCTAAAGACAAGAAAGTTTTATTGCTTAACAAAAGCTTTGTCTGGTTTTGCTATGATTGCGACTATTTTTGGCGGGGCTTTAGGCTTTGTGGGGTGTGGTAAAACTCCAGAGAAGCCACCAGTTGTTGACAATGGGAATAATAATCAAGACAACGAAAATAATCAACAAAATAATCAGCAAGACAATAATCAAGGCAACGAAAACAATCAAGGCAACGAAAACAATCAAGGGGGGCAAACTTCAGAGCCTACACCAACTCCAACGCCAGAAGTAGAGTTGACTTTTGAAGAATTTCTTTCGCAGTATCCCGATTTGGCAAACGAGTTTGTGTCTGATTTAACAAGTGAACTTTCCTATGCAAAAGACATTCTTTCAACAAGTTTTAAATTCATTGCTAGTGATGACAAAATTGAAGGATTGACTGTTGTTAATGTTGTTAAAACAGGCGAAACAACAAGAGAAGTTAAAGTGGCAACAATCAACCTTATTGGTGGTGTTGATGTTGAAGATATTGTTGAAGGTAATGCTCAAACAGTCCTTACAATTGAAAGTGAAACTGTTTTGTCTTTTGATGCAAAAGAAGAATTCAGGCAACAAACAGATATAAAATCGCAAATAGACGAAGTAGTTGCTGAATATTTAGGTGAAGATTGCACAGAAACTCAAGATTATATACAAGAAACTTTTGTGCCACAAACTGTGAAAGAACTCGTGCAAGATTATCCAGCACTTGTCAATCAAGTGTTAAACCAGCATTTTCTTGATGATGCACTTAAAACAGGCAGGACAACATCGCTTGATGCAAATTTAATTAAAAGTGCAAAATGGTATTTGAATGGAGAAAAAGAAATAGAATCTATTGATTTTGTGTTGACTTATAATCAAAACGCAGAAGCAGAAAGAGTGTATGCCTATGGCTTAACATTTGATAATGTTATTGCAATTTCAGATATTTTAAACAATGAGAATTTAATCGGGGTTACACCAAAGAAAATTCAACATTATTCATTCTCTTATAATAAGGCTATTCAAGGCACTCGTGATGACCTTATGAATGCGATATTTAAAGCTTATGGTATGAGCGAAAATTGTCCAGAAGGAGCAATTAGATTGTTTAAAGATGGTGGAGACCAGTTGTCTTTAACTTTGGGAGAAGTTCGAGAATTTGTTGTTGCTCAAATTACGGATAGTGAGATAACAGAATTTAAAATGTGGTGCAAAAGAGCATCTTCAGATAATGCATATATAGAAAAAATGAAAAATATTAGTAATTTTGCTTTTTATGAAGAAAAAGCAGTATCTTTAAACGGCCAATTTGTTGAATATGTGCCAACGACAACTACGGTTAAACCAACATCAGCTAAACCGGCATTGCAATTGCCACAAAACAAGCAATTAGTTGCAAGATTAGAAAACAGGAAATATATGGAATAAACTTAAAAGTTTAATTATAAAAAAGAAATAGCGTTTGCTGTTTCTTTTTTGTCAAAGTGGAGCATTCAAGAATAAATATTATCAAGGAGAAATTATGAAATGTTTATTTGAAGGAAGTGCGACCGCTCTTGTTACGCCTTTTAGTTGTGGAAAAGTGGATAACTTTGCACTTGAAAATTTAATTGAAAAATGCATTGTTGAAGGCGTAAAAGCCATTGTTGTTTTAGGGACAACAGGAGAAAGTGCAACTGTTACTGACGACGAAAGAGTTGCCATTATAAAACTTGCAAAAAAAACGATAGCGGGTCGAGTGAAACTTATAGTTGGCACAGGAAGTAATAATTTTGAAAAGGCATATCAATATACATTGTTGGCAAAAGAATTTGGTGTGGACGGGGCGCTAGTTGTTTCGCCATATTATAACAAAACATCGCAAGATGGCATTATTGAATATTACAAAAGGTTATGTGAGATTAAACTTCCTATTATAATGTATAACGTGCCTAGTAGAACTGGGCTCAACATTGAAATTGATACAATAAAAAGGCTTGCAAACTTGGATATGATATATGGGCTTAAAGAAAGCACAAGTGATATTGATAGAATTATTAATTTAAGTCAAGTTTGTAAAAATAAAATTGCTTTATATAGTGGAGAAGACCATTTAAACTACATTTTTTATGCTTTAGGTGGGCAGGGCACAGTAAGCGTAACAGCAAATGCATTTCCTATGCAGGTGCAAAAGGTATTCGATTTGGTTCAACTGGGGCTATTTAAAGATGCGTCGCAGTTGCAAAATAAATTGCAGGGCATCAATAAGGCATTGTTTTGCCAAACAAACCCTATTCCTATAAAGTATTTGCTTTCAACTATGGGGCTGTGTAAAAACGAGTTGCGCTTGCCACTTATCCCCATTTCCACAAACGGCAAAAAAATTATTGAAAAACAGCAAAAAAGGTTGTCATTATGACAACCTTTTTTGTGGATAGTTTGACAAATTTCTATTAAATATGTTATTTTAAAAGCAGGAGTAAAAATGAGATTTGTAATAACAGGTGGCACTGGCCATATAGGAAACAATTTAATAAGATTTATTAGAAGTTCTCAGCCGGAAAGTGAAATTCTTGCACTGGTGAGGAGAAAAGGGGATATATCCTTGCAAGGAGTAGATTGCACACAAGTTGTGGGGGATTTTTCTCGTGAGTTTTTGCAGGAAAACATACAGGCAAATGATATCGTTTTGCATTTAATAGGACTTATTGATTTAAAAGATAATAAAAAAGAAGAAACTTTGAAAATTAATTATCTTCTTACAAAAGATATTTGTGATGTGGCAAGAGAAAAAAATGTCAAAAAGTTTGTGTATGTGGGAAGCGTTGATGGGATTTATAAAGAAGGCGATGGGGAAATTTGTGAACCTGAAAGATATTTCCCAGATTTAGTGAAAGGCAATTATGCCCAAAGTAAGGCACTTGCAAGCGAATATGTATTGCAAGTTATCAACAATAATCCAAATTTGAACTATGCTATAGCTATTCCTAGTGCAGTTATGGGCATTAATGACTTCAAGCCATCTGCAGTTGGGAAAATTATTAATGATTGTATTAATGGCAAGGCAGAACTTGGCATTAAAGGTGGTTATAATTTTGTTGATGTCGAAGATGTTTGTAAGGCTATTTATGATATTGCACTATCAAATCATCGCGGTCAATATATAATTAGTGGGCACAATGTAACGGTTAAGGAACTTTATGCTTGTCTAAACAAAATTAAAGGTTTTAAGAAAAGACCGATTATATTTCCTACGTGGGTGGCTCGCCTTGCTTGTCCGTTTGTAAAGGTATTAAATAAAATCACATTAAAGGCATTGCAGGAACAACATAATTATTCTTTTGTAAAAGCAAACAAAGATTTTGGTTATCAACCAAAAAGTTTTGAAGAGACATTGAAAAACACAATTCATTGGTTTGAAAACCGCAAAAACTAGAAAAGATGAAAAAAAAATCAAAAATAGTTGCAAAAACTTTTGAGAGTTGATACAATTAATACGTAAACAAAGGAGATTTTATGGAAAAGGTAAAAATTATTACAGATTCAAATTCAGGAATTTCACAAGCAGAAGGCGAGAGTCTTGGTATTTTTGTTATACCTATGCCATTTTTGATTGCTGGCGATGAGTTTGAAGAAGAAATCTCTATTTCCCAAGATGAATTTTATGAAAAATTAAAATCAAACCCAAGTATCAGCACGTCTTGTCCTGCTCCGGGATATTTAATGGATTTGTGGGATACTCAATTAAAAGAATATGATAGTATTGTGTATATACCTATGTCTAGTGGTCTTTCAAGCACTTGCACAAATGCAAGAAGACTTGCCGAAGAATATGCTGGAAGAGTTCAAGTTGTGGATAACCAAAGAATTTCTGTTACACAAAAAATGAGTGTATATGAAGCGGTGGAGTTGGCAAAGCAAGGTAAAAGTGCTCTTGAAATTAGGCAATATCTTGAAAAATCTAAAGACAAAGCTTCAATATATATTTGTGTGGATACACTCAAATATCTCAAACAAGGAGGAAGAATTTCTGCCACCGCGGCGGCGCTTGGCAGTATGCTGCGCGTAAAACCAATTCTTTCATCGCGCGGGGGAAGATTTGAAAAGTTTGCAATGGCGATGTCTATGGGACAGGCTAAACGACGTATGATGCAACAGATTAAACTTGAATTAGAAGGAGAGTTTAAGGAAGAATATCAAGCCGGTAAAATGGTGCTTTTTGTTGCTCATACATATAATGAAACAGAAGCTCAAAAATTTAAAGAAGAAGTTGAAAAAGACTTTAATATGCCAGTTAGGTTTGTAGATCCACTTTCGTTGAGTGTTTCTTGTCATATTGGACCAGGAGCACTTGCTCTTGCAATGGCTGTAAATGAATATGCGAAATTTTAAAATTTCGCATTTTTTTAGTCCGTTTGATATTGACAATAAAAGGGCTGTGTGATAATATTTTAGTATGAAAAGCGAATGCAAGGAGTTTTTACAAGATTATATCTCTAGACATTACTATGAAAATTCGGAAGAATATGATTTTTGTGCACTTTTTAGGCAATATTCTGCCTTTGAAATTAGGTGCAGAAATGATATTAAACCGGCCATAGATGAGTTTTTTGCGTTTCTTAAAATATACAATGACATCATCTTTAAAAATGGGATTAAAAATCCACCAAAACTTATTCGTTATTCTTCAAAAGCGTTGCACAGCTTGTTTGATAAACCATTATCAGCAGGGCAGTATGTTTTTGCAGAAGTTGTAAAAAAAATAGCACCTAGTAAGCGAGAGACTGCAATTTTAGAAGTAGGTGCGGGAATGTATCCTAAAACTGCAATATACTTAGCTCAAACTATGAATAATATATCTGTTATGGAGAAAAACCTTATTCTCTCAAACGAGAGTATGAAAGCGATGAATGTTGACGCATATCGTGAAGTATTCAATGATAATACGCAGATTAAAGATTATGATTTTATTGTTGGAAGATTTCCTTGCACTGCAATTGAGAGCATAGTTTCAAGTTGCACAAAAGAAAATAAACCATTTTTTATTGAACTTTGCTCTTGCGCTTTGCCTAAAGAATCTGGACAAGCAAAAGATATCAAACAATGGGAAAATATTTTAAAACAATATGATTGCAAGATTAAATTCCTTCAAGAAAGATATGTTCATAATATGGATATTTCTAATGGACAATTTCAAAAAATAAGAGTTTTACACTCTTCTGGAACAAGGATTGCAAGGAAAACACATACAGATAACTGTTTTGATGAGTTGCACCTAGACGAAGATATTGATTTGATATAAAAAAGCATATCTTACTGATATGCTTTTTTATATTTAATCATTTTTTTATCCAATTACAGGAATGTCAGTTGGGAATACGATGTCTCCTTCATATTGAGCAAATTCAAATTGAATTTTGCATTTAAACGACATTGCACCTTGTTCTGATGATAAAGAGCCATTGAATTCCATATCCATAGTTGCACCGACAAATGCACCATTTTCGAATACATAATATATTATCGCATCACCATAAGAGAAAGAAGATTCTCCAAAGATATCTAAACCTTCTGATAGTGCTCCAGAATTTTCCATAAACGATTCAAGAAGAGAACCATCTAAAGTAACTTTAAATTTTGTAGTAGTTTCATTTTCATCAACTTTTACATTTAAACCAGCCAAATCATTTGCTGAAAAAGATTCAAAAACTTGGTCCATTGAAAGATTTGAGCCAGTATATTGATCAAAGTTTTCTAAAAGATAAGGGTGAGACCAATCGCCTTGACCATCATTCATAGTAAGGTAGTTGTCTTTGATATAAAGGTTTGTTGTTATATTTTCGTTTATACCAGCACCAGATGCTTTGTTTGTTGACACCAAAGACATATTTAATGTTGAGCCATCTGCACTAAGTTTGATTATTGATTCTGTTTTAGAATCAGTTTTAACAGTCATTCCCATCATAGACATTGACATATCCATATTAATGAGCATTTTGTATGAGTTAAGTTCGGTTGTTGCTTCATTATTTGCAACATATTCTTGCATTGAAGCATAAGAAGATGTTGTAGAATATGATCCAGTTGTATCAACCAATGTGTGGTTATTCCCCCCGCAAGCAGTAAGTGCGAATGCACAAGGGATAACTGCAATACCAACAGCAAGTGTTTTTAAAGATTTTTTCATAATAATTTCCTCCTAATATATCTTTAGTATACATCAATAGACAAAAAAATCAAAACATATTTTTAAATTATTTCAATTTTTTGATTTTGTCAAAAAGTGGGTTGTTGGAATAAATATAGGTATAATATTGTGGCATTGTTATGTTGCTTTGAATTTTTCTCATTTCTGAGAGAGAAAGTGGACAGGTGAATTTGTTGACGCAAGAAAGTTCCAGTGCAAAACAAGTTTCGCTATTTTTAAAATAGTTTTCAATTTCGCCTTTATCTTGTCGTTTGTCATAGCCGGTTATTTTTAAAATTTCATCTAAATTGCCTTTATGAACTTTTGAAACTTCAAATTTGCCTATAATTTTCTTATCTTCTTTTGCGGAATATACATATACAGGTTTGTTTAAATCTTCATTTTTTATTGGCGACTTTCGAAATTCAAAATGTTTAGTCCCAGCAAAGATTTGTTTTGCATAATATGACAAAATAGAGATTACAATAATTTTTTCTTTCATATGATAAGTTCCTTTCTTTCTATATGATAACAGAAAGATCGTTGAAAATCAAATAATAATTCACGATATGATAGAATATAATTTGACATTTTTCGACGCGGAGTGATAATATTGTTGTATGAAGATAATGGTAGATTTAGATAGGGTGGTTTTTGATTGTCCGTCATTTGCTTTTTGGCTGGGAAATTTTCTGTTTGCAAAAAGTAAAACTGAAAAAGCGCTAAAATATGATGTGATTAATCCGGCTGAAGCAAAAACATATTTTAATAGTCTGTTTTTTTTAAGAATGAGTCGGGTAAGTGAAATGAAACAGGTCGATGATTCTGTTAGGGTTTTGCGAAAGTGGAACGATATGGGGTATGATATTTCTTTCGTTTCAAGTCGTCCAAGTTTCAAACCTTTTCAAAAGGCAATTGTCGTTTGGCTTGAGAAAAATGGAGTTAAATTTACCAAATTAGTTTTAGGATGCAATAATAAGCCAGAATATTGCAGTATTAATAATTTTGATGTGATTATTGATGATACATTGCTCAACTGCAAAGGGTGTGCAGAATCAGGAATGAAAGCCATTTGGCTTCGCACTAAATATAATAGAAATATTCAAACAGTGCCTAAAGGGGTTTGCAGTGTGAATAATTGGAAAGAAGTGTATCAGGCTGTTGATGATTTTGTTTATCAACGAGAAAAAGGTATTAGTAAA
Organism: Clostridiales bacterium; assembly: GCA_015069325.1. Taxonomy (GTDB): domain Bacteria; phylum Bacillota; class Clostridia; order Christensenellales; family UBA1242; genus Caccovivens. Next base: position 127,277 of record SVIV01000003.1, read on the forward strand.
CTGTTTTGAGAGTAAAGGAGAAATTATATGATTTGTCAGAATTGTTTAGAAGAAATAAAAGATTCAACCATTAAAGTGTGTCCGAAGTGTATGGCTCTTTTGCAAAGCAAAGATAATGTTTTTATTAATAATGTAAAAGTTGAAGGACTTTTTGATTTGTTTAATTATGAAATCAACTTCGTAAATAATAGCAGGGTTTCAATTTTTATTTCGCCAAATGGTTGTGGGAAAACAACAATTTTAAATTTCATAAATTTTCTTGTATACCCTAATCAACAAACTTTTAAACGCATTTGCAAAATCCCTGTTAAATATTTTGAAGTAGAATTTTCGAATGGTGTAAGGGTGGTATATAAGAAAAACCCAATAAAATCATCAAACCCGGATTATGAAATATTTAATTTTACATTTGCAATAGATGATGGGGTGGAATATGACGAAGATAATATGCTGGAATATCTTTTACGTGCGATAAAGTTCTCTGGCAAGTTAAATCATTTTGTGGAGTTGTTTTTTCAGGCGAGAAGAAGTGTGGTTTCTAATGTGGCTCCATCGATTAATTATATAAAAGCAGATAGATTAATAATCGATTCTTTTGCAGACGCGATGGAATATTCGGTGTTTAACGTTGAAAATTTTAAAAACTACGGAAAGATGAGAAAGGTTTCTTTATCGTCTATGGACAATGCTCAAAGTCATATGAAAAAACTTTATAAACAAGCTTTAACGCAGACAGATGAGAAGGGAAAAATTGCAAGATTAAATGAAAAAATAAAACTTTTTAAAGAAATTTTTGAAAGAAGAAATGTTGTAACTAAAAAAACAATAGAATTTTCTGCAAAAAATGGTTTTGAAATTTTTCAAAAAGGCAAGCCACTTGAGATAAATTGTATTTCTTCTGGTGAAAAAAATGATTTTATTGTGTTTTTTGATTTGGTGTTTAGGTCATCGGATTTTGGCGTAACTTTAATCGATGAACCTGAAATCTCACTTCATATCGATTGGCAAGAAGAATTTATAGAAGATGCTGTTCGAATATGCAAAATGAATAAAACTCAATTAATAGTGGTTACGCATTCCCCAAGTATTATTAATGGATACCTAGATCTTTTGGCAGAGAAAAAGGTGGAAGATTATGAAGACTAATTTCCAAGATATTGTAGATAAAGTGTCTAGTGCGGTAAATGAAAATAAGTATTCATCTTCATATTTAGCATTAAAGTTTGATGGTGGACAAGGTTTGTATGATAATTTTATTTTGCTTGAAGGCAAAAACGATAGGCAGTTTTTTATGCGGTTTAATAAGAAAGATAATAAATATATAGTTATTGAAGATGTATTGCGAAGTTTAAATGCCCTTAATGAAAAATATGGCACTAATGAAGATAATAATAAAAAAATAATTATTGATTTAATAAAAAATGCTAATTTTTTTAATTGTTTTAATGGCAAAAAAATTTATGGCATAATTGATAAAGATTATGACGAAGAATATCCGCATAATTATTTGAAAAATTTATTTTCTGATTCAGTGCATGATTTAGAAACTATGTTGTTTAATTCGGATAAAGGGTTGTGTCAAAAATTGCAAATATCCGATAATGTTTTTGATAAGGCTTTGTTTATGGCCTATCAAATAGGGACTTTTAGAAAAGTTATTGCGGGAAAATTTCATTATAGGTTGCCGAAATTTGATTTTTCGCAAATATTTTCAGGGGACAAATTGTTGGTGAGTCAATTTATGACAGCTGTAAATAAGCATGGAGAAGGCAAGGGGAAAATTAAATGTGAAGATGTTATAAAGAAGAACATTCTTTTTGATCATAAGGGCAATCTTAAAACGGACTTTGATAGCTTTAGGGCTGATCCGCCACAAGATTTATTTGGGGTGATTAATGGGCACGATTTGACTCGGTTGATAAGTTATCTTGTAAAAGCTGAAATAACATCAAAAATGCTAATTGAACACTATAACCTCGACAGTTTCAATAAGTCGAATCTGCACTCTAAGCTGTGTGGCGTAAACATTATTTAAAGATTGGCCATATTTTATAAATTTAGAAACAAACATTAAATTATATTTTACTTGAGAATGTGTTTAATAGAGAAATAAAAAATCCCTAATATTAAGGGATTTTTTTTGTGACCCCACCGGGAATCGAACCCAGAACTAGCCCTTAGGAGCGCTCTTTTATTAAAATTATTCTAACATTTATATCACTTTTGCGCAACCATATAAGTATTATATCGCCTAATGTTATAGCCACTTTCTATCTTTCGCAACTTTTCTTGCGTACAGTATATATTTGGGTACTGCGATGGTGACTTTTTAGGCAATTTCTCGCTTTGGGTGACTTTTGCTCAAAAACGTTAAATACGAAATAATGATAAATCCCCTTTATTTAAGGGGATTTGTTGTCTTTTATTTCAACTCATCGGGTAAAAACAATAGTCTGGTACGAGTGCAAACGGCAATAGATAAAGATTTTATTATTTTGTATATCTTTTGCAAGTTGCGTATCTTTTTTCAACTTGTTCGCCGCCATTGTTTATTACTGCGCAATATCTCGAATATTTAAAGCCTTCGCTATTAACAAGTATCATAATATCGGAAATCACACAGCAAAACATTAACACGTGCCACACTCCGTTATCATCAACATACATATCTTTTTTATATTTGATTATGTTTGGATTATCTTCGAGTAAATGACTTCTAAAATGAATAAACTCTAACTTTGGAAGATATATCGTTCTTTCAACAATATATTCAACTGATTTGCCTTTGTTTTTATCGGTTTTGTTCCTGATTAACTTTGCATCAGGTATTTTATAAAAGAATCTCGCTTTCATAATTTTATCTCCTTGATTAACTCAATCGCAAAATCAAGCAACTGATCGGTTTCAATATCGTGTAGATAACCAACTTCCAAAGTTAAATCGAAATATTCCTTCCATTTTTCTTTGCTAAATTCTTTAGTAAATTTATCTTCCATTTCAACGATTTTAGTTAGTTGCAATTGATATTCAGCATTCATCTTTTGCTCTTGAAATCGCTCTTTGATTATTTGAATTATCGCTGGATTTTTCATACTCCCTCCATGTCGCCTGACACTATAAATCAAAAATCATCAAAAGCCAAGTCAATTTCAAAATTATATCATCACAATGATATAGTTTTATTTTTTATAAGGGATAGAACAACGCCCTCCTAAGCGATAGTTATAAGTAAATTTCTTAAAATATATAGAATATTGCAAGATAATGTGCTATAATACGCATGAGGTATTTATGCGAAAATCTTTAAAAGATCTTTTTAAATCGACAATCTTGTTTGAGTATTCATTACCAAACAATGATAAAAGTTTATCAAAATCAGATATTTCTACATCTGATGATTTTTGCTACTCAACAATTGGTGATAAAGAAGTATCTGGTTTAATATATAACGGAATTGTGGATTTAGCATTTGAAGATTACAACATAAATTTGAATGATCTAAATGAGACTCAAAGAAAAGCGCTAAACTATAAAATAAGATTTGCAAACATAGAATCAGAAACCGCTCAGCTTAAGTTGGGATTTTATGGAGAGGTTTTGTTAAATCTTTTTTTGCAATTAGAGTTTGGTACGGAAGTTTTTGTTGCTAGAGGGCAATTTTTTGACCCATTATCAAATTTCGAGGCGCATGGGTATGACTCACACCATATTATAGAAAGAAATAATCAAATTGAGTTATGGTTTGGGGAGGCAAAGTTTTATAAAACAGCTTCCGCTGCATTAACTAGTATTTGGAAATCTTTGCAAACTACTTTAACATTAGAATATTTAGATAAAAATTTCCAATCGATTATCCAAAAAAATAAAGAGGTTGAATCAAAGAATGAATCGTTAAATCAATTTATAAACGAGTGCAAAAAAGATCCTTATAGGAATTTTTATCAGGATATTATAAATTATAAAATGAAATTAGTTAGGCCAATTTTAATTGTTGCAAACGAGACTGATAATTACGATGATACTGTAAAAGCCATAATTGATACTATAAATAATAAAAACAAAGAAAATCCCATTTGCCTTCCAAAAGAAATAGATTGTTCGTTGTTTTTTATAATATTACCAGTTCATGATGCGATAGGAATTAAGAAGGAGGTTTTAAAGTGTATACGAAAGAACGAGCCTCTTATATAAATAACACCATTTCAAATATAATACGCGAATATTATTTAACTCAAGACGATATTAGTCATAGACATAAGTTAATAAAAAAAGTTTGTGAATTCTATGATAACATAAAAGATGATTATATAACGAAGAATCAATTGATGTTTTTATATCATATTTCGAATTTAATTGGCATTCCTCAATACTACGACATGTTGATAAAGTATAGAAATGATGATAATTTTAATATTGATAGTTTAAATGCCTCTACGTTATCTGATATAATTTATAATGCGTCACTTGCAGTCGAAGAAGATAAATTCTTACATAAATATCAAAAAGAAGTAATTGATAAATTCTCCGCTGATAATACAAATAGATATTTTCTTACTGCACCAACTTCATTTGGAAAAACATTTATTGTTTATGAAGTGATAAAGAAGATGAAATATAAAAACATTGTATTTATTTATCCAACTTTATCTCTATTATCTGAAAATTATATAAAAATACTAAAAGATCCTTTTTTTGACGATTATAATATATTTACTCTAAGTGAAGCTAATATTGATTTAAGTCAAAAGAATGTCTGTATATATACGCCAGAAAGATTTTTATCGATGATGGACCGAAATAGTAAATTAAAATTTGATTTTATCTTTATGGACGAAGTTTATAAAATTGATAACCAATTCATCATAGATAACGAGACTGTTGGTGAAAATGAGCGAGATACTGCTTTTAGAGTTGCACTACAAACATCATGTTTATCAAGTAATGACTTATTGCTCGCTGGCCCATTTATCCAAATACCAAAAGAAAACAGTGCGTCATCAATAAATAATTTTTTAACAGATAATAATTTTAAAGTCCTCGAGTATAATGATGTAGAAATTGTTGATAAAGAATTATTAACAATAAATAAAAATGACAGTTATAATATTGACAAAATTGATTTCATAATAAATAAGAAGGATAAAAATTCACGTTTATTAATTGTCTTAGAAGAACTTAATAAAAACAATAACTCATCTATTATTTATACATGCTCTAGATACAATACAGAACAATTAGCTAAAAAGATTGCCGATTCGCGAGATGATATGGCTGTGCCATTACCTGAGGAAATGAACGAACAAATGCAACGATTTGTAATTTTTCAAGACCACATAAATGTTATATTTGGCGAAGATTGGATACTAAGTAAGTGTTTAAAAAAAGGCATAGGTATACATCATGGATATATACCTAAATACATTCAAAAAGAAATCATAAGATTTTTTAACGATGGAATTCTTAACGTTATAGTAAGTACAACAACTATAACCGAAGGCGTAAATACAAGTGCAAAAAATATGATTGTAATGTCAGACAAAAAAGGCCAAAAACCTTTAAAAAAGTTTGACGCACAAAATATAGCTGGGCGAGCAGGTAGATTTATTTGTCATTACAAAGGAAGAGTTGTTGCAATAGATAATAATTTTGAGCAGATAATTGAGTCTGATGGCGATATTATAAGGAATATAGAATATGATAAAAATGTAGCAAAAAATGAAGTGGATATTTTATCTGCACCAGAAAAATATTTAAGCGACTCCGAAAAAAAGACTAAAAAAGAATTGCTAGATCAAGCTCATAATTTAGGATTAACAGATGAAATTATACAACAATTTAAAACAATAAAGTTATCTGACAAGATATCGCTGTATAAAAAATTAAAAAATATCACACCTGCAGAAATATATAAAGTGCAAAGTGTATGCTCAACATTTAGAGGATTAGATTGGGATAATTTTGATTTTATCATGAACTATGTTAAACCCATTATAAACAATAAAGAATTAGTATCCATGATCGAACATCCATCTAAAAATCAAAAAAATTCAGTTTTGACTGTTAAAGTTCATAATTACATTCAGCAAGGATATCCTGGAATATTAAAATATGAGAAGGGACATAATAAAACCGATACAGCTGTAAGAGAAGTTGCAAAACTAACATTTAATCTATTTAAATATGAATTAGTGAAATATTTAGGTGTTTTTGATTTGTTATTTAGGTTTGTTTTATCCAAACGAACAAATCAACCAATTGATGAAATTTCTAGTATTAATACATTACTCAAATATTTAGAATATAACTCTACAACAGAGAATGGTAAAAAAGTTAGCGATTATGGGGTTCCATTTAACGTTCTTCATTATGTAGATACCAAAAATGAATATCTAAAAAAAAGATTTGATGCATTTGAACAATTAATCTATAATGATATTAAAAAGGATTTTGATATTTAAAATTAAACGCACTGCCAATAACAGTGCGTTTTGTTTATTCTATATTATCATGTTTTCTAAGATTGCATTTTGCACATAAAAGTTGAATATTATCAACCGTTGTTGATGAGCCACCTTTAGAGAACGGCAAAATATGATCGTAGTGTAGGTTTTTATTAGAGCCACACTTGACGCATTTACCCTTATCTCTAGCATAAACGGCAACTTTTACAGAAGTTGGTATCAGTCTATTATGTTCAAGATTTAATTCTTCTATCTTTTTATTCGTTTTTGATTCAACAATATCTTCATCTATCATTTCTAGCTTAAACTTAAAAACATTTCGGTTGCCATCATTCTCAGTGAAGGCATCCACAAGATTGAAATACCCGTTATAAACCCAAACACCAGACTTTATTTTCTCATATACTTTTATTTTCTTTGCTGGAGCATTTCCTTTTTTATATTGTATAGCAGCAATAGCAAATTTACCATTTTCAGTAAAAGCTCCACTAGGAGTTTGTAATGGTTGATCAAGAAATTTAACATCTTTATTTGAAGTGTTATGATTTTTTTGTAAATCGTGACCTTCGTATATAATAGTGCTGCCGTTATCCTCAAATCTATCTGCATAAGGAGCGTCGGCTCTTACACTCATAAGTATAATTCCATAGTCTTTGCCATTGATATTGAAGTTCATTCCACGTTGTATTGAAAAACCCTCCTCAACAGATAAATCGATATAGCTAATAACATCTCCTCTAATCATAATTACACCTCACACAGATATGATAACATATTTAAATAAAAAAATCTTATTTTTAACCAAATTATATAATATTTAAAAACTTTTTTTTAAAAATCGGACACACTTTTATAAAATATATGGTATAATGCAAGTATGAATAAGAATGTAATATATAATTTAGATTGTAGAAAATTAGATGAATATATAGAAGAAGAGAGTGTTGATTTAGTTATAGCAGACCCTCCATACTTTAAAGTAGCAAAAGAAAAATGGGATTATATATGGCGAACAGAGAAGGATTATATTGAATGGTCGAAAGAATGGATCTCTAAAATATATAAGGTATTGAGGAAAGGTGGAACATTTTATATATTTGGTTATTTTAGAATACTTGCATATTTGTTACCAGAAATAGAAAAAATGGGATTTAAATTCAAACAACAAATTATTATTGATAAAGGTCTTCAAGCGATATCGGGACGTGCAACTAAAAACTATAAAATGTTTCCAAATACAACTGAATGCATTTTGATGTTTTATAAGGATTCAAGGCCATTTATAAAAGACTTGCTTAAATCGCGACAACAACAATTAGGCTTGTCTTCAAAAGAGATAAATGAACGTTTAGGAGTAAAATCGAATGGCGGTGGAATGTGGAGTATATATACTGGAAATAATGTATGCGAGCAGATACCAACGAAAGAATTGTGGGACAAACTACAGGAAATACTAGAATTTAATTATCCCTATAATAAACTATCTCAAACATATAATGCCATTCTTGGTATTAATGATGTCTGGAGTGATATAAAATTTTACAATAACAAAAACAGAATACATCCAACTCAAAAACCATTTGAACTTATAGAAAGGTTAATTTTAGCTAGCAGCAATAAAAACGACATAATTTTAGATCCCTTTATGGGGAGTGGGAGTACTGCTTGTATGTGCAAAAAAAACCAACGTGAATATGTTGGTTTTGAAATTGATGCTAATTATTATGAAAAATCACTTAAACTTATTGAAAAATTTTAATCTTCGAACATACCTAATTTATCAGATATTCTAGGGAGATAAATTGCCCTTGAAATTAAATCTGTTAAATATATATTTGATAACTTTTTAGAACTCCTTTCATTTTCTAGTAAAGAAAGGAGTTCTTTTTTTGAGCAAGAATCTTCAAATGTAACATTCAGTTCATTTAAACAGTATTTAACAGCATCAAGTGTAAAATTAGACGCTTGAGAATAAAAATTAAAATTTGATAGTTCTGTAATAGAAGAATTGTTAAGCGTTGGAAATATTTGAGTTTCTATTTCGTCATTTTCTTTTATAATTGAACGATAAATTAATTTTGGGTTGAACAGTTGGAATTTTAGCATGTGCGGCCATATATTTAATGGTGCGGAACCTTTAATATTATAAAAATAATCAACCATACAATACTTAAATCCTATATTTTTAGGATCAACTTCCCAAATGGATGCAATAATGTTCATATTATTTGAATTTGAAATATCTTCCATTTCAAACAATACAAAATAATAGACATCAGGCTGTAAAACCTTTTTAAGATCTTGTTCGTCTTTTACCCCAATTAACCATTTTGAATCATCATGCCTTTGTATGTTTATAGAATTACATATTGAACAATCTTTTTCAATACTTGAAACCACATTTCCGCAATCTTTACATACCCCTAATTGATCTACTCTATAACAAGTTTTAATTTCGCCGTATCTAAGAGGATTTCTTGAAATTATTAAATCATACCCTCTGGCTCCAGATTTACCACCAGGATAACCGGTTACAATGCTAGTTAGATGTTGCCCAATATAACCCATCCTTGCTTGAGAAGTTTGTTTTGTAATATCTGACCATGCATTTACTCTTTTTCGTAAATTTATATACAAATCTTTAATAAGCGCTTCACTCGCTTCTATTGTTCCTAAAGAATAATTCATAAACCATCTCCTACATTGAATATGATATCATAAAAAAGAAAAAAAGTCTATTAAACGATAAATTTATATAAATTTCTTAAGTTTTGTGCTATAATAAAGGCATGAGAGCATTAATTATAAAGCAGCCGTGGATTAATTATATTCTTGACGGCAAGAAAACATGGGAAATACGTGGAAGTAATACCAATGTGCGTGACGAAATAGAACTGATACAAAGTGGATCTGGATTGGTTGTTGGTAAATGCAAAGTTACAGATTGTAAAAAGCTAACAATTGATGATTATAAGCAAAATAAAAAATACCACCAAATAGACAATGTTGATGCTTTGCCATATAAAAACACTTTTGCTTGGATTTTAGAAAAAGCTGAAAGATATAACAATCCAAGAAAATATAAACACCCCAAAGGCGCTATTATATGGGTAAAACTATAAGAACGGATGATTAGGCCGTTCTTTTTTGTGTAGCCCATAAAATAATAAATTTTGTTTTTAACGGAAAATTTTGCGTTATCTTATATATAAGGCAGAGAAAGTTTAGTGTTTAGTGTTGTTAGTGTTGTCGGTTAACACTAAAACGCTAAAACACTAATTATTTTATTACGCGCGTGCGTGTGAGTGATTGTGAACTATATTCGCATTTTTTGTAACAAAAACATTCTACTTATGTTATTTAAAGTCATTTGGAAAAAGTTTGAAATCGTGTGAACACTTTTTGGGCAAAATTTGGGCAAAAAGCCGGTATAATATAAGTGTAGGTTAAACAGAGGCATTGGTCTCTGTTTTTTTGTGCGAAAAATTTAAAATAAAAACGTAAAAAGTTTTTGGGTTGGTCAAATGGCGTCCAACCCAACCACTTAAAATAAGCTTTGTAAACAAAAAAAATAAAAAATTATTTCCGTTCGGACAGATGGTGTCCTAACGGCATTGATAAAATGTCGTTATAAACCAAACATGGTTTTACCGAAGGACTGCAGCCTTCGTTAAAATATAACTGAAGTTAAGACCTGATCAATCTTAATCTAGGTGCAAAATTTATAAGAGGAGTAAATATGAGAAATTATATATTTGATTTTGATCAACAAGTAATGATGGATTTGAATTTATCATTAGAAGAATGTTTGTTACTTGATTATTTAACAAAGTTCTTTGATAGCGGTTATGCTGTAACAAAATACATAGATCGAAGGAAGTATTGTTGGATAACCTACAAAAAGATGTTAGAAGATTTGCCTATTTTAAGAAAAAAGGAACGACAAACTCGTAGAGTTTTAGTTTCATTGGAGCAAAAAGGGCTAATTAAAAGACATCTGGAAAACAAGAATCGTTTGTATATCTATGTTAATCAAGAGCTTTTATTTTACGGTTATGACGGTAATGAAGGACTGACCAATGAGGATATTAAAGACTTGAATGACCTGCCTGCCGGACAAGATGGTCCTCCAATAGTAAAGTATTATAAAAATAAAATTAAAATATTATCTAGAAACGCGCGCGTGAAGGATTTAGATAAGTTTTACTTTCTTTTAAAGTTAAAACAAAAACTAAAACCTTTAATAAGTGAAATATCTTTTGATATATGTATGAAGAATGCAGAGGTTATTTCTATATCGGATAATTTAATTATATTGTCAGTTAGCGCTCCAAATATTTTAAAGGATAGACCTGGCAATGTATTTGAAAATGCGGTTATAGAAGTTATTAATGAGCTCGCTTCTGAGGAAGGGGGATCTAAATCTCTAGCAAATTCAACTTTATGAGCGGGCGCGGGCAACCGTGCGAGATTTCGCGAAATCAAAAATCAAAAGTTGTTTAGCGCAAAAAATCATAAAATGCTGTAAATATAAGGATTTTTAATGGTTTATTGATAGTAAAAATAAGGATTTCAGATGATAAAAAATCAAAATTAAATCAAAAAATAATCAAAATAAATCAAAAATAATTAGAAATCAAATATTCGCGGTTTGTGGCGCGTTTTGTGTTTTATTGATAAATTGCTCGAAAAAGTTTATTACGTGCAAATGCCGGGCTGTTTAGGGTAAATGCCGGCATAGTTATAAAGATAATTAAAAATAAATTTTTAGTTTCGCTGAAATGTCTGGACTTTTATTTGAATTAGAGTTAATGTACACCATGCCAAATACAGGTCCTGACTCTATCAGCACAAGTTTAGGAGGTATTAAATGGAAAGAATTAGAACAATTAATGAGGCTGTGCAAATGATTAGAAAGGAAGATCCTGAAAGTAGGATTTCTGCGTATATGATTAGGCAACTTGCTTATAACGAGAAAATTCGTTCAATAAAATCTGGTAGCAAAGTTATGATTGACTTTGATTCATTGCTTGCATTCTTACAAAGCAAAGAATATTACTTGCCTATGGAACAAATAAAGTTGGTTTAAAGGAGGAAAAGATAATGGCTTGCATCAAGAAAAATAAACTTGAAAATGGAATGGTATCTTACAGAATTCAAGTAAAAGCCAAAAATGAAAGAACTGGTAAATTTCAAACAAAGGTTATGACTTGGCGCAAGCCACCTGAATTAAATGAGAAGTCAGTTCAAAGAGAGTTGAATAAAATTGCAATTGAGTTTGAAGAAAAGTTTAGAAAACAACTTAATGGAATGCTTGCAATAGATGAATCAATAACCTTTATGGAATATGCTCAAAAATGGCTAGAACAAATAAAAACAACTAGGTCTATAAATTACTACATTAAAGGCAGAGATGCTTTGAAGAAGTTTGAGGCTTATTTTGGAAATGTTAAACTTAACGCTATAACACCAGTTATGGTGCAAGGTTTTATTGATGATTTGTGTGCATATCAGGTTGAAACAAAAAGAGCTTTTCTAATAGCTGACATTCAACAATATGTTAAATCTCATTGCATTGAACTTAAAGAATTGTTTAAGAAAGCAGAATTGTCTCGTTCAATATATTTCTCTGCAACAAGTGGACATGGAATATTGGTAGACAATGCGGAAAAGATATGCAAGGCGCTTGGTGTTGATTTTAAGAAATATTTTACTATTAAAATAGACAGACATCCTTATGCAAAAGAAACCGTTATGAAGTTCAAAAGAACGCTGGCAACAATACTTGCAAGCGCTAAACGTCAACGACTTGTTGAACACAATTTTGCGTCCCGTGATTATATTACACCAATTCAGGGCTACAAAAAAGAAATTGAAATACTAAATGATAAAGAGGCTATTGAGCTAGAAAGATATTTAAGAGATAAAGAAGAAAATCCTCGTTGGCGCATTGCAATGCAGATTGTTTTATATATGGGGTTAAGACGTGGCGAAGTCGCTGGACTTGAATGGAAGGATATCGATTTTGAAAATAAAACAATGAAAATTGCTCGTTCTGTACAAGAAGTAAATGGATTTGGAATCATTACCAAAGAGCCAAAGACTGAAACATCTAAAAGAGTTATTTATATCCCTGAAAGGCTTATCAGTTATTTATTAGAATATAAAACCTTTTGGGATAATAGGAAGAAATATCTTGGCGATAGATGGTCAAAAACTGATAGACTATTTTGCACAGATGATGGTGATGATATCAGTCCTGGATTGTTTATTGTATGGCTACATAAAATATTAGACCGTGCAGGCTTGCCACGAGTAACTTTACACTCACTTCGCCACACAAATATAACATTGCAATTGGCTAACGGTGTTGATATGAAAACAGTATCGGTAAGAGCTGGCCATTCAAAAGCCTCAACAACATCCGACTTTTATTCACATTTCTTAAAAACACCAGATCAACACGCCAGCGCCACAATTGATAAAATTTTTGAATAAAATAAGTTATTTGTATAACACATTCGATAACAATATGTTATAATATTACCAATAAAGAGGTGAAAATGAATAAAAAGATTATAGATGAATGTGTAAGCTTATCTGATGAAATTATAAAAAATATTGAATTAAATGAAATACCATTTGAATCAATAATATTAAAGTGTTTAAGGGTTTGCAGGTTATTAAATGATGAAGTTGGAATCAAATTGTTTTCTTATGAGGCTTATGGCTATCCCTATAACGAAGAAAATGGCAATCTTGCCACAGAAGCGTGGGCAATGGTTAAGCTGGCTGGGCGATATTATGTTGATAAAGACAAATATGGCAAAGTAAAGAAATATGGAAAAACACAAACTGTTGCGGAACTAAACGCGTCTATAGATATTCTAAAAGCAAGAATGGAGTCTGCAAAAGATCCAAACATAAGCCTAGCATCCTCGAATCCTACCCAGTTTTTAAATCCCGTTTCTAATAGATCTGAAAGATTGGGGATTGTACAAGATATAGCTGCTATGACTAAAATCCTAGAAAAAATCAAAGGCGCTATTTATGATTATATTTTAAAACTTAATACACGTTTAAAGTTTGAGAATAATATATCTAGTATATTAGAAGAAAACGAACTAGATGTAAACGAGAGGTTGTGTGATCTTGATTCAAATATTGTAAATAAAATTAAAGCCATAAATGACAATATTAATTCTGAAAATCCAGAAGATTGGTCTAATGCCTTAACTTCATGTAGAAGAATTTTAAAGGATGTTGCAGACAAATTATATCCGCCAAGAGATCCAATAACTAAAGGAAATAAGCAGATAAAATTGGGAGAAGATAATGTAATAAATAGATTAATTGCTTTTGTGGAAGAAGGTAAAGAAAGCAAAACTTATAACAAAATAATTGGGGATAATTTAGATTATTTTGGAAATCGATTGGATGCTATTTACAATGCTACATCAAAAGGAGTACATGCCGATTTAACACACTTTGAAGCTAAAAGATATGTTGTTTATACATATTTTATATTAGGGGATATTCTGAATTTATGTGATAAAAAAGACGCCTAGACAAGCGTCTTTTTTATTTGTAAATTGGTGTGAGTATGCAGATTCGAACTGCAGGCCTTCCGCTTAGGAGGCGGACGCTCTATCCAGCTGAGCTATACCCACATATTATTGAATTTTTATTGGTTTGGGTGACTTTATGGTCACTTTTTGGGTTTTGTTTGTTTTGCGTGTTGCAAGAATGTGCGAATTCTTGGGCGATTTAGAAGGTTTTTTCAAGTTGTATTCGGTACTTAGGAGGGGCTTGTTATATCCGTTTAACTATAAGGTCATTTGGGGAAATTTTGTAATTTTTGATAGTGGCATTATGGATTGCTTGTGCGATGTAAGGGATAAAGATTTAAGTGTAGCTATCCAAGAATAACACTATTATATCAATTTTAAATTTAAATTGCAATATTTTTATTTATTTTGCTTAAAATGATTTTTAAAAGATTGCGTTTGTGTTAAAATAAATGAAGAAAAGGAGAGAATATGGATGATTTTAGAGGAAAAGAGCTTAAACTGTCTATAATTTTGAAAGTTTTGATTTTAATAGGTGGTTTAATTGGTCTTATTGCGAGTTTTTTGATGACGGAAATTGGAGCAAATAATGAAATTTTGTATTTTACAGTGCAAAGTAATATATGGATTTTTCTTGTTATGGCAGTTTTTCTTGTATTTGATTGCGTGTCGCTTGTGAAAGGGAAGGAAAAAAGCATTCCGCAGTGGCTATGGAAGATTAAATTCGTTTTTACTGTTGCTATAGCGTTGACTGGATTTGTTTATAATTTTGTTTTATTTCCTGTATCACTAGCAACAACTTCTCCTACGAATCCTTTGAAGCTTGACAGTTTCTTTGTTCATATTTTTGTGCCGGTGCTGGCTATAGTTGATTTTATTCGATTTGATTATAGATTGAATTTAAGCAAATGGACGGTCTTTTTAGGGCTGGCTACTTCGTTTTATTATCTGCCATTTGCGTTGATTGTGGCAGAATTAGGTGCGAGTTTTAAAGAAGGATCTCGTTTTCCATATTTCTTTTTAAATCACGAGAAATTTTCTTGGTTTGGATTTAATGGTATGCCGGGGGTATTCTATTGGCTTTTGATAGTGCTTGGTATTGTTTTAGGAATCTCATACTTATTGATAATATTTCAAAAAAAGCGTAAAAAACAAGAAAAAATCAAAAAATTTACGCATTTTCGAGAAAAATATGCTTTTGAATGTAAAAAATTGCTTAAAAATGCTGAAGGAATCTTTTTAGGCGATTATTGTATAGAAGATAAAGATGGGAACAAGGTTTTTGAAAATGATGAAATAATTAATACTAGTTATGCTTCTAAAAACAGCATTTCAAGAATTTTGTCGAATTTATATCCACATAGTTTTAAATTTAAAGGAAAGAAAGTCTCTAGTATTGAAGGAGTGTTGCAAGGAATAAAATACAAAGATAAAAAACTCCAAAACGCAGTTTTAAAATATTTTGGGACTGATGCTTACCATACTCGCGCTTGCAATATAAAAGACTTCTGGGGAGAGAATGGGAAACTTTATTGGCAAGGTAAAGTTATGCAAAGAAATTCACAAGATTATCAAGAATTTCTTGATCAATTGTATATTTGTGCGTGTGAAAGTCCTTTGTATAAAAAAGCATTACTATCAACGGGAGATAAGTATTTAATGCATCATATTGGAAATACAGACGAAAAACAAACAGTGCTTACAAGATATGAATATGAGCTTCGTATGAATGCATTGAGAGAATTTTTAAGAAGGGAAGATTAATGAGAAATTTTGTTTTGGAATTAGATTCTGTCATTTGCGGAGACAATGTTGTTGAAAAGTTTTATTCTAAATACGCTAGCGATATTGAATTTAAAAATTGGCTAAATAGTATTTTGCCGGAAATTCAAAAATGCGAAAATCAACAGCAAAATAATCCTTGGCATAAATATAATGTTTTAGGGCATATTTTGCACTCAGTTGAAGAAGTGAATAAGCTTTCAGTAGGGTTGGGCGATAACAAAAGAAGACTTTTGAGTTACGCTATGCTTTTTCACGATATAGGCAAACCGGATAAGCACATTCAAAGAATGAAAAATGGGCAGGTTATAGACAGTTTTTTTGATCATAACATTAAAAGTGCAGAGATAGCTAATAGAGTTTTACCTATGCTTGAATTTGATAAAAATGAAGTTTTAATAATTGCAAAGTTGATTTTTAAACACGATATATTTATGTTTATCAAACGATTCAAAAGTGACAACAAATATTGGAGAGTCTTGAATCGAGAATTAATAGCTGAAGAAATTCAAGATTTAAATGAAGTGGGAGATGGAAAAGAACTTCTTAAAATGTTGGTGTTGATTGGGAAGGCAGATAATTTTGCTCAGAATGAAAAAATGACAGGCGAATCTTTAAATCTTTTAGATGAATTTGAACATATGATTGAATAGCAGTATATTGTTGGTATGTTTTTTGCTTTTGTATAATCAAATATAAAATTAAATTAAAAAATATATGCGAATTTCGCATATATTTTTTAATCAATCCAAATGACATAATTAGAAATTGCTAGTGTAATAATGTCAATAAGCCATAAGAATGGAATTCCGACAATCATTAGGACTATTGCAAGAACTATGCCCAATGTGTTTTCTTTTTTGATTGATTTGCAAAGACGATAAACTACCCAAATGATATCAAGTGCAGGCAGGGCAAGAAGTATTTTTGCCCAAAGTGGTAGATTTTCCATTGAATCAATAAAATTTTTCATTTTTTTCACCTCACTAATGATAGTATATGAAAGCAGAATTATTTTGTCAACCATATTGAATAACTATTGTTGAATTTATATTTTTATTTAGAATGATGGTTAGTAGAATAACAAGATTGACTTTAATTGCAAAAAAGATTGGCGAAGAGAAAACAAGACTAGGTTTATTAAATAATAATTATATTTAGTTTAATTGTGTTGTATAGTTAATGGTAAGCAAATCTATTTTAAGGGATTTTTATTATGTGGATGGGGATAAGTTCGATAAAATTGTATGTAGATAATTTTCGATGTAAAGCATCGTTTGAGTGTGCACATACATAAATTTCTCCATTTTGTATTTTTGTGATAATTACGGTGTGGTTGAATCTAGAAGTGTTTTGCTTAAGCTGAATTATATCGCCTATTTCTAAACTATTTAGTGAAATTATTTCTCCGTGCGGACCGCTTTTTTTATTATTCAATAAAAAGTTATGTAATTCAGAAACGCTTGTCCAACTGGGCGAACGATCATAAGATGAGTTGTAATACCAGCCATTTGAACTGTATTGCATATTGCATCCACCTGCGAGAAGGCACTGTGAAATAAAATTGGTGCAATCTCCGCCTATTCCACCAAAGTGATAAAAATTGGGGTTTGGTGAAAGCGCGTATTTTTGTGCATAATTTATTGCAGAAATTCGGTCATATTTATTCATAACAACATTATATTCAAAGTTTATTATAATTGTCATTTATTTGACAAATAGTTGTGCTTTTGGTTATAATAAGATTAATAATAATTAATAGGAGTTTGTTATGGGATATGGTTGGGATGTAGAAGATGTTGAAGATATAAGCGCAGGTCCAGATAATTCGCACCCATATGGTAAAGACGTTGATCACAGCAAGGAAGCAGGTCAAGATAAAAACCAAGATGGGAAACAGGACGAAACTGAGAAGAAAAAGTCAAAAAAGGAAGACGTTAAAGATTTAGATAAAGAAGATAAGAAAAAGAAGAAACAGAAGAAACAGAAAGACGCTTGGGACCCGGAAGTTACTAAAGCAAACGCAAAAGCACACGAAATGCCTGATAAATTATTTCCGATCAACTGCCCAGATTGTCATAAGCAGACGCTGTATTCTGATAAAATGATGCCTACTGGCATTAGGTTGGGGGCGTATATTACCTTATCTTGTTTTGGAGCTATGCCCTTTGATAAAGCCGTCACTTCTTTACATTTAAGATGTATGAATACAAAATGTCCGAGTTATTGGAAAAAAACAGGAGTGTATTTTACTTTGAGTCAGACAAACCCATCAAAACCAGATAAACACAAGTCAATTTTTCACATAGATAGATAAAGGAAGTAAAAATGAAATACCAATTAGAAAATAAAGTTGCAGTTATTACCGGTGCAAGCAGGGGAATTGGACTTGCGATTGCCCGCCGGCTTCACAAGCAGGGCGTGATTGTTTATGATATTTCACGCAATTTTCAAGCCAATCCAGAAATAAAAATGACTTATACTGCTGACGTTAATGATAGCAAAAGCGTTGAATTTATTTTAAACAAAATTGCGTTAGATGAAGGAAAAATTGACATATTCATTAATAATGCAGGATTTGGCATTGCAGGTGCGATTGAAGACGCAAGCAGAGAGAATATTTATAATCTTGTAAATACAAATCTATCAGCGGTAATTAATTTAACAAGGATTGTTGTTCCTTATCTGAAAAAATCTAAGGGGAGACTAATAAACATATCTTCTGTTGGTGGAATTATTCCGCTTCCATATCAATCGGTGTATAGTGCAACTAAAGCGGGTATGGAGATTTTTTCAAAAGCGGTTGCAAACGAAGTTAAGAGTAATGGCGTGGGGGTTATGACAGTTTTGCCGGGAGATGTCAAAACATCTTTTACCAGTGCAAGAGTGGTTGAAACTTCTGCAGATGACGAGAAGGCTAAAAAGGCGATTAAAAAAGCGGAAAATGAAGAGCAAAATGGAATGACGCCTGAGAAAGTTGCTAAAATAATAGTGAAAAATATAGAAAAACGTAAGATGCCATTACGCAAGACTATTGGCGGAATTTATAAACTTATTATATTTGCATCAAGATTTTGTTCGACGAAGTTTTTAAACTGGCTTGTGGGAAAAATATATATTTAACAATCTTTGTGGAATAAAGATGTGGGTTGTGCAGAATATGCAGTATTTAATTAATGCCTATTCTGCTTAAGGATGAACAAAATAAATTTGTTTATAAAATAAATTTAACTTCTGTGAATAGAAAAAGTGCAGGTGTTGACCTATCTTGAGATATAGTTAAAATGGTATTTAACAAAATTGACAATTGATTTTTTATGTGTTATGATAAGTGTATAAGGAGAAAGTGTATGGAGCATTTATGTTATAATGTAAAAACAGGGGAAATTTTCAAAGGGGAGTTTCAGCAAAAACAGGAATTTGACAATAAAGGGAAGTGGGTTGATAATGGTTGGAGAAAGGCTGTGCTTTACAATTTGGAAGAACTTAAGACAGTTGGCGTTCCCGATATGTCTGGTGCAGGAATGGCCTTATTGAGAGTGAAAGATGGGAGTATCAAACCAATTGAAAAAGGCTTTTGCAAGGAAAAAGTAGAGCAATCTAGAAGAAGTGCTTGGTTTGGGAAGTCTGTGGTCTTAGATAATAAGCAAAAAGGCGTTTATGAGATTCTTAATTTGGAAACAGGTAAGATTGCTGAAGAAAAAGAATTATATGGTGTTGATGATGTTAGACTTTTTGATTGTGATTATTATGCAATCTTTCAAAATGATTGGAATGCATTTGATGAAATCGGAGCAATAGATGAGAGCGTTGACTCATTAAAAAGAGAAGGGATTGTTGTTTTGCGTTCAAGCAAGGTTATGTCGCCAGAATATAGGGATGGAAAATTTGAAGGTGTTAGAATTGGTGGCAAGAAGGTTACAAAAGAAGAACTAGATGTAATATATTTAAAAAAGTTAGCTCAAGAATCGCTAAAAAAAATGGTTTCCGATTTAATCGCTTGCGGAATTAGCAAGGATGAAGTTATAAAAATTGTTGAATCTGTTGAAGATAATAATGAGAAAGATAGAGAGCTCTAACTTATTTTAACAAACTATGTCTATATCCTTTTAAAGTTTGTGCTTGCTTTATGGAGAGCTAAACATATTTATAATTTGTTATAATCGCAGTGTTTTTGTAGGGGTGTTGAAAGGTAATTTATGGAAGAAATTAAATTTAAAAATACAAGTCGAATGAGCGGAGAAGAAATTGCGATTTTTCAAAGTTATGCTATGAAAAATACAAACATTTTAATGTCAATTTTCTTTACTGTTATTTTTGTAGGACTAGGTGTGGGGCTTTCCTTTTGGAACTTGACGGTCGGTGTGATTTTGGTTGTTTGTGGTCTTGCTGGTGGGATATTCTTTTTGCCATATTTATTGAAAGAAAATCAAAAAAGAAATGTTCTGCAGGAACTTGGTGATAGGAAATATTTAAATACCTTTGAGTTTTATGAAGAGTATTTGTGTGTTAAAAGCACCGCGACGGTAAGCGCTGATAGCAAGGACTATCAAGACGCAGGTTCACTAAGGGTGGAATACAGCGAAGTTTTTAAGATCGCAACGTATAAAGATAGGCTCTTCATCTTTTTAAATCCACAGCAAAGTTTTATTGTTAATTTTAATGGAATGACTATGGGCACAATTGCAGAGTTAATTGATTTTTTAAAAAGCAAAAACATTATGTTTATGGATAAATCCAATATAGATACAACAAAGAAATAGATGGCAATGCCATCTTTTTTTATTAAACAATACAAAAAGGTTTGCCTTAAAAGAAGGTATTGTGGCATAATAAAAATATGGAAAATAGAAGTTCGAACAAAAAACTAAAAATGGCTATTATTTTTTTGTGTGTTGCAATGGTGGTATCTGTTGGCGCGTTGGTAGGTGTATATGCCGCATCTACTCAAAACTATAAAACTGGTTTTAACATCAACTATTCTGTTGGTGATAATATTGCGGCAAAAGTGACGGGATATTATCAATATGAAGGAAGCGAGAAAGTTTTGATGGGAGATGTGCAATTTAATGCTAACGACTCTACAAGTGGGAGTATGACTGCGCCTGACTTACAGATTTCTCCGGAAGTAAATAAAGTAAGATTTATTTATTCTATAGAAAATCTAGCTCAATCACAGTTTTATTTCTCTGCAACTTGGGAAGATTTGCAAATTAATATAGATTCAGAAGGAAATGTTGTTCCTGACGTAGGCAACGAGAATAATAAAAATGTTTGTATAGCTTTTGATATCTATCCTACGCTTGCTGAAGTCCCAGCGGAGTTTCAACCAAGCAATTGTGTAAATGCCCCATCTTTTAACGAACTTGTTGATAATTCTTTAAATTCACAGCGGGTATGCGTGCTTACTATTTCTGTATCAAATGTAAATAGAAGTGCGTATTGTCACAGTGATATTAATGGTGGATTGGTATTATATTTAACAAGTGCTAATTAAATTGTTTTATCAAGAACATTATCAATTAAAGAGCTAATGGAGAAAAAAATGGGTAGTTATTTTCAAGAAAAATCAAAAATGTATTATGAAAAATATAAAGCAGGGGAATTTGTAAAAAAAGTTGGAGCTATTATTAAAGATGGCGATAAATATCTTACTATCATACGCGATGGAAAACGAGCAATGTTTGCAGGAGGAAGTGTTGATGAAGGAGAATCCACAAGACAAGCTGTTGTCCGAGAAGTATTTGAAGAAACAGGTGCTAAGGTTATTGCCCTTAAATATCTCAAAAAAGAGTATTATACGGTTGATTGGGAGTTTAATGGTGTTACTTTCCCAAACAGAAGAGTATCATACACATATCTTTGCGAAATCGAAAAGGGAGATTTAAGTGCTAAGGGGTTGGAAGGAGAGTTTGCAGAAAATACAACTTTAAAATGGTGCACTCTCGAAGAACTCGAACAATTAAAATTGTGGGAACCGACTTTGGACTTGATAAAAAAGATTGAGAGTGAAAATCAAATTGCAAAAGTTTAGTGTTGTATTTTAGATAATCAATATCAGACTGAAGCGTTTAAATATTGGTCTCAAGATCAAAATTCTAATTTGCCAGCAAAAGAGATTTTATTTGTGGGTGATGCCAAAGTAATTGAAATTTTAAAAGAAGAAAAGATAGAAAAAGAGTAGGGATATCGTTCTCTATTTTTTTTGTTGCAAGTTATTGTCAATCATTTATTTATAGAAATATTATTTAATTAAGTATATATATAATATAAATACACGTGCTCACGCATACGAGTATATACGCGAGTATATTGTAAAGGGGAAAAGATGTTGACAAAAAGTATTTTAGAGAAATTTCAGTAAAGATTTTGAGTTTTTAAGGAAAAATTTCAAAAATTTTTGACTCAAAAAGTGGTTTAAAATGCAATAAAAATCCTTTAAAAACGGGCAAAAAAGCGAACACCCGAAAAGGTGTCGGCGAAAAAATAAAAAAAATAAAAAAAAATTAAAAATTTTTAAAATTTTTTTGAAAAAAGTGTTGACAAGTGTATTGATCGTATGCTATTATACTCTTGCTAACTTAGTAAGGGCTGTTGCCCAGGGGTTAGCATAGAACCTTGACAACTACATAATACAAGTTTTACAGAATGTAAAACGAGCAACAAATATCAATATTATGCTTGTTATAAAAACAATGTGTAATACGATACTTTGTGCAAAATTCAATTTACGTCGAGTAAATTAATTTTATGATTTAAATCTTTAGATTAAGATTTAGTGAAAATGCTAAGATTATCCAAAATCATTAAACAATGATTAAGCTACAAAGAGCATATAGGGGATGCCTTGGCACTAGGCGCCGATGAAGGACGTGATAAGCTGCGATAAGCGACGGGGAGATGCAAATAATCTGTTATCCGTCGATTTCCGAATGTAGG
>SVIV01000007.1 GCA_015069325.1 Clostridiales bacterium
ATGACTGTATTTAGGATGATAATTATTAAATGGTATGATGGATTCAATTATTGCAATGCATTTGTGATAAGAATGCATGTTGAAAGGTATAGTTTGAGTTATAAAGAATAGAGATCGTACTGTATTCCGAAACCGATAAAAGAAGAAATAGTGGGTATAAGAATTACATCTCTATCTCATATGAAAAGTTTATACATAAGGAGTGTTTGTTATGAGTATCGATGAAGTTGTAGATTTATTAGAAGAGTTAGAAATTGATTTCAACACCTTAGCTTTGGATCAAAAAGGCGTGAGAGTATTAAAGGATGTCGGTGATAAAGAGGTGCCAATCTTTTGGGTTGATGAGTATAAGAAGTTAGAAGAAATTTTGATTGACATCAAAAATGATAGATTAGCTCATCCGGCGCAACCTAAATAAAATTTATAATGTAAAAGAAGTGACAGGGTTATAAAAAAGCCCTGTTTTTTTCTATGAAAAAACCTCAAAAATGGCCTTGTTAAGCGGTTTCGGAGATGTTGCATTGTGAATTTGCGTCCGAAACGCATTTCTTGCCCACTAAAACGCCCCATATCGTATTTTTTACACCCAGCCCAAGAAAAGATACCCGTGAAATATTCGTAGGGTTTTAAGGGCGTTTTTGTCCATTTCGGAGTTTTAGAGATGTAATGTCAATGTGTATCAAACCCGTACCATAAGCGGCTTTGCGGGTATTGACATCAAATTTTCACCAGATGATGTCAATCATCTTCGTGTGATTTCACCAGACTTTAAAATATTTTTAAAAAGGCCTTGGCAAATATCTTCTTTCGCGGTAAGCTACGGTCACGTTGATGTCAATAAAACAAGTTAAGGAGTGATACTTAATGGCAAATAGTCTTTTCAAAAAAATCGGTGGTATGTTTACGGCGGAGCAAACAGACACTCCTCCTCTTCCTGCTATCGAAACTAAAAAGGAAGAAAAAGTGATAAAGGCAAAGAAACGCAATGAGAGAAGCTACGAGCGATACCGTGGCAGAGGTGGTCATTCTAAACCAATGAGCTATTACATTCCCGATACCCCCGAAGAACCAATTTTAAAAGCATTGGAACTTAAAAAATCAAGAGATTGCGTAAGTAAATCAGATTTAGTTGTGGCAGGTTTAAAGCATGTCCTCTCTGCCGAAATAAAAGAACTTAAAGAAAAAGGAGAAATTTCATTATGAGACACGGAATGACTGATGAACAATTAATAGAAGAAATACAAAAGAACCTTTTAGGACCGGAAGATACGTTCTTATTCGGTTGTAAACAATGCGGTAACTGTTGCCGTAAGCGTGAAGAACTCATAACAGTAACGGGTTATGACATTTATAACATAGCCAAGGCTATGGGTGCAAGCGCAGCCGAAGCTGCTATGAAGTATTGCACTATTTCTCCCGGACAAACCTCTGCTCTGCCTGTGGCACACCTTAAGGAAAGGCTTGATGGTTCCTGTTCTCTTTTAAGGAAAGGGTTGTGTATGGTGCAGAAAGATAAACCTATTGTATGTCGGCTCTATCCAATAGGAAGATACTATGATGGTAAAGAGCAGAGATATTTCAGGCAAGGTGCAGGAACCTGCACCGGACACGGACAAGAAATCAAATTGAAGGATTGGCTTGAAGAGTTTAATATTCCTGCTCTCGATGAAGCAAGTGTTCTTTGGGGAAAGTTTATATTTGCAGCATCCCTCTATGCAAGGAACTTAAAGGAAAAGCGTAAAGCTGAAGAGTATGTAGAGTTCTTTAAGGATGCAGGTTTAGCCTTTTATATGAGATATGACCTTACTCTTCCAGTAGAAGAAAATATCAAAAATAATATCGTTTGGATTGAAGAAAGACACAAAGGGTTTAAGGTTAAATAATGATAAAATTGTCGGAGATAAAACTTGAAAATAACATTATAAGTTGTATCGTCACAACTGTTGAAACGCATCCCCAAGTGTTTAGGGTTGCTTATAACCTTACAACAGAAGAAGTTGTAGAAAACACTTCGGTGGAAATGGATATGAATGTAGGTATGGCTGTCTGGAAGTTAATAAAACTACATGAAGAATATGGGGCTAATCTCCCTGACTTTGCTGTGTCAGCTTGGTATTAAAAAAGAAGTTGGATCTAAAAATGTGATCCAACTTCTTTTTTAAAAGCATAACAGTTCAAGGTGTTTTTGATGCATAAAATCATCCGGCAAAACTCAATTTATATCAGTCTTTATTTTCTCGTGTATTTTCGGGAAAACAAAAATTATTAAAAAATATATTTTTATAAAAATGGCGTTTTGTTTTGTGGTTGCTGAACAATAGCTACAGATGAGGCATTTCTACTATGCATAAAGTTGGACAAAAAAACCGATTATTAATAGAAGGATAATTAATAATATATTAATCAATAGTAACTATCATAATACTTCAATAATAATGGAATAATCTAATATACCAAGAAAATTATTCAGCAAGTGCGTCATTTATCGTACACCCAAAAACAATTTCCAAAAAATCCTTGGCATCTTTGAAGACATCCGATACAATGAAAGCGGTATGCCTTCTGGCATATACTTAAAGTTAAGGATGTGAAGTTATGTTTAGGAGTTTGGAGCAGATACTTTGTATGGTTGCCAAAAGTAAAAAGGTTAAAGATGAAAAGTCTTGGGTAGATAAGATATTAAAGCATTGTGAAATTCATTCAGACTATATTCATTTCGTAAACTTGAAGTCAAACCCTTGCATGTGGTTTGGTGTTTCGGATGCAAGGTTTGAGTGTCAGCCGTTTGTGGTATTCAGGCAGCTTAAAAACAACGATTTTGAAAAAGAAGTCCGGGAGTTTGAAATTTACACCTTTGAGGGTTTGCAAGATAACAGGTTTAAATCTATGCTGGAAGATAGTTATGGTGCGGAATATGATGTTGTAGAAGATTTTAGGCTTTTCTTCCTTTTAGATGAAGTAGAGTTTTCGATGGTATTGACAAATGGTAATGCAGCAAAACTTGGAGAATATAATGATTTGAGTGACGGATACACACTATTGACGGATATTTTCACGATATCCATTGATGACATTGAAGGGTATGAAAAATATTGCAACAATGAAGAAACTCTTGAAATTATGCTTTTGAATTTAAATGTTTATATGGAAATAAACAGAGAGAAATCAACAGCAGATCGTGTTGCCTTTAACTCTCCGGTAGTCAAAGTTAAGAAAAACGGCAAAGATGTGCCGTTTGAGTTCTTCAAGGATGGTCAAGGGTATCATGTAAAAATAGAATAAATCACAATAAGGAGTTGTTCCGGCGGAACAACTCCTTATCTTATGTCATTTTATTTATTAATCAAATCTTTAATCAAGGTTGCTATCGTATCAAGTTGTTTATCATTCAAACGTTTCAAATCTTCTATAATGCCTTTAAGTTTTTCAGGATTTTCTACATCCATATCAAAAAGTTCGCTTGGGGTTATTTTAAGATAATCACATATATAGAAGATGCCTGATAACGATGGTAACGATTTGCCAGACTCAATATTCTGAATGTATCCGGGATTTTGCCCCATACTCAAACTCATATTGCGACTTGACACACCTTTCTTGGTTCTAAGCGTGGCAAGTCGTAGTGCAAAATCTTTTTCATCCATAGTATCACCGCCTTTTATTATATTTTAACCCATATATACTTATTTTCTATTAGATGACAGCCGTAATTTGTGTTGATATATTGGTTTATAGATGTTATAATAATATTATATGATAGAAATAAACCAATATATATGGGAGATCAACAATGAGTGAAGAAGAATTAAGAAAACATAGGTGTTGTTTCACCGGACACAGACCGGAAAAACTTCATCTTCCCGAAGATAAAATAAAAGCGCTTTTGAGTGCAGCAATAAAACAAGCCATACACGATGGCTTTACAACCTTTATATCGGGTATGGCTCGTGGTATAGACATCTGGGCGGCAGAACTTGTGCTTGAAGAACGTAAGAAAAATGATGCGATAAAATTAGTATGCGCATCTCCTCTTGTTGGGTTTGAGCGTTCTTGGAATGAACAAGAGAAACAGACTTACCACTCTATTATCGAAAAAGCTGATTACGTGAAATATGTATCGGATCATTATTTTAGAGCCTGCTTTCAGGTCAGAAATGAATGGATGGTAGATAGGTCAAATCGTGTTATCGCTGTTTTTAACGGCGAAAAAGGCGGTACACTCAATACCATAAATTACGCAA
>SVIV01000005.1 GCA_015069325.1 Clostridiales bacterium
CCTTATTTATCATTTGTCTTTCGCTATTCCAAAGAATACTCAAATTTAATAACTTATCAATTCCTAATTTATCAATTTCTTTCATTTTATTTACATAATCTTGAATGGTATAATAATCATTAATAATTAGCTTTGAATAAGCGTTTTCTTGTGATAATTTTATTATTATTGGTTTTTCTTCATTCAATGTTATATTTTTAAAAGATTGTTGAATCTCATTTTTCTTTTTATTTTTTTTAAATAAATCAAATATACCCATTGTTACCTCATATTAGAAATAGTATAACATATATTTATTTTTTTCAATACCTATTTTAAAAAAATAAATTTTTTAAATATGGACCGGGGACGGCGGTCAAGAAGTTCCGTCTGGTGCGAAAAAATTTCCTGAAAACTACCTTTTTTGTCCACCGGCTCTAGCGAGGGTGGATACTAGGTGGACAAAATGGCATGGTGGACAACATTTTAAAAATCAAAAGTGACGTATTATAGGGACTTTTTGAGAGGTAATATGTTCAAAATACTGATAAATTTATTATAACACAAATAATACAACTTTAAAAATGTTTGATAATAATTTTTTTGTCAATAATTTTTATATGGAAAAAATGGTTTTGCCACTAGGTTGTGGAATAGGCGTTGTTAATGGGAATAGGCTGTGCGTAAGTGTAATTGACTCTCGGGGAGATAAAAAGGTAGACGGGCAAATTATAAATTCAACTGATAAGTTTTCAAATGTGCCAGTTATCAGGGCATTTGCCTATTTTTTCTATGCAGTGATTTTTTATTTTAAAGCATTATTTCTGCAAGGCGAACTCATTAGAGTAGAAGGGGAAAAAGCTAAACAAGAGAAAAAACAGGGTAGAATAAATTTATCGTCGTCTTATATATTAGCTTTAGCAATGCTAATATCAATTTTTTTAGTAGGATTTTTAGTTGTTGGCATATTGCCATCTAAGATTTTTGATTTCTTTTTTGAATATAACTTCGATTACTTTTTAAGGGTTTCGCTAGTGGCTGTTATAAGGACGGTGTTGCTGTATGCGGTGCTGGTGGTATTGCGATTTTTGCCTATTATGGAATCCTTTTATGCCTTTAACGGAGCAGGCAATTCCTATTTAAGCGGGAAAGAGGGAAATCTAATTGCAATAAATTATCCGCTTAATTTTTTAAATTTGGCTGTAAATACTTTATCTTTTTCTACTTTTGTGATATCATTAGTTGCAGTTGATTTGTCGTGGGCATTAAACTCGCTAATTAATTTAGTTATGTTTTTGGCATTTATTCCTATTTGTTATGAAATTCTTCGTTTTGCTTCGGTGGGGAAAATTAAATGGTTAAAAAAATTAACCCTTGTTTTTAATTGGCTTGTATGTGCAAAACCAAACACGACTCATTGTGAGGTATTGTTAGTGGCAAAAAGAGAACTAGAAAATTTTGAAGATTTTTCTTGTGGAGAAAAAGGTTGCATTTCAATGTCTGCTGTTTATGCAGAAATGGAAACTAAATTAAAGAATTTGGATAAGTTTGACGAAAGTGATGTAGATTGGATTATCGCAACAGTGTTGTGTAAAAATCGGGCAGAGATTAAACTTTGCAGATTTGTTAATGAAAAAGAGTATCGCGATATTATGCGCGCTTGTGAACGCAGGGGGCAGGGAGAACCACTATCTAGTATTTTTGGATTTGTTGAGTTTTATGGACTTAGATTTGACGTAAACAAAAAAGTATTGTCACCAAGAATGGATACAGAGGTTTTGGTTGAAGCGGTCATTAAAAAAGCAAGCGAAACTGATGCTAAAAGCATTTTAGATTTATGCACGGGCAGTGGAGCTATTGCAATCAGTTTGGCAAAATATACAAATTGTAATATTTTTGCAAGTGATATTTCAAAACAAGCACTTTCAGTTGCAATGCAAAATGCGGATAAAAATGATGTAATGATAGAATTTTCTTGCTGTGATTTGACAAAAGGATTGAAAAAGAGTCGAAAGTATGATATAATAGTTTCAAATCCGCCATATATCAAAAGTGGGGATATTGAAAAATTGGATATAGAAGTCAAAAAATATGATCCTAGACTTGCGTTAGATGGTGGGCAAGATGGACTTGATTTTTATAGAAGAATTGCAAAGGAAACACCAAACAAACTAAATAAAAAAGGTTGGCTTTTCTTGGAAGTGGGTAAAGGGCAAGCAGATGATGTATGTGCTCTTTTACAAGAAAATGGGTTTGATAACGTGCAAACATTAAAAGATTATAATAAAATTGAAAGGGTGGTTTATGGAAGAATTAGCAAGTGAAATATTAGAAAAGACGGGTAAGACCAAAGCACGATTTGACGAACTTACAGAAATGGTGGTTGATCCTGCAATCATTGCAGATAACAGGGAATTTAAGAAGCTGGTAAAAGAAAGGGCAAGGCTTGAAGATGTCGCCGAAGCTCACGTAGAACTGGAAAAACT
The DNA here is from genome assembly GCA_015069325.1 of Clostridiales bacterium. Classification (GTDB taxonomy): domain Bacteria; phylum Bacillota; class Clostridia; order Christensenellales; family UBA1242; genus Caccovivens. The sequence continues at coordinate 2,466 of SVIV01000005.1, forward strand.
ATACAACGACTACGTTTCGTGTCAAAAAGAGTATGAAAAAGAAACGGATCACGAACTTAGGGCAATGTTTTACGATGAAATCGGTTCATTAAAAGTGCAGATTGAAGAAAAAATTGAAGATATTAAAATTTTACTTCTCCCTAAAGACGTAAATGACGACAGCAACGTTATTATCGAAATTCGTCAGGCTGCAGGTGGGGAAGAAAGTGCACTTTTCTGCAATGAATTATATCGTATGTATGCAATGTATGCAGAAAAAAATCGTTGGAGTGTTGAAGTGATGGATATCAGTCAAACTGAGATTGGTGGCATTAAGGAAATTACTTTTATGGTTAAGGGGAAAGGTGCATACAGTAAACTAAAATATGAAAGCGGTGTGCATAGAGTGCAAAGAGTCCCTGAGACTGAAAGTGGCGGAAGAATTCATACCTCAACTTCAACAGTTGCAGTGCTTCCGGAAATTGAAGAAGTTGAATTTGAGATCGAAGAAAAGGATTTAAAAATAGATACTTTCCGTGCTTCAGGAGCGGGGGGACAGCATATCAACAAAACTGAATCTGCTATTAGAATTACTCATCTTCCAACAGGCACAGTTGTTGCTTGTCAAGATGAACGCAGTCAGACAAAAAATAAAGAACGCGCCATGTCAATTTTAAGAGCAAAACTTTATGATTTTTATCAAGGACAAATTGAAAGCGAATATAAGGAAAATAGAAAAAATCAGGTGGGAACAGGCGATCGAAGTGAAAGGGTGCGCACTTACAACTATCCACAAGGCCGATGCACAGATCATAGGGTAAATGTCACTTCATACAGCTTGAGTAATGTGTTGAATGGCGATATTGAACAATTTATCGAAGCACTTACATTGAAAGATAGGGCAGAAAAGCTTGCAAATGCATGAAAATTTGTTTATAGTAAATAAGATTATATTTTACATAATTGAATTAGGTGACAAAAAAGATGACTTAACAATGTCATCTTTTTTCAATTATTAATATTTATTAATAATTTTATTTGGTAAAAATGTCAGAATTTGTTACAATATAATATATATACCATTTTTTAGGAGAAAAGTATGCATAAAATGTTTCGTTCAAAATTTTCAATGATAACATTTATCTTGTCATTCTGCTTTTTATTCGTGGGCACAAGCCTAGTTTTTGCATCTCTTCCTATTAAAGGATACGATGAAGATATAGAAAGTATATATAGTATCGATATTTTTTTTGATGTTGATGGAGATGGAGAATATACGCATGATGAACTTTATCGCGGATTGGACAATTATGATGGGGTTTTTTATCCTGAACTTCTGCAGCATATCAAAGATGAAATTTGGACACAACTTGACGCGAATGGTTTGTCTTATTATGAATATAATGGAGTAGCGTATTATTTTGATGGATTTGGTGGATTTGATGCAAATGGCCGTTGGGAAACATGGTATGATGGTAATTTAGATTTTGTGCATCCCGATGGCCACATTGAGATTTATGATACTTACGAGGCATTTTATTTAGAGCCGCAGTGGGATGAAGAAGATTTGCCAGAAGAATTTGTAGTGATTTTTTATGATATCGATGGGAGTGAATATGATCGTTGTTATGGAGCCACAGACAGCGGAATGCCTGTAGGTTCCATTCCAATTATTGACTATGATGGAATTGAATTCTATGGCTGGGTTGATGAAGACGGGAAACAATATTATGACTATGCAGGAAATTTTGTCGCTGAAGAAGATTATTTTGGTCCATATGATTTGTATTTATATCCGGACTATGAAGAAATCGAATATTGTATTCATTTTATAGATGGCACGGCCGATTATTATTTTGAAGAATGGACTGCATATGGTTATTATGGTGAAACAATTCAGTATGAAGACGACTTGGTGCCAGAAGAGAACTATAAAGAAGGATACACATTTACAGGTTGGTATGAAGATGTTGATGACTACGGATTTGGAACTGGAATTAAGTGGTTTGATGCACAAGGAAATATAGTTGGAACTGAAGACTATATGCGTTGTTTTAAAGATGATTATGACTTGTATGCTGGCTGGCAACACGAAGATTTTGTATTAACTTTGGTTGATGGCGATGAAATATATTATGATGATATTAAATATGATTATGGTGTTCCGGGCGAAGTAGTTGTGCCTGATGAGAAGCCATATTATGAATTTACCGGCTGGTTTGATGAAAATGGCAATCAATATTATTTTGCCGATGGGACTTGGAACGATGTCGATAGATTTGATTGCACGGATAGTGATTTGACATTATATGCGGGCTGGGAATTAATTACTTGGATTGATGACGCTGTTAAACCTAGTGGTGCAGGCACAAGTGCTTCGCCATATGTAATTTCTTCAGCGGAAAATTTTGCTTGGGTTATTAAATCAGCATCTCAAAGCAGTCAAACTTTCTCAGGAAAATATCTTGTTCAAAGTGGCGATATCAATTTGGCTGATAAGAGTATGATTGTTTATAAAGATGGCGACGCTGCAACCTTATTCCAAGGTAATTATAACGGAAATGGTTATAAAATTTCGGGACTTACAATTTTGCCAGATGAAGCAAATGCAGACGTTTTATATGCAGGTTTCTTCCCAGTAATTGGTGAAAATGGTGTAGTGAAAAATGTTGTTTTTGAAAACTGCACAATTGACCTTTCTGATGCAAACAGCATCGATTATGTCGGAATGATTGCAGGAAGAAATTTTGGAAAAATAATTGATGCGACACTTACAAACTGCACAGTTAAAGCGAGCAATGCAAACTACGTTGGTGGTGCGGTTGGACTTTCAGATACTCAACTTTCAATGATTTCTGTCAATAATTGCACTTTAGTCGCAGATAACAGCACTTATGTTGGCGGTATTGTTGGTCTGGGAAGTGTTGTATCTTCAAATATTACAGGCGGAAGCGTGAAAGCAACATCAACATTAGAAAATATTATAAAGAGAGTTAATAGATATACTGGTGGCATAGCAGGCAGTGGCAATGTTACTTCAAGTTATGTTTCATCGTTTACATTAAAAGTGCAGACAAGAAATGTAACAGAAAATCAAATTATTGAAGGTTCAGTGGGCACTACATTGTATTGTGGTGGCATTGCGGGATTTGGCAATTTAGTTGCCTGCGATGTTTTAAGTGGAAGTTTAATTGAATGTGATATTTATGTAAGAGTTGATGATAATACATATCCTGATCTTGATATTTCGCATAGGGTAAGAAGTCATCATGATATAGGTGGTATGGTTGGTCGTGGCAGCGCATCGCATTGCTCTTTTAGAGATTCAATTTTAGATATTGATTATACAGCAATATGTGAGCAGTATAATAATGCAGATCAATCAGGGACATACTATGGTGGTGTAGTTGGCTTTGCAACAGAAAAAATTAGCTATTGCACAGTAAAACATTCAATAATGAAAAACTATAGCAACGATCACGGAAGCTTTGGTGGTATAGTTGGAACGACATATGATGGCTATGATATTGAGAATTGTATCGTTTCTGATATAGAAATTCGTAATACTGGCAATAATTATCCAGAATATGGTGCTCTTGTTGGAGATTCTCGCAATAATAAAATTGTGGGATGTCAAGTGAAAAATATTTATTTTAAAGGTCCTTCTTCTTATAATTATACTAGTGACTTTTATGGCATAGGTCGCGTTTCTGATGTAGAAATATCAAATTGTGTAATATTAAATTTGATTAAAGAAGAGAGAATGGACGGTTCGGGCATTTGTCCTTTAAGTGGAAACAAAAATATTGCTATAAACAATTGTGTGTATATTAAGAGTGAAAGCTCATTTACGTCTTTATTTTATGAATATTCTGGTTATACAGGCACTGTCACACTTGAGAATTTTGTTTATCGTGATGAAGATGCAACGCAAGATCTTGCCACGGTGGCTAAGTCTGCACTTGACTCTGCGGGAACAGTGAAATGTGTGATTTTTGAAAATAAATATGGTGAAAAACTTTATTACACAGGCAGTGGAGATTGGAGTTTATCAACATTAAAGATTGAAGACGGCAAAGTTGTTCCAGCATATTTCTGCACAACAGCAAATGCTGAAGCAGTTTCAATTGATAAACTTAAAAAACTTGGCTATGTTGAATATATTCCAAGCTGATAAGGATTATTTTTAAAAAGAAAACAAAAAGGAAGAGACTAAGGTCTCTTCTTTTTTATTAATTTAAAAGCTTGCAAATGTATAAAAATGTGTTTATAGCAAATAAGATTATATTTTACATAATTGAATTAGGTGATAAAAAAGATGGCATTGTTAAGTCATCTTTTTTAATGATTAATATTTATTAATAATTTTATTTGGTAAAAATGTCAGAATTTGTTACAATATAATATATATACCATTTTTTAGGAGAAAAGTATGAAAAAAATGTTTCGGTCGAAATGGTCAATGATAACATATATTTTATCTTTTTGCTTTCTGTTTGTCGGCACAAGCTTAGTTTTTGCATCACTTCCTATTAAAGCATATGATGACGATTGGGAAGAGTATTGGTATGAATATGAAGTGTATATTGAAGGGACTTGTGTAATTTCTGAAGGGGAGCATATTGAAGATTTCTCCCCATACTTTTCTGGAATGGAAGCTTATGCTTTATCAAATTTTAGTGATGGGACATATTATTGGGACTTTCTTGGGTATGAAGATCAGTATGGTAATTGGTGGTATAATTATGATATGAGTCTTGTTGATCCTGTTACAAATGCAGGGACGTATTATCTTACAGAAATGTGGGAGAAGTATCCTTGTTATATGCTAAGATTGTTGGACGATGGTGAAGAGTTTGCTTCTTATGATTGCAACACTTATGATGGAATTCCAACGAATGTTTTAGTTCCCACAAAAGATGGTTATACTTTTTTAGGTTGGTATGATTCTTATGGAACGCAGTATTATGATAATAATGGTGATATATGTGAAGCTTGGGGGTATAGCTATTCATTAGATTTATATACAGAATGGGAAGAAGACTATTATGAAGACATATATAAACTAGAATTATATGTTGATAATGAACATCGTTGGTCTTATGATATAGGAAGTGATTCCGGCTTGCCAGGTTTTGTAGAAGTTCCAGAAAAAGTTGGAGCAATGTTTATAGGCTGGTTTGATGATTGTGATGCAAATGGCAATGGTTATGGCACACAATATTATGACCACAATGGACGTTATGATGCACCTGAAGACTGGTTTGAAGATTTGGCTTTATACGCCGGTTGGGAGACTGAACTGGAACTTAGTTTTGTGAATTCTGATGGTGAAACACAATCGCATATGGTTACATATAATTTGGCAGATGGTTGGCCAACAACATTAGATGAATCAATGATGCCATATGTGGCAGACTATCAAGTGTTTTTAGGGTGGTATGATGAATCGTTAACAACAAAATATTATGGTGCGGATAGAACTATAGTATCAGGCGTTTCGCAAAATGAAGGGTCCCTTTATGCAAACATCATTTCAAATCTTTGGACGGATTATGCTGTTGCACCATCAGGAAGTGGCACATCTTCAAATCCTTACATAATAGACTCTGCACAAAAACTTGCGTGGATTGCAAAAGAAACGAATGGCGGGAACGCTTTTTCTGGAAAATATTTTAGCCAAACAGCAGACATTGATTTAGAATCGATATATCTCGAAGAATATGACGTAACAATAAATCCTTATTGGGTGCCAATCGGGACGCAACAGAATGTTTTTAAAGGACAAAAATTTGCAGGGAACACATATAGTATCAAAAATATGGAAACCATTGAAACGAATTATGTTGGGCTTTTTGGGAAAAGTGCATCTTCATATTTAGTAGATATAAAAATAGTATCTGCAACAATTGGTTTGGAAAAAACAACGGGTAGCATTTATGTCGGAGCAGTAGCTGGTTACACGGAGAATGGCTGTGTGGGTTATGTAGATAAGACGAATATTACTATTAATAGTAAAGGAGATGGAGATGTTTATGTAGGGGGAATTGTCGGAAACTTAACTGCAGGCGGAATGAGTGGAACTTTTAGAGATGGAAGTATAGATGTAAAAGTAGATCAAAAAAATTCAGCACTTTATGTTGGCGGTCTTGCAGGGCAAGCTACTTGGTGTCAATTTGGCTTCTTTGAGAATTCAACAGTAGAAGTGGAAGCGTCAATAAGGTATTCATCTACATATAGCGTAAACAAGAATATGTATATAGGTGGAATTGCTGGGTGCTTTATTGAGCCGGGGAATTTTGTTGCAAATAGATGTGAAGTCTCATCAAGTTCTATTACTGTTAACTCCTTTCTCACTGTTTTGAATAAAACATTGTCGTCACAGATTAATTCAAATCTATATGTTGGTGGGATTACAGGATATTATTATTGTAGCAATAATGGTTATGGCGATATTATAACTAATTCTATTGTAAATGATACGGATATTACTGCAAACAATACGCTCACACTGACTGACACAACTTGCAATGGCGGCAGTAGAAATTTATGTGTTGGTGGAATCATTGGCTACTCTGCTTTTAATAAGATGGAGATTAAAAATTCAACATATTCTGCAGGAAAGATAAGTGCTAATTATCAAGGCGATTGGAAAAATTTTGACGATAATTCAAATTCGTCTTCATATATCTCTGTTGGTGGAATTGCTGGAATGTATGCAAATATAAACAATTGTGTGGTTGACAATGAAGTGCTTATAACTGCAACAACAGATAATTGCCCGGAAGGCATCTTTTTGGTTGGTGGTATTTTGGGATATAATGGAGATGTTTTATATAGTCAAATTAATGATGTTTCCATTACTGCAACTGATGTTGATTATTTAGGCGGGATTGCAGGATATAGTTCATCTGTAGTTAATTGTGTTGTAAATAAGTGCACAATGGATGTTGATTATGCGTCAAGGACCACCACTGCTTATGCAGGAGGTTTGTGTGGGTTTTGGATCGGAGCTGATGTTATTGGGAATATAGTAAAAAATTCAAGTATCTCTGCTAGAGTTGCTGGCGGACTTGCGGGGAGAGCAAACTCGTCAATTTCTAAAAATATAGTTGATAATTGTGTTGTCAAAAATGCAGGAACTCTTACTGGTGGTTTTGTAGGAGAAAGCAATGGTGCAACTATTTCAGATTGCTTGTATGTTGTAGGAGATAATTCTACACAACAACTGGTAGCATCTGGTTCGGCAATACTTCAGGATATAGTTGTTCGTATAGAAACAACATCAAAGCTTGACACTGAAACTGTAATAACCAAACTAATTAATAATTCAACAACTGTAAAATGTCTTGCAGTTGAAAATGCACAAGGCAACAATCTTTATTATACAGGCAGTGGCGACTGGCCAACAAGCACAATTAAAATAGTAAATGGCAGACTTGTCCCTGCGTGTTTCTGGATTGCTGCAGGTGCGGAAGACGTGACAGATAATAGGCTTAAAGAATTGGGGTATAAATCTCACACTGCAAGTTGATCAAGTTGCAAATAAAAAAGACTATTTCAAATAGTCTTTTTTGTTGTGTAAAAATAGTCTGCTTGTCAGACCCTTTTATTATCCTACAACTTCAACTTTAAATTTTGCAGAAACTTGTGGGTGAAGTTTTGCTGTGATTTGATATGTGCCGATTGTTTTGATTGGCTCTTTCACTTCAATCTTGCGTTTATCCACATTGAAGCCTTTTTTGTTTAACTCTTCAGCAATTTCTTTACTTCCTACCGAGCCAAATGTTTTACCATTTTCTCCACATTTAATCTTAATAACAATATTTTGCCCTTCAATTTGTTTGCTAAGTGCCTGCGCTGCTTGCTTTTCCATTTCTTTATGATAATCATTTGCTTCTTGTTTGCCTTTATTTTCGCTGATGGCACTATTATCCGCCTTTTTCACTTTTCCACTTTTCAACAAAAAGCTTGCATATCCGTCAGCAACTTCTTTAATTTCTCCCTTTTTACCAGTGCCACGAACATCTGTCAATAATAATACTTTCATATTTACTCCTTTATCTTATTTTATTTAATTTATGTTTATTTGTCAATAGATTGGCAACAATTTAGCAAAGGAGAGATTTATGGATATTCGTTGTCGCAAGGGACTTTGCAAGTATAATGATCGTTTTGTGTGTAAGGCAAAAGAAATTTTGGTGGATAGTAAAGTTGTATGTAGCACTTTTATTAAAGAAAGTGGAAAACAAAATGTGCAAGATATTACAAAAAGATTGTTTGAAATTCAACCTAGTTTTGCCCCACAGCGTGATTGTAAAGCGTTGGACATTCAGTGCAAGGCGGACTGTCAATTCAATCACAATGGCAGGTGTGTTTCAAACGGGATTACAATAAACTCAATTAAAGAAAACCCATATTGTATATCATTTTTAAGAAAGTGAAAAAGTGATTTGTTAAAATGCTTGAATTTTATTGAAATATGTTATATACTTAGGCTATGGAAGAAAATAAAAACCAACTATCCACTTCGCAAGAAGTTCAACAAAATGTTGAAGTAGAGATTACTAAAGAAGAAAGTCCATATAAATTATATGGGCAAGATATTTCAACCACAAATACACTTATTAAAGACTTTTATACAGAAAGTATGAAAATTCTTGTTAAGTCAAATTTGCTTGTAGGTGATTTTGATGATAAAGGCAACTATATTATTACAAAAGAGATTAAGCGTGATATAGTTGTAATGGATAAGGAAATTGAAGATAAGGACGAAAAGTTTTTCAAGGCGACAAGCCTTTATATGAAGAAAAATTTTTACTATTTTATCCCTATCACAAAAACTGATGATGGCAAAGCGAAAGCAAAACTATATTTATATGAATACGTGGGGGACTATTTAGACAAAGAATTTGTTGTCTCTCATATTGCTACATATCTTGATGAAGATTCCGACGAATTTATGGCAAAGGTGCAAAAAGCATTCAACCTTGTTGATGTTGATGTGCCTAATAATGATTTTGAAACACCTAATCTTGCAATTAGATTGCAACGTATGCTTAATGGGCAGGTAAGGACAAAGGATTTATATGAAAATGCTTGTCAAGTGTTTGTCAAGGGAATGGTGGATGGGCTGGATAACACAGCAAATGGCAAATTGATTCTTGAAGAATATAAAAAACTTCTTGCATCGTTTAAAGGCACTTTGACACCTTCTATTCAAAAAGCTTTACTTGACAGAGTAGTTAATCAATATGGTGGTTATGAAATTGCATTACAAGATAATGCTGAATTAAAAGCAGCTATTGATCAGTTTATTATGGCGTGCAAAGAAATTGAAAATTTGCAAGAAGAAAAGAAAGAAGATGCAGCAATAATTCCAAAGGCAGACAAGCCAAAAGCATCAGGCACTAAAAAGGGTGGCTCGGCAAAAAAGTCAGAGAAAAAAGATGACAAAAAGAAAGCTGCAAAGAAAGGCGGTGGAAAGGATAAAAAAGAAGAGAAAAAGAAATCTGGTGGTGGCGTAAGCTTAAAAGAACTTGATAAACTTGAAAAGATGTATCGTAAGTTGATGGGGCTTGATGATAAAGGTGAAAAAAAAGAAGAAAAACCTAAAAAGCAAATAAAGCTTAAAGAAGAAAAACCTGAAGAAAAAATAACGCCTATTCCACAACCAGTTGAAGCCCAAGACGAATTTGTTGATGAATTTGATATTCAAGCAGTAGAAAATTTTGCAGCTCAAACAGAAAAGAAAGAGACCGTGGCTGCTCAGACGAAAGGCGAAGGCGAAGGCTCTGCCAAGGAAGGTGTAGACGATCCTGAAAAATATGCCGAAGCGGTCGAAGAAAATTTTAAGACGCCGGAAAATATAGTTGAAAAGGAAGCGATTAAACAGTCAGAAAATACATTGGGAAAAGAACAAGACGCTTCTCAAGATGAAAATCAATTAAATGATGAATCGAAATTAAAATCAAAAACAAATCATCAAGAAATAGAAGATGAACACGACAAGTATTCTGAAGAAGATTTCTCTTATTTTTACTAAAATAAAAAAGCATATCAATTCGATATGCTTTTATTTTTCTTATTAATAAAGTTCTGAAGCTGATTCGTCAATTTTTTCGCAATATGTATTAAACATTGGGTTTGTTTTAATCATTTTTAAATATGCTTCACAGGCCAAGTTGATTTCTCGTGCGTTTGAACTCATTTTATCAAAGTCTGTTCTAATATAATATTTACCATTCTTGTCGGTCCCGATAAGGCTGTCAATTAATTTTGTAAAGTCAAGGCCAATAGGAAGTTCATTTGTTTTTGAATGGCTAAGGATTGCAAGAGTAAATGGATTTTTATCCTTATGTAAATCTGGGCATTTTGAAGATATTTTATATGTGTCCCAACCATCAGTATAATCTAATGAACCTCTGCGCAGGATTTCGATTGCTTGATAGAAAAATGAATTGACAAACTTTTGTCTATCCGCTTCGCTGTTTTTAAGTGTTTGGATAAGGAAATTGATTTTTGCACCTAAGTTGTTTGAAGGAATGCCTGTCTCTGAGTCTGGCTTTGGAAGTTTATTTTCGAGAATGCAAGGGAGTTTAAAACCAAGCGCATCTTCAGGATTTCTTCCGTCTGAGTCATTCAGAAGTGAAAATACAGAGATTAAAAATTGATTGTTGTATTTGTATGCGCGTAATTGTTGTATAGTAAGTTTTTTACAATCTTCTTTATCGAGATAGTATCTATTTGGTCTGCCATTAAACATTAATGCCATTTTCTTCCTCCTAAAATTTATCTATATTTGTTTATATAATAACACATCTTTTGCCATTTGTAAATAGTTAAATCAAAAATAGTTGAATAATTTTTAATAATTTTTGACAAGATATTTTTATGAAAGATACTGTTGGAAAAGGTGCAATAATTCTTACTATAAGTGGGCTGATGAGTAAACTTTTTGGTGCACTTTTTCGTCTTCCGTTAACAAACATTGTTGGGCTTGATGGAATAGCCATATTTCAAATGGTTATGACTATATATTCCTTTGCAGTAGTATTTGTGAGTGGAGGAGTAACAAATGGGCTTGCTAAACTGGTATCTTCCGCAAGGGCTAGGGGAGATCAAAACGCGGTGGGGTCTTACTTGAAACGAGCCCTTATTTTTTCAATTGGTCTAAGTTTGGCTTTTGGCGTTATATTTATTTTGTTTGCACCACAAATTTCTTTGGTTCAAGGTGCAGAAGGGACAAGTGCATTATATAGGCTTCTTGCAGCTTTACTGCCATTAGGTGCATTGGTTGGAGTATTCAGGGGAATTATTCAAGGTTATGGCAATATGGCGCCCACTGCGGTAAGTCAAATAATAGAGCAGGTGATAAAATTTGCCTTTGGGCTTATTTTTGCATATTTATTTAGTGCCCAAAGCGTCAGTGGTGGCGTTTTTGGAGCCATATTAGGAATTACAATAAGCGAAATTTTTGCCTGTTTTTATTTGGGGGTAAAAATATTCAAACTTGGTCCGTATTTGCTTACAAATGAAAACAAAAAGATTTTTTACAAAACAACATTGCCACTCACTTTCGGTGGTATTATTTTGCCATTTACTCATACTATTGAAGCGCTTTTTATTGTTAAACTTTTAATGTGGTCAGGTTTAGATCAATCGTTTGCTCGCGCTATTTATGGTTTGCAAACGGGCGTGGTAGGCGCAATTTTAAACTTTCCATTAATCATTTCGGTGGCTCTTTCGTCTGCCCTTTTGCCAAACTTATCCTTTTTTGCAGAAAGGGGTGATGATGAAAGGCAACAAAAGGTAATTTGCAAATCGCTTTCAACTATGTGGTTTTTGCTTATTCCTTTAGTTTTTGGTATTGTATCAATTTCACGAAATGTTTATCCGATTATATATCCAACTGCAATTTCAGAGCATTTAAATTTGGCAGAGCAGCTTACATTCATCAACGGCTTTTCAATTATATGCACTGCACTAATGCAACAATTAGTTTCAATTTTGCAGGCAAATGGGCATTTTAAGGATAGTTTAATATTTTATATCATTGGCGGCGTCTCGAAACTGGCTTCGCTGGTTTTGATATCTTGCATCGAGGGCGTTGCGCCTTTTGCAATGGGTATATCTAATTTGGTGTTAGCGTCAATTGTTTCCATGTGTGTGATAATTAAATTAAAACATCTTATTAAGCTCCCTTTCTTTGAAATTTTGTTACCCATTTTGTCTGCAGTTGTGATGTTTATTGTTGTGCGAATCATTTTAAATTTAATTCCTGCGATATGGGGGATTGTTTTTGCTATTTTTGCAGGGACTATCGTTTATTTTGTCATTGCATACCCACTGACAAGTAAATACATTAAAATAATGATTGCAAGTATAAAAAAAGAAGTTAAATAAATTTGCAAATATTAATTAAAATTGTTAAAATATACTTATGAATATAAATGGTATTGATTTTCACAACAATCTTATCCTTGCGCCGATGGCAGGGGTTACAGATGTGGGGTTTAGAGAAATTTGTTCACTAATGGGGGCTGATGCAACTTACAGTGAAATGCTTTCTGCACGTGCTATGATGCATAATCCTAAAAAAACATCGCTTATGACGATTTGTTCTCCATATGAAAAAATTAAAATAGGTCAAATATTTGGGCACGAGCCACAAGTGATGGCAGATGCTCTTTCCAATCCTATGCTAGAGCATTATGACATTGTCGATATTAATATGGGGTGTCCTGCTCCTAAAATAGTTAAGAATGGAGAAGGCTCGGCATTAATGGGCAATATTAATTTGGCAAAAGACATTATTTCTGCCTGCGTCCAAAATTCCCAAAAGCCAATTTCAGTTAAGTTTAGGTTGGGGGTAGACAAGGACATTTCTTTGGACTTCGGTAGAATGTGTGAAGAAGCAGGTGCCAGTTTTGTTACCCTTCACGCCCGCACAGCATCGCAAGGATATAGCGGTAACGCTGACCTTGAAAAAATAGCATCATTGAAAGCAAAACTATCTATTCCTGTAGTTGGCAATGGCGATGTGATTGATGTGGCAAGTTACAACAAAATGCTCGCAACAGGAGTTGATGGGGTTATGATAGGACGCGGCGCGCAGGGCAACCCTTGGCTTTTTTCTCTTTTGCAAGGGAAAGAGTTTGATGGGGATAAATTTGAACTTATAAAAAGGCATGTTGAAATATTAAGGAAGTATTATGATGAAGATTGGGCAACTTTATATATGAGAAAGCACTTCCTTTGGTATACTTCTTCGATTGAAGGTGCTAGCAAATATCGCATTCAACTTTCTACAAGCGATAGTTTAGATAAAAGTCTTGATATTTTAAAAGAAATATTATCAAAATGATTTTGTTTTCTTATTAAAATTAAGTAAAATAAAAGTGGGAGATGTTATGAAAAGAACTATTAAAGACCTTGTAGGGCTTAGGGGCAAGACTGTTTTACTTAGGACAGATTTCAATGTCCCTATCGATGAAAATGGAAGAATTATGGACATTACAAGAATAGCTAGTTCGCTTCCTACAATTAAATATCTTATAAAACAAAAAGCTAAGGTGGTTATACTTTCGCATTTGGGTAGGCCTAAAGGGTATGATGTGCATAAATCATTATGGCCTGTCGCAATGTTTTTGAAGGGCGAACTTCGTTGCGGAGTGGGATTCTGCCATAGCCTTTCATTTGATGAAATTAAATATAGGGTAAGCTTAGTCCGCGAAGGGAGTGTTTTACTTTTAGAAAACACAAGATTTTTTGAAGGTGAAGAAAGTTGTGATATGACGCTTTCTAAGAAACTCGCTTCTTTAGGGGATATTTACGTTAATGATGCATTTGGCACTGCTCATAGAAGAAATGCATCTACATTTGGCGTCGCAAGAATCCTTCCAAATGCAATTGGGCTTTTAATGGAAAAAGAGTTAAAGGCAATTTCGCCTATAGTAGATGAGCCAAAACGTCCTTTTGTTGCTGTCATTGGTGGCGCGAAAGTATCATCAAAACTCAAAGTTTTAAAAAGTATAATCAAAAAAGCAGACTCATTAATTATTGGTGGTGCAATGGCATACACCTTCCTTAAAGCGCAAGGCGAGAGTATTGGGGAAAGTTTGGTCGAAGAAGATATGGTTGATGACTGCTTAGAAATTTTAGAAATTGCAAAATCACTTGGGAAAAAAGTGTTGCTTCCAATTGATCATATTGTGGCTGATGCTTCAACGAAAAAACCTTCGGTAAAAGAAGTGAAAACTATTAAAGAAAATATGACAGGTTATGATATCGGAGCGGAAACAATCAAGATGTTTGCTAAAGAAATTTCAAAAGCAAAACAGATTTTTTGGAATGGGCCTATGGGCAAATATGAAGAAGCAAGATTTTCAGAGGGGACTTGCGAAGTGGGCAATGCTATAGCAAATTGTAAAGGTTTTACTGTTGTTGGTGGTGGTGATACTTTAGCTGCTGTTAATCAATTTGAACTTGGCGACGGTATTGACTTTATGTCAACAGGCGGTGGTGCGACTATGGAATTTATTGAGCAAGGAAGACTTCCTTGCATTGAAGTAATACAGGAGAAAATAATATGAAAAAAATAATTGGAAATTTTAAAATGAATCAAACTCCATCACAAACAAAAGATTATCTTATTAATTTTTTGCCAAGAGTTGATGCGACTAAAAATGAGATAATTCTTTGCTTTCCCGCAACGTCACTTACGACTGCAAAATTTTTAGTAGAAGGCAGAGGCGTAAAACTTGGCGGTCAAAACATTTGTGATGAAGAAATCAATCACAATATGGGCGAAGTCAATGGTGTTATGATAAGAGAAGCTGGGGCAGAATATGTTGTCGTTGGGCATAGCGAAAGAAGAAGCAAATATAAAGAAAATACTCGCACCAACAATCGAAAAATTAAGATTGCACTTAAAAACAGATTGAAAGTTATTCTTTGTGTTGGGGAAAACTTGGCGGAGAGAAATACTTTAAAAATGCTTGACAGTTTGAAAAATCAAATAGAAGAAAGCCTTAAAGGCATTTATGAAAATGAATTGCAACATATCACAATCGCTTATGAACCTATTTGGGCGATCGGAACAGGCAAACTTCCTACTAATAAAGAACTTGAAAATGCAGTTAAGGCAATAAGAAAGGTTATCTGTGACGACTTCTCTGAAAAAGCAGGACAGTCAATAGATGTTGTTTATGGCGGTTCGCTTGATGCGAAAAATATAGGACAATATTTGAAACTAGATACTATTGATGGATTTTTTGTTGGTGGAAGTTGTTTAGATCCTGCGGGATTTGCCCAAATTATCAAATTGATTTAGATGAAAGCGAAAAATCAGACAAAAAAGTCTGATTTTTGTCTTGCAAAAGAAAACTAGTCGTTGTATAATATAGGAAGATAGGAGCGGTTATGGAACATTTGGCATTATATAGAAAGTATAGGCCTTCGACGTTTGAAGAAGTTATCGGGCAAGAACATATTACACAAGCACTAAAAAATCAAATCGCTAGTGGTAATATTGGACATGCCTATCTTTTTACAGGCTCTCGTGGAATTGGAAAAACTTCTATTGCAAGAATATTTGCAAAGGCAGTAAATTGTTTAAGTAATCGTGGTGGTTCTCCTTGCGGAGAATGTGAATCTTGCAAAAAACTTGAAACGCAAAATGATATTAATGTAATTGAAATTGACGCAGCGTCAAACAATAAGGTAGATGATATAAGAGAACTTCGTGAAAAAGTGAAATTCTCACCAGTTGATGCAAAATACAAAGTTTACATCATTGACGAAGTTCATATGCTGACAGATAGTGCATTTAATGCATTATTAAAAACGTTGGAAGAACCACCAGCGCACGTTATATTTATACTTGCTACAACCGAAGTTCATAAACTTCCCGCAACAATTCTTTCAAGGTGTATCAGATTTGATTTCCGGTTGGTCTCTGTTTCAGGGCTTGCAAAACAACTTGAAAGGGTTTTTGATAGTGAAAACATCATCTATGATGACGATGCACTCGTTGCGATAGCAAAATCAGGTGAAGGAAGCGTGAGGGACACTCTTTCAATCGCAGACTGCGTTGTTGCTTATGCAGCAGGAAACAAAATTACAAAAGAAGGAGTGCTTAAAGTTCTTGGCTCAACAGATGAAGGTTTAATGATTAAGTTTTTTGATTTTATGATAGATCGTGATGCTGGTGGACTTTTGGAATTTATTTCTGAAATTGACAGCACAGGCAAAAATCTTTCAGTGTTTGTAAAAGACCTTTCAAAACACGCACGAAACTTATTAATATGTCGTTCTTGCCAAAAGCCAAATGAAATTTTATCAATGGCGAATGAAACATTTGAAATGCTAAGCAATCAATCGCAAAAATTTGATGAAAAAACATTAATTGAATATATGCAAGTTTTTGGTGGGGCAGAAAACGAACTTCGTTATACACTTTCGCCAAGATTACTTTTAGAAACTCTTTCACTTGCTGTCATGAGTGGACTTAGCACGGAAGACGCAAAAAAAAACTAAAAGCGATAGTTCAACAAGGTAATTTATCTGCAAAAACAGTTTGGGGGAAAGTTGTGCTTTTCTTAAAGGAGCATAGACATATTGCTCTCCACGTTGCTTGCGGGGACATTACAGATGTTCAACTTGACGGAAACAGCCTGATTTTAAATGTATTTGATGGCACGCTTGTTCAACTTTTAAATGACGGAAAACGTGAAATTGAAAATGCATTAAGATGGCAGGGGTTGGAACATAAATTAGTTGTTAATATTAAAGAAACAAGATATTCAAAGACGGAAGAAGATATAAGCAAACTTAAGTCTGTGTTTGAAAACATTATAATAAAAGAATTTAAAGGTTAAAGGAGATTATAATTATGGCATACGGAAATTTTGGTGGATTTGGCGGAGCAAATATGCAAGGAATCCTTCGTCAAGCACAAAAAATGCAAGAAGATATGCAAAGAGCAAAGAAAGAACTTGATGAAACAGAGTTTACCTCATCTGTTGGTGGTGGAATGGTTGAAGTGAAAATGATGGGAAACAAAACACTCAAATCAGTTTCAATAAAACCGCAAGTTGTTGATCCAGATGATATTGAAATGCTTGAAGACCTTGTTGTTTCGGCAGTGAATGATGTTTTAGGACAAATTGCTAGAAAAGAGCAAGATTCAATCCCACAAATGCCAGGTGGAATGTTTTAAGCAAACATAGTTTGCATCTTTTCTTTAAAATCCGGAGAAGAAAAATTTAAGGAGAAATATGCAAGACGATATTATTGAAGCGTTAATCGAACAATTTAGGACACTGCCCGGTGTTGGCTATAAAACTGCCCAGCGCTATGCTTTTTCAATCATTGAAGGGAAACGCGAAAGAGCAGAAAGATTTGCAAATGCACTCATTTGCGCAAAAGAAAAAATAGGATTTTGCAAAGTGTGTGGAAATTTTACAGATAAAGAAGTTTGTCCAATTTGTTCAAAGAGAGATCGAAAAATTATATGCGTGGTGAAAGAACCCAAGGATATTCTTTCAATGGAGAAAGTTAAGACTTATAATGGAGTTTATCACGTTTTGTTTGGCACAATCAGTCCGCTTGAACATCGTGGGCCAGACGACATTAAAATAAAAGAACTTCTTGCAAGAGTAAGTCAAGATGAAGTGGAAGAAGTAATTATGGCAACAAATCCCGATGTTGAAGGAGATGCAACGGCAATGTATATTGCAAAACTCCTTAAACCGCTTGGGGTTAAGGTTACACGTATTGCGCAAGGCGTTGCAATGGGAAGTGATTTAGAATATGCAGATGAAGTTACTCTGTCTAAAGCACTTGAAGCAAGGCGAGATTTATAGCGATCTTAGTTTCATTATTTCGCCATTGTGCATAGGAAACAAATTTTATTAAAGGTTGCATAACGAAATACAAACAAATGTAGATTTTATAAATTATAAAATTTTAAAAGCATAACTTACAACAGCCCGTGGGTAACGAAGTCGCCTAGTGTGAGGCTGAAGGGGGATAAAAAATGATAAAAGAAATACAAACAATTTTAAATGCAGGGGCAAAGAAAGCGGGCTATAACGAAGAATTTAGTGTGTCTTTTTCTAATATGCCTAATCTTTGTGATTTTCAATGCAACGGCTGTTTTGCTCTTGCAAAAAAATATGGTAAAGCCCCACTTCAAATTGCGGAAGAAATAGTTGGAGCGATTGATAATAATGGAGATTTTGAATTTGTTGCAGTTAAGCCTGCGTTTATCAATATTAAACTTACATATAAAGCTTTTTCAAAATTAGCGAATAAGTTGCTTTCACTTGATAAAGTTGGAGTAGTAGAACATAGCAAAAAAATGAATGTTATGTTTGACTATGGCGGGGCGAATGTTGCAAAAGAATTGCACGTAGGACACCTTTGCTCTCCAATCATCGGCGAAGGAATGAAAAGACTTTATAAACTTTTAGGACACACTGTTCAGTCAGATGCTCACCTTGGTGATTGGGGGCTTCAAATGGGGCTTACAGTTTTACAGCTTCATGAAGATGGAGTGCTTGATTATTATTTTACAGGCAAGGGAAGCGAGCCTGAAATTACTTTAGATATGCTTAATGTTGCTTATCCAAAGGCTAGCGCAAGAAAAAATATTGATGCAGAATTTAAAAAGCGTGCTGATCAATACACAAAAAACATTCAAGATAAGGTAGAGCCATATTATTCTATATATTTAAAGATTAGGGCGCTATCAATCAAGACTATTGAAAAATTGTATAAAGAACTTGGTGCAGAATTTGACCTTTGGTATGGTGAAAGTTCTTGCGATGAATACACAGACGTAGTTGTTGATAAGTTTATACAACAGGGCTTGGCAAGAGAAAGTGAAGGCGCTGTGGTTGTTGATGTTGCTAAAGAAGGCGAACATATTCCGCTTCCAAAAAAATCTGAAGACGAAGAACAACGTTATAAAAATCCTATGCCACCTGCCATCATCAAAAAGTATAACGGTGGAGACCTTTATGCGACAACGGATATTGCTACCATTTATATGAGAAATTTGGCAAACCCAATCCCTGATGAAATGGTTTATTATACAGATAATCGTCAAAATCTTCACTTTGAACAAGTATTTAGATGTTGCAAGATGTCTGGGATATCACCAGAAGGACAAAACCTTGTTCATATAGGCTTTGGCACGATGAATGGTAAAGACGGCAAACCTTTTAAAACAAGAGAGGGCACAGTTGTTAAACTTGATGATGTGATAAATCTTCTTATTGAAAAGGCGAGTGAAAAACTAAAATCAAACGGAGTTGAAGTTACAAGAGAACTTGCATTAAAAATTGGCGTAGGTGCTATGAAGTTTGGTGCGCTTTCAAACTTTGTTACCAAAGATTATGTGTTTGATATTGATAAGTTTCTTGCTTTTGAAGGGAAAACAGGCCCATATCTTCAATATACAGTTGCTCGTATCAATTCTATTCTCGCAAAAGCGGGGGAAGGATTTGGAGAAATAAATATTTCAGATGATGAACAGAGTGCAATTATTATGCAGATTATAAAACTCAATTCAGCTTATCAAATTTGTTTTGAAGAAAAATCGCTTAATTCTCTTTGTCTTGCCACTTATGATCTTGCTAGTGCATTTTCAACTTTTTATAATAATCATCACGTGTTAAAAGAAAAAGATGATAAAGTGAGAAAAAGTTATTTAGGAATTTTAACCCTTGTCAAGAAAGCACTTGTTCAAGCATTAGGAGTGCTTGCTATTGAAGTGCCAGAAAAAATGTGAAAACTTAGTTTTCATCATTTCGCTAACGCGTTAAAATGCATAGTTAAATAAAAAAACGCAGTTTTTAATATTAAAAAATATAAAATCTATTCGACAGGCAAATTAAGAGATATAGCGATTAAAAAAATAATTTAAAAAAATATTTATTTTTGCTAAAAAGTATTTACAAAACAAAAAAAATGTGCTATAGTATAGCCAAGTTAACGGAGGTTAATATGAAAATCACTTATACTATCGATAAAACAAAATTTGCAAATATGATTATTGCAAAAAAAGATAAAATTTCTACAAAGGCAAAAACACTTGATGCGCCATTACAAGAAAAGGCGATTGAAGATTTAGAAATGTGCTAAAAACGAAAAGAGTTTTTAAAGGGGGCTTTACGCTCTCTTTTTTTATGCCATTTCAGTTTTCACAGACCATATCTGCATTTATTTCGTCAAGCATATTGAAAAGTTTAGAAAACTTTTTCGAATGCTTGACTCTCCCTTTTCCCGCATGATAGAATAGAAATGAGAAGCGAGAAACTCTCAACAAAAGGAGAAAAAAATATGTCAAAAGTAAATAAATATGAGCATTTAATAAAATCGTATTACGATAACTCAACTGAAGATGAGAGATTAAGAACTAGAAAATCGCATAGAATTGAATACATTACAACTATGCATTACATAAAGAAATTTGCTAAAAAGGGTTGTAAAATATTAGAAGTTGGTGCTGGAACCGGTGTATATTCAGTAGAACTCGCTAAAATGGGATATGATGTAACGGCAGTAGAACTAGTTGAAAGCAATGTGCAAGTATTAAAGAAAAATGCCAAAGGTATTAAGAATATAAAATGTTTGCAAGGTGATGCTTTGGACTTATCAAGATTTAATGATAACGAATTTGACATTGTATTAAATTTAGGGCCAATGTATCATTTGTATACAACGAAAGATAAAAATAAGGCAATTAGCGAAACTTTGCGTGTTTGCAAACCTAATGGAATATCAATGTTTGCTTACCTTACCCACTCATCTATCTTTTGGAGTTTTGGAATTATTAAAAAGCAAATTAAATACCTATCAGAATTTATGACTAGCAAGGGGGTAATTAAAGATATTCCCGAAGAAATATTCTGCAGTTATTTTAATGAGGATTTTAATAAACAATTTGAAAAAACAAAATCAACGCATATGACAAGTGTTGCAACTGATGGTCTTGCTCAAATAATGAGAGAGTATATGAATAGAGAAGATTTTACAGAAGAAGAATATGATTTGTTTGTAAAATGGCATTTAGCAACTTGTGAAAGATTGGACCATCACGGTTTAAGTAGTCATATGCTATATATCTGCAAAAAGGATTAAAAGATATAATATGAACACAATAATTTTAACAAGTTATTTAGATTTTTATGAGAAAGATGCGCAAGGAAATAAAATTGCACATAACTTCGGAAACGACAACGGGATTTTAGATTGTTTGAAAGCAAACACTAAAAAATGTGAAAACTTCCTATTCGTTGGCAATGGTATGGAAGGAGCAAAATCAGAGCAATATTTTAAAATTGCTTGTGAGTCGTTTGCAATGACTATGCCATTTGAAAACTATAATGTGTTAAATAATAGCACAAAAGATAAAGCGAAAGTGTTGGTTGAAAATGCAGATTTTATTTTCCTGTGTGGTGGACATCTACCTACACAAAACACTTTCTTTAATGAAATAGGATTAAAAGAGTTATTAAAAAACACCAATGCTTTAATAGTTGGCGGAAGTGCTGGCAGTATGAATTGTGCCGATGCGGTGTATTGCCCACCTGAACTTGAAGAAGAAATTGAAGATACTAATTTTAATAGATACTTAAAGGGGTTAGGATTAACCGACATCAACACACTACCCCACTTTGAAGAATATCAAAAAATGGTTATATGTGGAAAGAGATACATAGATGATATTGTTATTCCAGATAGTAAAAAGATTGATATTATTGGACTTAATAACGGAAGTTATATTGTTATTAAGAATGGAACATCAACTATCTATGGTGAAAGTTATCTAATTAGAAACGAACAAATAACTCAAATTAACGAAAATCAAAACACTAAACATTTATAACGGTATTATTTCGCTAGTTTCAAAAGCAAGTGACTAAAGTGGCTTGTTTTTTGTTTCCTAAACAATGTCTTCTACACAACTTGGGCGGGAGTGTCGCAGGAAAGGCAAAAAAAAGTTGCAAAAAAATAAAAAATTTTTAAAAAAGTGTTGACAAGGATATATATATTGTGATAGAATAAACTCGCTAACTTGGAAAGCCGAGTTAGAGAACAATGACAATTGAATAGTAAATAAT
>SVIV01000001.1 GCA_015069325.1 Clostridiales bacterium
GTAGCGGTATCAGAAGGTGCCGCTGGATCACCTCCTTTTAAAGAGATAACTTAAGTCGACAGTATAAAACTGAGTGCGGTTGGGGGAAACTTCAACTGAAAAAATGTATAATGTGTTTAAGACAAAGAGTATTGAAGAGATACACGAATAGAAATTGTCTAAGACACCCTGCTCAAAACTTTAAGAAAAATATTTACTATTTGATTAATAAAGAAGCCTAGGATAATTCCTAGGCTTTTTTATTTGTTTTTTGCTATGACATTACTATTTGTGGAGCAATCGAATTTTAATTTTCTTTGTTGATTCATGTGAAATGAGTTGTTTTTAAAAAAAATATTTTAGAGTAGTTGAAAAATGATATATGGTAATATATAAACGTTTGATTTTTAAATTTTTTTTGTTTTTGATAAATTGCTTTTGATATTTAATAAATTTATGATAAACTACTTTTATTAGAGGAGACTAATATGGACAAAAAATTAAAAATAGGATTTTTCATTGAT
Organism: Clostridiales bacterium; assembly: GCA_015069325.1. Classification (GTDB taxonomy): domain Bacteria; phylum Bacillota; class Clostridia; order Christensenellales; family UBA1242; genus Caccovivens. The sequence goes on from SVIV01000001.1 coordinate 504, forward strand.
ACTTTCTATCCTATGGTAGATGGTGTTGTAACTGTAGTAGATAATCTTGCTACTCTTTTATCGGACAAATGTGATGTTACGGTGTTCACCGTTGCACCTGCAGATAAAACTAAGGTTGATACTAAAGAGCATAAATATAATGTTGTAAGATGTAAGTCAAGCAAATTATTTTTCTTAGATTATGATTTACCAAGACCGGGTAGTGATAAAGTGTTTTTGCAAGAGTTAAATAATAGTGATTTGGATTTAGTATATTTTCACTCTCCAATGTCGCTTGCAAAATATGCAATTAAGTATGCGAAAGAGAAAAATATTCCAATCATGTCGCATATGCATTCACAGTATAAAAGAGATTTTAAGCGTGCAACACATAGTAAATTATTAACTAATATACTGATGAATAAAATTATGAAGGTTTTCAATGAAAGTGATTGCGCTGTTGCAGTGAACGAATGGACAGAAGAATTGTATCTCAAAGAGTATGGATTGACTTGTCCAACAAGAGTAATTTACAACGCTACAAATATGACGCCCCTTGAAAATATAGAATTAGCGAAAGAAGAAATCAACAAAGAGTATGGATTATCAAAAGATGAAAAAATATTTTTATTTGTTGGTAGAATAAACAAACTTAAAAATATTGCTTTTACTATTGATGCACTTAAACTTTTAAATAAAAAATATCAAAATTTTAAATTCTTAATTGTGGGGAGTGGTAAAGATAGCGAATCCTTTAAAAAGCAAGCAAAAGCTCTGGGTATAGAAGATAAAGTTGTTTTTGTTGGTAGGGTAATGGATATTGAAAAGTTAAAGAAATTATATGCAAGGGCAGATTTGTTTTTATTCCCATCGAAATATGACACAGATGGGCTTGTAAAAATGGAAGCGGCGGCACAAGGCACTCCAACAGTGTTTATTGATGGCACAGGCGCAGCTTCATCAATTACTCCAGATGAAACAGGTTTTATTTCAGATGATAATATCGAGGATTTTGCTGATACTATTTTCAAAGCAATTACAGATAAGGCGTTGTATAATAAGGTTAGTAAAAATGTAACCACTCAAGTTTATCGTACTTGGTATCAATCTGCTGATGAAGTTTATAAATTAATGCTTGAATTAATAGGCAAAAAGAACAATTAAAGAAGATGATCTCGGTCTTCTTCTTTTTTTTTGTAGTGAGTGCTATTTTTAGTAAAAAATGACACGATTGAATTAAACTCGAGCAGATTCAATGTCATTTTTTATAAAAAATAGCAAATATTGTTGCAAAAAAAGCGTAATAATGTTACAATACTACAAAGGAATGCACAAATGAAAGAAAATTTAAAAGTAATTATCTTTGATTTTGATGAAACAATGTATTATTCATCAAATATCAAACAGTTTTATGTTGAATACATAAAAAAGACATTAAGATCGCTTACCAAACATTCAGATGAAAAGATTCTTGAATTAATGAAAGAAAATGGATTTACGTCAGGCGGCGAAACGAGAGTTTCTTTTGGTAAAAATTGTTTAAAGTTTGGGGTTACGCCACAGCAGTGGAATGCTTATCGTATTGACAACTTTTTTCAAATTGATTATGACAATGCTGAAGTTGTGAACAATGATATTTTAAAAGAGTTGTCAGATGTCTATAAGCTATACATAGTGTCAAATGAAATTTATGAAAACATTGAATTCAAAGCAAAAAAGCTGGGTATTGATTTATCACCATTTACACTGGTTGCTCCCAAGAAATGTAATGTATTAGATAATAAGTTTTCAAAGCAAGATGCTTATCAAAACATATTAGATGAAAACGATGTGTCGGCAAAGCAGGCAATGGTGTTTGGAGATAGATATAATGTAGATATTTTACCGCTTGAAAATTTGGGTGGGCAAGGAGTGTTAGTAAAACACCCACGTGAAATTGAAGAATATATAAAGGAGAATTTATTATGAAAGATATGCAATTAGTTATTTTAATGGGGGGAAAGGCAACAAGACTTGCTCCACTTAGTTATGCTCTTCCAAAAGGGCTTTTAACAGTTAATCACAAACCAGGTATTTACAATATGATTATTGATTATGTAAAAAAAGGATTAAAAGATATTACATTTGTTGTAAGTCCAGGAAACGAATCGATAGTGAAAAGCTTTATCAATAAATCATTTTCAAATCTTAATGTGAATTATGTTGTGCAAGAAAATCCACAAGGACCATTGCATGCATTTGCTCTTTGCAAAGACTATATTACAAAACCAACATTATTGCTTTTAGGCGATACAATGTGTGAAACAAATTTAGATTATTCATATGATTGGCTTGGATATATGAATATTCATGATCACTCTCATTCAAGATGGTGTTTAATTAAAACAAATAACGAAGATGATATTCAAGAAATTATCGATAAGCCAGATTATACTCCAGAAACAAATAAAGTTTTGATTGGACTTTATAACTTTAGAAATCCAGAAGTTCTTAGAGATGCATTGTCTCAATCTTACGAGAAAAAACGTGGAGAACTTCAACTTAGCAGCATGATTGAATATTATATGGCTAGACAACAAATGAAAGGGGTAATCATTAAATCTTGGAAAGATACAGGCACTCTTGAAGATTATACAAATACATTTAAAGATAGCATTGTAGGAAGAAATTTTAATTCATTTAATATTGATGATTATGGTGTTCTTACAAAGACAAGCAGTTATGGGAAATTAAAAAGCGAACTTATGTGGCTTAAGAAGATTCAATCTTCACCACTTAGTTTTTTGATTCCAAGATTTATCGGATATAAACAAACTGGAGACACAATTTCTTATCAAACCGAATTTGTTAACGATAGTTCTCTTGCAGAATATTATTTATACTATGATATATCAGAAGATAATTGGAAACATATTTTTAGAAAATTTTTAAATGTAGGCAATTTAATGTGGTCTAAAAAAGCACCAAGAAGTGCTGCAAATATTGTTCCTCTTGCAAGAAAAATGTATATTGATAAAACAGAAGAACGTATTAAACTTTGGGAAAGAAAGGATATTTTAGAACAAGATTATGTTTATTGTAATGGCGAAAAATTATTATCTTTTGATAAAGTCTATAAGTTATTGCAACCAAAACTTGAAAAATTAATTAATACAAGTTCTAAATATTACTCTATTATTCACGGAGATCCTTGTTTTAGCAATGTAATTTACATTCCATCTCTTTCGCTCTTTAAATTTATTGATCCAAGAGGAAATTTTGGTGTCGATATGATTTATGGGGACTCTCGTTATGATGTTGCTAAGACTAGACATAATTATCATGGACTTTATGATTATATCACACAAGGGCTTTATAATCTTAAAGAAATTGATGCAGGAACTTTTGAATATTCATTCTTTACAAATAACATTATTAATCCTAATATTTTTGATGATGTTGTTAAAGAATTTGGTTATGATATTAATGATATCGAACTTATTGAGGGGCTTCTCTTTATTAGTATGATTCCGCTTCATTCAGAAGACAAAAATGCTCAAGTTATGTATTATTTGACTGGTTTAAAATGCTTAAATAATCAAATAAAGGAGTTAATTTAGTGAAAGTTTTATTATGCACCATAACTGTTGGGGAAGGGGTAAACAAAATATGTAGGGCTGTTGCGCAAGAACTGGAAAATATGGGGATTGAAAACGAAGTATTCAACGTATATCAAGATTGTCCAGAACGAGCAAAATTTGTATCAGAATCTTATTATAAAATCGTAAAAAGAATTCCAAGACTTGCTAGATTTTTTCAAAGACGATTAGGAAGATATGATAGAAATCTTTTAAAAGCAAAAAATTATAAATACATCAAAAAAGATGTTGAAGCGCTTAGACCAATTCTAGACAAAAAAGTTAACGAAGAGGGTTTCGATGTAATTTATTCGCCAGTTGCAAGTGTAGCTTTGACAGCATTGCTACTAAGACGAGAAGGAAAGATTAATTGCAAAATCGTTTATAATATTCCAGATTTTAATATTCCTACTTATGCTGAACTTTGCAATGATATTGATGCGATTATTTCTCCTTGTAAAGAAGCTACCGAAAATTTGTTAAAGTCAGGATTTGATGAAAAGCAAGTTTTCGAGTATAAAATTCCAATTGATGCCAAGTTTTTAGTGCAAAAAGATAAGAAGGCCATTAAAGATAGTTTAAATATCCCACAAGATAAATTTACAGTTCTTATCATGTCTGGTGGGTTTGGATTTGGAAGCAATGGCAAAATTTTGAATGACTTTTTAAAGTATAATAAAAATGTGCATTTTATTGTTGTTAACGGAAGAAACGAAGAAGAAAAAAATAAAATAGATAAGTATATTCAAGATAAAAATTTAACTAATGTTACAAATATAGGGTTCTGCACTGTTGTAGATGAAATGATGACTGCTGCTGATGTTGTGTTTACTAAACTTGGCGCAGCAACCATGTGTGAATCTTTTGCAAAAGAAGTTCTGATTATTACGACTAAGCAAAAACTATATCCAGAATTTGACAATATGTTGCACCTTGAAAAAAGAAATGCTATATTGGTTTACAACAATACAAATCAATGTGCAAAAGCGATAGCAAAATTGACTTGTGGTGAAATAAATTATGACAAACTGCAAGATAACTTTAAAAAGGAATTCAACAAGAATTCAGCAAAAGATATTGCAGGTCTTATTAAAAATATTTAAAAGAGCAAAGCATTTGCTCTTTTTTATTATAATTTTTAGTCTTGACGAATGGGCTAAACTGTGATACAATCAAGTAAAGGGAAATTATGGAAGAAAAGTTTGTTGTTGTAGGAAGTGAACACGACTCTTGGCGTCCTGTAAAAATGAAAGATGGGACAGGTTATACTTTTTTGCATAGCGATGGTCATTTAATGCCACATAGATTTGAAGATGTAAATGAGTTTAGAAATGGCTTTGCAGTTGTGGAAACAAAGTGCGATCCAGAATATAGAAGAATGACTTATGTTGCTAAAAATGAAAAAGTAAGTCCAAGAAGGTTTACATCTGCAAACGATTTTAAAGATGGCGTAGCGGTTGCTTATGATGAATATGAAAAATTTTATCTAAATGCTGATGGGACTATAATGCAACTGAAAAATACAATTTTAGATAAATTGATTCAAGTTCCTTCAAATTCTCCGTATATGCCAAGGATAGGAATTAAAAATAGATTTGGAGTGATGAAAACATATACAACTATTTTTGAAAAAATTGGCAATATTAGCGAAGGAATGATTCCCATTGAGATGCGTGATTCAAGCGGTCAAACATTTATGGATAAACAATTTAATATTCTTCCTAAGCGGTTTCTAAAAGTTGGCAGATTTTCTAACGGGATTGCACCTGTAGTCACTTTTGATGAAAAATGCGAATTTGTAAGTAAGCAAGGAAAAGTATTTTCGCACAAGCAAATAGTTCAGGCGCATCAAGAATTGTTTCGATGCAGTTTTGAACAGGCACAGGAGCTCATTGATAAAATTTATCATTACAATGCAATTTGTGAAGCAATACGTAAAAAGCAAGATGATGACGTCCGCTATCATTATGATATGGATAAAGATTATGACAAGTGGGTTGAAGAATCTTTAAGTGAACTTGACGAAGATGACGAGAATGAAATTTAACAAAACAGGAGAGAAAAATGGATAATAGTATTTTTGAAACTTATGAAGAAATAAAATATAATGTTAACAATGAAATTTGTATTTGTGAAGGTATTTCCTTTAAACCAAAAATGTCTAGGGGCACGGAAAGTAGCGGTGGAATAATATATAAAGATGGGAAAAAAGTTGCCGAAACAGACGTGATGCCGAGTGGAAGCTTTGAAGATGGTGGCTTTTTCTTGGTGCTAACGAAAGATAAAAAAAGTTATAAATATTGCAATGAAAATGGTCAGTTTACCAAAAGAGAATTTGGTAAAAAGTCTTCACCTTTTTATAATGGTTTTGCAAGAGTGGAAATTATTGATGAGTATAGGGCTGCACAGTATATGCGTGGCAAACAGAGACCATCTTATTTTACCTTTGCTAAAAAGGGGAAGAATGGGAAGTTTATGCTTATGAAACAAAGATTTGCATATGCTACATTCATAGATAGATGTGGACTTGGCAGAGTAGTTGTTGCAGGCGAAAATCGTTTTGCTTACGTTACGAAAAAAGGAACAGTTTTGCCTTATAGATTTCTTCACGCAGAAGACTGCTTCAGAAACGGTATGGCGGAAGTTACTTTACTTGATGGCAGAGATGCGTTTATTAGGGCAAATTATGATATCGTGGAATTTGATGAACAAAATAGAATAAAGGTTATTACAACATTAAAACAGTTTGTGGACTTGCAAAACAATATTAAAGAATATGAAGAGAGTATGCAAAGCGAAGAAATATTGCCAAACGCAAATGAAATAAGCACACAAGAATTACAACCTGAGCAGGAAATTCAGCAAGAAACCAAAGACCTGCAAGAGCAATCACAAAAACTTAAAGAAGAAATTTTAGACTATTATTCAGATATTTTAATGTAAATTTGACGCAATTAATTTGCGTCTTTTTTATTTTTATCATATTTGAAAAACCCAATTCGTATAAATAGGCGTAGGAGAAGTTATGACTTTTTGGGTGCTTGTGTTGCTTGGTGTTGTGCAAGGCATTTGTGAATTTTTGCCCATTTCTTCCAGCGGACATTTGGTTTTGCTGTCTTCTATTTTTGGTGTGCAAGAAAGTTTATTTGTAAGCATTATTTTTCACTTAGCAACTTTGTTTGCAGTAGTTGTTATTTTTCGAAAAGATTTGTGGAGAATGATTAAAAATCCATTTTCAAATGAAGTTATTTTGCTCGCAGTCGCCACAATTATGACTTGCATTATTGCTTTGATTTTTATGCCATTACTTAAAGATTCTTTTGCGGGTGGTATTTTGCCTATCTCTTTTTTGTTGAGTGCGATATTTTTGTTTTTTAGCGAAAAGCGGCATACAAAGCCGGGAAAAATAGGAATAAAAAAAGCGATTTTGATAGGGCTAGCACAAGGTGTTGCGCTTGTGCCGGGGATTTCTCGTTCTGGCACAACAATTAGCGCGGGATTAATTGCGGGTGCAGAAAAAAAAGAGTGCGCAAAGTTTTCGTTTTTACTCTCGATTCCAATCATTGTTGCTTCGCTTTTGCTTGAAATCGTCGAAGTCGCAAAAGAAGGATTATCAGTAAATATTAATATTGTAGGACTTGTTGTAGGTGGGATTTTAGCATTTTCGATTGCGCTAGTGAGTATAAAATTTATGTTAAAACTTACTGAAAAAACAAATTTGAAGTGGTTTTCTTTATATCTGGTTTTTATGTCGATTTTGTCAGGTGTTATTTTTTGGTAAAGGGAGAATAAGTGAAAGCATATCATAATAAAACAATAAATCAAACCTTATTGGATTTATCTTCTTGTCCCAGTGGACTGAGTGAAGATGAAGTTTTGTCAAGGGCGAATACTAAAAGAGGGGGAATTGAAACTAAACATAAATCATTGGGATTGAAATTTTTTGCTCAATTTGCAGATTTTATGATTATCGTTTTGCTTATTGCGTCAGCGGTGTCAATGGTAATAGGAATTATTGAAGGACAAGCAGAAGAAATTATTGATGGAATAATTATTTTATCTATTGTTTTAATGAATGCTATATTTGGTGTGGTTCAAGAAAACAAAGCGGAAAAATCTTTGGAAGCACTAAGCAAACTGACTCAAGCAGAATGTGTAGTGATGCGAGAGGGCGAGAAGAAAAAGATAAAAACAGATGACCTTGTTTTAGGAGATGTTGTTTTACTTGAAAGCGGAAGCATTGTTCCGGCAGATTTAAGATTGATTGAAAGTGTCCGATTAAAAATCGATGAATCGTCTCTTACAGGTGAAAGCAAAGAAGTCCAAAAAAATTGTGATAATGTTTTTTCTGAGAATTCCCCTTTAGGAGAAAGGAAAAATATTGCATATAAAGGGACAAATGTATGTTTTGGAAGGGGCGTGGGTGTTGTGTATGCATTAGGCGAAAATAGCGAATTTGGCAAGATTGCATCGTCAATTCAAGAAAGCAAAAAAGAACTTTCACCCTTACAAAAAAGTATTAAAGATTTAGGGAAAATTCTTACTTATTTAATTTTGTTGATTGCGCTAGTCACTTTTATCATTGAAGTGTGCATAACGCCAAATGGCATATTAGATGCATTTTTGACAGCAGTGGCAATTGCCATTGCAGCAATTCCTGAAAGTATGCCGGCGGTGATAACAATAATTATGAGTATGGGTGTTGCTCGTCTTGCTAAAAAGAAGGCAATAGTGAAGCATCTTCCTGCAGTTGAAACTCTGGGTGCTTGCAATGTGATTTGCTCTGATAAAACAGGCACTATTACACAAAATAAAATGGAAGTTGTTGCCGTTTATGAAAATAAAACTTTGCAGGAAAATAATTTTAAAATTTTGGCAACATCTCATTTGTTTTTGGCAAGTCAACTATGCAATGATGCAAGTTTTCAAAAGGGCAAATTTGTAGGAGATCCTACTGAAGTTGCTTTCTTAGGTTTTGCAAAAAAGTTGGGGCTATATAAAGATGGATTGTATAAAAGCTATGTGCGAAAGAATGAAATTCCGTTTGATTCAAACAGAAAACTGATGAGTGTGCTTGTTGAACAAGACGGGAAAAAAGAGATGTATGTCAAAGGAGGTTGTGATAGCATTTTAAATAAATGTTCGCATATTGCTATAAACGGAGAAGTGCAAGAGTTTACGCAAAGCAAAAGAAATGAAGTAAAAAACATAATTACTAAGATGTCAAATAAGGCATTGCGAGTTTTGGGATTTGCATATAAAGAAATTAATAGCCCTAGCGAATTTGAAGAAGGAAATTTAATCTTTGTGGGAATAATGGGGCTTATTGATCCGCCACGAAAAGAAATTGCAAGTGCAGTTGAGAAATGTAGATGTTCTGGAATGAAGCCGGTTATGATTACGGGGGATTATCAAAATACAGCTTTAGCAATAGCCAAACAAATAGGGATTGCAAAAAACGAAAATGAAGTTTTGACGGGAGAAGATTTGGCAAACTATTCAGATGAACAATTAGAAAAAATAATTGATAAATATTCAGTATTTGCAAGGGTAAGCCCGAATGATAAGCAACGCATTGTGCAAGCATTTAAAGCAAAGGGGAATGTGGTCGCAATGACGGGTGATGGTGTGAATGATGCACCAAGTTTAAAAAAGGCAAGTATTGGCATAGGAATGGGTCAAAGCGGAACCGATGTTGCCAAAGAAGTTGCTGATATTATTGTTGCCGATGACAATTTTGCGACTATTGTAGTTGCCGTTGAAGAAGGTAGGAAAATATATCACAATATTCAAAAAACCGTTAAGTTTTTGTTTTCTGCAAATTTTGCCGAACTAATGTCTGTGTTTATTGTTACGCTGATTTATCCACAGTTTGTGTGTTTATATCCCGTCCAAATTTTATTTACAAATTTAATCACAGACAGCCTGCCGGCAGTTGCGCTTGGCGTGGAAGAAGCAGAGCAAGATCTTATGAATCGGCCACCGCGAGATGTCAAAAAAGGGTTGTTTGCAAATGGGAATGGAATTGCAATAATTGTGCTTGGTGTAATTCAAACAATTTTAGTTGTTGTATCATATGTAATCGGGCTATCATTTTCGCCGGAAATAGCAACAACAATGGCTTTTTATGTGCTTAATTTAAACCAAATGTTTTATCTGGCATCAATGCGGACGAATGCACCATTTTATAAATCAAAACCACATAAAAACAAATGGTTTTTGTTTGCAATTGTATTTTGTTTTGGACTAGTTGCATTATTTGCATTTACTTCACTTCAAAGTCTCTTGAAATTGGTTTCTCTTTCAGGAGTGCAATGGTTTATTGTAATCGGGCTTTCCGCTTCAATGCTTGTGTTAAGTGAAATATACAAACTTATTGAAAAAGGACTAAAAACGAGAAGAAAAGAAAATTAATCCAAAAAGTATATTCTCGCGAAGAATATACTTTTTTATTTAAATCCTGTTATCAGGGTATGTTTGATAATAGTTACTTTAGCGGTGAATATAATTTCAAAATTCTCGTAGGAGAGAATTGGACGCTGGATATGTCAGACGCTGATTATGTTGGCGCTGAAGTGACAGTTGTCCGAATTTAAACTATAAAACAGCAAAGAAATTTTGCTGTTTTTTGTTTGTTTAAAATATTGTCTATTTTTTTTATTTGTGATATAATTAAAATAAGGAGTGGTATGTTTGCTAAAGTCATTATAGATCAAGACGCAAAGGCTTTAGACAGAGTCTTTGAATACATTATCCCAGAAGAAACTGATATTGATGTAGGCGCAAGAGTCTACGTCCCTTTTGGCAGTCGTATTTTGCAGGGGTATGTGATTAAAATTAGCGGTGCTTGTGAATATGACCAAAGCAAATTAAAATCAATCATTTCGGCGATTGATGAGCAAAGCGTTATAAAGAAAGAGCTTCTTGCATTAATGCATTTTATGGTGAAGAAAAATCACTTAAAATATTCATCTACATTAAGATTATTTTTGCCGAGTGAAATGCGAGAAGGCAAAGTAAAAGAATTATTTGCAACCTATTACTGCTTAAATGAAAACTGTCAAATTGAAATTTCGTTAAGGGCAAAAAAACAAATTGAAATTATTGAGTTTTTAAAACAAAACGGAAAAACTTGTTCTGCGATATTAAAAGACAATTTTGGTGCAAGTGCAGTGAAATCACTTTTTGAAAAAGGTGTAATTTTGCAAGAAAAAGAACAAGTCTTTCGTGCGCCTGAATTTAGTCCTATGAATCAAAAAAAGGTTTGCCTAAATGAGTATCAACAAAATGCAATTGACAGCATTTGTGATGATAAAACATATCTCTTGCACGGCGTTACTGGAAGTGGAAAAACAGAAGTATATATGAACTTAATTGAAAGGGAACTTGCAAAAGGGAAAAACGCTATTATGCTTGTTCCTGAAATTTCACTTACTCCACAAATTATGTCCAACTTTAAAAGTAGATTTGGTGATTTGGTTGCACTTTTACATAGTGGGCTTTCTGCGGGAGAACGATTTGATGAATGGAAACGACTTTATTCTGGGCAGGCTCGCATTGCTATTGGTGCAAGAAGTGCAATTTTTGCTCCGCTTGAAAATCTAGGGATTATCATCATTGATGAAGAGCACGAACAAAGTTATATTTCCGAATCTAATCCACGTTATGACACTCACGACGTTGCATCGTTTAGGGCAAGGACAAATCAGTGTCCGCTAGTTTTAGGAAGTGCAACTCCGTCGATTGATAGTTATAAAATGGCAAAGGAAGGCGAATATCAACTTATTGAACTTCCAGTCCGAGCAAATGGAAAAGAAATGCCTGTTGTTGAAACTATTGATATGATGAATGAACTTCGTGCAGGCAACAGTGGAATTTTCTCAAACAAACTTCTCGCAGAACTTGTGAATGTTGTAAATAGCAACAAACAGGCAATGATTTTTATTAATCGAAGGGGATATTCTTCCTTTATGCGATGTCGAGAATGTGGTTATATCGCAAAATGCTGTGATTGCGATGTTTCGCTTGTTTATCACAAGGAAGACAACCGCCTTAAATGTCATTATTGTGGGAAACAATATCGCGTTCTTTCAAAATGTCCAAAATGCGGAAGCGATCAAATTAAGCAAGGTGCTATCGGGACCGAACAAGTGGCTGATAAATTAAAAGAGATGTTTCCGAGTGTCAATATTTTGCGAATGGATAATGATACCACTACAACAAAAAATTCGCATCAAAAAATTTTGGAAGAATTTAAAAATTCAAAACCTGGGATTTTAGTAGGAACTCAAATGATTGCCAAGGGACACGATTTTGAAGATGTGATTTTAGTAGGAATTGTTGATGGCGATCAAACTTTATATCATACTGACTATCGAAGCACCGAACGCACATTTCAACTTATTACACAGGTTGCAGGTCGTGCTGGACGAAGTCAAAATGAAGGCAAAGTAATATTGCAAACATACAGTCCAAAACATTATGTTTATAAATTTGCATCAAATTATGACTATAAAGGTTTTTACCGAAAGGAAATAAATGTGAGAGAAACTGCTCAGTTTCCGCCTTATACGAGAATAATTCGAATACTTTTTAGTGATATTAATGAAAATAATGTGCGAGAATTGTTAAAAATATGTTATACTGAAATTGAAAAATTGAAAGCTAAGTATGGCAGAGATATCATTTATCTTGATGCGATGAAATCTCCAGTGCAAAGAGTGCAAGGCAAATATCGCTATCAAATAATGATGAGATTAAACTTACAACACGCTGATGCAGTTGAGTGTGAAGCTTTTGAAATTGTGGACAAGGCTTCAAAAACATCAGTATTCTTTGAAATAAATCCACAGAATCTTTCTTAAAGGAGAATTTATGGCTATCAGAAAAATAGTTAAAATAGGAGAAGACTTTTTACGTAAAAAATCAAAACCAGTTCAGAATTTTGATGAAGATTTATGGCAACTTCTTGATGATATGAAAGAAACAATGATTGCAAGCGATGGAATGGGACTTGCAGCCCCACAAATTGGGGTGTTAAGACGTATTGCCGTTGTTGAAGTCAATAATGCGTATTTCGAACTTATTAATCCGCAAATTATAAAATCTAAAGGCGAAGACGTTGAAGAAGAAGGTTGCCTTTCTGTTGGCAGTTTTAAGGGAAGGGTAAAAAGACCTTATGAAATTACTGTCTCGGCTTTTGATAGATTTGGTTATCCATTTACGCTTACGGGAGAAAAATGGCTTGCAAGATGCATTTGCCACGAAATTGACCATTTGGACGGTATTTTGTTTGTAGATAAAAGTATGGATAAAGATAAATATTTGAAACAAGGTGGTAAGATATAGTGAAAGTATTATTTTTAGGAAGTTCACAATTTTCTGCCGTTGTCCTTAACGAAATGTGTAAACAAGGTATAAATGTTGTAGGTGTAATCACTCAGCCTGACCGTCCTTGTGGCAGGGGGCATAAAACGACTCCAAACAATGCAAAAATATTGGCTCAAGCGAAGGGAATCCCTTGTTATTGTTATGACAAGATGAGAAACTATCAAGAAGAAATTGAAAAGCTTGACTTTGACGTTTCAGTTGTGGCATCATATGGCCAAATTTTACCAAAGTGGTTTTTAGATTTAAAACTTTGTATAAATGTTCACCCTTCACTTCTGCCTTTATATAGGGGAGCCTCTCCAATACAAAATGCAATCTTAAATGGAGATAAAAAAACAGGCGTTACTATAATGAAAGTTGCAATGGAAGTTGATAGCGGTGATATTATTCTTCAAAGAGAGTATGCACTTCAAGGCGAATATTATTTACAACTTGAAAACAATCTTGCACTCATTGGTGGCGAAATGGTTAAAGAAATTTTAGACTCTTATGAAAAGGGGACAATGACTTTTAAAGCGCAAGATCATACTAAGGCAACCGTTGTGCAAAAGTTTGAAAAGGAAGACGGATTTTTAGATTTTTCTAAAACTGCAAAAGAACTTGAAAATCAAGTTCGTGCTTTAGCTGAAACTGTGGGGTGTTATTTCTTTATCAATGGAGAAAAACTTAAAGTTTTAAAAGCAAAAGCAATTGAAGAAGAATTTGAAGAAGGAAAAATTGCTAACAATAAAAAGAGATTTATTATAGGAACAAAAGAAGGTAGTTTGGAAATTGAAGTATGTCAAGCTCCTTCAGGAAAGGCTGTGCGCGCACAAGACTATCTTAATGGGCACAACACAATTTTAGGAGAAAAAATAGACGAATGTTAAGTGATTTGACTTTTAATGAATTACAAATGTATGTTGAAAAATTAGGCTTACCCAAATTTAGGGCAAGTCAAGTTTTTGACGGAATAGTAAAAGGGAAATCACTTGATGAAATAACAAATCTTTCTAAAGAGATAAAAGAAAAAATAGCACAGGATTATCCACAATATAAAATTATTAAAGAATTTACGTCAAATGACGGCACACAAAAATTTATTATTGAATTTGGTGATGGTAAAATTGTTGAATGTGTGCTTATGAAATATAAATATGGCAACACTATTTGTGTATCAACTCAGGTTGGTTGTCGTATGGGGTGCAAGTTTTGCGCTTCAACTTTAAATGGGTTGGAACGTAATTTGTCAGCAGGCGAAATACTTGGTCAGGTGTTGTTAGTAAACAGAAAACTTGGCGGGAATGCAAAAGAACGAAAAATTACAAATATCGTTATGATGGGAAGTGGTGAACCGCTTGACAACTTTGATAATGCTTGCAAATTTATTGAACTTGTTTCAGACGAAAAAGGAATTAATATAAGTCAACGAAATATCTCTCTTTCCACTTGTGGACTGGTGGATAAAATAAAATTATTGCAAGAAAAACAATATAATATTACTCTTACTATTTCTCTTCACGCAAGTTTAGATGAAAAGCGAAGGGAAGTTATGCCTATTGCAAACAAATGGTCAATAAAAGAAATTATTGATTCTTGTCGAGAGTATTTTGATAAAACAGGCAGAAGAATATATATTGAATACACCTTAATTAAAGGTGTAAATAATAGCGAAGAAGATGCCAAAAGACTTGCTTTGCTCCTTAAAGGGTTAATGTGTCATATCAATGTTATTCCATTGAATAGTGTGAAGGAAAGAAATCTTTTAGGTGTGGCAAGAAGTGATGCATACAAATTTGTGGAAAAACTTGAGTCTTTAGGCTTAAGTGCAACAGTGCGAAGGACAATGGGCGAAGATATTGAAGGAGCTTGCGGGCAACTTCGAAATAAAATTCTTAAGGAGAAAAAAGATGACAGGACTGGTTGTTAAAAAAAATGCAAACCTATTCACTGTTGAATGCGAAGGCAAAACATATTCTCTTATGCCAAGCGGAAAAACAAAGGCAAAAGGTATATATGTAGGGGACAGCGTTGACTTTAATGAAGTTATTGAAAATGTTCATAAACGAAAAAACATTTTAATTCGTCCGCCTATGGCAAATTTAGATAAGATATTCATTGTGATTGCACCAAGTCCAAAACCAGATTTTGTGCTTGTAGATAAAATAATAATATATTGTCATCTTAACGATATTCAACCTATCATTGTAATAAACAAAACAGATATTTCAGATGAGCAGTTTATCGCTGAAGTAAAAAAAGATTATTGTGATTATGAAATAATTTCACTCTCTGCAAAAAGTGGAAATGTGGATAACTTGGAAGAAAAAATTCAGGGGATTTGTGCTCTTGCTGGTCAAAGTGCTGTAGGGAAAAGCTCTCTTATAAATGCAATATTTAAAAGTGAAGGTTTTACTGAAATAGGTGATTTGTCAGCAAAGATTGAAAGGGGGAAGCAAACAACAAGACTTGTCAGTCTATACAAAGTTGGGCAAGGGTATTTGGCAGACACCGCAGGATTTTCTCTTTTAGATTTATCTTTTGTAAGCGATATCACAAAAGAAGAACTTGCTTCATACTATCCGGATTTTTTACAAGGAAGAGAAAGGTGTAAATATCGTTCTTGCCTTCACGAAGGTGGAGAATGTGGAGTAATTAGCGGTGTTAAAACTGGGCAAATATCTTTAAGAAGATATCAAAACTATTTAAAAATCTTGCAAGAATTAAAACAATCAAAAAAATATTAAGGAGAAACTATGAATAAAAAGGTGTATATTTCTGTTTCAACAGATCCCGTAAAAGAATACAGCGGGGTGTTACAGTATGCTTGCGAGATGCAAGGTAAGGCAGATATGCTTCATTGTGATATTATGGACGGGAAGTTTGTTAAAGCAAAAACATATGATGAAAACCTTGTGCGAAATATCAATCAAAACAGTTTAATAATGCTTGATGTTCACCTAATGTGCAGTGAGCCTTTAAGTTTAATCGATGACTACTTAGATGCAGGCGCAAACATTATTACGGTGCATTACGAAGCATTTAAAGATAAAAACGATATTGTGACGGCAATAAAAAAAATAAAAAAAGCAAACGCTTTAGCAGGCCTTTCAATTTCTCCTAATACACCAATCAAGGATATCAAAATGTATATTCACGCAGTTGACCTTGTGCTTGTTATGAGTGTAGAACCAGGGGCAAGCGGACAATCGTTTATTAAAGAAAGTCTTGATAAAATTAAGGAACTTGATCTTTTAAGAACGGGAAATAAATATTCATATAAAATTGAAGTTGATGGCGGACTCAATGAATACAATGTGCAAAAAGTGCTTGATGCAGGTGCGGATATAATTGTAAGCGGTTCATATGTGTATAAAGCAAAAGATAGAATGTTGGCTATTGGCAAACTTCGTGGCGAAAGCGACGTAAAATAAAAGGAAGAAAAATGATATATTTAGATAACGCTGGGACAACCAGACTTGATGAAAAAGTTTTAAAGAAAATGATGCCATACTTAAAAGAAGAATATGGCAATGCTTCTTCACTTCATTCTATGGGGCAAAGGGCGAAGGAAAGCCTTGAAAATGCAAGAGAAATAGTTGCAAAATGCATTAATGCAAATCCAAGAGAAATTTATTTCACCTCTGGTGGAAGCGAAAGCGATAATCAAGCGATTATTTCCGCTTGTAAACTAGGTGAAAGAAAGGGTAAAAAACATATTATTTCTTCTAAAATTGAGCATCACGCAGTTTTGCATACCATTGAAAAATTAGAGAAACAAGGATTTGAAGTAACTTATCTTGATGTGTATGAAAATGGCATTGTAAAACTAGAAGATTTAAAAAATGCAATACGAGAAGATACTTGCCTTGTAACTATAATGTTTGCAAATAATGAAATCGGCACAATTCAACCAATTAAAGAAATTGGAGAAATTTGCAGAGCAAAAGGAATTCTTTTTCACACAGATGCAGTTCAAGCGGTAGGGCATATCAACGTTGATGTTGAAAAAATGAATATAGATATGTTGTCAATTGCAGGACATAAATTCCACGGCCCTAAAGGAATAGGTGTCCTTTATGCAAGAAGAAAGGTTTTGCTTTCAAATTTAATTGAAGGTGGTGCTCAAGAAAGCGGGAAGCGTGGTGGAACGGAAAATGTTGCTGGTGCGGTTGGGCTTGCTTATGCATTAAAAATGGCTACAGAAGAAATGGAAGAAGTCAATGCAAGATTAACAATTTTCAGAGATAAACTTATAAAAGCACTTCTTAAAATTCCGCACTCCGCATTGAATGGAGATAAGACAAAACGACTTCCAAATAATGTTAACATTTGCTTTGAAGGGATTGAAGGGGAAAGCCTATTGCTTCTTCTTGATGACGAAGGAATATGTGCTTCAAGCGGTAGCGCTTGCACCTCAGGTTCACTTGATCCAAGCCACGTGCTTTTAGCAATAGGCAGACCACACGAAGTTGCGCATGGTTCACTTAGGCTCTCATTAAGCAAATATACAACTCAAGAAGAAATTGATAAAACGATTGAAATTGTGCCTAAAGTGGTTGAGCATTTAAGAAAAATGTCGCCTGTTTGGCATTCGTTACAAAAAGGAGAAAGAAAATATGTTATATAGCGAAAAGGTTATGGACCACTTTAGGAATCCAAGAAATGTTGGCGAAATAGAAAATGCTGATGGTATCGGTGAAGTGGGCAATGCGAAGTGTGGCGATATTATGAGAATGTATATTAAAGTTGAAAATAATATCATCACAGATTGCAAATTTATGACTTTTGGTTGTGGCAGTGCCATTGCAACAAGTTCAATGGCGACCGAACTGATTAAAGGAAAACCTGTTGAAGAAGCAGTTAAAATTACAAATAAAGCAGTAGTCGAAGCTCTTGACGGGCTTCCTGCACACAAGCTTCATTGTTCAGTTTTGGCAGAAGAAGCAGTTAAGGCAGCAGTAAAAGATTATTATGATAAAAATGGAATAAGTTACAACCCTGCAGATTATGCAAAAGGCGAATGGGGACACGATCATAAATAAGAAAGATAGCAAAAGGCTATCTTTTTATTTTCAGACAACTTTAAACTGAAAATGAAACAAAATAAAAAGTAGGCCAATTGCCTACTTTTTATTTGTTTGCGAAGTCTTCGCTACAAAGTAAATCGTTGATGTAATGTTTGTAATGATTGAAATCCAATATTCGTTGAACGCCTTCGCCGGGTTGTAAATCTTTATTAAATTCAGTTGTCGCCAAAAGAGCTTGACAAGGGTGAGAGTGGTTTTTAAAATGCGTTGCAACATTTGCAGTTATTTTTAAATCGTCATCAAAAAAGAAATCCGCTTGTTCAATTTCGCATATTTTTTCTTTGTCAATTCTTCCTGTGTAAAGTTTGTGATATTTTATTTTATTTTTTGCTAGCCAGAGTTTTGTTACAAGCACTGGTGTTGTGTGCCAGTCTGTTGCTCTTGCTGTGGCAATAACTATTTTATGACCATTATCAAACAGAGAATTGATAAAATCAACAGCACCTTTTTTGCAAGGAAATTCAAGCATCATTTCATCGCCATAAATTTTATACCATGTTAAAGCGATTTTTTTACTCCAATCAAATTTTCCTTCTGCAAATCTGGTATTTGCATTGGTTTTATGAAAAGGAAGATTGTGTTCTTTAATAAAATTCCATATATATTTTTGGCTGTAATCATCAGTGTCACAAACGGTGTCATCAAGGTCAAAAACAAATGTCATAATTATTCTCCTTCATTTATACTATCATATAATTACGATTTGTCAAGTCTAAATATTCAAGATATGTATATAGCAGAAAATTCTGCTATATTTTAATTAGTGAAAGCGTCTAAAAAGACAGCAGAATGGACAACGACAAGTTCTGCATCTATTTGTTTCAGGTCTTTTTTCTTCACAGCGCGTTGTTTCTTTTCTGTCGCAATTGTCGTCGTTATTTTGAGAAGGATATTGTGTGCCTACAAAATAGCCATAAAAAATCTTTTTGTCTGAATTATTATGGTCGCAGTCGCAGTTCCAATCTTGTGGGAAATTGCATTGAGATTCCCAGTTCTCGTTGTTAAAATTTTCTTGATAATTCATTTGTTTTTTCTCCTGTATTGTGAAGGGTAAAAGATTGCCTTATTTGCCCTTCACTACATAATATGGATATAAAAAATGATATGTGAAAAAGAATAAAATAAAATCATTTTACAAATATTAATATTAATTTGGAAAATTAGAATTTTTATGATAATCTATTATTAAGGAAAGCAAATGAAGAAGAAATATTTTATATTTTTTTTATTTTTTATTTTATCTCTTTGTGTGGGAATTAATTTTTTCAGCGTAGGTAGTGCTGATTTTGGTCAAGCGCAAGCATTGCCACTTTCAAAACAACTTGCTAAAATTGATCGAAACATAGAATATATTTATTTGGATAAAGAGATCGATGTCCTTTCTTTGCAACAAAAGTTAGGAATTGAAAGTTTAGAAGGGGCAAATAATCTATTATCTAATAAAACTTTGACGCCTGTGCAAGTGGAATCTCTTTGCCATGAAAATGACTTTATTGTTGAAGATAAAGGCGATTATTATAAAGTAATAAATCAATATGCATCAAAAACCTTAATTGCTGATGCACCGCTTGCTAATACATATAATGCAAAATATACCTTTACATACGAAGACAGCGTTGCACTTTATTTTGAAAGTATTGAAGAAACAAAAGATGCATACAGTGCGATGAAAGAAGCAGGAGAAAAGGTTGTAATTGACGTTGTGTGCTCAGTTTATGATGATTTTTCTGTGCAAAGCACAAATTATTATACTTGGGGCTATGATGCAATGGATGTTGCCACGTATAATAATTATTTATCCACAAACAACTGCGGTAAGGAATTAGTTGTTGCCGTTTTGGATACAGGAATAAACACATCTCATGCAATACTTAAAAATAGGATACTTAAAGATGCGTCTGGCAAATATGTAGGTGATGCAATTTATAATTCAACTTACACATATAGTGGATATAACTTTGAAGATGACCATTATCAAATAGAAATAGCTGAGGAAGTCAAAGAAAGTTGGGGACACGGAAGCCACGTCGCAGGAATTATAACGCAACTCACCCCAAGCAATGTGAAAATTTTACCAATCAAAATAGCAAACAAGTATGGTTTGATGACAACTCAAGATATAATCGATGCTTTGCAAATGGTCATTGATTATATTGAAGACGGCTATAATGTTGTTTCAGTCAACATCAGTGCAGGTGGGGAATGTTTGGACGAACAGGACCGAAACGAAATAAAAGCTAAGTTTAATGAAAAACTTGAAGTCTTACGAGATTCTTATGCAGTTAGCACTGTTGCTGCGGCAGGTAACGATGAACAAGATTGTCAATACACATTGCCAGCGTCGGTTGATGATATGATTACTGTGTCTGCCCTTATGGATACCGCTGGTGTTTATCAGTTTGATGCTTCTTATTCTAATTTTGGTAGTTATATAGATATAAGTGCACCAGGCAGTATGATAGTTTCTGCAACAAATAAGAAAAATTCAAATGGAAAGTGCGAAAATGATTTGGTTTATATGTGGGGGACTTCCCAAGCAGCACCGCACGTTGCTGGCGCACTTGCACTACTTTGTTTGGATAAAAATTATTACACTGCAGGAGTAGCAAACTACACAGCCGAAGAAATTGAAAGTAGATTGTTTGCAGCTTGCAAGGTAATTGATACAAGCCATTCAAACTGGGCTAAATATTATGGACACGGAATGGTAAATCTTAAAAATGCGGTGCAGACAAATTCAACAATTTCTTACTCCGCACAAGACACAGAAGTATTTTATGATGGCAATTATCACAACATAAAAGTTTCGGTATCAAGTCCAGCAAACTATTCAATTACATACAGTTTAAATGGCACAACATATTTTTCGGATATAACAACAAATTCTGCGTTTAAAAATTTTACTAATGGAAATAAAAAAATATATTATAAAATTTCAGCCACAGGTCATACGACTGTTATAGGAAATGCAAACTTAAATATTAAGCGACGACCGGTTACAATAAATGTAAAAAATCAGACGTTTACATATGGAAGCGTAGCATTTGACAAAACAAAATATTCAATTACATCTGGTTCTATTATTGCAAGCGATGCAGGGCAATTTATCCTTTCAACGACAGCATTAGCTACGAGTGGAAAAGGGAATTACAAAATTAAAATGTCTTGCTCGAGTCAAAACTACTCGCTTTCAAGCAACGAAGGGACACTTTCGATTTTTGCAAGAAGTATTGCGATTGCCATTGGAGATAAAACTGTTGGCTATGGCGAAAGTATTAGTTTAACCGATTTACCATACACTGTAACAAGTGGAAGCGTCGTGGGCGGTGATGATTTGGGATTGCGATTATCTTGCGCAGCTACAAGGGGTAGCAATGTGGGGGATTATGACATCACTCTATCAAGCTGGACCAATGACAATTATAATATTACTTCGACTTCGGGCAATTTAAAAATAGAAAGAAGAAAAATCTCATTAAAACTTAATAATCAAACCCTTGAATATGGAGATTCGTATAGTATAGATGATGCTTGTGGAAGCGCTTATAGTATTACAAGCGGAAGTTTATATAGCGGTGATAGTTTGGGTGCGGTTATCGCAAGCAGAACGATCATTACAGGTAAAGGAGAATATACTTTATATTTACAAGATTATTCAAACAAAAATTATGATGTCGTGTCTGCAACAGAAAGTAAACTTACTATTTCGCCACGAAAATTAAGTGCAATTGTATTAGACCAACATTTTGAATATGGAGAATCCGTTGCGTTTGATCAAACAAAATATTCAGTATCAGGCGATGTGCTTTCAGGGGACAACTTGGGGATAACTCTTGCGTGCGATACAACTAAGATTAAAGATGCAGGAAAATATCCAATAGCCTTTAGTTACACAAACAAAAACTATGATTTGACTGTTCAATCGGGATATATTGTAATTGATCCTAAAGAGATTACTCTAAGTGCAGGGGAATATTCATTTACATATGGTGAAGTTGATTTGTCAGAAGTAACATATTCTGTAATAAGTGGGCAGGTCCTTGCGGGAGACGATGTGGCATTTGAGATTGATACTGCTGGAATAAACAACAAAACTCCTGCAGGTAATTACGATCTTAGTGCAACATCAAGAAATAAAAATTATATCATAACAGTTGAAAATGGTAAGGTGGAAATTAAAAAACGTGATATAACAGTTGCAAGTTCACAAATTAGGGTATATGGCGAAGCCAATAATTTAGATAATGATTTTTACTCACTGGAAAGAGGGGAGATAAAGAATAATGATGATTTGCAAATAGTTTTTGGTAGCGTTGCTAGTGAAAGTGAAGGGATTGGAAGTTATCCTTTAACTGTTGAATCTTGCAATAAAAATTATAACATTACTGTTGAAGGCGAGTTGCAAATAGTTCCAAGAAATTTGAGAATTGTTTTGAAAAGACAATCATCAGAATATGGTGAAAATATCAGTCTTTTACAAAATCAGTATTATATTAAAACTCCATTGCCAGCATTTGAAAATAAAGAGAATTTAAATATTACTTTATATACCACTGCAACAAACGCAAGTTCAACGGGATTATATGAAATTACTGCAAGTTGTGATAATGCAAATTATTCGTTTTCTTATGAAAAAGCAAACTATAAAATTACACCAAGAAAACTTTACGTCAAGCTAGATGACCAACAGGTAAAATATTCAAATGATATTAAGTTGAATAATTTTGCATATCAACTTGTATCAGGTAGTTTGCTTGCTGGCGATCAACTTGACATTACAATTTATTCAACCAGCACAACATTTTCAAAGTCGGGCGGAAGTTATGTCCTGACAGCATCAATTGACAACGAAAATTATGAGCTAGTTATAATGACTGGCACACTTATCGTTGACGCTGACTTTACTTATATGATAATTGTCCTTGCGGGTTCGGTTGGTGCAGTAGCGGTAATGACAATGTTGCTTTGCATTTTTGGCAGACCAAGAAAAAAGAAAAATAAATTTACATTTGATTAAAAAAAAGAGTCTAATTAAGACTCTTTTTTTATTCTGCTTTCTTTTGAAGGCTTGGGCTAAGCGCAAGTAATATTTCTGCGGGATAGTAAGATGCCAAACACAACAAACCAAATACATTGTGTAAGTTTAAATTACTGAAGTTGTCAAACAGCAACATCAAATCAGAGAAGAAGAACAGTAAACTTCCAATAAAAATAATCAAGTTGATTAAGTTTCTCTCTCTTATCAAGTTTGAAAGTGATTTGCCAAGCATAAAGGAAATCACTATTGCGTAAATGAGTATTAAAATTTTCATTGATGCACTAAAAGTAAATACTGGAATAAACAGTATAACAAGGACACTAGCAAGTGATATAATTCCGCCTGCAATTAAATCAGTCCATTTGAATCTGCACAGTATGCAATATGCGATAAAGTAGATAATATGACCAACTGCAAACAAAATTGCACCAATCATAAATTCAAGATTTAACACAATGTCTCCAAGCATTGCAAATGTCAACCCTATTACCATTGTAATTGCAAAACTTAAATTTGGCAGTTTGTGAATTTTTGTATAAACCAAACTGACTACGCCTATCCCCACGAAACTTGCGCTTGCAAGCGCTTTGACCCAAAGTTGAGTATCAAGAATATAAAATATGTCGCCAATTAAAGTTGTTATGATTAATAGTAGATAAATAATATTGAAAGTATTAAAAATTTTTTTCATAATATTCTCCTATTTTAAGAATCTTCTTATAAAAAAGTATTTTATTTTGTTCATTGGTTGATATCTCATAGGAAGGTCAAGCCAAGTGCGTTTATTTACAATGCTTTTGTAATGCGAGAAAGTGTCAAAGCCAATTTTTCCATGATAAGCACCCATACCGCTTTGCTTGACCCCGCCAAATCCAAGTCGAGAAGTTGCAAGATGAATAATGCAATCATTTATGCAACCACCGCCAAAGTCGCAAGTTGAAATTGCACGGTTTTGATTTTCTTTTGATGAAGAGAAGATGTAAAGTGCAAGCGGTTTATTCCTCATTCTGATATTTTCGATTGCGTCACCTAAGCGGTCAAATGTGATTATAGGAAGCAGCGGCCCAAAAATTTCATTCTGCATTATTATGCTGTCCCAATCTGCTTCTATAATGGTAGGTTCAATTTTTAATTTATTTTGATTAAACTTTCCGCCAAAAATCACTTTTTCATTTTGAAGCAAATCAACCAGCCCATCAAATTGTTTTTGATTGATAATTCTTGGATAGTTATCGTTTTCAAGTGGGTGAGTAGAGTATTGTAAGATTATTTGACGTTCTATTTCTTTAATAAGCTCATCTTTAACTGATGAATGACAATAAACATAGTCAGGCGCTATACAAGTTTGACCAGCATTCATAAACTTGCCAAATACAAGTCTGCGAGCGGTGAGTTGAATGTTTGCAGTTTCGTCAACAATGCAAGGACTTTTTCCACCAAGTTCAAGAGTTATAGGGGTTAATGTTTGAGCTGCTTTTTGATGAATCATTTTGCCAACGCTGGAACTGCCGGTAAAGAAGATATAATCAAATTCTTGTTCAAGCAAGAAGTCGCATTCGTCTCGTCCCCCCATAACAGTTAAAACTTGTTGTTCAGGGAATGTCATTTTCAAAAGTTTTTCGATTACAGCTTGCACATTTTTTGTTGTTCCACTAGGTTTTACTACTGCTAAGTTGCCTGCAGATATTGCATCAACTAGGGGTTCGAGAGCAAGCATAAAAGGATAGTTCCAAGGGCTAATAATTAGCACAATACCATAAGGCACGGGCATTGAATAACTTTTTGCAGGAAACTGTGCAAGGGGCGAAAGTTTTCTATTTGATTTTGCAAATTTTTTAATGTGTTTTATCATATAGTTTATTTCGCTTAACACCATTCCTACTTCGCACATATAGGCTTCTTCTTTCGATTTATTTAAGTCTTTTTTCAGTGCGTCAAAGATTTCATCTTCAAGAAGTTTGATGTTTGTTCTAAGAAGTTTGAGTGCATTGATTCTGTTTTGAACAGATAAAAGCGGATTATATTTTAAATGCTCTCTCTGGCTTTTTATTTTTTCAATAATTAAATTACTGTCCATTTTTAATCTCCATATAAACATTTTCAAATTTTTCTTTAGTCCACAAAACTGGCACAGGATAAAGCGGGTTGCCTTCCTTTTCGGCGGTTTGAGCAAGATTAGGGATATCTTCATCAATAATTTGTGGTATAGATGAAGGGATATTCATTTGTTGGTTTAAATTTTCTATGTGGTTAATAAAAAGTTTTGCGCCCTTTTCTATGGTTGTATTTGTGTCAAATAGGCCTGCATATGTGCCCATTTCCCACAATTTAGTATAAATTTTTCTGCCATATTTTTTAAGCACAATTGGAAGAATAACCGCATTTGCTAGTCCGTGTGCAATATTGTATTTTCCACCTAGAGAATGTGCAATTGCGTGAACATATCCCACATAAGATTTTGTGAAAGCAAGCCCTGCCTTGTATGATGCAAAAAGCATATTGTGCCTTGCTTCAAAATTGTTTGGATTGTTGTAAACTTCCAAAATATTAGCAAAAATCATTTTGATTGCGTCTAACGCGTAAACTCGTGTATCTTTGGTTGTGCTTTTTCCGATATATGCTTCAATTGCGTGAGTAAGTGCGTCCATAGCAGTTGTTGCCGTTATGTGTTTTGGAAGACCTAAAGTCAGGTTTGCATCTAAAAGTGCATAGCTTGGGATTAGCGGGAAGTCGTTGATTGCATATTTATGCCTTGTTTCACTGTCTGTAATCACGCAGGCAAGCGTTGTTTCGCTTCCTGTTCCCGCAGTTGTTGGCACCGCAATTAACGATGGAATCTTTTTGCGAACTTTTAAAACGCCCTTCATTTTACGTAAAGATTTCTTTGGCTTTGCAACCTTTGCACCGATTCCTTTGGCACAATCAATCACGCTTCCACCGCCAACAGCAATAATGGCCTGGCAAGCGTTTTCTTTGTAAATTGCAAGCCCTTCTGCAACATTATTTGTCGTTGGGTTTGGCACTGTTTTGTCATAAACACAAACTTCAATGCCTTGTTCACTTAACAAATTTTCAAGTGGAAGGGTAAGATTTAAATTTCTTATTCCTTCATCAGTTACTAAAAGCACTTTAGTGAGTTGTTTGTCTTTTAAAACCCTTGCGACATCGTCATTATTATTTAAAATTTCAGGTTCTCGATATGGAAGCATAGGAATCATCAATTTGAAAACCTTTTGATAAGTCCTTGCATAAAACTTCTTAAAAATATTCATATTTACTCCTTTAATTATATAATTATGGTATCATATTTTTAGTTTTTAAGTCAAACTAAACTAATGAATTAAATTTTTCTTTTACCCCTTGATTTTTTAAAGGTTAACAGTATAATAAAAATATGAGATTTACTTTGTATAATGATAATTACAAAAATGAACTAAACTCTTGGCAGGCGAAAGAAAGACTAAAGATGTTGACGGGGCTTGATGACTTTGTTGTTGTCAAAGGCACGCTTCTAGGTGATTACCTTCAAATGATTGATAGGGAAATGCAAACAGTTTGCCTGCTCGCATTTGATAATAAAAGATTAATTGGCTTTGTTTGTTATGAGAAAAAGGATAAAGGGGAATATCATATAGAAATTATGGGTGTCAATCCCGATTTGCGTGGCAGGGGATATTGCAAAAAAATGCTAATATTGTTGAAGGAAATTTTAAGCAAAAATCAAGATTTTGCAAAACTTTCATTGTCGGTAAATGTTAAAAATGAATTTGGCAAAAAGGCATTTGCTAAAGTATGCAATCAAAAAGGTATAAGCAAAAATCCAAGATATGTCGAATATGAAATAAAATGATTTTTAAAGAGAGAAATTTACAACGATTTCTCCTTTTTTTTATTTTGCTTAAAAAATGCTTATTTTTGCTTGACAAGAAAAGACCAAATTAAGTAAAATGATAACAAGAATAATGAAATTGGGAGATGAAAATGGAAAAAGCAGTTTCAAGCAGAAAATTTAAAACGACCATTATTTCAATGTGTTTAGGCTTTTTAATGGTTGTTGGTGCTGTAATTGGTGTATGGGCAGCAAGCACACAAAACTTAAGTGCTGGGTTTAAAATTAATTACTCAGTTGGTGACAATGTTTCGGCTGATGTCAGGACGGAATATTACATTCCTGGCAAAAATGAAGGTGCAGTTGTGACTACAAATGAAGCAGGACAAACAGTGACTGATTCAAATGGATATGTGACATTCTCTCCAAGTGAAAAGGATACAACGGAAAAGGGAGTTTTTATCGGAAACTTTGAGCTTGGTCCAACAACACCAGAAATCATTTTTTATATTACAGTGAGAAACAATCACGGTGAAGATTATTTGCAAGTTTTGGTTGGCAAAGAAATTGAAAAAACAAATATGAGCGTGACAACAACCTATTACAATTGTGATGAAGATAGCTTTGCTGCATCACGATTTGCATCTTCAATTGCTTCTTCGCAATATCAACCTTCTTCTGCGTTAAATGCAGAACCAAAAGGCTGGAAATTGATTCGCATTTCCCTTAAAGTTGAAAACCTAAATGCGGCAGCAAGTTGTTCAGGCGATATTGTTTTAAGCCTTAATTCTTCTGATGAAGAGCAATCAGTATCAACACTTTCAAAAACGGCATTCAGAGATTATTTTTATTATGATACAACAGAAGGATATAATATCCCTGGAGTAACTGTTGGTAATTTGATTTTTGATTATGCCCAGTTTAATACTTCACTGTCAAAGACAGGCACAGATGTTTCTGAAGCTCGAGACGGAAGTATTTGGATTGTGCAATCTGCAGGAAATACCTATGTTCTTTCTGAAAAAACTATACAGTTGCCTGAAGATTCGTCTCAGTTGTTTGCGTCAAATCGTTGGGAAGATGATATGGATGCTTCGTTTTATTATGGTTATTTCTTGAGTCTTAAAGATTATAAGTTTAATAATATTGATACTTCAAATGTTATAAATATGTCCAAAATGTTTTCTACAGAACTGGGCTATCTTGATAGTTCGACATCTACTTTAGATTTGTCAATGTTTGATACATCAAAGGTGACAGATATGTCATATATGTTTTATAATAGATGGGACATTAACGAGCTTGATATGTCATCTTTTGATACATCAAAGGTGACAGATATGTCATATATGTTTTCAGAATGTTGGGGGCTCACAAATTTGAATGTGTCGATGTTTAATACTTCACAAGTAACAAATATGGAATCAATGTTTTATGGCTTGAACTGTAAATCTCTTGATCTTTCAAGTTTCGATACATCTAATGTAACAGATATGGGTTCTATGTTTGCACGCAGCAGTATACAGATTCTTGATCTCTCAAGTTTTAATACAAGCAAAGTGCGCAGTATGTATGCAATGTTTGGCAGCTGTTATAGCCTTAAAACAATTTATGTAAGTGATTCGTGGTCAACACAAAACGTATCCGGGTCTGAGTATATGTTTGACTCTTGCAGAAGTCTTGTAGGAGCAGTTGCTTGGAGTTCAAGTAATACAGAAAAATCAATGGCAAACTACACAACAGGATATTTGACATACAAAGCAAAATAAATAAAAAACTTAGCAATTTGCTAAGTTTTTTTGTTGTTTAAAACAATTGCAATGATATATATGCAGTTGTTGTTTTGCTTAAAAAGCATTATTCTTTTTTATTTTGTTAAAATTGTTTTTTATGTTATACTCATAATATGAAAAAAGAAACAAAAGGTAAAATTGTCAGGGGAGTTGTTGCATTAGCTATACTGGCTGTTGTTGTCTTAGCAATTATTTTGCCCCTGCATTTTACAGGAGCGTTGGCAACAATTAAAAACACACAAGATCTTCAATTATTTATCCAATCGGGCGGAGTGTGGAGTTATTTAATATTTTTTGCAATTCAGTTTTTGCAGGTTACTTTTTTGCCTATTCCTGCGGCTGTTACAACAGTGGCAGGCATGCTAGCGCTAAGAAATATATGGCTGGTTGCATTGGTGAGTTTTGTTGCGGTAATGCTGGGCAGTATTTTTGCCTTCTTTTTGGGAAGAAAGGTTGGAAAAAGAATTGTCATTTGGATTGCAGGAGAAGATGATTTTAACCAATGGGCAGACAAACTTGGTAAGGGGAAATATGTGTTTTTTATTATGATGCTTTTACCCGTTTTTCCCGATGATATTTTGTGTATGGTTGCGGGCACAACAAATATATCTTGGAAGTTTTTTGTTCTGACAAATTTTGTCACTCGTCCCATAGGCATTCTTTGCACCTGTTTTCTTGGTAGTGGAATAATTCCGTTTGCGGGGCTTTGGCTTATTTTATGGGGTGTTTTAGCGGTGGGCTGTATAATCTTGTTTATTTTGTGTTATAAATATCAACCGCAAATTGAAAAATTTATTTATAAAGTGTGTCATAAATTTGAAAGAAAGAAGAAAGAAGATTGATTAAGTTTTGAATATATTGTTATCGAAAAAAAAGCACTATATCTTAGTGCTTTTTTGTTAATTGTCAATATATTTGATTACAAAACAACCGCCAGTTCTGTATAATTTTAATACGTTGGTTGTTTGATTAAATTCATATTTCCAATATTGAAGAGTGATGTTTGTTGCGGTAACAACTCCATTAATTTTAAATTCGCTATCATCAATGATGAAAGTATTATATTCGTTCAAATCAAAATAATAATATGAGTTTTTGTTGTTATCCCAAGAAGAAAGGCTGATGCGAGTGAGTTCTCCTGAAGTAAGGTCAACATATTTAAGCAAGTTTGCGTTTGAGCCCATTGCTGTTAAGACATTTATATAAACATTTAAATTTGAATCAACAATTGTATTTTCAGAAATTTTGTTTGTTAGTGTTTCGCTAGTATAAAAGCTTGCTGCAAGTTCAACCAAACTTACGCCGTAATAATTGTTGTAATTTGCATTTTGAATTGTTTCTTTTGCAATATATGACCACATGGTGCCTTTTTCAAAATGAGAGTAGGTTTTCCAAATTTTATTAGTTGCTGAGTCATAAATATTAATTGTAATAGGCGTTGTGTCTTGTTTATGCACATATTCAATTACGTTTACTGAGTTTGATCTTAACTCGAAGAAATATTCAACTTCTTGACCGTTCACATACGCTTGTTCATAATAGTATTTTCCGTCTTTGTAAAAGCGTTCTGCTTCATAAGTTTTATATTCAATTGGGTATTCAGGGAATGTATAGTCTGTTATTTTTTCAATCGTTGGGACAACATCTTCTACTATTCGCTTTCCGTCAGTTTTTTCATAAATATATTTGCGAATTATTGTTGAATAATCTTTTGCTGGTTGTGATACCAAATAAACGTCGGTTGATTTGTAGGAAGGAATAGTTTGATTGCTGACAAGTATAGTGTGATTTTCGTCTAAATATGCTTTATATCCAGTGGAATGTTCTTTCGCAGGCACACTTATATAATCAGAAATTAGCGAGCCGTATTCTTCAATGTAGCTGCCAAAGAATACATTGTCTCGATAAAGATTTATTGTTTGTTTGTATTTTGTTGTTGGAATATTGCAATCCGATGTGTCAATTCTTTGGTATTGTGTTTGGTTGAAAGTGTTATCAAAGGTATAAGTCGATTTTGAGTATTGATACCATGATTCATTGCTTGGTTTAAACTTATCAAAAGATTCGGCTGTAGTATCAAAACTGATTAAAAATGAATTGCTGAATGTGAATTTGTAATTTGTAATTTTTTGGCTTTCCGAAAATTCATTTGATTCTTGTGTTGTATAAGTGGCTTCAATGATATAGTTACCATCTTCATTACTTGTAGTAAGCGAATAAGACGCTTCGGTAATATTTTCGTTTGATAAATCAATTGATTTTTGTTGTTCGAAAAAGTTTTTGCAAGAAACATAATCAGAAAAATCATAGTTTATTCCGTCCGCGAAAATAGTTCCGCCAAAGTCTCCTTTGCTAAGAATGTTTTGTTTGATTTTATGAAGTCCAAATTCTTTTTCAACAAGACAAGATGAATCTCCTTGTGGGAAGAATCCAATACATTGTCCGTTGAAATTTTTTGAAAAATATATTGGCTCAAAAAATTCCCATCTGTCAAGAAGCTCAAAAAATTCGCCTGTTGTGTTGTTATGGCTAAGGTAATAAGTGCTTGATTCACACCAATAACCATCAGTATTCATTAACTCTTTGCTTGGGCCAGAGAAAGATTCGTTTTTATGTGTAATGCTTAATGAGCCAGAGTATGACTCCATATGATTTTGCACAGACTCAAATATTTTAAAAGTCTGCTCTATTTGCGAGTTATTGTTGCCATCTGGTGAACCGTTATTCCCGCAGGCTACAAATGAGAGTGAAAGTGGAATTAAAAAAATTGATGCTAATAAATATTTTGAAACCTTTTTCATAAACATCTCCTTATGTAAATTATATCATATAAAATTTTTTATGTCTAATGATTTTAAATAAAGAATGAATTTTGCGAGACGACAAAAAAACAGCTTGTTTAAGCTGTTTTTTGGTAGAGATGAGTGGGGCGACAAGTTAAGAAAATAAGCCGGTGTGCTTATTTTTAGTCAAAGCCGGGAGCAACTAGTTTGCGGTCAGGCTCCGACAGGAGCGAACCACCGACCCCCACCTTTGAGAGCCAGGCAATTTATTTGCTTTGCGAAGTCCGTTAAGGGTGGTGCACCCTGGCAAAGTGAAACTTTGCGCTTGCTTAAAGCAAGCAATAAGGTGGGAATATAATATGCAAATAAAAAACAGCTTGTTTAAGCTGTTCTTTGGTAGAGATGAGTGGACTCGAACCACCGACCCCCACCTTATCAGGGTGGTGCTCTAACCGGCTGAGCTACATCTCTATATAAAATTGTTTTAACGACTTTATCAACTGTCTTAAACCTAAGGTGGTTAGGTTTTCAAAATTGATTTCTCAAGATTGCAAAATAGATTATATATGATTTCACGGCATTTGTCAACTATTTTTTTGCACTTTCTTTAAATTTTTTTTGTGAGTTTGTTTTTCTTCTTTTTCTGCAAAGATAGTTGATGTTTTTGAAAGGCAATCTGGGTTTCTTGCAAGAAGTTCATCAAGAGTGATATCTTTGTCTTTACAAATTCCGCGTGCAACATAGAAAGTTGCAAGTGCATCATCGCAACTGCGATGAAATGTAAGTTTGCTATCGTCAATCTCAAGGTGTTCGATAATTTTTTCTAAAGATTCAACGTGGGGGGTATTGTATTCTTTATGATAGATTTTTTGCATATCATAACCCTGCATATCAAAGAAAGGTAAATTATATCTTTGGCATGCATATCTTAGAAAGTGGAAATCACTTTGAATACTGTGTCCTATTAAAATGTAACTTTCTTCGCTAAGAAGTTTTTTAATATCATTATAAAAGCAAGTGAAGTTGTCTTGTTTGAAAAAAAGTTCTTCAGGATAGGCTAGCTCCATTTTAGGCCTTTTGCCTTTTGGTGCGAGAATAAATTTACTTTCAGGATTGATTATTAAATCTTGTTTTAATAAAACCCTTAATTTTTCGCTTATAATTGCATAGCCAAAAGAGCATATATTATGCCCATTACTACATTCGATATCAAAAAATATATATTTACCTTTTGTTTTCATATATCAAGTATATATCATCAGTATAAAAAAACAAAACAAAAAATTGCATTATAAAAAATATTGTATTTTTTTGTAGATGTTTGACATTTTCAGGTTTAAAAATTACAATATATAAAAAGGAGATAATATGGCAACAAAAAAGATTTCGAAGAACACTTCTTTAACAATCAAAACTAAAGCAAAAAAACAATTAAAGAAAAAGCCGTGGTTAATTGCAATTGTCTTGTTGATTGGGGTGTCAGCGGTAGGTGGATTTTTTGCGGCAAAAGTTATGACTCAAAATGATAAGTTTGAAATTTTGGGAGAAAAAACAATTTATCTTTCAGTAGGGGAAACTTATCAAGATGAAGGCGCAGTTGCGGTGTCTTTTGGCAGAGATGTTTCTGTAAATATAAAAAGCGAAAACAATATTGATTATACCACACCAGGAGATTATTACATAAAATACACAATTAAAGACATTAGATTTGGGAATGTTTGCAGGTATAGATATATAGTTGTTCAGGGGGTGGATAATGAAGGTTAAATTTTCGGCGATAGCCCTTTCGTTTGTGATGATTATTTTAGGTTTTGTAGGTGGATTTGCATACAACATTTTTGCATACAATGTTCCACAGACAGATGTTTATGTAAGTGGCGACTTATCAATACATTTTTTAGAACTAGGCAATAAATATTGTGGGGATAGCATTTTTATTCAATGTGGAGAAACTGATATTTTAGTTGATGCGGGGTCAGAAAATTCATCGGCTTCGGCAATTATCAATTATGTTGATCAATTTGTTGATGATAATACTCTAGAATACGTTTTTGTTACGCACGCAGATACAGATCATATTGCAGCGCTTTATTCTACAGGCGAAAGAGAAGGTATTTTTGAGCACTATCAGGTTGAAACAATAATTGATTTTCCACTCACTAATAAGGAAAATAAAAGCACAACAAATTATGGCAAATATATTAAATATCGTGATTTGGAAGTTCAAGCAGGTGCAGTGAGATATAGCGCACTTGAATGTTTCAACAATGAGAAGGGGGCAAAGCGCAATATTGAAATTTCAAGTGGCGTTGAAATTGAAATTTTGTATAACTACTATTACGAAAAACCTACAAGTGATGAAAACAACTATTCAGTTTGTTTTATGATAAATCAAGGGGATAATCACTTTTTATTCACAGGGGACTTGGAAAAATCGGGAGAAGAAAAACTAGTTAAATATTATGATGATAATTTCGGTGGTCTTCCTAAATGCGTCCTTTATAAAGCGGGACATCACGGAAGTAAAACTTCATCAACGCTAGACCTTTTACAAGCGATAGATCCAGATTATGTGGTGGTATGTTGCTGTGCCGGATCAAGTCAACATACAGACAACAAAGAAAATCAGTTTCCAACTCAAACTATGATTAATAACATCGCGCCATATACCGATCAGGTGTATATTACAACTGTTGTGGATAACTATGTGGATAAAGATGATTGGTCAAGTCAAGGAACTGTTAAGTCAATGAACGGAACGATTGTGTTTACGTCAAATAAAGGCAATATTACTGTTGATTGTAGCAATAACAATTTGATTTTAAAAGAAACAGAATGGTTTAAGGCCAATAGAATTATGCCTGATGCTTGGAAGTGATTTTTGTAAAAAAATGCAAAATTTTGTAAAATACACTTGAAAAACACTGTCTTTTGTAGTATAATTATGTTTATTGGAGAGTGTTATGGATGAAAGTGAGATTGTGCAAAGTATAACTGAAGTGCTTATGTCATTTAAATTTCAAACGGATATTAATGGATTTGAATATTTGCGTAGTGCGATTTTGCTGTGTTATCAAGACGAAGAATTAAAAAACAATATATCAAAAAAAGTTTATCCAATGGTTGCAGAAATGCACAATTCAAATGCACAAACAGTTGAAAGGGGAATGCGAACTGCGATTGAAAATTGTTACAATTCTGGCGGACTATTAGAGATAAATGAAGTTTTTGGTTTGATTGTTTATAAAAATGATTTCAAGTGGACTAATGGAGAAATGATTTCGCTTTTTGTGGAAATTTTAAAAATAAAAGAAAAACGGCAACTATTAAATGAAAAATTGCTATTATTGAAGGGTGAGATAAAATAAAAAACAGCAAGTTTAATGCTGTTTTTTATTTGAGCCAAGTAGGTTTGCTTTTAAAGTTTTTGCCGTTTAAATATTCTAGTGGGACTTTTAGTCCTTGAAGGGTTAGGCTATGGCTGTGAAGTCGTTGATTTTTTTCTTTGAATTTTTTGTTATCTTCGTTTTTGCCATATTTTCCGTCGCCTATAATGGCGTTTCCTAAATAAGCAAGAGAAGCCCTTATTTGATGGGTTTTACCTGTGATAAGAGAGCATTCAATAATGCTTGAAGATGGGTTTGATGATATAGTGTTAAAAATAGTAATAATTTCAACACTCCCCTTGACTTTCTTTTCGTAAATTTTGACTAAAGATTGTTTAGCATCTTTTAGGAGATAGGCTTTAAAGGTAAAATTTTTATAATTTGTTTTTCCCACAACTTCAGCATAATATTTTTTGATGATTGAGTGAGATTTAAAGGCTTCAGTTAATGCAATTTCGGATAGTTTGTTTTTTGCAAGAATAACAATTCCCGTTGTATTGCGATCTAATCGGTGGACGGCAATTCCCTTTGTTAATTTTTCAAGTTCTCCTTCAACTTCAACACCCGCAGATTTGTCAATTACAATAACATTATCGTCTTGATAAATTTCTTTAAATTTTTGCACATTTGATATCCCGTCGGGAGTAAAAAAGAATGTGAGTTCATCACCAACTGATAATGGTAGATTATCCTTTATTTTTTGGTCGTAAAGACGAACGTCTTTATTGCGTAACATTTTATTTGCGTAATTGTATGAAAAGCCATATTCTGTTAATGCGTTCAATACGTTGGTCTCTTTATTTATTATAATTTTATCTTTTTCCATAAGTATATTTTACAGTATTTAACAAAAAAAATCTATCATTTTTCTAAAAGATTTTTCATATCTTTAATTTAGGGAGAGTTTATGATGGAAATTTTGCATTTGGAAGGTGAATTTTTGACTATAAAGGGGGCCACAAAAGTGATTTCAAGCACAAGTTCGCAGGCTGTAGTTGAAAGCGGAGAAAAAGTTTATGTGATAGTGGGGAACGAAATTGAAGTGAAGAAGTTGAATTTAGAAGAAGGAGAAGTCGCTTTCTCGGGAAAGTTTTCTATGATAAAGATAGGGCAATCTCAAGGCAAAAAACAACCATTTTTAAAAAGGATTTTTAAATAGGTGCAACTTCTTTATCAGTCGCAAAATCAACCTTTAATAATTGTTATGATTTCTCTTGCAGGAGTCGTAAGTGGTTTTCTTTTTGATTTCGCCAGAATTCTTACTTTGTTTTTTGGTAAAGGAAAGATTGCTAAGCATTTTTTTGATTTTTGCGCAACAGCTGTTTCAGTTTTAGTTTTGTTTTTGACCAATTTGCATTTTAATTATGGGCGGTTTAGATTATATGTTTTATTAATATTTATCATTTGCTTTGCATTACAACGATTTTTTATCTCATTTTTATGGACAAAGCTATTAAAAAAGTGGTATAGTAATATTATGCAAAGGAGAAATGAAAGTGGAAAAAGAAAAAAAATCGAAAATGATTAATGTGTCTTTATGGATATTGTTGGCAGTAGTTATTCTTTTTGTTATTGTTTCATCAAGCCTTATAAAGTCGAAAGAAGATTACCTTAATGATTTGACTCAAAAAAATGAAGAAATTGAAGATAAACTAAATGAAGAGCAGGCGCAAGAATTAAAAATCTAAATTTTTTTAAAAAACTTTGAAAAAATCATTGACAAATAAATTTTCATTTGCTATTATTATATTGCAATCGTTGATTGCATCGATATTCCCCAGTAGCTCAGTGGTGGAGCGCTCGGCTGTTAACCGATAGGTCGTAGGTTCGAATCCTACCTGGGGAGCCATAACTTAGTGTCAGAAGGCATTAAGTTTTTTTTATTTTGTAGTGGCTAGTCAGATGCGTATTGCGAGAGCAATGCTAACTATAACAAAGAGACCATCTCGTAAGCTGTGGTCTTTTTTTTGTTTTTTAGTTGAGCAATTTAATATAAGATAAATTCGGAGCGACTGTGTTTTTGGCACAACTGTGTTTTGGATGAAAATTTGTTTGTAAAAATAGCATTAGTAAAATAAAGAAAGGAATAGGCATTTATTTGTAGGTATTATTGTGTTGATATTTATAAAAATAAAATTTAAATATTAGAAAATAAAATAAGAAAATATTAAAAATTAAAAATAATAATAAAAAATCAATATTTTAATTAAAATTTTATTATTTTTTTTGCAAATTATATAATTTAAAAAGGATTTTTTTTAATTCTTTTTATTTTTTATTGTAAAAATATTATTTAATTGCGGTTATATTTATGTGGTTTTGTCTAGGAAATAAATAAAGCAATAATGTTTCATATAAAAAATATTAAATTTATTAAAAAATATTAATTAGACAAAAATAATTAATTAAAACTCAATGTAAAATATTTATTATGTATTTATATATTATAAAAATATTTTTTTATTTATTAAAATAAATATAAAAAATCGTTTGCTTGAAAAATAAAAAAATGTTAATATGATAATAATAAATAAAGGGGTTTGTGATGAAGAAAAAATATTTATTAGGAATTTTATTTTCGGTTTTTTCAATAGTCTTTGTTTCTGCCTGCAATAGTCCATCTAATATTAAAGCCAATTTTAAGCAAGAAGAATATACTTTGTCTGTTGACGGCAGTATAAATTTTTTTGATGAATTTAGTGCAAGTGGAATAAATACTGACACAATAACACTTGAATCTTCAAATGAAAATATCTTAAGAAAAGAAGAAGACTCTTTTATTGCGAAAAATTCAGGTTGGGCTTATGTTATTGCAAGAAGTGGAAACAATATCCTTGCACAAGCGAAAGTCAATGTCCGATACAAATTTTCTTCTCCGCAAAATATTTCCATTTCAAACGAAGGTGTCTTGACTTGGGATCATTCATATGTTACAAACTCAGAAAATGGGCAAACAATAAACGCACAAAAGTATTCTTTAAGTTATGGTTTGGTTCAAGAAGATACAACTGTAGCATATACAACAGCCCCAGTTATTACAACAAACTCTTACGCATTGCCTACTGACATCAAAGGCAACTATAAAATAAAACTTCAAGCAATTTCAACCAACAATTTATATGAAAATTCTGATATTATAGAAAACGAAGTAAATTATGGTGTAATGGGAAAACTTGAAAATATTATAGTTGAAAATTCATTGTCAGGCGGAGTTGTCAAAATTGCTTGGACGAAAAAGGCAAATGCTAAATACGATATTTTTGTTGAAGGATTTTTGGCCGAAGACGTTCCGGTTGCCGATGATGCAGGTCTCAGCACATTTTCATATGATTTTTCTCCATATGAAAACGATGACAATATAAGATTAGATTTTGTTGCTAAGCCACAGTTGACAGGAAGTTCAATGCCGACCACTACGACAATTTATTTGAAAAGGGTTGCAAAACCAAGTATAAATTATTCTAATACAAATGGACAAATTTCTTTGTCTTCAGTTTCCAATACCAAGGGATATGTTTTGCAAGATGTAAACGATGTTTCTAATATAATAGATTTAGGCAAGAAAACTACATCATCGCTTGAAGATAAACAAGAAGGCGCATACACTCTGAAAGCATTGGCAATAGGGATGGGAAAAAGTGGGACAAATTATTACATCAATGGATTGTATTCTAGTCCAATTACGGTTTATAAGCTTGCAAAGCCTGTAGTTGAATATAAAATGACTGAAAATGGAGTTTTGATTAGCATCACGCCTACTGATATAGCAACAAAGTATAAAATTACTTATGGTGCAGAAACGGCAACGGCAACTGATGCGGATATTAATTCCGAGACTCAAAAGATTGAGAAAACAATTTCTTTATCAGCTGCAAATGCTGGCTTAGTGGAAATTTCAATTCAAGCGTTTCCACAAACTGGGGCAACCGTAAATGTTGGTGGAGAAAATTTTACAGAAAAAATTTTAAAGTCAGACGTTGAATCTTTCGCAGTTTATAAAACAGCGTCCATTAGAAACTTAGAACATTCTATTTCAGGCAAGAAATCAACAACCACATTTAATTTTAATAAGATTAGCAATGTTGAGCATAAGTTTGAGCTTTTCATAAATGACAATTTAATTTCAAATAGTTTTGAGCATACTGGCAGTATTGTAAGGTTTGTGGTTGATGATCTTTCAAAAATAGCGTCTTTAGGCAATAAATATACTTTTAAAGTTAAGGCATATTTAACCGATGCATATGGTGAGATTATTTCAACTACTGCTACTGAAGAAAAAATAATTTCAATTTTAGGTGTGGCAACAAAATCGGAAAGTCAAACAAATGGCTATTTCTCTTGGAACAGCATAAATGGTGCAAAGTATTTATATGAAGTATATGAAACAAATGCATCTGGAACAATTTTAAATCAAACACCTGTTCAAACAAGCACGATAACTGGCACAACAATTGCCACAAAACTTGAGTGTGGATATTATAAAATAAGGGTATATTCAATAGGTAATAATAGAGATTTGTTGGACGCTCATTTTGAAGATGCTAGCAAATACCTTGAAATGGATTTCTTTGTAACAGAAAAAATCGCCACTCCAACAGTTGTATTTATCCCAGGCGGAGAAAACAATCAACTTGAAATCACAAGCACCGAGTATGCAAAAAAATACCAAGTTTCTGTAAATCGAATAATTGATGGTGTTGGCGTAATTGCAGCAGATGGATCGGGGACATATATTTTTAACAATAATTTTACTGCGGTAGGCACTTATAATGTCGAAGTAGTTGTTGATTGTGGTGATTGTCCAGAAGGTAAGGAAATTCATCTTCCTTCAGATAGTGCAAGTTTAACAGTTACTCGTATTGCAAGCGCAGCTTATGATGAAGTTGGAGATACTAATGACGGTGTAAAACTAATTAAAAACTCATATGGGCAAATTACAGGTCAACAATTGGTTGTCAAAAAAGCGGATTATTTAAAACAACTTGAAGCAAAAAGGGGAGAAACAACACTTGCCACAACTACTAATGGAGAATATTTTATAATTGATATGACTTCAAATGAGTTTGGAAGCAACTATACAATCACCCTTACAAACATTGCTCAAGATGCGGTTGAATCAAATTATTATTTAAATTCAGCAACAACAAGCTATTCATTTGCTAAAGTTCAAACTCCAACAAATCTTTCATATAATAATGGAATTTTATCATTTGAATGTAATGACAATAAAATAGAATCAATTTATCTTTATATTACAACTTATAAAAATGATTTGGCGGGATATTGTTATATATTAGAACTGACAGAAGGAATTGGAGCTGGCACGACTCAAATAGATTTGCAAACTGCAATTAATGACGCAATAGAAGATAATGATTATTTCAAAAATGCTTATGACTCTATGGATTACTTAAAGGTAACAATGCAATCAGTAGCAAATACTTTATCAGGTGGCGTGCATTATTTGCCTTCTACTGTTAGTGCAGGTATAGAAATATCTGACCTTTCGCCTGTTTCATTGGCATTTGATCAAGCATCAGAAACACTTTCTTGGACAACAATTGAAGATGGACTATATGATATTTATATCAATGGAACAAAAGTGATGCAAAATCAAGCAAATACATCAATTGCTCTTGCGGAAATCACAGGCTTTGATAAGACCATATTGCAAGAAATTACAGTTGTGGCAAAACATTCAAAATATTTTAATGCAAAACAATCTAATTCAATTAAAATCAAACAGCTATCTTGTCCAACGTCGGTGAGCATAGAAAAAGACGGCGAGAAGTTTAATTTAAATATTAATTTCAGTGCAAACAATGCAATAAGTAAAGTTCAAATAGATGCAACTGATTGCACTTATACAAAAGGAAATAATTTTGCAACAAGCGAAATTACTAGTGCGGGCAAAAAAGAAATTCTGTTGATTGCCGGTGAAGAAGCTGTTGACGGTGTGTATTATTTAGATAGTAGTAAGGTTGAATTTACGCTTCAAACAATTGGAAATATCGTGCTTACTCAAGAAGCAGATACAATCAAGTGGAATAATCCAAGTGATAATATTATGAGATATAATTCATTGAATCCATATAATGTTATCTTGACTCTTGTTGACACAGATGG
Organism: Clostridiales bacterium; assembly: GCA_015069325.1. Classification (GTDB taxonomy): domain Bacteria; phylum Bacillota; class Clostridia; order Christensenellales; family UBA1242; genus Caccovivens. The sequence goes on from SVIV01000001.1 coordinate 41,514, forward strand.
CTCTATAACAAAGAGTGAAATTTGGACAAAAGAAGAGAAATACATTAGTTTAATGGAGTTAGAAGAATTGTTTGGTGTAGATTTTAATGATGAAACAAAAGATTTTACTCTTTACGCACAAGCAGTATTTAACTTATCTTATTCACTAAACTTGACGGTTTCAGGAGCAATAGGGTTATTTGAAGATAGCGCAGTATCAAACGTTATCACGTTATATAAATTGCAAAGCATTACAGGTGTAAATTATACAGCAAAAGATTCTTCGTTAATAACAAATGACGAAGTGGCAAAGAAAATGAATGGCAATGTGGAATTCTCATTTGCTGACAAGTGGAGTTCGCTTGATAATGTAAACTTTATAATTACAATAGGCGATACACCTTTTACAGTGCCTGCAAGAAATGCAAGTATCACTGGCTTATATTCTGTGAAACTTGAAGGAAGCACTTGGAAGATATCAATTCCTGTGCAACTATTCAGCACAAAAACTGTAGAAATTAAATTACAGGTTTCAAGAACTGGCAGTTTGACTTCAGATGAATCGACTTTAACTGTTGCAAGGCTTGACAAAGTGGCAGAGATGAATCTTTCTCAAGAAGGAGTATTGACAGTTACGGATAGTCAAGTTGGCGTAAAATATGCCTTGACAATAAATCACGCAGATGGCAAGAAAACTCAAGTTTTTGATAAAGATGAAATTTCTGCAATTGATATTACTACAGGCCATTGGCTTGGAGCCTTTGGTGCGGGAGATTATACTATTTTGGTTGTTGCTTATGACGAAGAAGGAAATGTTCTTCCATCAATTCAAGCATTAGAATATAAATCTCATCAGTATGAAGGAATTAAAAATATAGATATTGATGAAGAAGGAAGAATTATTTTAACAGTAGGTGCTGACAGTTATACAAATGCTGTATTTACTGCAAAAACAACCGTTGAAGGAAAAACATATACAAAAACATTTGTTCCAACACTTATGGGTAATACTGGTGATGGAGCAGAATATATGTATTACATCTCAATGAAAGATGCAGTTGATCTTTTTGAAGCAGAACTTCTTGCAGATGGAATAGATGTTTATCGTGGTTATGAATTTTCATTCACTGTTCGCGATGAAGACGGAATAAATACCGCTTGGAAAACAATTTCATTTGTATTCAGTGGAGATTATGACACTCAAGATCTCACACCAGAATTCAAGCGTGCAGGATTAGATGAAGACTACATTGTGTTTACTATGAGTGAAATGGTTGAGACAAGTTCAATTTATACTAAATATATTGCTTCTTACACAACAACCGATGAAGAAGGCAATCAGGTTATTGCAAATCGAGAAAAAGAAGTTTCTTATTCTACAATCGGAATTCCACTTTCAACAATTCAAGGTTATTGGATTGAAGGGGAAAATGGCGGAAGATTTTCAAAAACAAACAATTCAAGTGGCTCAGAAGTTGCAAAAGCTTGTTATGCGGTGAAACTTAACGATGTTCTGGCTGACTTGGAATGCGGTCAATATACAATCAAAACATATAGGACCGCTATTGATGGTGAAGGCAATTATATTCAATATTCAACATTTACTCTCACCGGCTATAAACTTTGCACAGTCAAAGACTCTGATGAAGAAGGAGAAGTAAGTCTCAACGTTTCAAACGGATATCTTCTTGAATGGCAAAAAGATAATAAAGATTTAAGTGAGAAAGCACAGCAAGAAAACGCTTATTATGTTGTCGTTACTGACGGCGAAAACACAAAGAAATTCTTGACAAATGTTTTAGTTTATGATCTGCGCACTTGCGGACTTGAAATCAACAAAGAATATCAAGTGAGTGTGGTTGCATTAAGCACAGACTCAACAGTTATTGCATCAAACGAATCAAGAAGTATTACTATTAGTCAATATGGGAAGCCAAGCAATCCAACGGTTGAACAAGGTGTGTTGGGATTTGATTTAAGTGCAACTCAAAGCGAAAGCGGAACTCTTTTTGGAGACATCGCTCTCAGCGGCAGTGCAGAAAACTATCAACAAACTATTACAGAGACTGAAATTTATAGCAGTCCATTCAGTTTCAATATCGAAAATATAGCAAAAGAAAAAATTAGAATTAAATTTACAACAATCACTGCACAGAACGCAGAAGGAAAGGCGTATTATATTACAGTAAAAGCGATTGACTTATTATTGGATTATGAAGTAGATGGGAAGTCTTACTTTACCCTTCTTGAAGAATATAAGGCAACAATTACTGATGAAAAAACCAGCGCAATGATTGAAAGCATTTTGGCTTCAAGGCGTGGCCTTGGCACAGACGAGTATTTGTTTGATGATGAAGGGACTATAATTCCTATGGGATTATACGAAGTATCATTTGTTCAAGTTATCAGAGAAAACGATAATGACGTAAAATTTATTGAATCGGTGCCAACTTCTTCTATGAGAGTATATCTTTCTCCGGGGGCATCAATAGAACTTAAGCAAGAAGACTTCAACGGAAAAGAACTTCAATATACTCTTACAGTGACACCAAATAAAACGGCAACAACTTCAGATGGTGTTACATACATTGAAACAACAGCAACAAAATATAGAATGTTATTTAGGGGTAAGACTCTGGATTATACTTATAAAGTTGATTTTGAATACGATGGTAGAGTTTGGACGGGCACTTTTGACGGAGAAAACATCAATAGCACATCAGTTGGGTTGGTTGTTGAAACAATGTCCCTGACAAACCACGAAGGAGTGTATTATTTTAGAATAAATATGTCTCTTCTTAGAAAGGCAATAGACAAAATCCTTTCAGCAAGTGAACAAGAGTTTGAAATTCACACAGAATATAATGTTGATATTTATGCAATGTCAAATGGCGATAAGGGCGTCCTTAATGGAAAGAGTGGTAAGTTTACCATTACTTATCAAGATTTTGATATTGAGAGTATGAGTTTAGATAAAGGTGTTATTAAACTTCCTTCAACGTCTGAAGGCAATTTGATTGTCAGATATGCATATGCAACAACAGCAAATACAGTTGAATCATTTGTTGTTGAAAAAGGGGAAACAGAGATCGATCTTGCTCCTATAGCAAAGGCAGGAGAGCTTGCTTTCATTACGTTCTCTTTGAAAGGTAATCATACATATAATTCAATGAGTGTTGAAAGTGAAATTTATGGAATTTCAAATCCATATAAACTTTCAAAACCTTCAGTTGAATCATTAAACAACAATTTAAGAATTACATACAGTTCGGCCGACCTTGCCGATGAAGTAAAAAATGCAATGGGTGGCGAAATTTCTTACGTTGTGGCAAACAATAGTGGTGGTTCTCACATTTCAAATACAACTACAAATCAAATTGACTATCAAGTTGGTGAGTTTGTTGAAGAAAAGAATGCATCTGAATTTTATGTGTATCTTCAAGGAAACAATGGAAACTTCAAAAAACTTGTTAGTGGTGATGCATACTTTACAAATAGCGCATATTATGATTATCAACTTGCTTTGGTTGAAAGAGAAAACTTGCTGTTTGATAGAAACGGAAATTTACTTCAAGTTATCTTTAAATCAGAAACAGATTCAATTGAGGCGAAAATGTTAAATTATCGCCAAGAGACGGTTGATGTTTTCTATGAAGTAGAACGTGGTAGCATTAGTTTTGATATGCCACTTACATTTACAGAAAATGTATTTACTGAAGACGATTTACTTGCAAATATTCTTTATCAAGTAACTATTAAATATTACGATAAGAGTGATGACGACAAAACTTCTAGTCCGGAATATGTTGCAACACTTTATCTTACTCAAGAACATTTGGTTGATGGTAAGCTTTGGCTTGATGGGCAGCTTGTAAATCAAGCATATCAAAAGGCGCATTCAGATGCTCCACATTACGATTTGGCTTCATTTGAAGTTACAGCACTTGTTGCAAATGAAGTGGGCAATGGAGGGGTTGTTGCTATCAATAAGAAACATTATTCAATTGATGGAAGTTTTAAATCTGTTGATGGTGCATACTTATTAAGGTCAACTACCGAGCTTACTCTTGACGGAACCGATGAAAAGAAATTTGCTCATCCAAATCAAGCAAAAAGGCCAACAGCTCAAGGTTGGCTTACAATGCAAGATGGAGAGATTAAATTTATTACTGATCCTGAAGTGCATAAGGATGTTACCGGATCAGAATACAAAGACAGCGAAATTATGAAAATGCTTGTTTTGCTTGATGAATATGATGTTACTGGATCAAAAATAACAGGAAAGCAATATGAAATTCAAGGGAAATTGCGAGTTACTGATGAAACTGAAGGCAGAGTTGGAAGGTTTATTCCTGACGATTTTACTGACGATGTAATTCAGTATTTAAAAGGCAACAAATTTAAAGTTTCACTTATGACTTATAATGATGATCAGTTGCTTTCATTGCCATTAGAAATTGAAAATGTTTACAAAATGCCAGACATTAAGGGCAATTATGAAATTAGAGTCAAAGAAAATATTGGAGATGGCGGTTTGGTTACAGGATATACAACTTATATTGACTTCTCAAAATATTTTGCTAATTTTAAAGTCAATAATAGCAATACATTCTATTCAATTAAAATGATTATAGATTTAGGTGATAATAAGTCAGTTACAGTTACTTTGACTGCAAGCAACCCAACATATGATTTGAAAAATAATATTGAATCACTTTCAATTCAAGCACAAGACTCTCAGCCTTACGGGACAGACAATCGTATTTTACTTATTAATAGTGATGTCTTAGATGTTTCAGTGTTAAAGACAACCTATGAAGCAAAAGTAATTGATGGCGAAGAACAAGGAATCATTTCTTGGAATGAAGAAACTTCAGGGTTTGATTGGATTGGCGGCGAAGACGGTGTGGAATATGAATTCTTCTACAAACTGGTTATGTCTTCAAATACCGAAATAGGTATTACTTCAAATTCGTTCTATCTTCCAAAAAATATGGGAACAGTTAAATCGTTCTTAATCCAAGCAAGAAACAAGAGCTTGGTTGACGAAAAAGGTAATAATGTAATTTATTTATTCGGTGAAAGTATTGTGTCGGAAGAATTAAACGGAACAGTGAATTTGTTCCACAGCGGAGACGGAAGTAAAGGCAATCCATATTTAATTCAAACAATCAGCAATAATGCAACAGGTGTTGTTGAAAGAACTGCACTTCAGCAGTTTAACGCAATGAGACTTCGAAATTATGAAGGCGTTCATTTCAAATTAATGGAAAATATTATTATTACGATTGGCGAAAATTTTATGCCAATGACAGAGTTCAACGCAAACTTAAATGGTAATGGTAAGACGATTGAGATTAGAGCCGGCAATTTAAACAAAATGTCTTCAGATTATTTAGCAAAAGGCATATTAGGACAAGAATATTCATTTGGATATTACTATTCTATGTTTGAAAAACTAAATAAAACAGCGGTTGTAGAAAAGTTAAATATTAAGTATACAATTAATAATAATTCAATCTCATCAAAATATATGATTTTTGCACCTATCGCAGCAATAAATGAAGGGACAATAAAAAATGTTACAACGATTTCATTGAACATTAATGCCTTAGGTGGAGAAGGAGACAATCGTGCTGTAATAGCGGGTATTGCTGGTGTGAATTATGGCAACATTTTAAATTGCAATAATGATAGTGATTTTACTTACACAATCGTGCAAAACTTAAGTTGTATGACATTCTATGCAGGAATAAGTGCATTCAATGAAACCGGCAGTGCAATATTCAACTGTTGCAACAATGGAAACATTAACATTACATCACAGACATATGGACTGAATGTTTATGTAGGGGCGATTACCATTAAAAATGCGGGCGGAGTTTACGCCTGTGCAAATAATGGAGATATAGCTGTTCAAGGTCAGTCGTCTTCATTCAAAGGGGCATACTATATTTCTGGGTGTGCAATTGTGAATAATGGCGGGACAATAAACAACAGCTTCAATAAAGGCAAGCTTAGTGCGAGCAATTATACTTCAAGCAGTATTAGTGGAATTGTTATAAAAATCGGTGCAGGATCATTACAATCAGTAGCAGATGTGGCTAATAATAAAATTGCACAGGATTGCTCACAAAATGTATCTTCAAAAGATTGTTATTATCTTTCAGGCGTTGACAAACCAGAGCATTTGAATGGATATACGCTTTCAGGTGAAGTTGATATGACTTTAGAAGTAATCACGATTTATGTTGACGGCGTAAACTATGACTGCTCATTATCTATTACTGGTAATAGCGCAAGTGGATACATTCCAAAAATAACTATTAAGTAAGTTATGAAAAAAGGATATCGAGAATATCATAAAATATGAAAAAAATAATTTTAGTTTTTACATTGATATTCTCCTTATCTTTTTTTGTTGGTTGCCAAGGCGAAGATTATTCCATTCCAACATCAAGTATAATGAATAGATTGGTTTTTTCATCAACAGGAGAGATTACGCAAACAATATCATTTAATGTTGACAGCGATTATATTAAAAGTATTTCAAAAAAAGGTGAAGATGTTGTTTTCGTAAATAATCTTGTCAAACAAGTTGATTTGTTAAGACAAAAGTTTTTGCTTTCGTTTGCACTTGTTTATCTTGATAATCCTATTGAAAATCTAAAAATTGGTCAGGGAGTGAAACTAACATTGACGTCTTATAAAACGGAATTTGACGTTGTGTCTTTTGATATGATATTTGCGTCGAATTATTCTTTTCAATATTATCATAATGTGTTGACAAATGATGATATTCAACCGTCTGCACCATTTTTAATTAAAAAACATAGTTCTACTTCGGCTTTTCCATTTTCTGTGAAAAATGCAAGTGGTGAAATTGTTGCAGAAGACTATAAAAATATTTATTTGTCAGCTAGCAAAGGATTATCATTTAAAGATAAATTAGAAGAAGAGTATTCGCCGAGTTTTGTGTATAATTACTGCACATTTTCAAACAAAATTAAAAGTGATGCTGATTTTGTTTTTTCGGATAGTGAAGGTTTATACAATCACGTTTGGATAAAAGATGATATATCGTTGCAAAACTCTACTTTGACAATCTACTACTATCAAATCAATAAAGGCAATTGGCTTATGCTTGCACTTGTTTGCCCATGTGTATGTTTAGGTGGGTATTGTTTGTTTAAGTGGATAAAAAATAAAAATTAAAAACAGTCGTAATGGCTGTTTTTATTTTGCATATTATCTTTTATTTTTTACTGTTGCAAATCGCTTGACATCAAAATGCCCATAATGATAAACTAACACTAAGAAAATATTTGAAGAGAAATGTGTTTTAAGCATTGCTCAAAAATAGCTTTCAAATCGCTATAGCGAAAATCTGGCGACTTGTAGATTAAAGCATTGCAATAATTTGACTTAGTTGCCTATATATTAGCAAGTAATAGCTAAGTCGGGCGACATTTGGTCGCAAAGGAGAAGAAAATGGAAAAACAAATTTCAAGCAGAAAATTTAAAACTACCGTTATTTCAATGTGCTTAGGCTTTTTCATGGTTGTTGGTGCTGTAATCGGTGTATGGGCAGCAACTACTCAAAACTATAAAGCAGGGTTCAACGTAAGTTATTCAGTAGGCGACAATGTTGCAGCCAAAGTCCGCACAGAATATTTTATTCCAAACTTGGATAGTGATGGCGACGGTTATCAAGACGGTGCAGTTACAGTTACTACAAACGAAGCGGGTGACACGGTAACGGCAGAAGATGGCTATGTTCATTTTGGTGCAGGTGAAGATTCTAGCGAAAAGTCAGTTGAAATAGGCAATTTAAAACTTTCTCCACAAACACCAAAGGTATATTTTTATTTCACCATTTGTAGCGAACTTGAAAATGGATATATTCAAGTAATATTAGGTGAAGATTATCAACAACAAAATATATCAGTAAAAACAAACTATTATAATACTGCTTCATTTACTTCTTCATCATCAGCGTCAACAGTTTCAAACGATGCTTATGCAAATAAACAATATGACAATGTTTCAGGCCGTGGCGTAAAAATTATTCGTGTTGAAATTGCAGTAAAAGACACAAACAAACCTGCCACAATTGAAGGTGACTTATCTTTAGGTCTTTACTACAGTGAAAAAGAACAAAATGTATCAACTTTAAGTAAAGTGAAATTGAATGCTTTTGCTCGTGATTCTAGTAGTTTGACATTAGATTATGCACAAAAAGGTAATTACAAGACGACCGGGATAGACCTTTCAGAAACGGGCGATGGAAGTATTTGGGGATATATAGGTTCAGATTCTGGATATTATGTGATTTCTCAGGATACAATCGCATTGCCACCAGATTCGTCAAGTGTATTTTCATTTTACTATTGGAATCCTGAATATGATGAAGATGCAGGATTTTGGTTAGAAGAACTTACACTTAATAATATTGACACATCAAGCGTAACTAATATGTCAAGAATGTTTGCGGTTCAATATGATAGCTATCTTGAAAATTTGGATTTGTCAAAGTTTGATACATCAAGCGTAACAGATATGTCATATATGTTTAGTGGTTGTTCTAACTTGCAAAGTTTAGATGTGACAGGATTTGATACATCAAGCGTAACAGATATGACAGGAATGTTTATTGATTGTTTTAACTTGCAAAGTTTAGATGTTTCAGGATTTGATACATCAAAAGTGACAAAGATGGGATATACTGAGTATACGAAATATAGTCAAGTCTCATATGGAATGTTTAGTGGTTGTTATTACTTGCAAAGTTTAGATGTTTCAGGATTTGATACATCAAGCGTAACAGATATGTCAGGAATGTTTAGTGGTTGTAATTACTTGCAAAGTTTAGACGTATCTGGTTTTGACACATCAAGTGTGACAAATATGAAAGAAATGTTTAGTGGTTGTTTTTACTTGCAAAGTTTAGATGTTGCAGGATTTGATACATCAAGCGTAACAGATATGTCAGGAATGTTTAGAAGTTGTTCTCGCTTGCAAAGTTTAGATGTTTCAGGATTTGATACATCACAAGTGACAAAGATGGGGTTTAGTGATACTTATTCTTACTTCTATGGTAATGGAATGTTTCAGGACTGTAGAAGTCTTACAAGTTTAGACGTATCTGGTTTTGACACATCTAATGTAACAGATATGTCATATATGTTTAATTATTGTTCTCGCTTGCAAAGTTTAGATGTTTCAGGATTTGATACATCTAATGTAACAAATATGTCACATATGTTTCATTGTTGTTCTAGCTTGCAAAGTTTAGACGTATCTGGTTTTGATACATCTAATGTAACAAATATGTCATATATGTTTGGTACTTGTATTAGGCTTACAAGTTTAGATTTGTCGAATTTTGATACATCAAGTGTAACAGATATGTCATCTATGTTTGCTACAACTGGGACTGCATATTCTGATATGCAGTTAAAAACAATATATGTTAGTGAACTTTGGTCAACAGCAAAGGTGACATCTTCGACAAAGATGTTTGATAGGTGCACAAGCCTTAAAGGTGCAGTTGCATATAATTCAAGCAAAATAGACAAGTCAATGGCAAATTACACAACAGGATATTTGACATACAAAGCAAACTAAATTAAAAAATAAAACAGCGAAAACTTTCGCTGTTTTTTATTTATATAAAATAATTTAACAAAATTTATTTAGTATTCTTGAAATTTTTATAAAACTATGCTAAACTAGATAGTTGAAAAAGGATAATGAATTATGATAAACGAAAAAATTAGAAATATTGCAATTATTGCACACGTTGACCACGGAAAGACATCTCTTGTAAATGAGCTTTTAAAACAAGGAAGTGTTTTTCGTGACAATCAAGTAGTTGAAGACAGAGTGATGGATTCAAATGCCCTTGAAAGAGAAAGGGGCATTACTATTTTGTCAAAAAATTGTTCTTGTCTATATGGCGACACAAAAATCAACATTATTGATACTCCAGGACACGCTGACTTTGGTGGTGAAGTGGAACGTGTTTTAAAAATGGTTGATGGCGTTCTTTTAGTTGTTGATGCTTATGAAGGGCCAATGCCACAAACAAGATTTGTTTTAGAAAAGGCACTTGCATTAAAATTAAAAGTTATTGTTGTTGTAAACAAAATTGACAGACCTGACGCACGCATCAAAGAAGTTATTGATGAAGTGTTGGAACTTTTCTTAGATTTAGATGCAGATGAAGACCAGCTTAATTCTCCATTTATGTTTGCATCAGCTCGTGCAGGTATTGCAAGTGATGACCAAAATGTGATGGGCACAGACTTTAAACCACTTTTTGAAAAAATTGTTGAATATATTCCAGCACCATCAGGTGAAGATGATAAACCTTGTCAAATGCTTGTTTCTTCTGCCGAGCAAAATGAATATGTTGGCAAACTTGCTGTTGGAAAAATTGGCAGGGGAAGTTTAAAAGTAGGGCAAAGTGTAGTGCTTTGCAACTATCACGATCAAAGCAAACAAACTCGTTCAAAAGTAGTAAGCTTATTTGTTTTTGAAGGACTTAAAAAAGTGCCTGTTGAAAGTGCAAGCATTGGTGAAATTGTTTGTGTAGCTGGGCTTGAAGGAATCCAAATTGGTGATACAATTTGCGATAGTCAAGGGGTAGATCCTGTTGAGTTTGTGAAAATTGCAGAGCCTTCAGTTGAAATGACATTTATGGTAAACGATAGCCCTTTTGCTGGAAAGGAAGGTAAGTTTGTTACTTCTCGACATATTAGAGAAAGGTTATATAAAGAAGCCGTGAAAGATCTTTCATTAAAAGTTGAAGATGGTCAAACTGCCGAACAATTTAAGGTTAGCGGTAGGGGCGAAATGCATCTTTCAATCTTGATTGAAAATATGCGTAGAGACGGTTATGAATTTCAAGTATCAATGCCAAAAGTTTTGATTAAAGAAATTGATGGCGTGAAATGTGAACCAATTGATAGACTTATTCTTGACGTTCCAGAAGATTGCACAGGTGTAGTTATGCAAAAAATGGGTGTTCGAAAAGGTGAACTTCTTGGAATGGATCCACACGGATCTCGTATGAAAATGGAATTCTTAATTCCTTCTAGGGGACTATTTGGATTTAAGAGTGAACTCCTTACTGACACTAAAGGGGAAGGTGTAATCAACTCAATCTTCTATGAATATCAACCTTGGAAGGGAGAAATTAAGAGAAGAGATTATGGCTCTTTAATTGCTCACGAAGATGGGGAAGCCATTGTGTATGGTTTGTTTAATGCTCAAGAAAGGGGAGACTTGTTTATTGAAGCCGGCGTTCCTGTTTACGCTGGTATGGTAGTAGGTCAAAATCCTAAAGGAGATGATATTGTTGTAAATGTTTGCAAGAAAAAGCACCTTTCAAACTGTCGTGCATCTGGTTCTGACGAAGCATTAAGGCTTACTCCACCAAGAAAAATGAGTTTGGAAGATGATATTGAGTTTCTAGCTGATGATGAAATTTTAGAAGTTACTCCAAAGAGTTTAAGAATTCGTAAAATTATTCTTGACCATAATTTAAGAAATAGGGAAAGAGGCAAAATTTTGCGTGGTGAAATTTAATAAAATTTTAGTTTTCTAATCTAAACTAGTTAGTTGCAAAATGTTAATCTAAAAAGAAAAGGAGAGAGTATGCCGTTAAAACCAAATGAAGCAAGAGATTTAAAAAAATCTTATAAAAGAATAGGAATTTTCTTAGTAGGCGTGATTTTGATTGATGCATTCATTGCATTTTTGCTATATTACTATGCTCCAAACTTAAATGAAGTGTTATGTGGATTTATCATAATTGTAATTACTTCAGCTTTATATTTGTTGTATTCTTGGATTTGCGGGAAAATAGACAAAAAGAAAAAAGAAAAACTTGAAAAGTCGGGAAAACGTGATCCGTTCACACGAAATTAAGGAGAAAGTATGGCAGATTATAAAATAATGCCCCATAATATTGAGGCAGAGCAAGCTGTTTTAGGCTGTATTTTAATTGACTTACAAGCACAAACTGATATTCTTGCATTAATGAAAGAAGATGATTTTTATTCATCTTCACATAAACAAATTTATTCAACTATGTGTGCAATCTATCAAAAATCAACACCTGTTGACTTTATCACTCTTACAGATAAACTTGACCAAGATAAAATTCTTGATAAGGTTGGTGGAATTGAATACATAACAACCCTTACAAATGTTGTGCCAAGTGCGGCAAATTTTACTTATTATTGCAACATTGTTAAAGCGGATTCAATAAGAAGAAAATTAATTTTCTCTGGACAACGAATTATTGAAAATGCTTATGAATCTGAAGATAAAGAACAAAGTATTCAATTTGCTGAAAAAGAAGTTTTTGATGTCGCTGAAAAACAAGGTGCTAGTGCTTTAGAGCAAGTTGGTGTTCAAAACGGTGCAGTAAGCAGAGTTATTGCAAAATTCGATCAAATTGCGAAAGATCCAACTTCATTAAAAGGTATTCCAACTGGGTATAGAGATTTTGACAAAATTACAAATGGACTTCAAAATAGTGACCTTATTCTTCTTGCGGCTCGTCCGGGTGTTGGTAAAACATCATTTTCAATGAATATGGTTGTAAATGCCGCTGTTGAACAGGGCAAAAATTGCGCAATTTTTTCATTGGAAATGGGTAGAGATCAATTAATGCAAAGAGCAATTTGCTCACTCGCAAAAGTTAGTATGGCAAAAGCATTAAATGGAACAATGGATGCTGAAGAATGGAAACGAATTTGGCAGGCTACAAAAAAACTTGAATCAAGTGGACTTTATGTTGATGATTCTGCGATGACAACACCTGCTGATGTTCTTGCGAAATGCAGAAGGCTTAAAACAAGCAAAGGGCTTGACCTTGTTATGATTGACTACCTTCAACTTATGAATTCTGGTAGCAATAAAAAAGATCAAAACAGACAAAACGAAGTTACGGATATTTCAAGAAATTTGAAGATTGCGGCGAAGGAATTGAATGTGCCAATCATAGCACTTTCTCAGCTTTCTCGTGATGTTGAAAAGTCATCTCGTCCAGACCACAGACCAGTCCTATCTGACCTTAGAGATTCTGGAGCAATCGAGCAAGATGCCGACATTGTTTTGTTCTTATACAATCCAGAAAAATACAATGATGTTCCACAGGAAGATGAACCGGGCACAGTTGAGCTTATCATTGCAAAACATAGAAATGGTAGCACTGGCACAGTTAAACTTCGTTGGATTGGCGAATATACAACATTTGTTAATCTTGGAGAAAAGACGTTTATACCAAAAAGAGAACATATCGAAGCAGATAAAATTGAAGAAACACCAATTGACAATTTTGATGATGATGTTTTTGATGATTAAGGAGGAATTATGGCAAACGAAAAGAAAAAGAAAAGCCCAAAGAAAAAGTTGCTGATTGCAATAGGCGGGCTTGTGATTTTGGTTGCATTTATTTGTGTGCTTATTGTAGTTATTCCACAAAGTAAAAACACACAAGAATCTTTAAATGAAGTTTCAGCGGTTTCAATGGCAGATAATGAAGATGTTAAAGCAGATTATCAAGCTTTTGCAAATAGGGTGGATACTACTGCTGGGGCAAAGTATTACTCAGACGAAATTGAAGGAATTTATAATTTAATAGAGACGCTTGACGATGTTATGGATTATTATAATGAGTTTTTGCCACTTGCAATAGATGTAAATAAATATGCGGGGCCTATAAATACTCATTTAAATAACATTAAAAATATTCAAAAAAATTTGAATGCGATTATGGTCGACGCGAAAAAAGATTCAACAGATGGAATTACTCACTTGCAAAATTTTTGGATTGACTATCGTGAAACCTTTAATCAACAATTAAAAGAATATACTAGTTTGTTTTCACTTTTAAATCAAACGTATCACGTTTCGCTTGGCAATGCGTTTGCAGTAAACGAAGCAAGTGAATTGGTTTTAAATTCTGTTGACGATTATATGAATGTTATTTCAAATATGATTAATTCACTTGTCGAAAAAAATATCAAAGGAAGCAAGGAAACCGACTACGAATTAGGTTCATTGATTGCCAAAATTGATGGTTTTGGAAAATTTGTAGATAAACATCTTACTACCAACCGATATTTTATTGAAAGATATTATTTTGAAGGCGACGCCAACATTGAAGTGTTAAATATGTTTTATCAAAGTTTTGGTCAAGAAAACTTTGTTGCAGTTATTGAATCATTAGAATACTCATCTGATGTTTTGACAGTTAATTATTTTACAGGTCAAAATTTAGATTCGACAAAACTTGCAATTGCAAAGATTGTGAAAACTTTTATTAAGGGGGATGCGTAATATGAAAAAAATAATATCAATATTGTTTGCCATTGCCTTCACCTTAGTAGGAGCAATTACATTGTCTGCTTGTGGAAATGGAAAAACAGGGGTAGATATTTATAATGATATTAAAGCGCAAATGGAAGTTATGCTTGAAGCTGGCTCTCCATTTAAGACTGCATCATCAGGATATGTTACTTCAAACTATATGTTGGATAATTTTTTCAAAAAACAAGATAATTCAACAAAAGTTGATTATGGATATCAAAATGACTTAATTGGATTAGGGCTTAATTATATTGAAAAATATTATCCAAAAGTGCAAGATGTAGCTGTGCACAATTCAGCTAAATTGCTAAATTCTTTAAATGAAATGATGATAAATTATCAATCGTTAAAAGAAGAATATCAAAGCACTAAGAAAATTTCTAATGATGAAGATATGACTATCTTTAATGGCTTTATGGCAAAATATGGTGAAGAAGCAAGAATGTTTTCAGTAAAAGTATATAATTTTGCAAATGAGCTTGCTGCATATTTAGAAAAAGATATTCAGTTTACTGCAACAAATGTAAGTGCAGAAATAGAATTATATATTGACAGCAGATTAATGGAAATTTACAGCGATTATAATGATTACCTTATGGTTAACTGTAAAGGAGCAATAGGAGTTCTTCCTTCAAATATCACATTACTTCAAAAATCAAAAGCAAAGACAACGTTTACTGACTATGAAATTAAAAAATTCACAGCAGTTTTTGATGCGCTTAAAGCAGAAAGAAAACTCACTCAGACAGCGTTGAACAAATTTTCTTACTATGATTATAAAGTGACTTATAATGGAGATATTACTGCTTACCAAAAATCTTTGCCACTTGCAAAAGCATATCTAAATCAAATTGATAAATATTATCTTGCTTCGGCAAATTTTATACAATTGACAACAAATTTTATGACAGATGAAATATATCAATAAAAAATATCCGATTAATTCGGATATTTTTTTTAAATGATCTGCGTTAGCAACAATTCATCAATTGAAACATTAAAGATCTTTGCCACTGCAATTATATGTGAGGCTGTTGGTTCGCGAATTTCATTTTCCCAAAAAGAAATCATACCATACATTAGAAATTGCATATACAGTCAATACTTTACTTGCAATGGAAGAAAATGTTATTTATTGTGCTGTAGATCCTACTTGGGATAGAGCATATTGATAAAACAGATAAATTTAGTAGAAGACATTGTTGAGCAATAGATTTTTAGCGAAAAATTTCACTATATTTACGTTGTGTATAGTTAAGAAAAAGAAATAATTATAGGGAACGCAAAAAGTTTTTTTTAAAAAAGCCAATTTTATTTGGCTTTTTTGTTTGTTTTGTGTATAATAGTCTTTGTGAAAAAAGGAGAAAATATGAAACAATACGTTTATCTTTTCAAAGAGTCTGACGGAAAAAACAAAGCACTCTTTGGCGGTAAGGGCGCAAACCTTGCTGAAATGACAAACCTTGGTATGCCTGTTCCACAAGGCTTTACTATCACTACTGAGGCTTGCACACAATATTATGTTGATGGTAGAAAAATTAATGATGAGATTATGGCTCAAATTGATGCTAAACTTGCCCAGCTTGAAGCAATGACTGGTAAGAAACTTGGAGATATGACTAATCCACTTTTAGTATCAGTTCGTTCTGGCGCAAGAGTATCTATGCCTGGTATGATGGATACAATTCTCAACTTAGGTCTAAACGATGACGTTGTTGAAGTGATGGCAAAACTTACAAACAATCCAAGATTTGCTTATGACTCATACAGAAGATTTATCCAAATGTTCAGTGACGTTGTTATGCAACAAGAAAAATCTAAATATGAAAGAATTTTAGATAAAGTTAAAGAAGAAAAAGGGGTTCAATTTGATAAAGACCTTACAGCAGAAGATCTTAAAGGCATTGTAAAAATGTTTAAAGACCTTTATCTTAAAGCTCAAGGGGAAGAATTCCCACAAGATCCTAAAGTTCAACTTATGGAAGCTGTTAAAGCGGTATTCCGTTCTTGGGATAATGACAGAGCAAATGTTTACAGAAGAATGCACGACATTCCTTATGAATGGGGCACTGCAGTAAACGTTCAATCAATGGTTTTCGGAAACCTTGGTGAAGCATCTGGAACAGGTGTTGCTTTCTCAAGAAACCCTGCAACAGGTGAAAATGTTCTTTACGGAGAATATCTTATGAATGCTCAAGGAGAAGACGTTGTTGCTGGTATCAGAACTCCACTTCCAATTTCTACTCTTGCAGAGCAAAATCCAGAGGTTTATAAACAATTTGCAGATATTGCAAAGAAACTCGAACAACACAACAGAGATATGCAAGATATGGAATTTACTATTGAAAATGGTAAACTCTATATGCTTCAAACAAGAAATGGTAAGAGAACAGCAAAGGCTGCCCTTAAAATTGCTGTTGATCTTGTAAATGAAGGTATGATCACTGAAAAAGAAGCAATTATGATGATTGACCCTAAACAATTAGATGCTCTTCTTCACCCACAATTTGAAGCAGATGCACTTAAGAAAGGGGTAGTTATCGCTGAAGCACTTCCAGCTTCTCCAGGTGCTGCTTGTGGTAAAATTGCATTTACTGCAGAAAGAGCAAAAGAAATGTCAGCTACTGAAAAGGTAGTTCTTGTTCGTCTTGAAACATCTCCAGAAGATATTGAAGGTATGGCTGTTTCTCAAGGTGTGCTTACTGCTCGCGGTGGTATGACTTCTCACGCTGCTGTTGTTGCTCGTGGTATGGGAACTGCTTGTGTTGCAGGTTGCAGCGCAATTAAATTTGCTGAAGATGAAAAATCATTTACTCTTGCTGGAAAAACTTATGTTGAAGGAGATGAAATTTCTTTTGACGGTTCTACAGGTAAAGTTTATGACGGACTTATTAAAACTGAACCTGCTAAAATTTCAGGTGAATTTGCTACTATTATGCAGTGGGCAGATAAATATCGTGCACTTCAAGTAAGAACTAATGCTGACAATCCAAAAGATGCTAAAAATGCATTTAACTTTGGCGCACAAGGCGTTGGTCTTTGCAGAACAGAACATATGTTCTTTGAAGCTGATAGAATTCCAGCAGTAAGAGAAATGATTGTTTCTACTACTGTTGAAGAAAGAAAGAAAGCACTTGCTAAACTTCTTCCAATGCAAAGAGAAGACTTTAAAGGGATTTACAAGGCTATGGAAGGCAACCCAGTTACTATCCGTTTCCTTGACCCACCACTTCATGAATTTGTTCCACACGATGATGCTGATATTGAAGCGCTTGCAAAAGAAATGGGGCTTACTTTCGAAAGACTTAAATCTACAATCGCAGATCTTCACGAATTCAACCCAATGATGGGACACCGTGGACTTCGTCTTGCAGTAACTTATCCTGAAATTGCAGAAATGCAAACTCAAGCTGTTATTGAAGCTGCAATTGCAGTAAACAAAGAATGTGGATATTCAATTGTTCCAGAAATTATGATTCCACTTACTTGCGACTGGAAAGAATTTAAATATGTTCGCGATATCGTTGCAGCTAAGGCTGACGAAACGATTAAGGCTAATGGTGCAACTCTTACTTACAAAATTGGAACTATGATTGAAATTCCTCGTGCTGCTCTTACAGCTGATGAAGTTGCTAAATATGCAGAATTCTTCTCATTTGGAACTAACGACCTTACTCAAATGACATACGGATTCTCTCGTGATGACGCTGGTAAGTTCTTAGATGTATATTACACAAAGAAAATTTTCGAATCTGATCCATTTGCTCGTCTCGACCAAAATGGTGTTGGCAAACTTGTAAAGATGGCTGCATCTCTTGGTAAAGAAGCAAGACCAGACATTAAACTTGGAATTTGTGGAGAACACGGTGGAGATCCTTCATCTGTTGAATTCTGCCACAAAGCAGGACTTACTTATGTATCTTGCTCACCATTTAGAGTTCCAATTGCTCGTCTTGCAGCAGCTCAAGCAAATATTAAATTCCCAAGAGCATAATTGTTTTTGGTTGATTAAAAAACTAAAAAACGGGTAAAAACCCGTTTTTTTTGTTCAAAAATATTTTAATTTCATAAAAAATTATTTACAAATTTGATTTTGTGTGTTATACTTTAATAGAAAATTTAAGTGAGGTGCAAAATTATGATGATAGAACCATCTATTGACAAACTTTTAGACAAAACAGAAAACAACAAATATGTCCTTTGCAATGTTATTACAAAAAGGGCAAAGGAAATTGAAAGCGTGAGAAGGTTGGAGCTTGCTGATAAAGATCAAAAAGCGATTTCTCTTGCTTGTGAAGAAATAGCAGATGGAAAGGTAAAACCTAGTGATATTTAATTTAAGGCAGTCTAATTTTAGGCTGTTTTTTATTTTGTGTTAATTTTACTTGACAAAAAAATATAATTCATTGTAATATTTAATGTATAAGGTAGAAGTGGCACTTTTGTGCAGAAAGGGTGAAAAATGAAAGAGGTAAGCGGTAATAAAAAATTTGTATTAACAATAGCATCACTTTGTATTGCATTTTTGGCAATTTGTGGCACTATTATTGGTGTATGGGCAGCAACTAGCCAATCAATCAAGTCGTCTTTTAATGTTCAATATGATGTGGGCGAAAATGTTGCAGCAAAGATAAGGACTGAATTTACAGACAAAGGGGTAACTGAAATTGCCCATAATGATGACAAAGGCAATAAAGTTACAGATGAAAATGGTTTTGTGGTTATCAATGCTCCTGACGAAAATGGCAAATCTGTTGAAATAGGTGATTTTTCATTGACTCCTGCAAATCAAGAAGTTGTGTTTTATTTTACGATTGAAAACATTTTAGGAGAAGGTTTTTTAAATATATCTGTAATCGTAACATTAGAAACTCAAAATAATGTTGATTATGAAATTTATTACAGTAATGAAGAAGTTGTTGCAAGTGAATCGGCAACAGCTGTTGAATCTTGGAGTGAGACTGTATGGCCAGATAATTTGGCGTCGGGACAAACAAGAGTAATCAAGGTTGTAATAGGAGTAGTAAATGAAAACACTGCAGCTTCTTGTGCAGGAAGTGTTGATTTAGAGTTGAACTATTCAGCAACATAATTAAATAAATTTAAAAGAGTGCAAGGTTGCACTCTTTTTTTTATTACAATTTACAAAGTTATTGAATACAAATTATTATGGAAAAGAAAATAGAACTTTGTGGTAGTGAACTTGTGGCGCTTGCTGGAAGTTTGGCCATTGCAATAGCAAAGAAGGTTTGCGATGAAGATTTAAGAAAACTTAGATTTTTCTTCAATTCAATTGCTTCAAATATTGCGATTATTGAAGCAGAAGGACGAGAACGTAAAGGCAATATTAAATAATTTTGCACAATAGACAGGCTACAATGCTTCCTACAAGTGCGCAAATTAGGGCTATAGGAATGGCATACAATAGTTTTTTTACTTTTGTTTGAGATGTATATAGTGCGGTTACATAAAAAATTGTTTCGCTGCACCCTAAAATTACGCAAGCACAGCGAGAAATATATGAGTCTGCGCCGTAAGAAAGTAATACATCATTAAGTAGCGCAAAACTTCCAGAGCCGGTGAATGGACGAAGAAGGACAAGCTCTACAAGCTGAGTGGGGATACCTAAAAAATTAAAAATAGGAGAGGTTAATTGAGCGAGTAAATTTGTCAATCCGCTTGCCCGAAGAAGTGCAACTGCAATCATAATAGTCGCAATGTAGGGAAATATTTCAATTGATAAAGGGATAGCTTTTTTTGCACCTTTTATAAATGTGTCGTAGGTGGCTATCTTTTTATGTTTTGCATAACAAAAAATAAAAATAAAAATTAATGGTAAAATATATCCACTCATATATTTTTTCTCCTTATTTTTTCACGAATTTTACTGCACAACAAAACCAAAGAAATTCCTAAAACGAAAGTGCAGATAGTGGATAGGAGCGTGGGTAAAATTATGTCGGCAGGATTTGCACTTCCTGCACTTGCGCGAAGTCCGATTATTGTTGTGGGGAGAAGTTGAATTGAAGTTGCGTTTAAAACAATAAGCATAATGATTGCGTGAGAAGCGATGGGGCTTCCTTTGTCAAGTCGTTTCATCGCTTGCAGGCCTAGCGGTGTAGATGCATTTCCCAGTCCCAACATATTAGCAGACATATTTAGCGCAATCATCTTTGCAGTTTCATTATCATTTATTTTAAAAATCTTTTTAATAAATGGCCGCAAAAGTTTTGCGAGTTTATCGCCAAGTCCACTTAGTTCCACGATTTCTAATACACCAAGCCAAACTGCATAAACGGCACAAAGTTCTAAAGATAATTTAAATGCATCGGTTGACGCATTCAGCATAACGCTAAGCGTTGTTGATGGGGCAGTCCAACATAAAGCACATAGAGATGCTACAACCATAATAAACCAAATTTTATTCATAATAAAATATATTCATTGAAATTAGATTTAGAAATATCTTTTGCTTGATTTTATTGAAAAAACAATATATAATTTAATTAATAATGTAAATTTGTGGATTAAAAAAGGAAATAAAATGAATTTAGAAAAAAGTAATTTAAATTTTGTTGATACTCACGCTCATCTTACAGATTGTGCTTTTGAAGGCGAAATAGAAACAGTTGTATGTCGAGCTCATGAAAATAATGTGGGTGCTATTATTACTTCGGGTTATGATTTAAAGTCATCAAAAGAAGCAATATTGATATCTGAAAAATTTAAAAATGTTTTTGCAAGTATAGGATATTATCCTGAATATTGCGAAAATTTTGATGAAAAATCATTAAAAAACCTTGCAAAAAGCGAAAAAGTTGTTGCTATTGGTGAAATTGGTTTGCAATATACAGAAAATATGCCGCCGAAAGAAAAACAAATTGATGTTTTTGAAAAACAAATAAAATTGGCGTATGAATTAAAACTTCCTATTGTTGTGCATTGTCGTGATGCTTATGGGGATTGTTTAGATATTCTAAAAAAGAATAAAGAGTTTTTAAAATTTGGTGGAACTTTGCATTGTTATGCAGGGAGCAAAGAGATGGCAGAAGAATTTGTTAAACTTGGGCTTCACATATCTATTGGTGGGGTGTCAACATTTAAAAATGCACAAAAAACCAAGGACGTGGCGAGCGTGGTTTCACTGGATAAAATTTTATTAGAAACAGATTGCCCATATCTTGCTCCAGTTCCTTTTAGGGGAAAAAGAAATGAGCCAATGTATATTTTTGTTATAGCTCAAAACTTGGCTGAAATTAAAGGATTGCAAGTGGAAGAAATCGCAAAAAAAACTACTGAAAATGCAAGGAGATTATTTGGTATATGATAAATCACGATTTTAAAAAGAAGTTTGGTCAAAATTTTATTTCAGATAAAAATTTAATATCTGCA
Source organism: Clostridiales bacterium (assembly GCA_015069325.1). Lineage (GTDB taxonomy): Bacteria > Bacillota > Clostridia > Christensenellales > UBA1242 > Caccovivens. Next base: position 63,270 of record SVIV01000001.1, read on the forward strand.
ATTTGTGATGATGCGGGCGTTGAAAATGATGATGAAGTGCTTGAAATTGGTGCAGGTGCGGGAAGTTTGACATCGGTTTTAAATGAAAGGGCAAAAAAAGTTGTAAGTTATGAAATAGACAAAGATTTGCAATCTCATTTATTGGGTTTAGAACTTGACAAGGCAAAGTTTGTATTTGGCGATATTATGGATTTTTCAATAGAGAACATAGAAAAAGATTTTTCTGACAATTATAAGATGATTGCAAACCTGCCTTACTATATCACAACTCCAATTATTTTTAAGTTTTTAAATGGTTCAAACAAAATAAAAAGTTTGACGATTATGGTGCAAAAAGAAGTTGCAGAAAGAATTGTTGCGTCTTCTGGCGGGAAAGATTATGGCGTGCTTTCTGTTATGATTAAATTTTTCGGTCAGGCAAAGATTACACGGATAGTATCAAGAAAAATGTTTTTCCCACAGCCAAATGTGGATTCGGCTGTTGTTTCAATTCAAATAGAAAATAAATATCCGCAAATTGATAAAGAAAAATTTTATAAATTCATTCAAAATGTGTTTGCTATGAGAAGAAAAACATTGAATAACAATCTTCAACAAGCGGGATATGATAAAGAAAAAATTAAATTGCTTGGCGAAGAAACCTTAAAGGCAAGGGCTGAAATCTTTGGTCTTGAAAAACTTATTGAAATATATAATGCGGTTAAATAAAATGTGGAAAAAAACCACATTTTTTTTGCAAATGATTGAATGATTTTTATTGGAAGGCGAAGAAACAAAACTCGTTGATAAAAAAAAATCTAAAATTTAGAAATCAAAAACAAAAGAGATGTTTTACATTTAATTTTTTTGCATTTTTTTTGGGTTTAAAAAGTTTTTTTCTTTTATTTTGTTGTCTTTTGTATTTTTATTTGTTATAATGAAAATATTAAAAGTGCTAGACAAGAGTAATTTTAAGAAAAGGCGGTAGTTGTTTTGGGCGGTATGCTTTTAAAATTGAGTTTCTTTGATAAGATAGGGACATTTTTTGATATTATTCCAAAGCTGGTATATTTTTTATCAGCAGTATTTTTAAGTGCAATTGATGCACTTCAATGTTTAGTCCGAAAACTTGCCGGCCTTGATGTATATTATGTGAAACAAGCAGGGACAAGCAGTTTAGAGTCGGTTGTGCAACAAGATCCATTATCTGAATTTATTTATGGTATTCTTGGTATGGGGGATTCTGCTCCTTTATATAAAGGCTTAAACACTGTGTTCTGGGCATTGACGGTATTTGCAATTCTATGTTTGGCTGTTACAACTATGATTGCAATAATCAAATCACACTATAATGAAGACACTGCAGGCACTAGTCCTTGGAAATATGTTTATACTGCTTTTAAAGCGATAATGACATTTGCTATCGTTCCATTTGCGGTGATTATTGGTATGGAATTTGCTTCTTGGACACTTCGTTCGCTTGATTCGATTACTGCCGCGTCGGCTAATGAAGAAGAGATTGTTAGTATATATGGTGGAAAGGCTGCACAGGCGTTTGAAGCGAGCTATCTAAAAGGTGTTACCCTTGATGATCAAGGTCAGCCTGTGGAGAATCAGACAGATAAGTATTACACACATTATGACTTTTTTGGGGCAGGCACTCCAACGAGTTCAACTCCATTTAGCGGAATGCTCTTTAAGGCGTGTGCATATGATGCAAATCGAGCTAGAAATGCTGGTGGAGATGCCGAGCTGATGACTAATATTGAGACTTCAAAGGGAATAAAAATCTTTGGTCAAACATCTCAATATAGCAGTTTGCAAACAGATGAAGAAAAAGCGGCATATATTGCCGATCAAGTGGATTATGCTTTTGCAAATAATCTTTACATAAATGGTTATATTGGCGGAATGCAACTTACTAATATTATGAAAGGTATGGATGTTAATGTTTGGTCGGTGACAGACGCGATTAATGGTTTGTCAGCAACAACATTTACATTTACGAAATGGAATGTTGGTTTCGTATGGATGTTTTACAATCTTTGGTCTTACAACTTCATTGTCGCATTTGGTGGTGGCGTAACAATTATGGGTATAATGCTTTCGATTATTATAGGTCTTATGTCAAGACTTATGAAGGGAGCGGTGCTATTCTTAATTTATCCATCATTACTTGGGCTTGCTCCTCTTGACAACTTTAAGGCATTTAAATCGTGGAGCCAGCAATTTATACAACAAGTCTTAATGGCGTTTGGGGCGATAGTTGGTTTAAACCTAGCGCTATTAGTATTGCCGTATGTTCAAAATATAAAGTTCTTTAATATTGCAGTTGTTGATTGTATTATTAATATTGTGCTTGTAATAACAGCTTTGATTTTAACGAAAGATATTATTTCAATGGTTTCGACCTTTGCTGGTGGTGCCGATGCAAATAATGTAGGCGGTGGGCTTAAAGGCGAAGTCGGTAAGGCTATTGCTACAGGTGCAAAAGTTGCAGGCGTTGCTGCTGTTGGTGCAGGTGCTGCGACTGCTGGGATTGGAATGGTTGCAGCAAAAGGTGTTCGTGGCGGAATAAGAATGTTTAAAGGTCGTGGCGGCAGGGCTAAAGCCGAAATGGACGATGCCAATAATGAAGTTTCCACTGCAAAGGGCAATAAGAAAAATGCTGAAAGCGCTTTTTATAGATTGTTAGGAACTAGCGGTAACACAAATATGTTTGATGAAATTGCTAAGGTTAAGAAAACTGATGAGTGGAAGGATGCGGATAGTAAGGGGAGAAAAGAAATTGAACGTAGGACTATGCGTCAATATTATTCTTCTCATAAAAGCGAATTTGATCCTTCTGTAGAAACTGCTGAGAAGAGAATGTTCAATGCTGGTCTTGCAGTAGAAAAGGCTCAAAAGAGACAAGGTAAAGTTGCTAATGCATTCCATTTTAGAGAACATAAAGATTCAGAAGGGAATATTACTTATGATTCTCAAGACAGAGTGGACTGGAGAGAGCGTAGAGCATCTAAAAATGCGATTTTTGGAAGTATTCGAGATGGTTATACAATGGAACAGGGAAGTGATGGAAAGTGGCAATATCGCAACTCTGAAGGAGATCTTGTTTCTCGAAAAGAAGCGAGACAGGGGGGAGTTGCTTCTGTAGGACAATTATTCTCTGCATTGGGATTGCAATTCTCAGATGTGTTTGATAAAGCGTCAATTGCGGAAGCAGGTAAACATATGGCAGACGGTTTCTTGAAAGGTGTTGCAAATCTTTCGTCTCACGCAGGGCTTGATAAACTTACTAAAGGATTGGGCGATATCTTCAAAAATGGTGTTGAATTCAAGGGCGGTGTATTTGATACATCAGATCCTAAACTTGAAGGCGATAAGCTTTCTGCTCATCAACATAAAGAAGAAATGGCTAAACTTGATAAACAAGCTAGCGATACAAAGGAACTTCTGAAACAAATCACAGAAATGAAACAAGCTACTATAAGTGGCAACACTAAACTTGCAGAAGCTCTTAATAAGTTGACTCCTAAGAAATAACAAACAAAAACACACTAAAATTTAGTGTGTTTTTTATTGAACAATTATGTTTTGTGATAGATTTGCGGTTAGATATGGATTAAATAACCTGCAGATTGGCGATGGGTAATTATTAAACCCGTTGCATTGATTAAAGTTTAAATTGCAATTCATAAGTTTACTCCTAGGGCATTGTATAGAAGTTGTTTGAAAATTGTGAATGATTATGCCGTATTTGTTTTGATTTTTTTTAATATTGTTTATAATATATATTGAAAAGGAGAACATATGAAAAAATTTTTTGCGGATTTTAAAAAATTTATTAGTCGAGGCAATGTGTTGGACTTGGCTGTCGGCGTTATTGTTGGGGGTGCGTTCACTGCGATTGTGACATCGCTTACTAATCATATCTTAAGACCAGTTGTCAATGTCTTGATTGCACTTATTGTTGGTGGAGACGGACTTGAATCAGCTGTGACGTTTTTAAGCAAGGCTTACAAAACAGATGCATCAGGCCAAACAATTGTTGATCTTGAAAATAGTATTTTTATTGATTGGGGGGCGTTTATTACAGCAATAATTGATTTTATAATTATTGCATTTACAATTTTCTTGATTGTGAGAATTATAGCAAGGAGTCGAGAATTTGCTAAAGAGTCTGCTGATAAAATAAGCAAAGCGACATTATCTCATGCAGAAAGAAAAGAACTTAAAGCAGCTGGAATTAATATTAAAGACAAAATGGCGGTATCTAAATATTTTGATGATAAAAAACTCGCAGAAGAAGAGAAAAAGGCAGAAGAAGCAGAAAAGGCAAAACTTGCAGCTGAAGAAGCCAAGAAGAATTCAACAGAATATCTATTAAAAGAAATCAGAGATTTGCTTGCAGAAAATCAACAATTAAAAGCAAGCTCAAATGAAAAACAAAAACCAGCAAAAAAGAAAAAACAATCAGAATAGAAAAAAGATTGCAATCGCAATCTTTTTTATTTATCCACATTTCCACAAAACAAATAAAAAGCACTCCATTTTCAGTGCTTTGTATCTGAAGGAAGATATACCGATGGTGTTCCCTTCCACTCAACCTATCGGTTGGTTTGTTTTTATTGCATAAAAATAAAAAATCCGTCCGAAGACGGTTTTGGTGGAAGTTATAGGACTCGAACCTATGACCCTCTGCTTGTAAGGCAGATGCTCTACCAACTGAGCTAAACTTCCATTAACGATGCTCCTTTATATTAACACATAAAAAAATAATAGTCAAGCATTTTTTCAAACTTTTTTAAAAAAATATTAAAAAAAATTTTATTGTGAAAGTTTAGACAAAAAATCTAAAAAGATTATAAAATTTGTTTGTAGAAAAAATTGTATTTGGTATATACTATTTACATAAGGAGGGCAATAGTATGAGCGATGTTGATGAAGCGGGTATAGTGCTTGATGAGTGCTGGGAGATTTTTAGTATGACTGGCGATATAGAAGATGGCAGAATGCTTATTGATGCAATTGCAGAGTATGATTTGCTCTTACAACAGGAAGATGAGGCGGAACTTTAGTTAATGGCATCAACAAAAGTCAAAGCGATTGTGCTAGGTGGAACTAATGTAAAAGAAAAGGATAAAATTTTATCGCTATATACTCTCGAACAAGGAAAGGTTTCTGTTTCTATGAAGGGAGTGCGTGGAGATAAAGCCAAAATGAAGTTTGCAAAAGAAATTTTTTGTTTTGGTGATTTTATCTTGGAAGAAGGAAGTTCGCTTCCTATTGTAACGAGCGTGGATATAATTGATAATTTTTATGGATTGTCGCAAGATATTGATAAGTATTACGAAGCTTGCGCCATTTTAGATGTAATTTCAAAACTCGGTGGAGAAAGCAGTCCTAGTCTTTTTATTGAGCTTATAAAATCATTGAAAACGCTTTGTTATGAAAATGTAAACAAGTATTTCGTTTTTAATAAATTTTTGATTAATTATTTCAAAATTATGGGGTATGATTTTTTTACGGATAAATGTTCTTCTTGCAAGGCTACGCTTAGTCATAGATACCTTAATTTAGAAGTAGGAGAGCAGGTTTGCCCTGCGTGTAAAAATAGCTTATCTGTTGCAATAAGCGAAAATTGTTATTTAGCTCTCAATGCTTTAAATAAATCTGATTATGAAAATTTATCGTCCTTGCAGATTGTAGAAGGTGGGGAAATGTCGGCTTGTGGTTTGCTTGCGAAAAATTATGAGTGGCGAACGGGAAATAAAATTCTTGATATGAAATGAGTTATTTGAGAACAGATTGTGCTATTGATGATAAAATTCAATAAGTTATAGTGAAAAATAGGAGAAACTATGTATTATAAAATATCTATGAGAGCAGGGCATCACGGTATAGGACAGTTTGCACAACAATCTGTGTATGTTTCGGCTAAAAATGTTTTGCAAGCGTTTGAGATTGCCAGAAGATTTCCTTCTCTAAAGCATCATCGCTCCATTCCTTTAAATACGGTGCAAATAAGTGAAGATGAGTATATTGCAAATGCAGTGATTGATTCTAGAAAAAAGCATTTTGATAATGAGATTGTGCCATTACATATTGACATCATCATTAAGAAAGTTTTACCGTCAGTGATAAGAGAAAGAAAGATAAATCCAAACGGGGAAAAGGGCAAACTTGCACCAAAATTTTTTGAGCTTTGTTATGAATATAAAAATGCAACTTCAGATGAGCAAAAAGAAGCAGCGTTAAAAACTTTAAACGATTGGATTGTTGAAACATATCAAAGTCAAGAAGATGCATCTTTTCAAGATGAGAGTGGACGCTTTTAAAAGATATGTTAATAAAAAGAGAGATTGCAATAAACATTCTCTTTTTTTTATGCTAAAGGTCAGTTATTGTCGAGAATGCCAAAAAACAACAAAAATTAAGGCTTGACAGGGTATTAGTTATATAGTATAATATATATGTAATTAAATCTTATTTATATTGCTGGCGGAAGTGGGTTTACAAAAAAGTTTCAATTTTGTAAATTTTTTTTGAAAAAACCCTTGACTTCTTGCTTTTGATTTGTTACAATACATACGCTGTGAAATACGGGTTGAAATATGAGGTTACTTTGGTTACCGGCAATCAAAGAGAATTCATATGGACAAGTTCGTGGCAACGACTACGAGCGACTAGCCGAAAAATCACATTTTTTAAAGTCCAACAGCACGATACACGCGGACGGGTTTTCCGCAAGGTCGGATAGGGCAGAATGTGGTGGTTAGCATTGCTATTACAGGAGGTAAATTAATTAATGGCAACACAAGTTATTAGAATTAAACTTAAGGCCTTTGAACACAGTCTTATCGATGAAGCTTGCAAAAGAATAATTGATACTGCTGAAAAGTTTGGCGCTAAAGTCGCTGGGCCAATCCCACTTCCAACAGATAAGGAAGTGATTACAGTAATTCGTTCACCACACAAATACAAAGACAGTCGTGAACAATTTGAGTCAAGAACTCACAAAAGACTTATTGATATCTACTCACCATCAGCTAAGGCGGTTGACGCACTTATGAAGATTGATCTTCCAGCTGGCGTTGATATCAAAATCAAATTATAATTGGAGGAAGATGTAAATGAAAAAAGCAATAGTTGGAAAGAAACTTGGCATGACTCAAGTCTTCACTCCAGAAGGTGTAGTTATCCCAGTTACTGTTGTAGAGGCAGGTCCTTGCCCAGTTGTTCAGGTTAAAAACAACGAAACAGACGGATATAGTGCAGTTGTTGTTGCATTTGACAAACAAAAAGCACAAAGAGTTAACAAACCTATGACAGGAGCATTCAAAAAAGCCGGAATCGATACTTATAGATTTGTTAAAGAATTAAGATTTGACAACGCTAGTGAATATTCACTTGGCCAAGAAATCAAAGCTGACATCTTCGCAGAAGGAGATAAAGTTGACGTTGTAGGAACTACAAGAGGTCGTGGATTTACAGGCGTTATTCAAAGATGGAACCAACACAGACTTAAAATGACTCACGGTGTTGGCCCTGTTCATAGAGAAGTCGGATCTATGGGCGCAAACTCAACTCCATCAAGAGTATTCAAAAACAAGAATATGCCAGGACATTACGGAGTTGAAAGAGTTACTATTCAAAATCTTGAAATTGTTAAAGTTGACACTGACAGAAATGTTCTTCTTGTTAAAGGTTGCATTCCTGGACCAAAAGGTTCAATCGTAACAGTTAGAGAAGCTAAGAAAGGAAACTAAAAGGAGATAAGAAATGGCAAAAGTTAAAGTTTATAATATGTCTGCAAACGAAGTTGGTCAAATCGAACTCTCTGATGACCTTTTCGCAGTAGAATACAACGAAGCTCTTATTCACGAAGTTTTGGTTGCTTACAATGCAAATCAAAGACAAGGAACTAAATCAGCTCTCACAAGAAGTGAAGTAAGAGGACACGCTAAGAAACCTTGGCGTCAAAAGGGAACTGGTAGAGCAAGACACGGCTCAACTAAAGGCCCACAATGGACAGGTGGTGGAGTTGTATTTGCTCCAAAGCCAAGAGACTTCTCTAAGAAAGTAAACAAACAAAAGAGAAGATATGCTCTTTTAAGTGCACTCAGCACAAAACTTGCTCAAAATGAAGTTACAGTAGTTGACAACTTCGCTTTTGAAGCACCAAAAACAAAACAAGCTAAGGCTTTCGTTGAAGCATTCAAATTTACAGGAAAAACTCTTGTAATCAATGCTGGAAACGACAAGAATGTAAAACTTGCTACAGCAAATCTTCCTTGCCTTAGTATTCAAGAAGCATCTGATATGAACATCTATGACATTCTTTCAAATAAAAATGTTGTTCTTACTCAGTCTGCAATCAAATCTATTGAGGAGGCATACGCAGAATAATGGAAGCTAACAAAATCATTATAAGACCACTTCTCACTGAGAAAAGTTACTCTGGTATTGCAAACAAAGTTTATACTTTCGTAGTTGCAAAGAATGCTGGAAAAATTGAAATCAAAAAAGCAGTTGAAACACTTTTCGACGTTAAAGTTGAAAAAGTAAACACTGTTATCGTTAAAGGACACAAGAAAGTTCAAAATACAAAAGCTGGAAGAACAGTTGGAAAGACTAGCGATTACAAAAAAGCAATCGTTACACTTACTGCAGAGTCTAAGACAATTGCATTCTTCGATAGCTTATCTTAATAGGAGGGTATAAAATGGCAATTAAAACACATAGACCTACTTCTGCTGGAAGAAGATTTTATACTACATCTTCCTATGAAGAAATTACTAAATTTGAGCCTGAAAAATCACTTCTTGCAAAGAAAGATAAGAATGCAGGAAGAAACTCACAAGGCAAAGTTACTGTTAGACACCAAGGTGGTGGAAACAGACAAAAATATCGTATCATTGACTTTAAGAGAAATAAAGACAATATTCCTGCAAAAGTTGTAGGTATTGAATACGATCCAAACAGAACTGCATATATCGCACTTCTTTCATACGCTGATGGAGAAAAGAGATATATTATCGCTCCTGTTGGACTTAAAGATGGTGATATCGTAATGAGCGGAAGCGAAGTTGAAATTAAAGTCGGCAACAATCTTCCACTTGCATCAATTCCAGTAGGTTCACTTATCCACAATATTGAACTCGAACCAAATAAGGGCGGACAACTTGCTCGTTCTGCTGGTAGTGAAGTTCAACTTATGGCTAAAGAAGGTAAGTATGCAACTCTCAGACTTCCATCTGGAGAAATGAGAAAAGTTCTTCTTACTTGCAGAGCAACTATCGGAACTGTTGGCAATATTGATCACGAACTTGTATCTCTCGGTAAAGCCGGAAGAAAAAGACATATGGGTGTTAGACCTGCTGTCCGTGGTGTTGCAATGAACCCTAATGACCACAAACACGGTGGTGGTGAAGGTAAGAGCCCAATCGGTATGGCTTCTCCTGTTACACCTTGGAATAAGCCTGCTCTTGGATACAAGACTAGAAAGAGTAAAAATCGCTCTAACCGTTTAATGGTTAAGAGAGTTAATTAGGAGAGAAGACTATGAGCAAATCATTAAAGAAAAAGCCTTATGTTCATCCAAGTTTAGTTAAGAAAGTTGCCGAAATGCAAGAAGCTGGCGTTAAAAAGCCAATCAAAACTTGGTCAAGATCATCTACAATCTATCCTGATTTTGTAGGATACACATTCGCAGTGCATAATGGTAAAAAACACGTCCCTGTTTACTGCACAGCTGATATGGTAGGACACAAACTTGGAGAATTCGCTCCAACAAGAACATACAAGGGACACACTAAAAAGTCGGCCAACACAGTTGGTAAGAAATAAGGAGTAAGTAATGGCTACAAGAATTAGACAAAAAGCAGAAAAGCACGCACAAGAAAAGAAATATCCTTATGCTATCGCTAAATATGTAAGAATGAGTCCTTCAAAAATCACTTATATCCTTGATCTCGTTCGTGGAAAGAAAGCACAAGAAGCAGTTGCTATTCTTGAAAATATGCCTGATAAAGGTGCGGACGAAAGCCTTAATGTTTTAAAGAGTGCAATTGCAAACGCTGAAAACAATATGGGTAAAAATGTTGAAACATTATTCGTTAAAGAAGCTTATGCTACAAGTGGACCACAATTCAAAAGAATGTCTGCAAGAGCAAAAGGTTCTGGAAACGTAATTCTCAAGAAAACTTCACACATTACAATTGTGCTTGATGAAGTGGTAGGAGGCTAAGATGGGACAAAAAGTTAGTCCAGTAGGACTTAGAATTGGAATTAACAAAGATTGGAATGCTACTTGGTATGCAGATAAGAAAACTTTTGCTGCAAACCTTAAGGAAGACCAAGATATTAAAAATTTCATCAACAAAGAATACAGAGCTTGCGCTATTTCAAAAGTAACAATTGAAAGAACTGAAGGCAAACTCGCAGTAAATATTTTCACTGCAAAACCTGGTATGATTATCGGAACTAAGGGTGCAGGAATTGAAGTAATCAAAAAACAAATCGCAAAACTCATCAGACCTGTAAAACTTTTACTTGTTAATGTAAAAGAAGTAAAGAGACCTGATCTTGATGCTCAACTTGTTGCAGAAAGCATTGTAGGACAACTCGAAAAACGTGTTGCTGCTAAGAGAGCACTCAAACAGGCTATTGAAAGAGTTATGAAAGCTGGCGCTAAAGGTTGCAAACTTCAAGTTAGTGGCGTTCTTGCAAAAGCAAATGAAAAGGCACAAGTTGAAAAGCAATTCAGAGGCTCAGTTCCACTTCATACTCTTAGAGCTGACATTGACTATGGTGAAGCAGCTGCTTATACTATTATCGGAAAGATTGGTGTTAAGTGCTGGATTTACAAGGGAGAAATCCTTGGAAAAGCTCGTCTGACAACAAAGGAGGACAACAAAAATGTTAATGCCTAAAAGAGTTAAAAGAAGAAGAGTTCACAGAGGCAGAATGACTGGTAAAGCTACAAAAGGCAATACTCTTGCTTACGGTTCTTTCGGAATGATAGCAACAGAACCTTGCTGGATTAAGTCAAACCAAATTGAAGCTGCCAGAATCGCTCTTACAAGATATACAAGAAGAGATGGTAAAGTTTGGATTAAAATTTTCCCAGACAAGCCAGTAACAAAGAAACCTGCAGACACTCGTATGGGTTCTGGTAAAGGTTCTCCAGAATACTGGGTAGCAGTAGTAAAACCTGGTAGAGTTCTTTTTGAAATCGAAGGGGTTTCAGAAGAAATCGCTAGAGAAGCACTCAGACTTGCTGGACACAAACTTCCTTGTAAAACAAAATTTATAAAGAAAGAAGAAGCAAAAGGTGGTGTGGAAGATGAAAATTAATGATATTAAATATCTATCTGTTGCAGAACTTAATGAAAAACTTAAAGAACTTAATAGTGAGTTATTTAATCTTAGATTCTCTCACGCTACAAGATCACTTGCAAATCCTATGGCTATCCACAATGTAAAAAAGGATATTGCAAGAGTAAAAACAGTTCTTAGAGAAAAAGAATTAGAAGGAGGCAACAATGGAAACAACTAGAAATTCAAGACTTGTTCGTCAAGGCGAAGTAGTAAGTGCTGGAAAAATGGATAAAACTGTTGTAGTTAAAGTCGTTTCCAGAGTAAAAAGCCCAATTTACAAAAAAGTCGTTCAAAAATCAAATACATTCAAAGCTCACGATGAAAACAACGAATGCGGAATGGGTGATATCGTTCGCATTATGGAAACTCGTCCACTTTCAAAAGACAAGCATTTCCGCGTTATTGAAATCGTAGAGAAAGCGAAGTAAGGAGGAACACTATGATTCAACCACAAACAAGATTAAAAGTAGCTGACAACACAGGTGCTAAAGAAATTATGTGTATTAGAGTTCTTGGTGGCTCTTACAGAAGAAGTGGAAACATTGGTGATATCATCGTTGCTTCTGTTAAGAAGGCAATTCCTGGTGGAACTGTTAAGAAGGGTGATGTTGTTAAAGCAGTTATCGTTCGTTCTTCTAAAGGTCTTCGCAGAACAGATGGTTCTCATATTAGATTTGATGATAATGCAGCTGTTATTATCGATAATCAAAAACAACCTAAGGGAACTCGTGTATTTGGACCTATCGCCAGAGAACTTCGTGATAAAGGGTATATGAAAATTATATCTCTTGCACCGGACGTTATATAAAAGGAGCGCATAATGAAGATGACAATTAAAACAGGCGATAATGTTCTCGTAATCGCAGGAAAAGATAAAGGAAAAACAGGAAAAGTTACAGCAGTTAACTCTGCTGCAAATAAAGTTCTTGTAGAAAACGTAAATGTTGTTACTAAACACCAAAAACCACGTTCTCAACAAGATAAGGGCGGAATCGTAAAGAAATCTGCTCCAATTGAAGCTTCAAATGTTCAAGTAATTTGCCCAGTTTGCGGAAAAGCAACAAGAATTGCTCACAGCGAAATCGAAGGCAAAAAAGTAAGAACTTGCAAGAAATGCAACGCATCTTTAGACAAAGAATTCGTAAAAGCAAGCAAGAAAGAAGCAAAAAAATCAACAGTTAAAGCATCTGATCTTAAAGGTGCAAAATTAAAGGCTGCTACTGAAACTACAGAAGAAGCGCCTAAGAAAACAACAAAAAAGTCGACAGCTAAAAAGGTAAGCGAATAGGAGTAAAAAATGGCAAAAGAACTTAATAGAATCGCAGTTAAATATAAAGATGAAGTTGTTCCTGCGCTCATTAACGAATTTGGTTACAAAAACGTAAACGAAGTTCCAAAACTTGAAAAAATTGTTCTTAATATGGGACTTGGTGAAGTTAAAGGAAACTCAAAGAGTTTTAATATCGCTGTTGATGAACTTCAAGCAATTGCTGGACAAAAACCAGTAGTAACACTTGCTAAAAAGTCAATCTCAAACTTCGGTTTAAGAGAAGGACAAAAAATCGGTGCTAAAGTTACTCTTAGAGGAGACAGAATGTATGAGTTCTTTGATAGACTCACTGCAATCGCTCTCCCAAAAGTAAGAGACTTTAGAGGAATTTCTGACAAGTCATTTGATGGAAAAGGAAATTATTCTATGGGAATTAAAGAACAATTAATTTTCCCTGAAATCGTATATGAAAAAGTCGAAAAAATCAGAGGTTTTGACATTACTTTTGTAACAACTGCTAAGACCAATGAAGAAGCAAAATCATTACTTAAGGCACTTGGCTTGCCTTTTGCAAGATAGGAGTTAATTTATGGCAAAGAAAGCATTAGTTGAAAAACAACAAAGAACACAAAAGTATAAAACTCGTGAATATACAAGATGCTCTCTCTGTGGAAGACCACACGCTGTTCTTAGAAAGTATGGAATTTGCAGAGTTTGCTTCCGTGAACTTGCTAACAAAGGTGAAATTCCTGGTGTTAGAAAGTCAAGCTGGTAAGGAGGAACATAATGAGATTAACAGATCCAATCGCAGATATGCTTACAAGAATTAGAAATGCAATCAATGCAAAACACGAAGAAGTAAGCGTTCCTGCATCAAACGAAAAACTTGCAATCACTAAAATCCTTCTTGAAGAAGGCTATATTCGTGGTTATGAAGAAAAAGAAGAAGGCTCTCACAAAAATATTCTTGTATCTTTGAAGTATGATGAAGCTGGCGACAGCGTTATTCAAGGACTTAGAAGAATTTCTAAACCAGGTCTTCGTATCTATGCTCAAAAAGATAAACTTCCAAAAGTTATTAGCGGACTTGGAATTGCAATCATCTCTACAAACAAGGGAATTGTAACAGACAAAGTTGCTAGACAACTTGGAGTGGGCGGGGAAGTTCTCGCTTACGTATGGTAAGGAGGGGTTATGTCAAGAATTGGTAAAAATCCTATTGTTATGCCTGCTGGCGTAACTGCTAAATTTGAAAATGGTCTTCTTACTGTAAATGGACCAAAAGGAGCATTAACTCAAGAAGTTAACAGTGTTATTGGCGTAAACATTGAAGGACAAACTCTTTCATTTGTTATTGCTAAAGAAACTGCTGACTCTAATGCAAAACACGGTCTCTACAGAGCACTTGCAAACAATATGGTTAAAGGTGTTTCTGAAGGATTTAAGAAAACACTTCTTGTTTCTGGTGTAGGTTACAAAGTAGCCGTTCAAGGAAACAAACTTGTAATGAACCTTGGACTTTCTCATCCAGTAGAATTAGAAATTCCACAAGGTCTTCAAGTTGCTTGTCCAAACACAACTGAAATTAATGTCACAGGTATTGACAAACAAGCTGTTGGACAATTCGCATCAAAAATTAAATTTACTAGACCAGTTGAACCATATCACGGATATGGAATCAGATATGCTGATCAAGTAGTTGTTAGAAAAGTCGGAAAAACTGCCGGAAAAGGCAAGAAATAGGAGAAACTTAAATGATTAACAAAACTGATAAAAATCAAGAAAGATTAGTTCGTCATAAAAGAGTTAGAAGAAAGGTTGCAGGAACGCCTTCAAGACCACGTCTTTGCGTTTACAAATCACTTAATTCTATTTATGGTCAAATTATTGACGATACAAATGGAGTAACTCTTGTTTCTGCTTCAACTCTTGATAAAGAAGTAAAAGCACTCCTTAACGGTAAGAGCAAATCTGAACAAGCAAAAATTGTTGGAGAAACAATTGCTAAGCGTGCTCTTGAAAAGAACATCACTGAAGTTGTTTTTGATAGAGGCGGATACATTTATATCGGACGTGTTCAGGCTTTGGCTGATGGTGCCAGAGAAGCTGGACTTAAATTTTAGGAGGAAATTATGGCTGAAAACGAACAAATCATTGTAACTGCAGAAAATGCCCCAGAAGAAAACATTGCTCCAAAAGGCAAAAGAAATTTCAAAGGCAAAAACGACCGTAAAGAAAGAGCTCCTAGAAAAGAAGCTAGCGACCTTGACAAAAAAGTAGTTTGCGTTAGACGCGTAACTAAAGTTGTTAAAGGTGGTAGAACACTTCGTTTCTCTGCACTTGTAGTTGTTGGAGATAAAAAAGGTAAGGTTGGACTTGGAATTGGCAAGAGTAAAGATGTTACTTCTGCTATTGACAAGGCAACAACTATTGCAAGAAGAAATATGAAACTTATCCCTATTATCGATGGAACTATTCCGCACGAAACAGTTGGTAAGTATTCAGCAACAAACATTCTTCTTCTCCCAGCTCCAGAAGGAACAGGAGTTATCGCAGGCGGTAGCGCTCGTTCAGTTATCGAACTTGCTGGTATTAGAAATATTGTTACTAAGAAACACGGCTCTTCAAACAAAATCAACGTTGTTAAAGCGACAATGGAAGGACTTCTTTCTCTTAAAACTAAGGAAGAAATCGCTCGTCGTCGTGGAAAAAGCGTAGAGGAAATTTAAGGGGGACGATATGGCAAATAAACAACTTAAAGTTACTTGGGTAAAAAGTTGCATCGGTTACAACAAAAACCAAGCTAAAATGATTGAGGCTCTTGGATTTAAGAAACTTAATCAAACAAGAGTTCTCCCAGACAACGATTCTATCAGAGGAACACTTCACCACGTGGCACATCTCGTTAAGGTAGAAGAGGTTTAATAGGAGGAAAAATGAAACTTGAAAATTTAAAACCGGCTGAAGGTGCGACAACTAAAAAAGTTAGAGTTGGTCGTGGAACTGGAAGCGGAATCGGAAAAACAAGTGGTAAAGGACATAAAGGTCAAAATGCTCGTAGTGGCGGTGGTGTTAGACCTGGGTTCGAAGGCGGAAACATCCCTATGATCAGAAAGCTTCCTATGAGAGGCTTCAACAACAAAAACTTTGCAAAAAGATATGCTTGTGTTAATGTTGGCGATTTAGAAGCTTTTGAAGCAAATGCTGTTATCGACCAAGAACTTCTTTACCAAACAAGATTTATTGGAAAGAAATCTGAATACGGTCTTAAAGTTTTAGGGAATGGAGAAATCACAAAACCTTTAACAATTAAGGCTGCTAAAGTTACTAAACAAGCTAGAGAAAAGATTGAAAAAGTTGGTGGCAAAATAGAGGAGTAATTAGATGTTTAGAACGATTATTGACGCATTCAAAATAAAAGATATTAGAAAGAAGATTTTTCTTACTCTTTTATTCCTTTTAATCTATAGAGTTGGATGTTGGATTCCTTGTGTAGGATTAAATAAAGACTTTGTTCTTGGAGATGGTTCTTCATTAGGATTCTTTGAACTTATGAATATGGTAAGTGGTGGTGCGCTTTCTCAAGGATCAATCCTTGCTTTAGGTGTTTCTCCATATATTACATCATCAATCGTAATCCAACTTCTCTCAGTTGCATTTCCTGCTCTTGAAAGATTAACAAAGAGTGGTGAAGATGGAAGAAGAAAACTCAACTTCTATACTCGTATTACTGCACTTGTTTTATCAGTTGCGCAATCAATTGGTATTGTGGTAAGCTTTGCAGGTCAAGGTATATTTGACCCTAACCTTACAGCAGTTATGCCTGAATGGTTGGTTGGTATGGGTGTTGTTATTCTTCTGACAGCAGGTGCTATGTTCACTGTATGGCTTGGAGAAAGAATTACAGATTTAGGTATTGGAAACGGAACAAGTTTACTTATCTTTGTTGGTATTCTTTCAACTGCAGGAACAAGCATTTCTGCGATTGTAAGTGCTTGCTTCACTATTAGTGCTACTTATATTTGGTATTTAGTTATATTCTTTGCTGCACTTATTCTTATCTTTGCTTTCATCGTGTGGATGGACGGCGGAGAAAGAAAAGTTCACATTCAATATGCTAAACAAATACGTGGTAGAAAAATCTATGGTGGACAAAGTAATCATATTCCTGTAAAAGTAAACGCAACAGGCGTAATGCCAATCATCTTAGCATCTACATTACTTACATTCCCACAACTTATTATTTCAATATTCTGGCCAAATGTTACTTGGTATAGCGATTGGCTTGGAACAAACTCTTGGCTTTATATCATTCTTACTGCATTGTTTATTCTTCTATTTGCATTCTTCTATTCAAAAATAACTTTTGATCCAGATGATGTAGCAAAGAGAATTCAACAACAAGGTGGTTTCTTACAAGGTATTAGACCAGGAAAAGAAACAGCTAAACATTTAGGAAAAATTTCTAATAGAATAACTTTATTTGGTGCAATTTTACTTGCAGGTATTGCACTTGTTCCATCTCTTGCATTTAAAGCAATAGGAACTATTGATGGGGCTTCACTTCTCATCAATGCATTCAGTGTTACAGGACTTATGATTGTCGTTTCTGTAGCATTAGAACTTGAAAAACAATTATCTGCTCAAATGTTTATGAGAAATCATAAAGGATTCTTGAGTTAAAATAAATAATACTATTCAAGCGGGGATTTTCCCCGCTTAGAAGAATAGTAAAGTTGTTAAAATAATTTTATCTTCACAATAAAGGAGTTTTAATGAAAATTATTCTTTTAGGCGCTCCGGGAAGCGGGAAGGGCACTTTGGCAAAACAAATATCTAAGGATTTTTCAATCCCACAAATTTCAACAGGAGATTTATTTAGAAAATTTGCGAAAGAAGATAGCCAGCTAGGAAGAAGTTTAAATGAGTATATGTCTTCAGGCAAACTCGTTCCAGATTCATTGACTTGTCAAATTTTAAAAACAAGAATTGAAGGAAAAGATTGCCGAAACGGATTTATATTAGACGGATTTCCAAGAACAATAGCACAAGCACAAGCACTTGAAAAAATAACAAATATTGATACTATTATCTTAGTTGATCTTGATTTTAAAATTATTATTGACAGACTTTCAAAACGAAGGACTTGCCCAGAATGTGGCGAAATTTACAACATTTCTTCATATAGCAACAAATCTTGTGCTAAATGTGGGGCAGAGTTGATTCAGCGTGATGACGATAAACCTGAAACAATTAAGAATCGTCTGGAAGTTTATGAAGAAAAAACTTCACCACTCATAAACTTCTACAGTGATAGGTTGTTTAAAGTTTCTTCAGCGGGCTCGCCAGAAGAAACATATAGACCTGTAAAAACTTTTCTTGAAGCTATGGAGATTGTTAATGAATAACCTTTCCCCAGCAGAACTAGTGCTTGTCAAGAAGGCTTGCGAGATTACTCGTGATGCACTAAACTATTGTGAAACACTTATCAAACCAGGTATTTCAACAAAAGAACTTGACAAATGCGTAGAAAAGTATATAATAGATAGTGGTGCGACTCCTGCTTGTAAGGGATATGAAGGATATCCAGCAACGCTATGCACTTCGGTAAACGAAATGGTAGTGCATGGTATTCCAAGCGAAAGCGTTATCCTTAAAGAAGGAGATATAGTTAGTGTAGATCTGGTGGTAAACTACAAAGGGTATCACGGAGATGCTACAAGGACTTTCCCAGTAGGTAAAATTTCCGCGGAAAAACAAAGGCTTATCGATGTTACTAAAGAATGTTTTTTTGAAGGGATTAAAAACTTAAAAGTAGGACATAGACTGGGAGAACTCTCAAATGCAATTCAAACGTATGCAGAGAAAAACGGTTATTCTGTTGTTAGAGAACTTGTTGGACATGGCATTGGAAAGAATATGCACGAACCACCAAATGTTCCAAACTTTGGAAAAGTTACAAGTGGGCCGATTGTAACAGACAATGCGGTGCTTGCAATTGAGCCTATGATTAATATGGGTAAAAAAGAAGTTTGGTTATTAGAAGATGGTTGGGGAGTTGTTACTCGTGATGGGTTGCCTTCTGCACATTATGAAAATACCGTTCATGTTACAAAGAATGGTGTGGAAATCTGGACTTTGTAGGTGACAAGTATGGAAAAAGGTTGTGTAGTAAAAGCCCTAGCGGGAAAAGAAAAAGGACAAATATTTGTCTTAATCAATCTTGATGATAAATACGCTTATTTATCTGACGGGAAAAGGCTTAAAGCATCTAAGCCTAAGAGAAAGAGTTTTAAACATATTAAAGTGTTTTGCTCTAGAGTCTTAAGCGAAGCAGAACTTATCGATCAAAACGAGAGAGTTAATGCTAAAATTAGAAAAATTTTATCAAATATAAGGAGAGACTATGTCTAAAGAAGATGTAATTGAATTTGAAGGTGTGGTGGAAGAAGTTCTGCCAAACACAACTTTTAGAGTTCGTTTGTCTAATGGACATGAAATCATCACCTATCTTTCAGGGAAATTAAGAAAAAATTACATTAAAATTCTTGAAGGAGATAAAGTAAAAGTTGAAATGAGCCCTTATGATTTATCACAGGGCAGAATCACTTGGAGAGACAAGGGCTAAAAGGAGACAAAATGAAAGTTAGAGCATCTGTTAAGCCAATTTGTAATAAGTGTAGAGTAATCAAGAGAGATGGAAAAGTTATGGTCATCTGCTCTAAAGATGCAAAACACAAACAAGTTCAAGGCTAAAATTTAAATTTGGAGGATAATTAAATGGCAAGAATTGCTGGTGTAGATTTACCCAGAGAAAAAAGATTGGAATTAGGACTTACTTACATCTATGGAATAGGTAGAGTTACTTCCAACAATATTTGTGAAGCAACAGGCATCAACCCTGACACAAGAGTTAAAGATTTGACTGATGACCAAGTTGCTAAACTTCGTAATTACATTGAACACGAACTCATCGTTGAAGGTGAACTTCGTAAAAAAGTCGATATGGACATCAAAAAACTTATCGAGATTGGATGCTATAGAGGCGTTCGTCATCGTAAGGGACTTCCTGTTAGAGGACAAAGCACAAAAAACAACGCTAGAACTAGAAAAGGTCCTAAGAAAGTTGTTGCTGGAAGCTCTAAGAAGGGTAAATAAGGAGATTAAATATGGCAAAAACTGTTAAAAAGACAACAAAGAAAAGAGTAAGCAGAAACATCTCTGCTGGACAAGTTCATATCAAAACTTCTTTCAACAATACTATCGTTTGCTTTACTGACGCAGAAGGAAACGTGCTTTCTTGGTGCTCATCAGGAAAACTTGGACTTAAAGGTTCAAAGAAAAGCACACCATTCGCTGCACAATCTTGTGTTGAAGATGCTGCAAAAGTCGCAAAAGAACACGGCATTAAAACAGTTGAAGTTTTTGTTAAAGGACCAGGAAGCGGTAGAGAACTCGCTATCCGTTCACTTCAAAACTGTGAACTTAATGTTACTATGATTAAGGATGTATCTCCAATCGCTCATAACGGTTGCAGACCTCCTAAAACAAGAAGAGTATAAAAGGAGAACTGAAAATGGCAAGAACTATACAACCAGATTGCCGTCAATGCAGAAGAGAAGGATGCAAACTTTTCCTTAAAGGCGAAAGATGCACTTCTAAAAAATGCGCTATGGAAAGACGCCCAGTTATCCCTGGACAACACGGCAACTCAAAGAGAAGAGTAGCTTTCTCAGAATACGGCACTCAACTCAGAGAAAAACAAAAAGTTAAGAGAATGTATGGTGTTCTCGAAAAACAATTTAGAACATATTTCGAAGAAGCTGATAAAAAAGCTGGCGTTACAGGCGAAAATATGCTTTCTTTACTTGAAAGAAGACTTGATAACGTTGTTTATAGAATGGGAATCGCTTCTTCTAGAAAGAACGCTCGTCAAATCGTAAACCACGGTCATATCACAGTTAATGGAAGAAGAGTAAATATCCCTTCTTACAGAGTTAAAGCTGGAGATATCATCGCAATTAAAGAAAACAAACAAGACAATGAAGCATTCAAACCACTTAGAGGTAGCAAAGTTGTTATGCCAAAATGGGTTGAATTTGATACAAATTCTTTCTCAGGAAAAGTAGTTGCTCTTCCTGTTAGAGAAGACATCGATGCAGATATCAAAGAACAACTTATTGTCGAATTGTATTCAAGATAAAACGGGAGGATCACTTTTATGGAAATGGAAAGACCAAAAATTACTTGTGAAGAAACAAATAATGGTTCTTTTTCAAGATTTGTTGTTGAACCACTTGAAAAAGGTTATGGTATAACTCTTGGAAACGCAATGAGAAGAACTCTTCTCTCTGCTCTTCCTGGGTCAGCTCCTATCGCAATTAGAATTGCAGGAGTAGCTCACGAATTCTCAACTATTAGAGGAGTTACTGAAGATGTTGTAGATATTATTCTCAACCTTAAAAGTCTTTATGTAAAATGTAAGGATACAAGTAGGGATTTCGTAACTTACTTACATCTTAGAAAAACTTCAGCAGGCGAAGTTACTGCTGCAGATTTCGAAGAAAACAGTGATGTTGAAATTCTTAATCCAGACCTTCATATCTGCACAATGGATGAAGGTGCTGTATTTGACCTTGACGTTATGATTGGTAATGGTAGAGGATATGTTCCAAATACAGAAAACAAAGAAAAGTTTGAAGATATCGATTATATCGCTATGGACTCTCTTTTCTCACCTGTAAAGAAAGTTAACTTCAATGTTGAGAGCACTCGTGTAGGACAAAGCGTAAACTTTGATAAACTTACTTTAGAAGTTGAAACTAATGGAACTACAACAGGCAGAGATATTGTTTCTCTCGCTGGAAAACTTATTATGGAACACACAAATTTATTTGTAGAACTTTGTGCTCAAATCGCAAATTCAAATATTCTTGTATCTCGTGAAGAAGACGAACAAGTAAAACTTATGGAACTTCCTATTGAAGAAATGGATCTTTCTGTTCGTTCATACAATTGCTTGAAGAGAGCAGGTATTAATACAGTTGAAGACCTTACTAAAAAATCAAGAGGTGATATGCTTAAGGTTAAAAATCTTGGTATTAAATCTATTGATGAGGTTATTGCAAAACTTGAAAGTTATGGACTTTCACTTCGCAAAGACGAAGACTAAACTTTATAAAGGAGAAATATAATGGCTAACGCAAAACTCGGAAGACCTAGCAAAGAAAAAAATTCAATGCTCCGTGGACTTGTTTCTGACCTTCTTTGGTTTGGAAAAGTTGAAACAACTGTTGCTAGAGGAAAATCTGTAAAAAGAATGGCAGAAAAGCTTATTACTCTTGCAATCAACTCTTATGAAGATATCGTAAAAGTTGAAAAAGAAATCAAAGATGATAAGGGCGTAAAAGTTAAGACTGTTGTATCAAATGACGGTCCTAAAAAATTACAAGCTCGTAGAGAACTTATGTCATATCTTATGGATAGACAAGAACAAAGACAACCAAAAGAAACTCCAGAATCATTTGAAGCAAGAACAAAGGATATCAAACATCCACTTCTCGAAAAGATTTTCAATGTTTATGCTCCAAAATATGCTATGAGAGCGAAAGAACTTGGACAAGGCGGTGGATACACAAGACTTGTTAAACTTGGCACTCGTAGAGGAGATGTTGCTGAAATGTGTATCGTTTCACTCATTTAATTGAATTTGAAAGAATAAGAAATCGCAGAAAATCTGCGATTTTTTTTGTTAAATTGACGATTTTATGATGTTTTTATAATAAAAAATATATAAGAATAGCGGTGTAATTTCAGAAGAAGAATTTTCTGAAATCAAGAAATCATACATTAAAGACTATGTAAAATAAAAAACAGGACTAAGGGTAAGAACTTTTGAAACTAGTGTAATATTATGAAAGGTAAATCATATCTTGATTTACCTTTTTATAATTTTTGAAGAGGTTATTGCAATATAATTATAAATATGCTATACTTTCTATACTTTTAGGGAGTGGGTATGAGTTTACAATTTTTGAAAGATGAATTTGCTAAATTGCAAGCTATAAATGAAAAATTTGGCAAATGGGAAAATGAACTTAACGAAAAGCTTAATGGTGGAAAACTTGTATCATTAAAACTTTTTGAAATGATAAAAAGAACACCTATTGAGTGGGATACTCTTTGGGTTGTTACATCAATAGGAACTTTTACTTTAAATAATAATGTTGAAAATTTTGAATATGTTTTAAATCAAGCACAACAAACAGGTATAATCAAAAGTTTTGAAAGAAAGAAAATAGGTTATTCTCTTGTAGCAAAAGACGATACACCAATACGATTTATTAAACTTACTGATTTTATTCCGTCACTTGATGAAGATGTAAAAGAGAGATTACAATCAAGCAAAAGGTCAGGACATTGTCATTGGGATAGTATTCATCTCGCAGAACATTTAGAAATGCCAAATAGAGTTGTTAGTGGTTATTGCACAATGCAAAGTAAGAAAATGCCATATCCACACACTTGGGTTGAACTTGAACATCAAGGGAAAGAATGGGTTTTGGATTTTTCTATGAATGAGGTAATGAATAAAGAGGGATACTACAAACTCTACAATCCACAAAATACTATTTCTATTGATAATGCTACTCTAATTGAAGATTTGACTTCAAGAAAAAGGTCATCTTTGGAATGTGAAGATATTAGAATGTATCTTTTCCACCCAGACGAAGCAAGGAAAGTAATGCAAGAAGAAATTAAAAGTCATAAAACTTATGCGACTGGGGAATTCCCTTGGCTTATCATTGAGAAATAGATTATGGCACTTAGACGTGTGCTTGTCTTGATACAAGTGTCGTCGCTTCGCTCCGACAGACAAGCACACACCTATAAACTAAATTTAATCAGACAAAAAGCGAAAGTGTTGGTGAACGTAACACACTTTCGCTTTTTGCTGTTCTATGTATCTTGTCAAGTACCTTTCACGGCATAAACTAGCCATTAAAAAAAGAGAACTAGATTTTTGCTCTAATTCTCTTAATTATTACACTAGTTTCAAAAGTTCTAGACTAATCCTGTTTTTTATTTGTTATTTATCCACATTTATGTTAAACTTATCCACAAAAGGAGAATAAAATGAAAGCAGTTGTGCAAAGAGTTTTGGGGGCAGATTTAAAAGTTGATGGTAAGCTTATTTCTGAAATAAATAAAGGATATGTTGTGTTTTTGGGAGTCAAAGTCGGTGATAGCGAAAAAGAAGCAGAAAAAATCGCGTCTAAAATAGCAAAACTTCGTATTTTTGAAGATGAAAACGAGAAAATGAATTTATCAATTAAAGATGCTGGTGGGGAAATTTTGCTTGTTAGTCAGTTTACTCTTTACGGAGATTGCAAAGGTTGCAACAGACCAAGTTTTATTCAGGCTGAAAGGCCTGAAAGGGCAAATGAACTCTATTTGCGTGTTAAAGCATTATTAGAAAAAGAAAATATATTTGTAAAAACAGGTGTTTTTGGTGCGGATATGAAAATTAATGTGCAAAATGACGGTCCTGTAACTATTATTTTGGATACAGCAGAAATTTAATACAGATGTTTTTAAAGAAAGAGATGAATAATTCACCCCTTTTCTTTTTTTATCTTGACAATTTAATGTGAATTTGGTTATAATTATATTTAATAATAGGGGTGAAAAATGATTTTATTTGGTGATTATCATACTCATACGAAGTATTCGGCACATCATCACGCAAAAGGCACAATTTTAGAGAATGCTTCGGTTGCATCAGACAAAGGGTTGAAACAAATTGCAATATCAGACCACGGTTTTAATCATATATTTTTTGGTGCAAATAGAAAAGATGTAGGGCAAATTAGAGAAGAAATTTTAACAGCAAAAGAAATTACAGGTGTAGATATATTGCAAGGCATTGAAGCAAACTTGACTTCACGCAATGGCGATATTGATGTGCTTGAAAGTGATTATGAATATTTGGATATTCTTCTTATGGGACATCACACCATGGTTAAAATGGACAATTTTAAGGACTTTATGGCGCTTAATATGTTGAATATGGCTTCCAACCCATACAAGCCCAGTAAAGATCGTTTAAACCGCAATACAACAGCTTTTTTAAGGGCGTTGGATAAACACCCTATAGATATTATTACACATTTAAATTACGGGTTTCCTACAGATACATTGGCAGTTGCAAAACTTGCGAAAGAAAAAAATGTATTTGTTGAACTTAATGGTAAAAGAATTAATTTTACTGATAGAGAACTTTTAACAATGGCAGAAGAAGGAGTGAAGTTTATTGTAAATTCTGATGCGCATAATCCAAAGAATGTTGGAGAATGCAATAATGCAATAAACACAATTTTTAGATTAGAACTTCCTTTAGAGCAGGTTGTAAATGTGGATAAAACGCCAAAATTTACTAATAAGAGAGGATAGTAGTGAGCTTTGCAAAAGATAGTAAGTTGGAAATAATTAAAGAGAGCATTGAAGACTCGGGCAATGCTCAAGCTTTTTTGGCGGGCCTTTTACATTCAGCTGGCACTATAACTAAAAATAGTGAAGGTATAAGGGTTGATATTGTCACCGATTTTAAAGAAATGTATAGCCAAGTAAATGTTATTACACAAAAACTTTATGGGAAAGAATTGACTTTAGAAATTTCAGATGATTATATTATAAATAAAACTACATATTATCGAATTAAATTTCCTATTGAAATATCCATGCAAGTTTTAAAAGATTGCGGTTTATATAGTGAAGAAGAAGGAATCAATTTGTCTGGGCAAATCGATTTAAATATTGTGGCTGATGAAGAACAAAAGAAAAACTTTATAAAAGGTGCGTATGTGGGCTGTGCGACTTCAAGTATTAAATTAAGTGAACTTGGCTCGCAACTCCCTACGACTGGTTATCACGTAGAGTTTTCAAGTCATCACAAGGTGTTTCTAGAAGGCATAGAAGGGCTTTTAAAAGGCTTTGATATTCAAAGTCGTATTGCAAGTCGAAAAAGGATTTTTGTGCTGTATTTGAAAGATAGTGAAGCGATAAAAGACCTGCTTGCTTTAATAGGTGCAGAAGAGTCGGTTATGGCGCTTGCCGATGAAATGGCAAAAAGGGGACTTCGAAATACAGTAAACAGGCAAGTCAATTGCATTAATGCAAATATTAATAAAACTGTTGAAGCTTCATTAAAGCAAATTAGTGCTATAAAATATATTAACAAAAAGATAGGCCTTGAAAGTTTGCCAGAAGATTTGCAAGAGGTGGCTGTTTTAAGACTTGCAAACCCACAAGAAAGTATGGAAGAACTTTTAAAGTTATCCACAATTAAGCTTACCAAAAGCGGACTTAATCATAGATTCAGACGAATTTTGAAAATTGCCGATTTCTTAAAAGAAAAATAAAGGGGAAATATGAAAGAGTTTATACACTTGCATTTGCATACAGAGTATAGCTTGCTTGATGGGCTTGCTAGAATTAAAAAACTTGTAAAAATGGTAAAAGAAAGGGGCTGGCGCGCGGTTGCTATCACCGATCACGGTAATATGTTTGGCTCACTTAAATTTTTTGAAGAATGTATTACGAATGGTATAAAACCTATTATTGGTGAAGAATTTTATATTTGTCATAATATGCAAGAAAAAACGAATGATAGGGCACACCTAGTTTTGCTTGCGAAAAATATGCAAGGATATCAAAATCTTTTAAAGCTTTCATCATATGCTTATTTAGATGGAATGTATTATAAGGCGAGAATTGATTATGATCTTCTGGAAAAGCATAGTGAAGGCCTTATTTGCCTTTCTGCTTGTGTTGCAGGACATATTCCTCACTATTTGATAAATGGACAAGATGAAGAAGCGGAAAAACTTGCATTAAGACTGAAAAATATGTTTGGGGAAGATTTTTATCTGGAAATTCAAGACCATGGTTTAGAAGATGAAAAACTTGCTCTTGTTAAACTTTCAAAACTTAGTGAAAAATTAAATATTCCACTTGTTGCAACAAATGACGTGCATTATTTATATAAAGAAGATGCAGAACTTCAAGACGTTTTAATGTGCGTCCAAATGGGAAAGACAATAGATGATCCAGATAGATTGAAATTTGAAGGACAAGAACTTTATTTAAAAGATTATGATGAAATGTTGCAGGCATTGCCAGGCTTTCAAGATGCTATAGATAGGACAATTGAAATTGCTGATAAGATTGAAGTTTTACCTATTAAAACAAAATCCCTTCGTGAAGCAGCAGAAGGCGGTTGCAATCTAATTCCTGATAAATGTAAACTTGCTGCAACTGACAACTTTATTCCTATTTATGATCCTGGCACAGGCGAAACTACATATGAATACCTTACCAGACTTGCTTGGGAAGGCTTTAAAAAAATTTATACAAATCCGCCACAAGAATATTATGATCGAATGAATATGGAACTTGAAACAATCCACAAGCTTGGTTATGTTGAATACTTCCTTGTCGTTTGGGATTATATTAATTTTGCAAGAGAAAATGATATTCCAGTTGGTCCAGGGCGTGGCTCAGGTGCTGGAAGTTTAGTTGCATATTGCACGGGGATTACTCAAGTTGACCCTATGAAGTATGAATTATTCTTTGACCGCTTTATCAATCCAGAACGTGTATCAATGCCCGACTTTGACGTTGACTTTTGTATGGATAGACGTCGAGAAGTTATTGAATATTCAAAAAGAAAATATGGGGCAGATCACGTTTCAAATATTGTTACATTTGGAAATATGCAGGCGAAAAATGCTATTAAAGATGTAGCTAGAGTTTTAAGATATCCATATAGCGAAGTGGATAAAATCACAAAAGAAATTCCAGGAAAGCCGACACATAAACCACCTTGTCTTAAGTATTATTTTGGGACAACCGGCGAAGAAGCAGATGCAGAGTATATTATCCCAGAACTTCGTCGTATGTACGAAGAAGATGATGAAGTAAGGCGTATTGCGGATATGGCGATAAAGCTTGAAGGTGTGCCAAGGAATATGTCTATGCACGCCGCAGGTGTTTTAATTTCGCCAGATCCAGTTTATGAACACGTTCCAATGGCAAAAAGTGGTGAAGACGTTGTTACTCAAATGGATATGATTGAGCTTGAGCATTTGGGGCTTTTAAAGTTTGACTTCCTTGGACTTAGGACGCTAACAGATATACATAAAACAATTAAATATGTAAAAGAAAATCACGGTGTTGAAATAGACTTTACAAAAATGTCATATGATGATCCGGCAGTTTTTGAACTGATTTCTTCAGGAAACACTGAAGCTGTATTTCAGTTGGAAAGTGGGGGTATGAAGAAATTTATGAAGGACCTGCAACCAACTTGCTTGGAAGATATTATTGCGGGTATTTCATTATATCGTCCAGGACCAATGGACTTTATTCCTAAGTTTATCAAAGGTAAACGTAATCCTGAATCTGTTGAATATGATGATCCTTGCCTTGTGGATATTTTAAAGAATTCCTATGGCTGTATTGTTTATCAAGAACAGGTTATGAAAATCTTTCAAGTTATGGCAGGCTTTACTCTTGGTGGTGCGGATAATGTGCGTCGTATTATGAGTAAGAAAAAACCTGAAAAGCTTCCACCAGAAAAACAAAAATTCATCTATGGTGGAACGGGGGGTGATGGTCGTCCAATTCCAGGTGCTGTTGCTCTTGGCCACGATGCTCAAGTTGCTGAACGTGTTTTTGAATATATGGCGAAGTTTGCGGGATACGCGTTTAATAAATCTCACGCTGCGGCCTATGCGTATGTTTCATATCAAACAGGTTATTTAAAAGCGCATTATGAAATTGAATATTTGACAGCGGTTTTAAACAATAGAATTAATAATATTGATACAATCAAAAAATATACAAACTATGTAAGAAAAGAAGGATTTCAAGTTTATCCGCCAAATATTAATAAGTCAATTACAGAATTTAAGACAGAAAATGGTAATATGCGTTTTGGTCTTGGTGCTATTAAAGGCGTTGGAACAGGACTTATTGATATGATTGTGGAAGAGCGCAATCGTAACGGTCTATTTTCAAGTTTTGAAGATTTTGTAAAACGTGCCCCAGCAGGAGCAATGAATAAAAAAGCAATGGAATCTCTTATTTATGCTGGTGCATTTGATGAATTTGGTCATACCAGAAGTCAATTAATTGAAGTTTTTCCAACGCTTATGGATATGGCAAATAGGGATAGAAAAGCAAAGGCGACAGGGCAGTTTTCAATGTTTGATACATTTGGAGATGAAACTGAAGTGGTTAACAAAGTGGAATATCCAAACATCAAAGAATAC
Source organism: Clostridiales bacterium (assembly GCA_015069325.1). Taxonomy (GTDB): domain Bacteria; phylum Bacillota; class Clostridia; order Christensenellales; family UBA1242; genus Caccovivens. Next base: position 92,235 of record SVIV01000001.1, read on the forward strand.
AATAAAGAAGCATTATTAAAGTATGAAAAAGATTATGTGGGAATTTACCTTTCTGGTCACCCATTAGATGATTATTTAGATAAATATGATGAATTTAATTTTACTTCAGATATGCTTCCTGATGAAATGGGTGGAGAAGAATTTGCGGGAGAAGAAGGCGAAGACATTAATTACACTCCATCTTATGAAACAGAGGATGAATTAGAGCCTGCACCGGAAGAAGAAAATGCAATTAGTGATGGAATGTCTGTTGTTTGTGGTGGTATAATAAAAGCTATTAAGAAAATTACAAAAGGAGCAAATACTCTTGCTTTTCTGACAGTTGAAGACATTTTTGGCAACTTTGACGTAAGTTTATTTAATCGTGCCTATGCAAAATTTAAAGATATAATTGAAGAAGATAAAATGATTACAATTAAAGGGAAAATATCGATTCGAGAAGGTAAAAGTCCATCGGTAGTTGCAGACAGCATTATTCCTTGGGAAAAAAATGAAGAGATTTCTGAAAAAACAAATAAAACGGTTTATTTGAGATTTGATACAAAAAATATAGATATATATAATAGAGTCAAAAAGATTGCGTCTAGTTATGCAGGAGAATGTCCTGTTGTAATAAAATGCACTTCTTCAAACAAGGCGTTTGCGTTTAATGCAAAGGTAGATGCTAACAATTATTTAATTAATGAACTTATGGGGCTTCTTGGAGAAGATAATGTAATAGTGCGCTAATTATAAATATAGGAATATTTTTCAAAAGTTAAAAAAATATTAAAAACAACACAATAAAAGACAAGGTTTGTCTTGTCTTTTATTGTTGATTTGTCAATAAAAAAGATATAATATAAAATATTTAAATTTTTTCAAACTATTTGATAAAAATTCTTGACAAACGTCGACAAGTGTGCTAAACTCTAATAGTCAACAGTGTGCGGGTGTAGTTCAGTGGTAGAACACTAGCCTTCCAAGCTGGTTGCGAGGGTCCGATTCCCTTCACCCGCTCCATACGCTTCCGTAGCTCAGCTGGATAGAGCAATGCCCTTCTAAGGCAGAGGTCGAAGGTTCGAATCCTTCCGGGAGCACCAACAACCTTGGATATGGTGGTCTTAGCTCAGTTGGCAGAGCGCCAGATTGTGGCTCTGGAGGTCAAGGGTTCGACCCCCTTAGATCACCCCATATAAAATCCTTTATCATTGGGGTGTCGCCAAGTGGTAAGGCATTGGATTCTGACTCCAACATTGCGTAGGTTCGAATCCTACCACCCCAGCCACTAAAGGAAAAAGGTTGGAAAATATTGGGGTATCGCCAAGCGGTAAGGCACACGATTTTGATTCGTGCATTCGTTGGTTCAAATCCAGCTACCCCAGCCAAACAAAAACTCACGAATTTCCTCCCTCTATAATTCGAGTTTTTGTTTAAAATTTTGGTTTACTAGCTCAGTTGGTAGAGCACTTGACTTTTAATCAAGGGGTCCCGGGTTCGAGTCCCGGGTAAGCCACCAAAAAACACCAAAAGGTGTTTTTTTTATTAAAAGTCTATGTAAAGTTTTATTTACATTTGCGTAAAAGATGTGTTTATTGGTAATAAAAAAGGATAATAATATTATAGTTTATCGATTTTGCAATTGATTGTTGAAAATATGCAAATTTATTTTTTAATGCTTGACATCATCTGCGAAAGATGCTGGTGATATGTTGCTTGTTGTGTTGGTGTCAAACATAAATGCTCTTTCAGTTTCGAATGAATTGCGTCGCAGATTTGGTGAAGAAGCGGAAATTTTTCAAAATCAAATCAGTAGCTATTTAAGTGAGCTTGACAAGGAAATTGAAAGTAGGCTTGTTGCAAATTGCGGTGTAAAAATACAAGATCATTCAACAAAAACAGAGCTTCCTGTATTAGAGTAAAATAACTTTTAAGATATCATTTAAGATTAATATTCTTATTAAAAAATGTTAATAGGGGTGTATAATAGGAAAATAAAAAAAGAATATTTAATTCTGTTTTGAAAGGGTTATAGTAGATGACAAATTGTGATTAATTTTAGTTTAAGTGAATATAATTTAATGTAGATAAAAAAACAAAATAAGTATAAAAAAATAATTAAATAAAAATTATATCCCTTGTAAATAAAGGGATATAATTTTTTTTGTATATATTTAATTTTTATTTTTTTTAGTTTCGTGTCGCTAAAATTCGATAGAAGATAAAGTTGTAAATAATGTTTTATTTTTAAGTAATCTAAGACGTGTAATGCTTAAAATGATTAAAATAATGGCTTTTCCATATTGCGTGGAATTTCAATATTTAATAATTTCAATATTGTAGGTGCTATGTTTGCAATAGACATATTTTTCTTTAATTTTGCTTTTTTGTGTTTTTCGCTTACAAAATATAAAGGAACCGGATTGTTTGTATGTGTTGTTATTTTGTTTCCTTTCTCATCAATCATATTTTCTGCGTTTCCGTGGTCTGCTGTGATTATGCATTCTCCGCCTGCCAGAATGCTTGCAAGGGCTAGAGAATATGCACATTTATCAATGCAGGTTATTGCTTGTTTTGTTGATTCATAATTTCCAGTATGCCCAATCATATCTGGGTTTGAGAAATTGACCAAAATAAAGTCATATTTCGCAGAAGCGATTGCGTCAAGCGATTCTTCTGTTATTTCAACGGCTTTCATTTTAGGGTAATATGAATAATCTTTTGTGTCAATGCTTTCAATCAACTTTCTATCTTCGCCTTTATATGCTTTTTCAATTCCGCCATTAAAGAAAAATGTTACGTGTGCGTATTTTGTTGTTTCTGCAATATGGAATTGCTTTAGGTTGTTTTGGGATAGTATTGCTGATAAATTGTTATCTATTTTTTCTGGTGGATATAAAACATTTAAGTGTTTAAAGTCTTCACTATAAAGCTCCATTGGCGAAAATAAAAGGTTTTTAAGCGGTTTTCTTTCAAATTTATTGAATTTTTTGTTAATTATTGCATTTGTGAGTTCGATCGCTCTATCTGAACGGTAGTTAAAGAATATAATGCTATCATTATCTTTGATTGTTCCGTTTTTATCTAGTAGTGTTGGTAAGATGAATTCGTCGTATATATCTTGTTTGTAAGATGCGTTTATTATATCAGCAAAATGTTCATTGCGATGATTTTCGCCAAAGATTATTGTGCGATAAGTTTTTTCTAATCTGTCGTAACGTTGTTCTCTATCCATAGCGTAAATTCGCCCTGAAATGGAAGCGATTTTATAGTTTGTTCCGGCTAGTTTTTTCTCTAATTGATTAAGGTATGTTAAGCTGCTATTGTAAGGCGTGTCTCTTCCGTCTAAAAAAGCGTGGATATATACAGATTCAAGCTTCATCTCTTTTGCAAGGTCGATAATTGCAAATAGGTGATTTATATGAGAGTGAACTCCGCCGTCAGATAAAAGCCCCATCAAATGCAATGCAGAACTGTTGTTTTTTGCGTGATTTATTGCTTTTAATAGTTGTTTGTTTTTGAAAAAACTTTTATCTTTTATATCGGCATTAATTTTTTGTAGGTCTTGCAATACTACTCGGCCTGCTCCCAGTGTGAGATGTCCTACTTCGCTGTTCCCCATTTGCTTGTCCGGAAGGCCTACAAATTTGCCGCTAGCTTGAAGTGATGCAAATGGATATTTTTCTTTCAGTTTATCAAGATGTGGTGTTCCTGCAGAATAGATTGCGTTACCGAATTTTTGTTTGCTCAAACCGAATCCGTCTAAAATAATTAAAGTTACCATAATATCTCCTATAGGTATTTTAAAATAAAAGAATGATATTGTCAATTAAATAAAATAAAAGTTTTATATAATAATTTAATAATAAAGTAAAAAATATTTAAATTAAAAATAATTGAAAAGTAAAAAACAATTCAATAAAATATAAAAAATAATAAAAAACAATTAAAATACAAATAAATTAACAAAAAAACAATAAAAAATATTTAAAAATAATATTTTTTCTTATTTTTAAATATTTTTTATTTAATTATTTAATTTTTATCAAATAAATTATATCTTTCTTGATGAATTATTGCATTAAATATTTTTTCTCTGCTGTTTGGATATGTTGTGTCTAGATCTTTTAAAATGGATTTAGCTTGCTCTCTTTTTGTGTGCTTGTCGGCGGGGCAAATGTTTTTTAAAATTGGTAGGTCTTCTGATATTTGTATAATATCCGATTCGTTGCAAAAAATTAGCGGACGAATGGCGTATATGTTGGTATTGGAAAGATATGATTTTGGCTTAAATGTTGACAAGCGTCCTTCGAAAAATAAACTAATAATAAATGTTTCGATTAAATCGTCCTTATGATGTCCGAGAGCTACTTTGTTGCAGTTGAGTCTTTTTGCGGTGCTGTTTAGTAAGCCCCTGCGCATATTTGCGCATAATGAACAAGGATTTTTTTCTTTTCGTATATCGAATACTATTTCAAAAACATTTGAAGGGACTATTTCAAGCGGAACATTTAATTGTTTGCAAAATGATTCTATTTTTGAATAATCGTTTTTGCCGTTTGTAAGATCAATAGCAACTGCCTGAAGGGAGAATTTATTTGGAGAAAATGTTTGGAATCTTGCCATCGCTTTTAAAAGAACGAGGCTATCTTTGCCGCCAGATATTCCTACGCAGATTTTATCTCCATCTTCAATTAAACTGTATTGATCGCAAGCTTTTCGCAAGGCTCCTAATATTTTTTGCATAACTATATTTCCTTTTAATTTTAATAATTATATCAAAAATAATAAAAAAATGCAATATTTTTACAAAAAAATATGCTTTTTTATTAATTAAAGAATACTTTAAAAATATAGAAATTATTTTAAAATTATAAATAAAAATAATAAAAAAATAAATAATAAAATATTTATATTTAGCCCTATTTATTTGACTTTTTTGGATAATATTTGTATAATTTATATATATAAATTTATTATTAAATTTATTAAAATTTTGTGTTTAATTATGTCGAAAATTACAGATATTAAACAAGGAGGATTTTATGAAAAAGTTGCTTGTTGGGCTTTTGAGTATATTTATGGTTTTGGGCGGTGTGGTCTTGTCAGCCTGTGGCGGAGATTCTGTGCAGCTAACAATCTACGACAACTTAGGAGAAGAAATTTCTAGGACTCTTGAAATTGAAATTGGTTCTGCCGATCCGGACGGTGGATATCTTTTGTTGTCTGCGCGTGCAAGTAATGGCGAGAAAAACATAACGGCGTCTTCTACAAGCAGCGCGGTATCTGTAACGATTGATAGTTCTTCTGATGATAGGGTGTTTTTTAAAGTTGTAGGTAGTGAAGAAACTGTGGGGGAACCTGCGGTAATTTCTTTCAATGCGGGTTCTGCGAAAGAGTTTGTTTATATTAATGTTTACTCACAAGTTAAGTCAATGAGTGCAGTTAAAGACAACGATGAAAACTTTTTCTTTGTAGCCGGGCAAAGATATTTATTGATGGGCGATGGATTTGAGAGTGATGTGAATAGATTAACTGAAGACTCTATGATTGAATTTTTGCCATCGAAAAATTCAAGAAGAATTCTTTCTTGGGAAGTCAAAGGTGTCGACAGTGGTGAGTATGAAGGTGTTGAAGGCGCTCTTGAGATAAGTAATGATGTTGTTAAAGATGGTTTTGTGGAGCTTAGGGCTACCGATGTGCACGAGAAAGGTAACGGCGCGACTGTTGAAATAAAAGTTCCTGTTATTGATGCGATTGAAGAGACAATTTCTCTTGCTTGGAATGATGGGGCTGGGACTCCAGACGAAAGTGCGTTAAATGCAGGAAGTGGCATTGGTGAACCTGTAGTTCTTATATCTAATGTATCGGAAGATGTTAATTATCTTGGGTATGCTTGGGTTGGTTATACAGGTAATGACCTTGTAATTACGCCTGTGGTTGAAAAGAAGTCGATTGTTGGGAAAAACGTAGTTTGGACTGTGCTAGAAAAGCTTGATAACGAACTTCTTATTAATTATAAAGGCACAGCAGATGGATATACATATTATGAAATAAAGACGGCAAGCGCTGATAATTCTTCTGAATATAGAATTAGTTTTAAAGTTGGTTATGATAAATATAATTATGCTGGGACAACTAGATATCTGTATTTGGATATGCAACAAAAAGTAGATACTGTTTATGTTTCAACTAAAGGAGCTATTGAAGCGTTTGGACAATATGGAAGTGAAATCCATTTGTATGACAACTATTCGTCAGTGCAGGCTGTTTCAAATCAAGAGTATGGACAAGTGTTTGCGATTGATCTTTCTCCTGAAGTTGAAGGCGGAAGTGGGAAATATTCTATAGAATTGCAATGTCCTGTAGTTGATGGTGGAATTACTGAAGACGGTTCTTGTCCTATAGATGTCTTCTTTAAGGCGTTTAATGGGACGGTTGTTCCATTGAATCTTGTAGACGGCGGAGATAAATGGACGCAGGAAAATATCGATGCTAATGGAGAACTTTACATTAAAGTGTCTGCAGAGCTTAAACAACAAACTATATCTGGTTTTAAATTGAATTTTGTAAGTAAAGATAATATTTATGCAAAAACAGAGCTTTCTTTGACGTTGCATAAGTCAGCATCACAAACAAATTTTGACGATATCGTAGGAAAAACTGATGCAAATGTAGTAATTGATAGCAGCGATATTGGAGAGACTTATACTAAAACATTCACTCTTACTGGACAAACAACTACTAATGGATTAAGGGTTGAATATCAATATGATAGTTTATCATATGAATTAATACCTGTTTCTAGCGATGAAGAAGCTAATACTGTGACATTTGATGTTGTATTTGCTTTGAACGATGATTATTATGGAACAACAGCCAGTGAAAAATATAGAATTGTTCACGAAAATGGAAATGCGACTTCTGAATTCGGCATTAACATTGTTTTGCCATTCAGTGAGATTTCCGTTTACCCTGATATGGGAAATGAACTTTCGAATTCTGTTGTCAATGTAATAAAGAATGGCGATGATGCGGTATCTTTAATGCTCAAAAACAATTCGGTTACTCCACTTACTTTCTCTATGCCAAAAACGAATGGACATTCTCCTGTAATTACTAATTTTGAAGTGCTGTATTTTGATCAATCTTCATCTGGCTTGTCACTTGAAGATTTCCTTGCACTTTCTGATGGAGATGTTCTTGCAAATGCAATCGCCTTCTCAAGTAGTGTGATTTATGCTGAGTATCAATCTCCTTTTACGTCGGCATCAATTTCCACAAAAGAAGTTGGCTATACGTATATGGTGCTTGTGTTTATAGGAAAAAATGCCTATGGGGAAGAGAATATAATTCCAAAGATAATTTTAATTGAAAGTTTTAATTCTCCTGAAGGTTTAAGAATAGCATCATTGTCAAATAAAACAGTTGAAATTTTCGCGGCAGATAGCGTATCTGATAAAGATAGAATTTCAACAGTTAAGGACATTGAAATTATATTTGAAAATCAAAATACTACATATGCGAGCCTTGAAAATGTTACAATATCAAGCAAAATTTATGGTGAAGATAGTAAAAAGTATTATGCAATAGACAATCTTATTATTGGTAAAACTGGTATTCAATTTACTATTAATGGATTAAGCACACAAGGATATGCGCAAGTAAGCGATGTGGTAAATGTTGTTTACTCAATTAAAAAAGATGGTAAAGCTGTTTACAGTATGTTGTGCACAATTCCACTTACAATTAAAAGCGCAGATAGAATCCATTCTCTTGCTTGGCTGAATTCAGATGAAAATGGATTGTATTTCGAAGCAAATGCAACAGGGACGGATAAAACTCAATATCTTATTTTTGAAACATCACCAACGAATGCAAGAAATAATGATATTAGAGTTGTTATTACAGATGAAGGTGGTAACAATGCAGAGCGCGAAAATTTTGTTTTACGAGACAAGTTAGTTGTTTCAAACAATACAGTTGCCCTTAATTTAGGTGCAGCTGTTACTGCGGGCAAGTCGGGATATGCATATTTCCTTCCTGAAGACGCAGTATTTAATAATAATCTCAAATATTATTACTATGTTATTGAAGGAAAGAAAGTAGACTATAAAAATATAGATTCTTATTCTCTTGAAGAGTTAACATTGGTAAATGCAGATTGCAATATCGATAAAATTGCTAGTATTTATGATGATTTAATCAAATATTCATTCTTCACGACAGACGTTGTGAAGGAATCGCAAGGTGAATGTGTTCTTGAAAAAGTTTCATTTGCAGATATTCTTGTAAAAGTAAAAATAGAAGTTGCAGACGGAAGCAAAGAACACCCATTAAGAGTTTATAATAAATCTCAATTTACTCAAATTAACCCTGTTCAACATTATTTAATTATGAATGATATTGATGTTAGTGATATTTACTTTTGGGATTTTTCAGGGGGAATGTCTGGTGTCAGCAAAGACGTTACTCTTACATTAAATAGGACTCTTATTACAACTCTTGCGCAAAATGCTTACATTAAAAACTTAACTTTAATTGGTAATGTCGAAGGTCCAGGATTTGTTTGTGTTATCAATAATGGTGAAATTGACGGTGTCATTATTGATACATTAGGCAACAAGCCAAGCACCCTAACTCCTTTTGGAGGATCAGTTGGCGGGATAGCCGGTGTAAATCAAGGCACAATCTCAAATTCAAAGGTTTTGGGTTTGACTATTAAGGTTAATGGAGAAGATGTGGGCGGAATCGCCGGGTATAATACAGGAACTATTACTAACTGTGCTGTAGAATTTTATAATCTTGCAACGAATACTCCTGAAGTATATAATGTTAATACATTCTCAGGCACAAATGTTGGTGCTTTGGTAGGATACCATATGAGCGGGACAATTGACAGTTCATACGCATATGATTACACATTATCGGCATCGGAAACAAACAACACAAACAGAGTATTGTTAGGCACTACAGTGGTGGATCCATTTGTAGCAATAATAGGAAGCGATGCGAAACTTTCTAAAGTATTCTCTGTTGTGGGAATTAAAGATACTTACGCGGAAGGTAACATTGAAAACTATTATACAAGTTATTATAATGATGCAACATATGAGTCAGATGTAAATATTGCAGATGACTATAAAATGAAAACTACAGATGAAAAGTTTGATGCTGAAATAAATGGCGGACAAGCATATTTCAAAGATTTCTACCAAGAAAAAATGCTTTCTCAATTAACTGCAGATAATACTGTGCAAACAATTAAAGAAAACGGATACTATAAGTCAATTAAAGTTAATGAAGAAAACGGAATTTTATTCTTATATAAAATCGATGGTTCAGCAGAAGACCTTTCTTCAAGTGAATTGCAAGATTTAGAAGAACTTAATTCAATTTCAATAGCAAAATTATTAAAAATTGAATCTAGTGGAAAAATCATTGTTACTTCAAGCGATACAAAGATAATTAAAGTTCAAGGCTCTTCAATTCAAGTATTACAAACGGGCGTAGTTGAAATTACAATAAGTGTAAAACAAGATGCTTCAATTAATCGAGCAATTACGATTAATGTTATTAATGCAATTTCTGATTTGAATCTTACTAGATCAAGCGACGACGGAAGGGGTGTAAATGTAGAAGGCAAAGAAGTAAACGTTCAATTTGCTAAGAGCGTGTATATTATTGCAACTCCAAATAAATCTTCACTTATTCTTGGAAACCTTGCAAAGAGATATGATTTTATAAAAGGTGAGTATCAATTAGTTGCCAACTCACGCTGTGCAGATGTTCAACCAGGTGAAATTGCTGTTGGTGTTGAAACAAGTAATAATGTGATTTCTATTACAACTAAAAAGACAGCAACAGAAAAATCAGGAAAGAGTATTCTTAAAGTTTATCCACAGGTTTTTGACATAAATGCAGATGAGCCAGAAATTAAAGAAAAAAATATAGTTTTACAACAAGCGATAGAAAGCACATTTGCAAAACAATTTGTTGTAAATCCATCTGATGGAGCAATTTCATTTAATATCTCAGCAGAGCAAAAGCCACTTTATCCTTCATCAACAGCAGTTGTGAAAATCCAACTTAAAACAACAGCTAAAAATGATATTGTTTATCCTGAAATTGTGATGAATGATGCAAGTTATGTTATGACAAGGCAGTGGGTTGAAGAAAGCGCAGAATATGTTTTCTTTGATGTGTTTGGAAATAAAGTTCTTACTACTACAAGATCTTTAGCTGAGACTCCTGTTGAAGAAGCAAATGGCACTTTTACATATGTTTATAATATGACATTTGCGGTTCACCCTGATTACCAACAAAAAGTAGCAGATAATATCAACTTTAAAATAACTTTTAAAACTGCAAGTGGGGCAACGAGTGATTCACTTGATATTCTCCTTGCAAGACAAAATATTACAAATGTAGATACTGCAAAATATAAAGTTACAGAAACCTATATTTCTGGTGGCAGTGAATTCTATGAAGCAAAAAATCACGCAACAACACTTTCTCCGGGAAATTCTGCAATTATCAAAGTAAATGTCAATCCAGAGTTTGCTTATTATGATTACGCGACAATTTTCTATAGCGGAGCAAGCGTGCCAAACGCAGTTCATATTGAAGCGGTTGAAGAAGAAAGTTTAGGCGTTTATAAAACTCTTACTAAAGATACGGCTTTAGTAAAACAAGAAAATGGAAAACTTCAATATATCCCAGCAGAAAATTCAACAGTTAAGCACAGAATTTTCTTTAAAGTTTGGATTAATACTACAGTTGACAGAGATACAACACTTAAGTTTACTATTGCATTCTATCGCAATGGTCAAGAAAAAGAACTTGATTTTGTAAACACTTACATTGATGTAAAATATCTTACAGAACCAAGAGTTACTATTTCTGGCGAAGAGGTTGCATACATTGCAAAAGGCACAACAAATGAAATAAAAATTGAAGTGCTTGAAGATCAAACTCTTGACGGACTTTCTCTTTCAGGAGAAAAAATTGAAGGTGTTTATATTACTGGGTTGCAAGGACCAAAACTTGACAGTGCAAAGGGAATTAATGTTTACACTGCAAAAGTTGTTTGTAATGTAGATGCAAAAACAGACGCAAGAAATAGATTCTTTATTATGGCAACTGTTGCAAGAGAAATAGATGGCGTAAGAGAATCAAAGACGACTTATGCCACTGCCGTTATTGTTGATTTTAAATTAGATGAAATCAATATTGAAGGTGCAGATGATGGAACTTTAACAATTTGGCAAAATGTTCCTAAAGAATTTGATGTGAATTATACTTTGATTCCTGATGATAGTGAATATAAAATCACATCAGAAAATCAAGATACTATTGCCAAACTTAAATCTGCCAAGAAAACTTTTGCATCAAGTCATTACTATCCGGCATCAGCCCCAACAGCAACTAGTGCAGAATACTATATCAACTGGGTTGAAGATGAAGAAGGCTGGAAATCACTTGATTTGTTAGATAGGCTTTTTGTAAGAACAGCTGCAGGTGATAAACCATATAATGATGAAAGTTTAGATTTGCCATTTGAATTCTATAAAGATGAAGATGGTTTATATAAAGTAAAAGGAATAAAATCTAATGCCGGCATAGTAACCATGGTCCTTCGCACATACATTATTGCAGGTGGAATTGAAAAACTTGTAGAGACTGAGTTTAATGTAAATATTGAAACCTTCTCAGATCCAGATCTTCCACTTTCAATCAAGAGTGCAGAAGACTTCTTGGCTCTTAACCCAACAAATATGACTGCAGGGGAAATTAAACCACAAGATTATATACTTGAAAATGATATTGTTTTAGAAAATTATACTCCTTTCAATACAAGCGCAATCAGAAGTCTTGATGGAAATGGATATACAATTTATATAAAATCATTTGATGTTGATTCTCAAAAAATTTTAAATTTAGCATTGTTTAATACAGTTGCTACTTTGACTCAAACTGAAGATAATACAGCAACAGAAACAACATTGAAAAACATAAGAGTAAACTACTATAATGGTGGTCAACTTACTATAGATATTTCAAGACATAGCGAAGTGAATCTTGCAGGTATTGCCATCACAAACGATGGCGTCATAACAAACTGTGAAGTGGTGTCATTCTATCAACCGGCACTGGCAGGGGAATCGCTTTCAGCAGGAGTAAATGCTGCTTGCAATCAGCACAATAAAGTGAAAGGCTTTAATGTTTCATATACAAATGGTGCAAACAGCGACGAAGTGTTTATTTCTGATAATACTAAAGATTGGACAAGTCAAATTGCAGGCTTTGTAATTACAAACAATGGAAGTATTACAAACTCTAGAGTTGGTGGCAAAGAAATTTATGTAATCACAAAAGCAGAAGCAAACAAGCAAAACGCAAGTGCTGATGAAGTTATTGTTGATCAATTTAACATCATCGGCCAAGGAAATATCGCAGGATTTGTTCTTGACAACAATGGGACGATTGCATCTTCTTTCGTAAAGAGAGTGGAAATCAAAAACCGAAGTCAAGCGACAAAATTTAATACTTCTGGTTTTGTTGACACAAATAGTGAACAGGCAACAATTATTACAAGTTATGTTGAAGGCGAAGAGTCGAAAGAAGAAGGCACTAAATATCGCTATGCAAATCTTGGTTCTCAAATTATGTCTGATACAGGTTGCATTGCTGGTTTCATTTATGAAAACAAAGGTGTAATCAAAAACTCTTATTCAAACATTCTTATTTCAAACTCAACTGATACAAACAAAGTTTATTTGGCTTCAGGTTTTGTTTATAAGAATGAAGGCAGACTTGAAAACTGCTATTCATCATCTCAAGTAGAAAATGCAAACTATTCTCAAATGAACTTCTCGGGTGTTGATAAGGACGGAAACCTTCTCACATCTGGTGATTATGAAAATTGTTATTATTTCAACTTGGAATCTTATTCTGTAGAAGTAGAACAAACTCTTGCAGATGATCCAACAGAATCTCAATTTAATACTGGTGCAACATTAGTAAAAAATCCAACTTATAATTCAAGTTTTTATGGTTTCTCTATTGCAGAAAATCCAACATCTTTCCATAAAGATGGAATTTGGGTTATAGATCAAGATTATGGCATTAAGCTTATTGAAGCAGATTACATTGCATATTCTCATAGATATAAACAATTTATAACAGGTGGAGATTCAGGTTATTATTTAACACAAGAAATAGACGGAGAAACAGTGCGATACATTCTTCCTTATGGAATTTTGTATATCGACTCAGAAAACAGCATCAATACAACTCTTGGTGGAAATTACAATCCAATTATAATTTCTGACGCTCAAGATTGGCAAGATATTAATGGGGATAGCAAATCTTCGTATATTAAAGAATATTACAAAAATGGAAATGTTAGCGGAGTTTATAGAATTGTAAAAGATATTGATCTTTCAGTTCTTAATAAAGATGTAAACTCAACTGATAAAACACTCACAGGTGCACTTTACGGAAATGGATTTACAATCAACGGAATCGCACTTTCTCAATTAAGCAGCACAAGTAAAACTTCATTTGGTCTTTACAGTGCTATTTCAACAACAAATACTACAGGGAAGAAATCTACTCCAGCATTTGTTTCAAACATCAATATGGAAGTAGAACAAGTTACTGCAGGTAATGTGTCGGCAGTAGGCGCTCTTGCTGGTATAATTCAAAATGCAACAATTGTAAACGTTAAAGTTGTATTTAACGAAAAATCAATTGTTGAAGGATTAAACTACACAGGTGGACTTGTAGGGTTTGCGTATGGCGATAATAAAATTAAAAATATTGTCATTACAAATCCAAATATACTGTCAGACACTTATACAGAAGATGAAAAAAATTACATCACTAATGAAAATTTAAGAGACTTCAGAAATTCTGTCCGAAACGACATTGTTTCAGCACTTTCAGATACATATAAAAATTATTCTTATGCAGGAAGTGCAATTGGCTTTATTGATAATTATGATATTCACTCTCAGTCAATGCCAATATTTACAAACAGCAATGATGATACTACAATTTTCGACGTAAACAACTTACGTGTCGAAGGAGATGTAAATGTCAAAGCTCAAGTTGTTGGTGGGGTATTTGGTTTTGTAGGTGTAAATACAGATGTTAATGACATTGGTCTTACAATTTCAGCAGGAGAAAATGAAAATTCACAATTAATTTCAACTCGTTATTTTGCTGGTGGTATTGCAGGACAATCATTTGGTCGAATTGCAAGAGCATTTGCATCTCACGATAAACAAACTCAAGATGAAATTGAAGACAATCTTGCAAAATTCTATGATGGAGATACAAATGTAGAAAGAGGAATTCTTGATTTATTTGACACTTCAAAAATCGATATCGACAACACACAAGTAGCGGTTGGTGGAATTATTGGTTATGTAGGTGGTGGATATCTTGAAATTTCATATTCAAGATTGAATGTTACTTCAATGTCATCTCAATATGCTGGTGGAATTATTGGTTATATAGATGTTGCAAAAGCATTGACTTATACAGTAATGGTTGATACTATGTATTTTGAAAATAAAGACGAAGCGGAAGGCCTTGGCACAAAATATTTTATCAATGAAGTTTATGCAACCGGTGATGTTCGTGCAAAAGAGATGGCGGGCGGACTTATTGGACTTATTAAAGGCGAGACAAGCGACATTAAACTCTTGTCAGTAAATGCATTAAACTATTTGACAACTTATGACTACTCATCAGGCAAATATGATTCTCTTAATGAAGCACAATATGACATTTCAACAAATTTAAGAGTCAACTCATTTGTTGGTGCATTTGTTAATAGCAAAGGAGATATTGAAGAATTTTCAGAAAGAAAAGTTTCTGAAATTGTAGGAAATGGCGAAAGCGGAAAAATATTTAAAGATAAAAATGGAGACGCCTATGAAGATGATGATGAATGTGGAAGAATCAAGTTTGAATCAGCTCACTCTTTAAATGGTTATATTTCATTTGTTACTGGCCAAGAAGAAGCTAGTGCGGGCACATCAAACTTAAATCCGCTTCCTTCGGTAGCTCGTTATAATTATTATACTTTTGCAGGGCACAAGGTTTATCTCAAACGCTTTGGCGAACCTATGCTTACAATCACAAATGAAGCAGGCAAACTGGAATATAACAAAGAAGCAGAAGATTTGGTAAACTTTAATGAATCAACTGCCAAAATGGGCGGATATATGCTTAATATATATTCAATCGTAAGTCCTGAACAATATACTGATTCAACAGTAGGTCATACAATGACCAAGTCAGGATTCCTTGATTCTGGTATTTGGGCTTTTGCAAATTGGCAACACCAAATAGAAGATTTATTCCCAGAAATAAAACTAAAAGAAGTTTATGATGTTGTTTACCTTGATGTTTACAATGCAAATGAAGTTTTTGAAAGAATGAATTCAAATCCAAACCTTATTGTGATTGTTCGTGGTCTTAAAACAAAAGGTGCAAACGAAGATGATCCTAAGAGTTATGACCATATTGAGATTTATCAAGATCAATCTAATACTTCAATGTTTAGAGCAAAGGGTAGCGACGGTGGTGCATTTAGTAAGATTGGCTCTGTTCATTCATTTGCTGGTAAAATTGTAGGCGGAATATATCCTGTTGGCGCGGAAAACGTTGATGACTTTACAAAAATTATTTCTTATGCCGGCAACTTTATTGAATCGGTTGATGAAGGATTCTCTGTGCTTAATCAAACGTTCACTTACGGGAAATTACAAAGCCTAGAAAGTAAAGGAGCTACTCCTGCAGATTCGACTCCAAACACATTAACAATCGATAATGGATTGTTTGTTGATAAACCTGTTAAGGGAATTAAAATTGTTGATTCAACAATCGAACTTCTTACAAATATAACAGCAACGGGAAATGCAGGAACTGAACTTAATTTTGGTTTAGTGGCCCCAGTTATTTCAAGTTCTGTTATTAGTGGAGTTAGAGTTAAGGCTAATACAGGCACGATTACAAAAACAGACGGACTTAGAATTGAAGCGGAAGTTTCTACTTCAATCGCATTACTTGCAATAACTGCTGAAAATGAAACGGCAGGAAAAACTTTAAATGCTGGTCTTATTACAGGAAAGCTTATTCAAGAAAGTGAAGAAGACATAATGTCTGTTAAAGGTGGAGAAATTTTAATCAAAGAAAATCAATTATTGATTTCTACTCAAAATTCAGAGTATTATACTTATGCAAATGTTGGCGGATATTATGGTTTGGTTACTATTACAAATGATGAAACTATTGATCCTGCAAACTTTATTCTTGGATTGGCTTCAGGTTTTAATAAACTTGCCAAATTAAATATTAAACATCAAACAAAGCTTTACAACCAAACATCTCACCTTTACATTGGTGGTTTTGTTGGAAGCGTTGATAATATATCTGCTATCACTCAAAGTGAAGGTGCATTAAAATATAAATTGGAATATACTTTGCCAGACAATGTAAACGATTTACGCTTAGGAAACATTGTAGGCAACTTGACCGCAAAGACAAGCATTGAAGTAAACTCGATGAATAAGGCATATCGTAAAGCAGAAGGAGAAATTTCGCAAAACATCATTTCTAAAACCGCTACAAATTGGGGATATATTGGCGGAGCAGTGGGATATCGTTCAGGTGCTGCCCTTACAGTTCAAGGCTTTGAATCTATTGAAATGAAGGCAAACGATTTGAATCTTGTTTCTGGGATTGCAGGTGCAAAGAAAGCAGATGGCGACGGAAAGCAAGAAATTTGTTATGGCGGGCTTGTTGGTTTCACAAAAGA
Organism: Clostridiales bacterium; assembly: GCA_015069325.1. GTDB lineage: Bacteria > Bacillota > Clostridia > Christensenellales > UBA1242 > Caccovivens. The sequence goes on from SVIV01000001.1 coordinate 109,048, forward strand.
TCAACTTAGTTTAAACAACAACAATGATACAACAGAAACAGAAGTTTCAGGAGATGCTAAAATTACTCAGACAAACGCTAGTAAAGACAATCAAATTTCAGTTGGTTCTCTTGTTGGTGCAATTACTGCAGTTATGCCTGAAGATAGCACAGCACTCAAGATTGAAGGTAAATACACTTCAACTCTCAACTTCAATTTGACAGGACTTAATGTTTCGGCTGGTGGTATTGTTGGTAAACTGTATAATTCTGATACTGCAGGTAATCCACAAAACACAACAATTACAAGTGGCAAAGAAGACACTCTCATTCGCTATGATGGGGATATAATTTATAGTTCAGATAATAAAACAGATACGAAAAACTTAACAGGTGCGATGGCAAACTTAGGCGGAATTGTCGGAGTTATATGTGCCACAGACAACTCAGCAACAATATCAAGTTTAACAATAGATAGCGTTTCTCACGGTGGCAAATTTGAAGTGTCAAGTGTCCAAGGTGCAACACTTAATATTGGTGGAAGCATTGGTAGTGTTAATTTGACCAACAAGAGCAATAAAGTATCACTCAAGAATGCTTACAATTACGGTAATACTTATGTTAAATATTTACAATCTGATTATAAAGAAAGTTCATTCATTGGAGTAGATGAATATAATTATGGTGGACTTATTGGAAATGTAAGCGCAGTAAGGTATACTATTGAAGATAATTATGTCGCAGAGTCAAGCCATAACTCTCGTTATATCCAAAGCACAGATACAGATACAGATACTGCTCACGCATTGTTTGGTAAGGGCACGCCTACAACAAACGGAGAAGTTATTGATGCAGGTTTGACAAATATAATTTCAAAAACTGCAAATCTTTATAGCCATGCAGTATGCTTAATGACTGACGATAACGGCACAGATATTGCTTATAATACAGCATATACTGATACTCGTTTAGGATATAACGACTGTGCAACAGGTGAAACCATAATCTCTAAAATTCTTTCTGGATTAAATAAAAAATCCGAAGATTTTACAGAAGGACATAAGTTGCGTCCAATTGTATTGACCGGGACAAACTATAAAGGAAGCGAATTGCATTCGCTTAGTGAATTTAAAGGGTTAACTTATTTCACTTTAATAGAGAATATTTCAGTTGAAAATACTCACTTTAAATTAAAAAATACTGCATTTATTGGTGATGGTTTTAAGATTACATATTCAAATACGGCTGCAGATAATCAAGCACTTTTCGATTGTGGAAGTAAAAATGCAGATTTAGAAAGCAATGATTTATCATTTGTTTCTTCGTTAATTGAAGATATTAATGTAACATTAGAAAATGCAAACAAAGGCGATTATGCAGGTCTGGCAATACGATTAAAACAAAATCAACAAATTTATGCAGTAAATGCGTATGGAAAGATGGAGATACATTCAACAAACAGTGTGCATATGGCTGGCTTAGTTTCAATGTATTTAGGAAAAATTTCAGACTGCTCAACAGATATTGATATGATTGAAAGGGCAGATAATTCAAATACTTTTGTTTGGGGATTTGGTTATGGCTGGCAAGCAGAAACTGCTGGTGGTGATTGCATTGGTAATGGTGCAGTTGTCGAAAACTGTTTCTCATTAGGTTCGGTTACTACATATAGTGGCAGCCCAATCTATCCATTTACAATGAATGGAGATAGTAAAGTTTCTTACAATAATTGTTACTCAGCAACAAGGACATTCTGGAATGATTACTTGACGTTAGAGTCAGCTCCAACAACACTTGATTTCTATACTAAAATTCACTATGACGTTGATGCTGTAGATTATAAGCTATCTAATACTATAAGCAATCAATTTACTTTTACTTACACAACATTAGCTACAACAGAATATTTCAAAAATTCTCCTGTTTGGTCAGAAATTAATATTGATTTCAACTATGGTTATCCAACACTAAAATATCAATATCTTAAAATGTCATCTTATTCTAGTCAAGGCCCAGTAAAGAAAGATTGCACTGAAGTCGCTGGACACGTATGTGAAAATCAACTTTACGATTGCTATATTGACACTTATGAATACACAAGATGCGACAACGGTGTTGTTCCAGCAGATAAAACAACAGCATATTATAGATTGCCAAATGCTGGTGTTATGGCAGGGCGTGTTGCAGATGAAGACATAATAAGCAACTTTGTTCTTACAAATGAAATTGATCTTAGACTTACTTCTTCATATGAGAGCAATGGTCAACTCGGAAGTTTAAATGAGCAAGACTTTGATAAAAACTTTGACGGTCAAGGTCATACAATCAAAGGGTTGCAAACTTCATTATTTAAGAAGGTTTCTGGTGGTTATATTAAGAATTTAAGACTTACTGAAGTTTCAGGAAGTTCACCTGCCCTTGCAGATTCAATTGAAGAGGCAACAATTTCAAATATGACAATCGGCGGCAATATTTCTGCTCGTGGCGGACTTGCAAATAGTGCAACTAGAGCAAACATTTACGCAGTCCAAAGCACAATGATAATTACAACTAGTTTATCTAATATTTCTAGTGTAGGTATGATTGCTATGGTTACGGCTTGTCAAGTTGGTTACTGCTCAAATTATGGAAATATTACTGTTACAAGTGAATTTACAAGTTTTGTAGGTGGTATCGTCGGATCTGTGAATGATGCATCTTCGAAAATATTCTATTCGTCAAACTCAGGTTGTATTATAAATCAACCAAATGCAAGCGATAAAAAATTATCATTGTGTGCAGGCGGAATTGTTGGGTGCGTTGTGAATGCTACAATAGAAGTTACTGGTTGTTGCAATTCAGGCATTGTAAAATGTGGAAGTAAAGCAATGAATGCGGACTATAGTTCCATTAATTATGCAGGCGGAATTGCAGCATATGGAAATATTAGTTTTACAAACTGCTACAACGAAGGTTCAGTTGAAGCCCTTGCTGCAAATGGAACATATGGTTATGCTATTTATGGGACAGCAAAAATGATTTTAACTGGTATAGAAATACCATGTTCTTATACTGAATATTTAAATTCTAGTAATTTTACTAAATTTACAGCAAAATATGTAAGGATTTCTCAAACTTCAGATCAAAATGTTGTTGCTTATGGCATTGGACCAGGTGCAGGAAGTTCAAATATTTGTGTTTATGATACTAATGCTGATGGACTTTCAACAATCTTTGCAAACGGTTCAGCGTTAACTAAAAACGAAAAAATTATGGATATTCCATATACAGTAGAAACTTGGACTCCAGATTATGAGTATAATAAGCTATATTATGAAACAATCTTTTATTATGGAGTAGGAACGAATACGGGAGATCGCAGATGGTTGGGAGTTCAAATTAGATATTATCGAATTTCATCAGAAATACAAATTTTGACTGGGACAGGAATTGATAATGATACTAAGACTTATATAGGTTCAAATTTGTCTCCTACGTATCAAGCAACAAGTAACATTTGCGGTTTGCCATTAAGTATTTTGTATTCTGCGGATTATCGTTTGGCTACTATGGGCTATACCGATGAAGATGATTATGATTTTGCTGACCTGAATCCAAATAGATTATTAGCATTTTATCAATTTGGAAGTCCAAGTGGAACAAGCGTAGATGTTTATTTAGGTGCATCTGCGACAATAACAGAAAACTTTGCAATGCCTGTAAATTCAGTAGCATCCAACTATAAGCGAAATATTGTTAAAGATTATATAGAAAAAGGAATGCAGGCTAGTGAAGAATCTATTACAAGAAAGCTTAAGAATGATTTAGCAAAAACGTCACCTGAAGTAATGGCAATTAAGGAAAAGATTAAGTCTATAAAAGATGGGACAACTCATACTTCAAATAGTGAGGGGGATGTAAAGAAGATAGGAAATAAAAAGTTTGTTTTTGCAGACTTTAATGTAGACAACTTTAGGCAAGGACTTATTACAAAACAATTAACTTATAAATTTGAAGATGTAAATAGAGACAATGCATCTTATAAGGTTGACCCGACTGCTGGAGGCAAAAAACTTTCATACAGTGATTTAGAAATAGATACATCAAATCCTGATGGAAAGACTGTTGTAATTACACTAAATGCATATTACGATAAAGCACTTGTTGGCGCGACAATTAATTTTAATGTTTCAGCAACATATGAAACATCAGGGGCAATCAACACTTCAAGTTTAAACTTATATTTTGTTAATGGTGGAATAGGATTAGGTCTTACTAATTTAGATACAAGATACAAACACGGCTGGGCAAGCACAAGAATTTCTACAGGTGATGAAGCATATATTGCAACATCAGGTAATCAAGTGATATTCCTTGTTTATGATGAGACTCTTAATGACCTTATTTATAAACCAAAAGTCCAATTATCTGAATCGACTGTTGTGAAATTATCTAGTGGTGATAAAGCATTTGCAGCAGGAGCTGAAGTTAATAACCTTTCAGTATCAGAATTGTTTGCCGACTGGCAGATAGCATACTTCACTTATACAGAACAACTTATGAAGTTCACAAACGGTGGTGAAGGTAGCGCAACGATTGATACATCCACATTTATTACAAGCCAAAATAATTACATTATGAAATACATTAAAGATGATGGATATATGCTTCCAACGGGCACTGGAACAATTAATCTGTTTAAAGATAATGGTAATGGCACTTATTCTTGGATTAATCAAAGCAAATTTGATGAGACTGATGAAATAACAAAGTGGGTGTCAGACAAGTGGCCAACGTCTCCTAATCTTTATACTATTGATGGATATACAATTACAAATTATAGTGCTAGTGTGGATAAAATAGTTTATAGTAATCGTATAATTAGTGATTATCAAGATTGGTTATACGACCTTACAGATTATGGTTATATATTCAATTCTGATGAAGTTAAGTTAAGAGTGGAAAATGAATATCGTGAAGAGTGGGGATTAGGTGATTGGAAGGTAACTTGCGATCTTGTGTTGTATGATATGGTAACTGGAGAGAAACTTGAAAATGTTTCTATCAAGAGTATTAATCTTACAGGTGAATATACATATGACTTGAGTAATAATAAATTGACTTTCGGTTTAAACGAAGATTGGACAGACCGTGATATAACAGGAATAAGCTATGTCATAGAATCGACGGATTATCAAAACGAAGTTGGTTCAATAAGTGCTGAGGGACACATAATCTGGAATGACGATAAGTATAGTTTTGATACATTAAATTATTGTTATTATATCAAAGACAATACTAATAACTTTATTTATATTCATAATAATGTAAGAGAGGTCCAAAATCTATATACAAAATCAGACAGAGATTCTATTTGTTATATTGAAAAGATAGAACCTACTCCTACTCAACCTGCAGAAACAGGAACATTGAATACTACAATTGAAATTGCTGGTTGTGGCAAGTATGATATTAGTATTGATTATTCAATGACTTTCACCGATTCAAGTTTGACGTTTAATGCAGATGGGGCTTTAGCTAAAAGATTCGACTATTATGGCTATTCTGACGATGAAAAGAAATTTACGCAAGCCAGCTGGACAACAAATTATACTTATAAAATCACAAAATATACAATGACAAAATCAAGAAGCGAAGGTTATGATGACGGCTTTGATATGATTGGGGCATATTTATTGACATTTAAAGGACACTCTTTTGAGGGTGGAGCTTATTATGAGCCAACAAATCGTCGAGAGCAGAATAACATTTATCTACATAATGAATTTAATAAGACAACAAATATTGAAGTTAAATTAGAAGTTGATCAAACTCATAAATTTGAATCTGATGATTTAGACAAAGAATATATTATTCGCTTTGTTGGGCAAGAAAGTTACCTTACAGCAAATAGTTTTGTGTTAAAATTAAGTGAAGAAGCTGTCTTTACAGAAAATGAATATTACTTCTTGAGTGTTTCAGCGAGAAAAGGAAGCAATGACATTATTGATGAAACAGTAGGAGAAACAGTATTAATATTCGATTATAGTGGTAACTTTAAGAAAGAATATACAATAACTGCTGACGATGTTGGAAAAACCGTTCAGGAAGTGTCTAAGAACGCAGGTTGTGAACTTTCGTCTGGTGGATTTATTGTCAAAAAAGAAGAATTCAAATCATATTCAACAGCAGATGATTCTTTTGAGTTTGACAAAGGAGAAGATTTTTACTATTATACATATACAGAAGAAAATGGTTTTGAAAAACAAGGTCCATATGCTGTCCCATTTCCGTATATATTAGAATTCAATGACACGGAAACAAACACATATATAGATGAATATGGTCAAGAACAAATCGAAACAATTATTGTCAAACGCAATGCAATAAGCATTTACGACAACAGTCTTAAAGTGCAACAAGCAACGCTTAAAGAGACAACAGAAGTTGTAGATTTTTCAGGCTATGCTACAGAATATCAGGCAGAAGGTGAAATTACACTAGCATCAGGACAAACAATTTTGTTATTTAAAGAAGATAAGACTTTCTTAAAAGAATATACAAATACTGAAGAATCTGAAAAAACTTATAGATTATCTGAAATTATTGGTGACGACTCAATTACAAAAGTCTATGTGGTTGAAAAGTCTGAAGAAATTGAATATAAAATCTTTAATGAAAGTGGAATATTATTAAAAAACATTACATTTTCTTCAGATTATGGAAAATTGAATCCTACCGTTGCAGAAATTCTTGATGCAGAAATGTTGCCAGAACAGAAAGCATATATAATTCCTGCAAATAAGGCAACAATAATTCAAGAGGCAAACAATAACAACGTCTACTTTAAGATTGCCAACAAATCGGTTGAAGAAACAGTGCCAAAATTCCCAAATCCAACAATATCATTTATGAATTATGATGTTAATAATTCTTTAGATAAAATGGGATTAAAAGCAGACATAGACACTTTACGTTCTGGTAAATTTACAGTTTATGTAAAATCTTCAAAGAATGCAACACAAGAAGATTATGTGCTTACTGGGCATCAAAATTCAATTTCGGGCACTGCAGATCCAGACACCTTAGAAAGTGGGCCTTCAGAAAGAATAGATATTGTTCTTACAAAAGATATTTCTATTGGACAAATTGACTACAACTTGCCATTAATTGTTAATTTAATTGGAAATGGTTATAATCTTTCATATTATGAAAGGGCATTGTATAATTCACTGGGAAATACTGCAACAATCAAAGATGTAAATATTTTAAGCAGTGTTGAAATTACGAGCGGAGAAGCTTATATCTTCAAAGATGGCGGTTCTGGAACAATCAACAACTTAAACCTATATGGAAATATTGTAAATATAGAAAGTAAAAATAGAGTATTAATAGGTGGAAGAAGTGATGATTCTACTTGTATTACAAATATATCAGGCTTTACTTCGTATATTTCATTAAACGCTCAATTGACAAGCTCAGAAACAATCATTTACGATGCTGGTTATGATGATAAGATAGATGATAATCATGATTTAGGAAATTATTTCTATCCTATTCACGAAAATAAACACTATGTTTTAGATAATAACATAAGCCGATACGCTCAATATGATAGTGATGCTTGGACAGCCAAAGGCGATGATAATGTTTCAAGTTTAGTTTTTGGATATGATTATATTACTTCTGATGGAGTTGTATATAATTCTGGCGAAGAAGGATTTAACACTGCATATGCTGAAAGAGCAAAAATGAAAAAATATTTATTTGAAAATTATTATTTCCAAGGTTCTGATTTCTCTCTTAAAAATGATAATGACAACTTCAAATATAATACGAATAACTATATCCTATCACGTTTACCATTGAATTATTGTTATCAAGGGATTGTTGATGCTAAGGGATATACAGAAATTCCAGGAAATTCATCAACAGGATTGACGTATGTTGGTGGAGCTCCATTATTCTATAAGATTACATGGCATAATTCAGAAAAAATAGATATGGCGTATAGCTATTATACTGATTATTCAAAACATGGACCTTTAAATGGAACATTTACTTATTATGATAAGGATAAGTATCAAGATAGCGATAAATTTGATATTGATTTTAGCGATAAGATATTTAAAGTCGATGAGAGTGGTAAGGATAATGGCAAATACATTGTTAAATCAGGTGCTGCAGGACAATCTATTGCGAATTATTCAACAACGATAGCTTCTGATTTTGTAACTGTAACAAATCCTGCAGATTCTACTCAGATGCCAACTTTGACATCTATTAGGATGTATGGAATTATTACAGAAAATACAGACGACTCTGGACAAAAAAGCAGAGGGTATAGTGTTGATTATGGCGTATATTCTCAACCAAAAGACCTTTCATTTATTGCAAGTTCAGTATAAGAAACGATTACAAATTACAGGAGAAAACTATGGGTAAGAAAGTAGAAAAAATTAAAACAGATTAAGAATTTGTCAAGCATATGCACGATGGGCATAGGGGCAGACTTTTGCAAACTGTAAATAAAGCCGGCTTGCAGGATTTAAGTGATATTCAAAAACTTGAGTTTATTCTTTTCTACATTATTCCAAGAGGGGATGTAAATCCCCTCGCCCATAGGCTTCTTAATCGTTTTGAAAATTTGCATAATGTTTTGGAAGCTTCAGTTGAAGATTTGATGCGCGTTCAAGGCTTAGGCGAGACGACTGCAATGAAAATCAATGCATTATTACAGATTCTTGATGAGTATCAACTTGATAAATTTAAAAACAGTATTACTGTTGAAAGTGAACAAGATTTTCTTGATTTAATTGAAATGTTACTCAGATTTAAAAATCAAGAACTTTGTTATATATTTGGCATTTCTCCAAGCGGAGTTGTTTGCAATCCAAGAGTCTTTGGTAAAGGCAATTCTTCAAAGGTTAACTTTGAAATGGTTGACGTGTCAAGTTATATAGCGACATACAGGGTAAATCAGATTATTTTGGTTCACAATCATCCAAATGGAAGTGCGATTCCTTCAAGCAAAGATGAAGAAAGTTTTGTTCGCATTCACAATATGTTACTCTTTACGGGAGCAAAACTCCACGACAGTTATATCGTTGGACGGGACGGTATTTACAGTTGGGCTAGGAAGAGATTTATTCGTGAGTTTGCTAAACAAGACGAAGAATTAGATTTGCCAGAAGGGCACCAACAAAAGATGATAAACTCGTCAGAAGAACAATAATCCAAAAGCGGGGGAAGTTTCTCTCGCTTTTTTGTTTTCCGTCACTTTCTATTACTTCATTACCAAATGGAAGAACGCAAAGACAATACACTCCCTCATCATCATATTTGATTGAAATGAATTCTTGTCGTTCAAGGTAGACTAAAATATTATTTAATCCATCATTATCTACACGATATTTTATAGGCATTGCTAAAATAATGTCCTTTGCTTCAACTAAATTGTAAGCGCCATTAGGGCATTCTTTCTGCAATATTTTTAAAACTAATTTTGATTTAATATCAAGCACATAATTTTTTTTGACTGAAATCTATTTTTTATACTATTTTTTCATTTATTTGGCTATAATCTTTGCAAATGCAAGAGCGAAAAGAAAAATTGGTTTTAACTTATTTGTGTAAGGTGTGTGATGCAAAACGGACTCATCTTATTTCGCCACACGATATTGCAAAATCTACCAGCAAGAAAATAATTTTATCGGTAAGTGAAATTGATGAAATTATGTCAAGTTTAAGTTTGCAAAATTTTATAGACTTTGTTGTAAGTGATAGCAAAAATGGTTATTTTTACTGTGTAAAACTAAAGAAAAAAGGGCAAACATATTTAATTGATTCGCGCAAACAAAAAAAAGCATTAGGCTTGCTTGTTTTAAGAAGCATTTTTCTTGCAACAGTGAGCTTTGTGTTTGGTTTAATACTTCGTGCAATCTTTAAATAAACTCTTTATTTTTTTTGATGATTGTGCTACAATAAAGAAAAGGAAGGGTAATGGATTTTAAGTTAGAGTCAAAATATACTCCATCGGGCGACCAAGGTCAAGCCATTTCTAAACTTGTAGAAGGCTTTGATGACGGATTGAAAGAGCAAGTTTTGCTGGGGGTAACAGGTTCGGGTAAAACATTTACAATGGCAAATGTTATTCAAAAAATAAATAAGCCAACTCTTGTAATTGCTCACAACAAAACTTTGGCGGCACAATTATGTAATGAATTTCGCGAATTTTTTCCACACAATGCAGTGGAATATTTTGTGTCATACTATGATTATTACCAACCAGAAGCCTACATTGCTTCAACGGATACGTATATTGAAAAAGATATGTCAATTAACGAAGAAATTGATAAACTTCGTGCAAGCGCAACAAATTCGCTTTTAGAGAGAAAAGATGTTATTATTGTTGCTTCAGTATCTTGCATTTATGGTTTGGGCAATCCAGAAGAATATTATAATTTACACCTTCCACTTCGAGAAGGACAAATGATTGATAGAGATGAAGTTATTTCTCGACTTATCAACATTCAATATACTCGTAATGATATTGATTTTAAGCGATCAACATTTAGGGTCAAAGGTGATACTATTGATGTTATGCCTTCATCTCAATCCGAACTTGCTATTAAAATTCAATTTTTTGGTGACGAGATTGAAAAAATTTATAATTTCGAACCGGTTACAGGAAATTTAATCAATGAACTGAAGATGGTGGCTATTTACCCGGCCACACATTACGCAGTAGGGCAACAAAGAATGCAAAATGCACTTGTCCAAATAGAAAAGGATAGAGAGTTTGCAATTGAAAACTTTGAAAGGGAAGGGAAATTAATTGAAGCAGAAAGAATAGGGCAAAGAGTTGCTTACGATATTGAAATGATGAGAGAAGTAGGGTATTGCAGTGGAATCGAAAACTATTCAAGATATTTTGATGGAAGAATGCCGGGCGAATCACCTTACACGTTACTCGATTATTTTCCAGATGACTTTTTAACAATCATTGATGAAAGCCATATGACGATTCCGCAAATTAGGGCAATGTATAATGGCGATAAAGCAAGAAAACAGTCTCTTGTTGATTTCGGGTTTAGGTTAGAATCTGCAAGAGATAACCGGCCACTTACTTTTGATGAGTTTTCTAAAAAACTTCGTCAAACAATGTATGTCTCTGCAACTCCTGCCTCTTATGAAATGACACAGGCGGGGCAAGTTGTTGAGCAAGTTATTCGCCCAACGGGATTATTAGATCCTACAATTGAAATAAAGCCAATAAAAAATCAAATCGAAATGCTTATGCTTGAAATAGAAAAAACAATTAAAAATGGTGCAAGAATTTTGGTTACAACACTCACAAAAAAAATGGCAGAAAGTTTGACTACATTTTTGCAGGAGCACAACTTTAAAACAAAATATATGCACTCAGAAATTGATACTATGGAAAGGGTTGAAATTGTCAACGGACTTCGCGCAGGAGAGTTTGATGTTTTAGTAGGGATTAATCTTTTAAGAGAAGGGCTTGATATGCCGGAAGTGGAACTTGTCGCAATTCTTGATGCAGACAAAGAAGGATTTTTAAGAAGTGAAGGCGCTTTAATTCAAACAATAGGGCGTGCTGCAAGAAATGCAAACGGCAGGGTAATTATGTTTGCGGATTGCATAACAGATTCTATGAAAAGGGCGATAGAAAAAACAGAAAAGAGAAGGGCTTTGCAAGAAAAATACAATAAGGAAAATGGTATTGTGCCTAAAACGATTGTGAAAGAAATAAAAAATACACTAGAAATCACTAAAAAGGTAGAAAAAGATAAACTTAGGAAGGAAGAAATTCCTGCCGAAATTGAAAAACTTAGCGCAATGATGAAAGTAGCATCTTCAAACCTTGACTTTGAAAGGGCGATAGAACTGCGAAATCAAATTCAAAAATTACGCAAAAAGCTTGATAAATTTACTAAAAAATAAACTCACTATTGACAAATTACTAATATTATAGTAGAATTATACCGAATAGGAGAAAGATATGTATTTAGGAAACGGAATATGGCAAAAAAAGATGACCAGATCTGAAAAATGGGGCATTGTAAAAAAAGTGGCATATGTTACTGCATGTATATCTTATGCTACTTTTATTGCTTTTGGTTTTGGTATGAAAACTTATCAAAAAAATATAGATAAAAAAATCAATACATTAGCTGAAGAAAATGGATATGTTGAGTCTGATAATATGGACACATATATGAAAAACAGTGAAAACGTTTCAAAAGAAGAGTATGCTGAATATACAAAGTTACAAAACAGAAGAGATAATATAGCTACAGCGGCGGTAACAGGAATTATAATTGCAGGGGGAGTTGCTACTACTAGTGCAGTCGTAGGTGTTGTTGCTAAAGATAAAGAAGAAGAGATGTTTCCGATCTATTAAAAACAAACAACATTGAAAAATGTTGTTTTTTTGTTTTAAAATTTGATATATTGTGTTAAAATTTAAATAAGAAAAGGAAATATTATGAATAATTTGATAAAAATTAAAGGTGCAAAAGAAAACAATTTAAAAAACGTTGATTTAGAAATACCGAAAAATAAATTAGTCGTTTTTACAGGGGTTAGCGGATCGGGCAAGTCTAGCCTTGCTTTTGGCACCATTTTTGCGGAAGGACAAAGAAGATATATTGAAAGTTTATCGTCCTATGCCAGAATGTTTTTAGGACAAATGCAAAAGCCTGATGTTGAATCAATTGACGGACTTAGTCCTGCAGTTTCAATTGACCAAAAAACAACAAATCACAACCCACGTTCAACAGTAGGAACAGTCACTGAAATTTATGATTATATCAGGTTGTTGTTTGCTCGAGTGGGCACTCCATATTGCCCGCATTGCAAAAAGCCCATTTCGCAACAAAGTGTTGATCAAATTGTTGATGCCGTTCAAGCATATCCTATGGGTAGTAAACTAACAATACTTGCACCCGTTGTCCGAGGACAAAAAGGTGCATTTGTAAAACAACTTGAAAGCTATAAAAAGTCAGGATATGTTCGTGTGAAAATTGATGACAGCATTTACACACTTGATGAAGAAATTAATCTTGATAAAAACGTAAAACATAATATAAGCGTGGTAATTGATAGAATAATTTTAAAAGAAGGAATTTCTTCAAGATTGACCGATTCGGTTGAAACTGCGGTAAAATTATCGGAAGGATTAGTGGTTATCGAAAGCGACGAAAAAGAAGAACTTTTCAGCACAAACTATGCTTGCCCAACTTGTGGGTGGATGCTTGAAGAAGTGTCGCCAAGATTATTTTCGTTCAATGCACCATTTGGGGCGTGTCCGACTTGCGCAGGGCTTGGCGTCTATTCGGATATTGATGAAAAACTTATTTTAAAAGAAAGTCATTTATCTGTTAGGGAAGGTGCGTTTAATTGTGTTGGTTGGAGAATGGATAACGGCGGACTAGCAGAAAAATATTTAACTGCAATAGGCAAAAAATATGATATTGATTTAGACTGTCCTGTTGACAACTTGCCTAGAAAGAAGTTGGAAATATTATTATATGGCAATAATGGCGAAGAATTAGATCTTTATGAAAACGATAGACAAAATAAGACGTTTGAAAGATATAACGGGAAAAGGGCGCTATCTTTTGAAGGAATTGTAAACAATTTAAAAAGACGTCTTGTAGAAGCAAAAAGTGAATTTGTGAGATGGGAAATAGGAAAGTTTGTTCACGAAATTACCTGTCCTACTTGTAAGGGACAAAGATTAAGTGAAGGCGCTCTTTCAATAAAAATTAAAAGTGAGAATATTTCGCAAGTTTGCGAAAAAACAGTTGAAAGATTATTGACTTATTTTGATGACCTAAAATTAACAAAAGAACAACAAGAGATTGCTCAGCCTATTTTAAAAGAAATTAATGCAAGATTAACGTTTTTATCAGATGTTGGTCTTGACTATCTGTCTTTGTCTCGTTCGGCAGAAACGCTTTCTGGGGGAGAAGCACAAAGAATTAGGCTTGCCACACAAATTGGAAGTGGTCTTTCGGGAGTTTTATATATTTTAGATGAACCATCAATTGGTCTTCATCAAAGAGATAACGATCGGCTTATTGGCACATTAAAAAACTTAAGAGATTTGGGCAATACTTTGATTGTAGTAGAACACGATGAAGACACTATTCGTTCGGCAGATTGGATTGTTGATGTTGGTCCTTATGCGGGAATTAATGGTGGTGAAATTGTTGGGAATGGAACGATTGACGATATACTGAATAACAACAATTCAATTACTGCAAAGTTTTTATCGGGAGAAGAAAAAATAGAAGTGCCAACCGAGAGACGAAAGTCGGAAAAAGTTTTAAGTGTGAAAGGTGCAAAGCAAAACAATTTAAAAAATATAGATGTAGATATTCCTATAGGCGTGTTTACTTGTATTACGGGAGTTAGTGGATCAGGAAAATCTTCTCTTTTAAATGACATTATTTATCCATATCTTTCAAACGAACTTAACAACAGTAAACTTGAAATAGGAAACTTTGATAAGATTGAAAATGTTGAAAATTTAGATAAAGTAATTAATATTGATCAGTCTCCAATTGGCAGAACTCCACGATCAAATCCTGCAACATATGTTGGGCTTTTTACTCCTATAAGAGAACTATTTGCATCAACTCCTGATGCTAAAGCAAGGGGGTATTCGTCAGGAAGGTTTAGTTTTAATGTAAAAGGTGGACGTTGCGAACATTGTGAAGGAGCAGGTGTAAAGGAAATTGAAATGTATTTCTTACCAGATATTACAGTTCCTTGCGAATCGTGTAAAGGGCATAGGTATAACAGAGAAACATTAGAAGTGCATTATAAAGGGAAAACCATTTCTGATGTGCTTGAAATGACGGTTGATGAAGCAGTGAAATTTTTTGAAAATATACCAGCAATTAAGAATAAAGTTCAAGCGCTTCAAGATGTTGGGCTTGGATATATAAAACTAGGACAACCTGCGACAACGCTTTCTGGGGGAGAAGCACAAAGAGTCAAACTTGCCACCGAACTTTCACGCAAGTCAACAGGTAAGACAATATATCTTTTAGATGAACCGACAACAGGGCTTCATTCATACGATGTGAGAAAATTAATTTCTATTTTAAATCGTTTGGTAGAAAACGGGAATACAGTTGTAGTTATTGAACATAATTTAGATGTCATAAAATGTGCAGATCATATTATTGACCTTGGCCCAGAAGGCGGAGATAAAGGCGGAAAAATTGTGGCACAAGGTTCACCAGAAGAAGTTGTAAAAAATAAAAGCTCATATACAGCTAAATATTTGAAAAAATATTTATAACCGAAATAAAAAAACACATTAAAAATGTGTTTTTTTGTTTGATTTAGTTGTAAAGATTGAAAAATTATGTTAAAATACAAGTAATGATATGGAGTAGGTTTAGAAAATTTGCATATATAGGGTTGTTTGTATTTCTCATTTGTCTTGGAATGGGAATGGGTATTTTTGCGTTAGTAAGTGCAACTATTAATCCATATTTGAGCATTTATTATGCAGCTGCTGTCCCAACTTTAGATAAATCAGCTATTCAAACATATACAAACGCATCAAAAGTTGTGGTTGATACGTTTACTAGTGCAGGTAATGATTATCGCGACAGCTCAGGGACAAATTTAATTGCAGGTGCAACAGGTACAAATATAAGTTCAAGTGGCAGTGGAAGTATTTATGCTTATTATAAAAGTGCTACGTTATACATTCTTAGTCCTGAAAAGATTGTATTGCCACAAGATTCAAGTGAATTATTTAAAGACTTTTCACGCTTAACAGAAGTTCAATTAAATGCTGTTGATACTTCCAATGTTTCAAATTTCTCTAAGATGTTTTATAATTGTAAATTATCTAGTTTGGATTTGACAAATTTAGATACTTATAGTGCCACAGATATGTCGTATATGTTTTACGGTTGTGAAAATCTCACATCACTAGACTTATCAAATTTTAAAACAACTAGAGTTACAGATATGTCGTTTATGTTTTATGGTTGCAATAATCTTACTAGTTTAGATTTGTCATCATTTAATACATCAAACGTAACAGATATGTCGGGAATGTTTTGGCAAGAATATACTGGCACGCCAAAATTAACTTCAATTAATCTATCTTTCTTCAACACTGCAAATGTAACAGATATGTCATATATGTTTAAAGGCTGTGCAGGCCTTATAAACTTAAATTTATCTCATTTTAATACAGAAAAAGTTGTTGATATGGGGTATATGTTTTCTGACTGCAAAGGCTTGACGTCTTTGAATGTTACAAGTTTTAATACAACAAATGTTGTTGATATGTCAAATATGTTTTATACTTGCAACGCACTTACAAGTTTAGATCTTTCAAGCTTTAATACATCAAACGTGTTATATATGAATGCAATGTTTGCAAAATGCGAAAATTTGACTACCATTTATGCAAGCGCAAAATGGTCAACTGTAAGTGTTGTAAGTAGCAATAGTATGTTTTATGATTGTGTGAAACTACGTGGAAATATTAGTTACAGCGAAAGCGTAGTTGATGCATCGCGTGCCCATTATTCAACAAATGGATATTTGACATACAAAGCAAATTAAGGTTTTAATTTATAAAAAATCACTTCAAGTAAGAAGTGATTTTTTTGTTGAGTGGTTAAAATCAAAATGTTTTTTCACAATTATTTTATAAATCATAAGCCATTATTAAATAAAACAAAAAATTATATTTAATTTTGCAAATTTGCCTATTTCTCTAAAAACAGTTGGTCTTCAAGTTTATCTTGATTGTATTTTTCAAGTTGAGAAGGGGAAAGGTGATGAGCATTTAAAATATTTTTCATTTTATTATCTGCAGTAAGTAAGCTTCTTTCTTTAAGCTCTGAGATTGTGAAAGTTAAATTTCTAGGTCTGAATCTTGTGCATAAAGTTAACCTTGGGTCTGCCTTTACAAGCTTATAAAAATCTTTGATTATTCTTTCGTGGAATGGGCCGGTAACAAGTTGTAGTGTTCCTATCAATTTTTTGTCAAAAACAACATCTTCAATGTCGAGATTTAATCCCATTTTTTTTCTGACGTTTGCAAAGACATCTTTGCATTTGTTAAGTTCGTTATATCTGTCGTGTAGTTTTTCTAATAATTTAAGAATATTTTTTTGAATTCTGACTATCGCGAGATGTTTCTCTTCTTTAGTATAGAGATTAACATTATACTGTTCGGCAATTAATTCAAGTTGGGTTTCAAGTTTTGCAAATCCAGCCTTTCTATGAAAATTTTTCATAAGAAATTCCATTGTTTTAGTAATTTCAATAAGTTTTTTATCAATGATTTTGTTGAAAGAATTTAATTGTTTTTTAGTATAATTTTCTAAAGTTAATGCTTTCTTTTCAATTTCAGTTTGCTGTTCTTTTTCAGTTAATGCACTTACTTCTCTTAAAATTTGATTAGCAATTTTTTCTGCTTCTTTATCATACTTATTTAAAATGTTAGTAATTTGTGAAACGGGGCTTTTTTCAGCAAGAATAGTTGGAATGTTTTTAATTCTTGCAAATAAGTTTAAAGCTAAATTATTATATTTATCAATTTCACTAAATCCCATTTTGTCCATTACAATTGCCAAAACAATACTTGATTTATATTCATTGACAACGTCATCGTTATCAGTTTGAGTTTTTATATATTTTTCTTTTATGAAATTTATAATAGCAGGTGAATTTTGTATTTGTCCATTTTTAAGCAGCTCAATTGCCTCTGTGATTGAATTAATAGGTTGATTGTTGTTAGCCATTTCAGTAAATGTCTTATAGTCAAACCATTTTGAAAAATTATTTATTTGTGAATTTGAAGAAAATGCAATTCCAAGATATGTTTGAATGGTTTCTTTATTTACTCCAAGATCTTCGTCAAGATTATCAATAGATGCATTTAAATTTGTTCTCAAATCTCTAATAGAAACATCTCGATATTCTTTTGAAAGAGAAAGCGAAACAAAAAGTTCTTGCAATTTTATTGAAAGTTCTATTTCATCATTAGGGTTGATAAGATTGTTTACAATATTTCCGCACCAAACCAAAGAAGGAATATCGGTGCACGAAAAATCAATATTAAATGCTAATGCGATTTTTTCAAGAAATGCACAAGTTTGAAAGTCGTAATCGGCAAGAGAATTGAGAAAGTCTATTACAGTGATAGGTTTTTCAATTGTTATTGCAAGTTTATTGAATTTGTTTTTAGAATTGTAAGCTATTGCCAAAGCAGCTAATGAGTTAAAGTTTTTTTGCAAGAGAGTTTTTGAGATGCCGTCTATTTTAAAGTCGAGTCCCGCTAAACTAGAAGTGGTTTCGCTGTTGATTAATTGAGGCAGCTTGCTAAGTAATTTTGTCATAATGTTTCTCCTTATTTTTTTTATTTTAACATATATTGTTCTTCGTTTCAATATGCGATTTTTAAAAATAAGAGATTTTTAATAAAAAAATAGCAAATTTATTGCTATTTTTATTGAATTATTGTCTTTTTAATCTAAAAAATGCTCCTATATTTTGTGTTGCAACATCAATTCTAATATCCTGTCCTTCAATAATGCCCTTTTTCGATAGTTCATTTGTAATAAACTTATATGCCAAAAGTGGCGAGTTGTTTTCTTCGCTTAGGTGAGATAAAATTACTTGTCTTGTTCCAGTTTTTGCTAAAAATTCAATTACTTCACTACTTGCAAGGTTGGATAGGTGGCCATTTGGTCCGTCAATCCTTCTTTTTAATGAGTATGGATATTTGGTGCCTTTCATAAGTAAGTCTCGGTCATAATTTGCTTCTAAATAAACAATTTGACTTCCTTTAATAGCGTTTAAAATTCGGTCATTAGTATGTCCCAAGTCGGTGAGAATGCTGATTTTATTTTGATTTTCCAAAAAAGAAAATGAAAAACAACTTACGTCGTGTGGAACTTCAATAGGGCTTATTGTAAGAGAGCCAAACGAAAAGTCGCCTTCGAAATGTTTGCGATTTTCGATTCGCACCTTAACAAGTTTACTGTCCAAACCTTGCCAAACAGTATGATGTGCATATACAGGGGTATTAAATCTGCTTGAAAAAATGTCTAATCCTTTTATATGGTCGCTATGTTCGTGAGTTATGATTATTGCATCAATTTCTTGTGGGCTGATACCACATTTATCAAGTCGATTACAAGCTTCCTGACAAGAAAGACCTATGTCCAAGATTATCTTCTTGTCCATACTTTCTATGTATGTTAAATTGCCTTTGCTTCCGCTTGATAAATTTATTACTCGCATAGTCGAATTATATCATAATCAATAGAATTATGCAAGCAAGGTTGTTAATTTTTAAAATATAAAGTCGAAAAAGAACTTGTCTTTTGATTGTTATGTTTTTCATAGTATTTAAGTCCTAAAAAAGTTACACTCCAAACAAGTATAATTAGTAAGGCTAGCCCAATAATAAACGTAATCTTTTTCTTCATAATTTAATATTAACAAATATCACGGTTAAAGTGAAAAATAAATTTGTTGAAATTTACTGTAAAATGGCGAAAAAACGTGAATTTATAATGATATTTAATTACTTGACAAAATCAAAATATGGTGTTAAAATATCATCATAAAAGGGGATAAAATGAAAGAAAAATTTTATATCACAACTGCTATTGCTTATACGTCAGGCAAGCCACATATTGGAAACACTTATGAAATCATTATGTCAGATGCAATTGCTAGGGCAAAAAGAATGCAAGGATATGATGTGTTTTTTATGACAGGCACTGATGAACACGGTGAAAAAATTGAACAAAAAGCCGGCGAAAAAGGGCTTTCTCCTAAGGCTTTTGTTGATGAAGTTGCAAAAAACATTCAAGGAATATGGGACTTGATGAATATCTCTTATGATAAGTTTATCCGCACTACCGATGATAATCACGAAAAAACTGTTCAAAAAATATTTAAAAAGTTTTATGAGCAAGGGGATATTTATAAGGGAAGCTATGAAGGACTGTATTGCACACCTTGTGAAAGTTTTTGGACGGAAAGTCAACTTGTTGATGGCAAATGTCCAGACTGCGGAAGAGAAGTTAAACCTTCTAAGGAAGAAGCATATTTCTTTAAAATGAGTAGTTATGCAAACAAGCTTTTAAAACATATCATTACAAATCCACAATTTATTCAACCTGTTTCAAGAAAAAATGAAATGTTAAACAATTTTCTTCTTGCAGATGAATTTGTGGGCAAGAGTGATGAAGAATTGTTGCAGGCAATTGAAAATGGGACAATTAAAACAAAGCTTCAAGACCTGTGTGTGAGCAGAAGCACATTCAAGTGGGGAATTCCTGTTGACTTTGATGATAAACATGTTGTTTATGTTTGGCTTGATGCTTTAAACAACTATATCACAGGCATTGGATATGACACTGAAAATCCAACAGAAATGTATAAAAAACTTTGGCCTGCAGACGTTCACGTCGTGGGGAAAGATATTGTTCGTTTCCATGTGATTTACTGGCCTATCTTCTTGATGGCTATGGGGCAAACATTGCCAAAACAAGTTCTTGGGCATCCGTGGCTTTTGCAAGGCGGAGAAAAGATGAGTAAATCTAAAGGTAACGTTTTATATGCTGATGATTTAGCAGGTATTTTTGGTGTTGACAGTGTAAGATATTATGTTTTAAGTCAAATGCCATTTGCTACAGATGGGACTATAACTTGGGAGCTTCTTTGTGAGAAAAACAACGCGGATTTATCGAATATTTTAGGCAATCTTGTTAAAAGAACTCTTGGAATGAGCAATCAATATTTTTGTGGAAAGATTGTAAATTATGGTGTTGAAGAAGACTATGATAAAGACTTTATTGAAAGTGCAAAAGCAATGAGAAATAAAGTTTTTGCGAAATTAAATGAATATAAAGTTTCTGATGCAATTGATGAACTTTGGGCGTTGTTTAGAAAAGCAAATCAATATATTGATAAGGCTGAACCTTGGAATTTAAATAAAGATGAAAGCAAAAAAGAGAGACTTTCAACAGTTTTATTTAATCTTCTTGAAGCAATAAATATTGGTGCAAATTTACTTGTTCCGTTTATGCCTGAAACTGCAAAGAAAATTTTTGGCGAACTCAATACTAAGCAAAGAGAATTTGAAGATTTAAATAAATTTGGATTGACAAAAGAATATAATGTTACTAAAGAACCTCAAATTCTTTTCAATCGAATTCGTATGCAAGAGATACAAGCTCAAATAGATGAAATTGTTGCAAATCAAAAGGCAGAAAACGCACCAACCATTGAGTTTGAAGAAGTAGAACCAATTACAATTGATGACTTTGCAAAAGTTCAAATGAAAGTAGGACTGGTGGTTGACTGTGAAGCAGTTCCAAAAAGTAAATTACTTCATTCAACAGTTAAAGTTGGTAATAAAACATTTTCAATTTTAAGTGGAATTGCAAAAGCTTATACTCCACAGCAAATGATAGGCAAAAAGGTTGTGGTGGTTACAAATCTTCCAAAACGTGAAATGAAAGGATTTATAAGTGAAGGAATGATTGTTTGTGGGGAAGATGAAGTAGGCAACATCTCGCTTCTCTGCCCAGAACGCAATATCCAAGATGGAAGTTCAATAAGCTAAAAACAACAGCAAATTTTGCTGTTGTTTTTGTTTGGAGTGTGTTTGTGAAAATTTTAGTGGAATATTATTTTTAGGAATTAGGTTGAAATGTTTTGCATTTTAATAGTGTATTGTTGATTTAATAACAACTAAAAAAGAACAAAAAATAATTAAATTCAAAAAATATATAAAAATTTTATTAAAAATGTAAAAAAATATTGTTTTTAATTAAAAAATAAATATTTTCGATTTTTTTACATTTTTTTATTAATTGTTTTTATTCATTAAATAAATTTTCCATTTTTTTTTAATTAAAATTTTTTCATTAAAAACAAAAAATTATTTAAATTTAATTGTTGAAAATAATTAAAAATGGTAATATATAGTAAAAGGAGAGTGTTATGAGTGCGTCAATAGTTAGTTTAATTGTATCTTTGCTATTTGTTGTAATCCTAGTATGTGGATTTTTGGTGGGATTGTGGCGGGGCTTAAAACGATCTGCAGTCAATATGGCGTTTGCTTTTGTTGGGGTGCTGATAGCATTTTTTGTTACGCCTTTTATTACAAATGCGTTGCTTGGAATCAATATCAATATTGATGGGCAATCAATACCATTGAGAGAAATTGCATTATATCTTTTTCAGCAAGAGCCAGATATGGCAGTAATAATTGAAACAAATGCAAATCTCAAAACCCTTGTTTTAAATTTACCTAGTGCAGTTTTAAATGCAGTATTGTTTATGGTGGTTACTGCTGTTATTGAAAGTATTTTATATATAGTTTATAAGATTCTTGCAAAAACAGTATTTAAATATCGTGCGAGTGAAAATAAACATCGTGTTTGGGGCGGTGTTGTAGGTTTAGTAAAAACGTTCTTAATTGCGTTTGTTGTCTTTATGCCTTTTTCAAGTTTAATTGGGCTTGTTGGCTCAATGACTGGCAATTCAATTCAACACTCGCAAGAAACGCAAGTTGCTTATGCAGATGGAGAAAATAAACAAACTCCACAATCATTACTTTCATCGCTAATGCCAACTGAAGTCATTGAAATTATAAACGGGCTTGATGAAAACATTTGGACTAGCGTTTGTGGGATTGGTGGAATTGATGATGCAATGTTTGATTATTATGCAAACGTTGAAATTGAAGGTGAAAAACTATTAATAAGGGAAGAAATTTCAAATGCTTATCAAACAGCAAACACTATTTATGGGGTATCACAAGTTTTAGAAAATCCAATTTATTCAATTAAATCTTTAAATTGGGACGAGCTGGAAAAAATAGTTGACGGACTTGTTGAAGGCGGACTTTTTAGGCTTGTTGTTGCAGAGACATTAGGCGAAATGTTGGTAAATTATCAAGATTATGATTTAGTGAATTCAATTCCTTATGAAAGTGTATTAGAAAATATTTCTCAAGGATTGGAAGCAGAAAAGGTTGTAAATGGAAGTTATGCAGGCTATTTTGAAAAAGATATAAAGATTTTATATGATGTTTTCAGAATCATTGCCGAAAGCGGAATGTTTGATGAAATTGCTTTACTTACACAGCCAAATATGATTGAAGTTGTATCTATTTTGACAAATGAAGATAATAGTGTAAGTATAAACAACGCTTTAAAAAATATATTTAAAATGAATATGTTTAGGGCGAGTGCAGAAACGGTTTCACAAGAAATAGTAGATGCTATTTTCGTAGAAGAAAATAAGGTTATTAGTGTTGATACTTCTACTTGGACGGAACAAGATTGGGAAGATGAAGCAGATTCATTTATGAACATTCTTTCAGCTTTTGCTGAAGTTGCATCTCTTCCTTTAGACGAGATTATTGAATCTCCTACGAAGATTCTTAATAAAGAAAAAAACTATAATATCAAAGGGATATTATCTGCTACCGGCAAACTTTTAGATGCAGTGCCAAACGCAAAATTATTCTTTGCAGATGATGGGAAAAGTGTTTTTATCTCACTTGTTGAAAGTATGAATTTCTCTTTACCTACACAAAAGGTTTATAATGTAAAGGGTGAAGAAGTAACAATTGACAATTACGAAAAGTTTTTTGAATTTGTTGCAGATCCTATTATACAGTTAAGAGACAACGAAATGTATAATTTCTTTACTTCAAGTAATGTTGATGTTGTAGGATTTGCTGATATCCTTAGTGCTGAAGGGAATAAAAATTTATTATGTGAAATTTTGTTGCCACTTTATCAAATTGACTTTACAAAAGAAATCCTTGATGAAATTTTAGATTTTTCTAGCTTAGGCGAATTTGAAAAAGAAATTGATATGTTTAATGCAATGAAAAGTGAAATTGAATATTTCTCAGAATTTTTAGTTAATTTAAACTCAAAATCAACTACTGTTGAATCTCAGTCTTACACATATCTTGAACTTGTTTTAGATTCGACTAAATCATCGTATTTGCTTGATGCTCTTTCTCCAAGCGATGTTGTTACCATATTCCAACCTTTGTTCTATATGCAAACTGATACAATTACAGAAAACATTTCTATTATTGACATAAAGAAAGATATAATTGGGCAAATGATGAATGTTTTAGAGAAAATAACAGGATCTGAAATCTCTTATTCAGAAGACTTGACAGGTTATACATTTAAAGAAAATAGCACTGAAGACCAAACTGCAGAATTTTTAGCGGTTATGGAAGGGCTTATTAAAATTAATAAAAACAAGGCTTCAAATGGAGATATTGATATTAAAACAATTGATAACACTACTTTAGGCGAAACTCTTGAAAAAATGAAAGCTAATGCATATCGCACTTCAAACGGAAAATCGCAAACGGGAATTTTTGGTGGTGAAAGTGGAGCTTTTGTTGCAATAATAAACAAAGCAAAAACTGAATACGAAACAGAAATTAATTCAATTCCAATTGTCGTTCAAAATGCAACAATTCTTGGAATAAGCGACGAAGATGCGGCAAGATATCAATCATATTATGACAATCTCACTGCTGGTGATTTTGATGCAATCAATTATGAGAATATGTTTGCTGATTTTGCAGAAATTAGTGACCTGCGAAATCAAATGCCATCAGCATAAAACAAAAGGATAAAAATGGAATTTAAACACAAACCAGTTCTTTTAGATGAAGTAATCGAAGGGCTGAATATACAAGAAAACGGAATTTATATAGATTGCACAATGGGTGGTGGTGGACATTCGTCTGTTATCGCCCAGAGTCTATCTGAAAAAGGCAAATTAATTGGTTTTGATAGAGATATTGATGCTGTAAATGTTTGCTCGCAAAAGTTCGCAAAAGACAAGAGAGTAACAATAATTCATTCGAATTATAAAGATGCTCCAGAAAAACTAACAGCAATGGGAATTAATGAGTTTGATGGACTTCTCATTGATTTGGGCGTGAGTTCCTATCAACTCGATAATGGGGAGCGCGGTTTTAGTTTTAATAATGATGGCCCGCTTGATATGAGAATGGATACAAGTCAGGAACTTGACGCTTATTACGTTGTAAACAACTATGCACCTGAAAGATTGATACAAATTTTATATCGTTATGGCGAAGAAGACAATGCAAAACGTATTGTGCAAAAGATATGTGAATATCGAAAAGATAAGCCTATCGAAACAACAAAACAGCTTAAAGAAATTATCGAAAGTGCATTTCCTAAAAAGGTCATTTATGGCAAAGGCGGAGTGTCTAAAAAAACATTTCAAGCAATTCGTATTGAAGTAAATGACGAGCTTGATGGTTTGGATAAAACAGTTGAAACCTTGGCAGGAATGCTCAAAAAAGGCGGAAGAATGGCAGTAATAACCTTTCATAGTCTTGAAGACCGCATAGTTAAAAATGTTTTTAAGGATCTTTCGACAGGGTGTGTTTGTCCGCCCAAAATACCAGTTTGTATTTGTGGGCATAAGGCAAGCGTAAAACTCGTTAATCGCAAGCCTATAATTGCTGGTGAAAATGAATTAAATGACAATTCTCGTGCGAGCAGTGCAAAACTAAGGGTGATTGAAAAATTATAAAAAAGAATATATACAAAAGGGGGCGAATATATTATGAGTGAGAAATCTTTGCTGGTAGAAATTGAAAAAGAGCAGAAACAAAAAATTGAAGAAAAATTTGCTCTTGAAAAAGAAATGAGAGAAGATAAGGCGAAGGAAGATGCTTTGAAAGAAGGAAAGAAACTAAATCTTTTTTCATCTGCAACATTTCAAAAAAGGAATCAACAACTTATTATGCAACGCCAGCAAGAAGATGCTGAACTTGCCAAGATTGAAAGCAAGGTTTCTCAAGTAATAGAAAAGCCTAATTATGATTTAATTGAAGCCCTTTCAATGGAAGAAAAGGAAAAAATTTTCAAAATTGAAAAGGAAGAGACGGTTAAGCCTAAAGTTCGATTTGGGAAACTGAAAACTATTGTCTTGGCGATTTTATTTGCTATTTTTGGCGTTTGGGGGGTAATAAATATTACCAAACTTGATGCGTTGAATTCATCGGTTGCTGAAATTGAAAGCATTTACCATTTGAATCTTGCATCGTATGCTAAAAATTTAGCAACATTAGATGCAACAAGTGCTGACAATATGGAAAATCTTCTTCCAACAATTTCAGACAAGGAGCTCCCTGCAACAAGTATTGGCGAGCAATCAAATTGGTTTGACCGATTTTGTAATTTCATAGCAGGCTTATTTGGAGGTTAATCTTGCAAAAAGCCTTTACTCTATATTCATTAAAAAAGAGGATATTGGCTATTGTTATAGCAATATCCTTTATTTTTTCTGCACTTATTATAAGGTTGTTTATAATTCAAATAATTAATGGCTCGTCTTTGCAGGCGAAGGCTACAGACCAGTGGACAAGAGATTTAAAGATTATTGCTCAACGTGGCAAAGTTGTCGATAGGACAGGTTCAGCCCTTGCTGTAAGCTACACAACTTACAACGTGTATGTTCGTTCAAGAGAAGTGCAAAATACAAGCGTAGTCGCGAATATTCTTTCGTCAGAGTTGAGTCTTTCGTTTGAAAAAATTTATACAAAAATAAAAAATAATAATGCAAGTGAAGTTTTAATTAAAATGCAGGTAGAAGGGGAAGTGGTTGAAAAGATTTATAATCACAATTTAAAAGGGGTGTATTTTGCTGAAACAGCAAATAGATATTATCCTTATGGAAACTTGCTTTCTCAGGTTTTGGGTTTTATATCAATAGATAATGTAGGTCAAAGTGGAATAGAAGCGTATTATGACAATTATCTAAAGGGCGTTGATGGATTTAGCTATGTTCAAAGCGACTTGCAAGGTAAAGAAATAGGCGGAAGTTTAAGATATTACTATCCAAGTCAGTCAGGCGAAGATTTATTGTTGACTATAGATAGTAAAATGCAGATTATTTTAGAAAGTTCACTTGAGAAAATTATGGTAGAACAAAAATCAAAAAGCGCAACAGGGATTATTCTAGATGTAGTGTCTGGCGGTATCTTAGCACTGTCTTCCAAGCCAAGTTTTGATTTAAATGAAATTCCTAGAGATGATTTGAGTTTACTGTTTGAACAAAGCAAGGTTAAAGCGATAACAGATATTTACGAACCAGGTTCCACCTTTAAAATTCTTACGGTTGCTGCCGCACTTGAAGAAGGGTTGACTAGCGAAAATGATAGGTTTTATTGTCCGGGTTACAGAATAGTAGATGGAATAAAAATAAAATGTTGGCGCACAATTGGACACGGAAGCCAAACATTGATAGAAGCATTTGCAAACTCTTGCAATTGTTGTTTTATGGATTTAGCTTTGCGACTAGGAGTAGATAAATTTTATGAATATGCGGCAAGGTTTGGATTAGGTCAAAAAACAGGTGTGGATATGAGTGGGGAAGCGAGTGGAATATTGATGAACAAAAGTCAAGTCAAAAATGTTGACCTTGCACGTATGGGATTTGGTCACGCAATAGCACTTACTCCTATGCAACTTGTTTCAGCTGTATCTTCAATTGTTAATGGCGGTTATTATAATAGTCCGCATTTAATAGATTTAAACAATAATGAAAATATCAATAAAAAATTCCTTCATAAAGAAGGTGTTATAAGTCAAATCACTACACAAATGGTAAATAAATTACTTGAATTTGCAGAGAATAAAACTGGCAAATGGACGTTTGTTGAAGGGTATAATGTAGGGGGAAAAACAGGCACTGCGCAAAAGTATAAAGAAGGTGGGGGAATTGACCAAGGCAAATATATTTCAAGCTTTATTGGCACCTATCCTGCGGATAATCCAAGATATATTGTTTTTGTGATGGTTGATGAGCCAAGTGCGGGGGCGTATTATGGAAGCATTGTTGCAGCTCCTTACGGCAAAGAAATTTTTAGTGGAATGTTTGATTATTTGGCGGAGAAGAAACAAAGCGAACAGGTAATGATTGAATATGTTGAAATGCCAGACTTGCAAGGGAAGTCGTTATCGGAAAGTATAATTTTGTTGAAATCGCAAGATTTCGAGTATGAGATAGATGGCGAAGGAGAATATGTTTTAAAGCAGTTGCCGCCTGCAGGGACAACATTACAAAAAGGTGATACAGTGCTTCTTATAACATAAATTTGCTTGTATTTTGTGAGAAAATGGATTATAATAAAAATATGACGATTTGGATAGTTGTGGGAGTAATTGCTTTTGCTGTGCTTATATGCTTTTTGCTTGCAATAGCAAACTTTGCAGGTGAAAGGTTTTTTGAGAGATATGAAGAAGTGGATAAGGTTTTCATAAACAATAATTTAACCCCACTTGGTTTTGCAAATAGCATTAATCAAAAATATTTTAATGGAAAACTTAGTGTAATCCCTATTTCTTCGCTTGCAAGCGATGCCTATAGCAAACAAAAATTGTTTTTGTCAGATAAAACATTGTCAACAAATTCAGTTGCATCTTTCGCAATAATTGCACACGAACTGGGGCATGCAATGCAGGATAATGAAGGCAATAAACTTAAAAGGTTGTTCGCCTTCAGGCGTCTTGGTCGAATTTTGTCAATGCTATTTGTTCCTGCAATTATTGTAGGAGTGGTGTTAATGCTGTTTAATCTTATGCTTTGGGGGGTATTATCTTTAAGTATTGGTGGTGGAATACTCTTTATGTCTTTTGCTATTAAGTTGAGAACCATTTACCTTGAAAAAGATGCAAGTCAAAAAGCATTAAAACTTTTAGAAGGTGTTTTGACTGAAGATGAGCTTGAAATTGCAAAACAGTTTACAAATGATGCAAAACTTACCTATTGGGCAGACTTTTTAAGATTATTGTTATGGTGGACGGCATTAAGTAAAAAATCAAAACTATTTAATTAGGAGTAATTATGGAATTTTTAGGATATTATGTATGCGGGATATTAGTTTTAGTTACGATTTTTATTGCACTGGGCGCGCAAGCAAAAGTTCATAGTGCTTATAATAAATACAAAAAAGAAGTATCACCCTTAGATATTACAGGTGCAGACCTTGCAAGAAAGCTTGCTGAGCAAAATCATATCTCAATCAATCTGCGTTCTTGTTCAGGGCAACTTAGTGATCATTATGATCCAAGAGATAAAAGTTTAAACATTTCACAAGAGAACTTTAATTCTAAATCAGTTGCGGCGCATGCAATAGTTGCACACGAATTTGGGCATGCCCTTCAAGATGCAGAAAATTATGCTCCGCTCAAAGTAAGACAAGCGACCGTGAAAATTGCAAATGCAATGTCAACAATGTTGGTGCCTATGATTATATTAGGTCTCTTATTTGAGCTGTTTCTGTTTGCAGGTGTAGGGAATGTTTTAATTTATATTTATATTGGATTATATTCTGTTTCATTTGTTGTGAGTTTAGTTACATTGCCTGTAGAATTTAATGCTTCAAGAAGGGCAAAAGAATGTTTAACTTCACTTGGGGTTACCGGTCAAGATCAAGACGGAGTAAGTGATGTTTTAAATGCTGCCGCTTGGACATATGTTGCATCAATGCTTGTAAGTCTTGCGTATCTGTTAAGATTGCTCGCATTATTAAGAATTTTCTCAAGAGATTAAAAAAATCACGGATATATCGTGATTTTTTTATGTTATTAAAATTTAACTTTTTCTGAAATATAGGCAACAAGTTTGCTGATTGGAAGTCTAATTTGTTCCATTGAATCTCTGTCTCTGATTGTTACAGTGTCGTTTTCAAGAGTGTCAAAGTCAACTGTTACGCAGAAAGGAGTGCCGATTTCGTCTTGACGACGATATCTCTTTCCAATAGAACCTGCAAGGTCATAGTCGCACATAAATTCTTTTGCTAGTTTTGCATAAACTTCTTCTGCTTTTTCTGAAAGGTTCTTTTGAAGTGGAAGCACTGCTACTTTGTATGGTGCAATTGCAGGATTGAAGTGCATTACAACTCTAGTTTCGCCATTTTCAAGTGTTTCTTCTTCATAAGCTTCGCAAAGAGTTGCAAGTGTAAGGCGACCAACGCCGATAGAGTATTCAATAACAGTAGGAAGCACTTTTTCGTTTGTAACAGGATCTGTGTAAAGCATACTTTTGCCGCTATATTCTTGGTGGCGAGAGCAGTCCCAAGTTCCTCTGTGGTGAACGCCATTGAGTTCTTGCCAGCCGATAGGGAAATTGTATTGAATGTCGCAAGCTGCTTTTGCATAGTGTGCAAGTTTGTCGTGATCGTGGAAACGAAGTTTGTCTTCGCTAAGTCCGATATCTTTTGCGAAATTCCAAGCTTTTTCTTTGTATGAATTGTAAATTTGGACAGAGTCTTCGTCTTTGCAGAACATTTGAAGTTCCATTTGTTCAAATTCAATAGTTCTGAAAAGGAAGTTTCCTGGTGTAATTTCGTTTCTAAAAGATTTTCCAATTTGTGCAATAGCGAAAGGAAGTTTTGCCCTTGCAGTTCTTTGCACGTTAAGGAAGTTTACATATTCTCCTTGACAAGTTTCAGGTCTAAGATAAACTTTGTCAGCTTCGGCTTCTAATGTTCCGCGAGAAGTTGTAAACATTGGGTTGAATTTTCTAATATTTGTCCAAGTTTTATTTCCGCAATGTGGGCAACGAATGTTGTTTTCTTCAATGTATACTTCCATTTCTTCGTTTGTCATACAATCAGGGATAACGTCGCCTTTTCCGTAAGTTTCAATTAATGTGTCTGCACGAAATCTTTGTTTGCAAGATTTGCAGTCCATTTTAGGATCTCCAAAGCTTGCTACGTGTCCACTTGCTTCCCAAACGCGTGGATTCATCAGAATTGATGCGTCAACGCCATAAGTGTTTGGGCTTTCTTGCACAAATCTTTTCCACCAAGCCTTTTTAATGTTGTTTTCAAGTTCTACGCCAACAGGTCCAAAGTCCCAAGTGTTTGCAAAACCACCATAAATGTCGCTTCCTGGGAAAACGAATCCGCGAGATTTGCATAAGTTGACAATTTTGTCCATAGTTACATTTTTTTCTGCCATAATTTTTTCTCCTTTACGTTTCTTTTTTTTGTGACAATGTTTTTTATTTATATTAAAAGCAATAAAAAAGCCCCCATTGCCTAAGAGGCAATAGGGGCGAGTTTTCTTCGCTGTTCCACCCTAATTCGTGTTTATAAAACACCTTCATTACAGTCGTTACGCTGACTTTGCGTTAAGCTCGAGAGTTGCCAATTCCGTCATCACTTAAGTATAATTATATTCTTTTTTTTTGATTTGTCAATTATTTTTTTGATTTTGTTAAATATTAATAAAATTATAGGTCATCTAATTCATAACCCAACCCTGCAGGATTGTTTTTATTTATGATTTGATTTTTAATTTCGTGTTGTAATTGCTTGTGTTTTAAATTGCTTATAAAAGAAATAGCACATCCGCCGACTCCTAATCCTAAATATTCAGCCGATATTATTGCTTTCCAAGCGTTAGGAGATAAGTTTATGGCAGTTAATAAAAGAGGTGTAGCTAGAAAAGATACAATTCCTACTGCAGATGCAATTATTGAAATGTTTCTAACCAAAGTATATGTCTTATCTTTTTTTAATAATCCTTCTAATGTAATGTCTTTCTTTTTCATAATTTTTTCCTTTCATTCAATCTCTTTATAATCTTCTGATATGATATCGCTTTCTTGATAATTGTGTTGAATTTTAAAAATTCTGTCATTGTGTTCTTTTTCTGATTGTTTTTGTTTCTCTTTCCTTATCTTATCAATTTTTTCAACCTTTCCTGCAAAGAAAATAGATGTGCCGACTGATACGATGGCAATAATTGAACCTGCGAGTATAAAAGGAGTAGATTGTTTTACTAGTCCATTTCCTAAAAGAAATCCGCCCGCTATTGATGGCATGTTTGCAAGTTTTGAAGTAAGATCGTATATAAATCTTTTGTCTAAAAGTTCACTTGTTGTCATAGCTTCAAATTTTTTCATTATTTTTCTCGCTTTTATTCAAGTTCATATTTTTCCGCAACAATAAGTTGATTATCCGTATGGTTTTCAATGTTTTTTGCAATTTTTTCTGTTGCGAATCCAATAATGCCAATTGTTGCTCCGATGCCTGCGGTGGTAAGGTCAAAAGTAGTTGCCTCTGACGCAAAACTGGATATGAAAGTTATTACACCTGCAAACTCTGCAGTTAAAGCGCCTAATTGTGTGAAGACGCAAATTTTTTTCTTTTTTAGTAAGCCTTTTTTTGTTGTGTTTATCATTTTATTCAATCCCCATTTCGTTTAAGATATTAAGTTCTTTCTCTGTTTTTAATTCTTTTTCATATGCGAGTTTATCCATTATTGAACTTGCAATACCGATTGTTGCTCCAAGCCCCAGCGCTATGACGGTGTTTTCAGGAGAAAGACTGTCGGTAGCGAACATAATCAGTCCTGTAGTCAGTGTAGCAAGTGAGCAAATTCCAAGTCCTAGTGCGACAGATTGACAATATCTGCAAACTTTTTTACTTTTTAATAATTCTTTTCTTGATTTCATAATGATTTTAGCTCCTTATTTTTTAATATTTTATCATAAAAAAGTAATTTGTCAAGGGGGATTTATATTTAAAATATATATTTAATAATAAAAAACAGAGCATTGCCCTGTTTTTATTTTATTTTCCATATTTCTCAATATATTCTTGATAAGTGCCGGTAAAATCAATAATTTTATTTTCGTCAACAATATCAATAATGCGGTTTGCGACAGTTTCAATAATTTCCTGATCGTGTGTTGCGAAAAGCATATTTCCCCTAAAATTTTGCATTCCTTTATCAAGTGCTGTGATTGATTCAAGATCTAGGTGATTTGTAGGTTCGTCTAGGATAACAAGATTGCCCTGTTCAAGCATCATTTTTGCAAGCATACATCTCACTCTTTCTCCGCCGGAAAGGACATTTGCTGGCTTTAAGTTTTCTTCGCCTGTGAAAAGCATTCTTCCAAGCCAGCTTCTGATATATGTTTCGTTTTGATCTTTTGAATATGCTCTAAGCCAATCGACAATTGAGTCGGTTTTTCCTTCAAAGTATTCGTTGTTGTTTTGTGGAAGATTAGTGATTTTTATTGTTTTTCCAACGAATACTTGCCCGTGGTCTGGCTTCTCTGTTCCCAAGATAATATTGAATAATGTTGTTAAAATTTGGCTATTTTTTGCAAAAAATGCAACTTTTTGCCCTTTTTCGATGTTGAAAGATAGGTTTTTAAACATTCCTTCTTTAGTCAAGTGATCAACTTTTAAAATTTCTTTCCCTATTTCTTGTGTATATTCAAAGTTGATGTAAGGGTATTTTCTTGATGAAGGTTTAATGTCTTCAAGTGTTAGTTTTTCAAGTTCTCTTTTTCTTGAAGTTGCTTGTTTTGATTTTGATGCGTTTGCAGAGAAACGAGCAATAAATTCTTTAAGTTCTTTTGCGCGTTGCTCAGCCTTTTTGTTTTGATCTTTCATTTGCTTTAGGATAAGTTGGCTTGATTCATACCAGAAATCGTAGTTGCCGATAAACATATTAATTTTGCCATAATCTACATCGCAAATATGTGTGCAAACTTTGTTTAAAAAGTGTCGATTGTGAGATACGATAATAACAATGTTTTCAAATTCTAACAAATAGTCTTCAAGCCATCTTGTTGTTTTAAAGTCAAGGTTGTTTGTAGGTTCATCTAAAACTAAGATGTCTGGATTTCCAAACAGTGCTTGTGCAAGAAGAATTTTTACTTTAATTTTTGCGTCAAGGGTCCCCATTATTTCGTTGTGCATATCTTCAGAGATTCCGATGCTTTGAAGAAGGGATTTTGCTTCGCTTTCAGCTTCCCATCCGCCGAGTTCTGCAAATTCTGTTTCTAGTTCGCCTGCACGTATTCCATCTTCTTCAGAAAAGTCAGGTTTCATATATAATTCATCTTTTTCTTTTTGAATATCCATCAATCTTTTGTGCCCAAGAAGAACTGTGTTTAAAACTGTTTCGTTGTCATAAGCGTTTTGGTTTTGTGCAAGCACGCTCATTCTTTCTCCTGGAGTGATTGAAATTTCACCTGTATTAGGTTCAATGTCTCCTGTAAGAATTTTTAAGAATGTAGATTTTCCTGCTCCGTTTGCACCAATTATTCCATAACAATTTCCTTTTGTAAATTTTAAGTTTACTTCTTTATAAAGAACTCTTCCGCCAAACGCTAGAGATATGTTGCTTGCTTGTATCATCTTTATTTTTCTCCTTTAATTTATATTCTTGTTTAGTATATATTAAAAATAATAAAAAGTCAAGCGATGAATTAGTGGAGATGTGTTTTGAATAAATATAAATAAAATAAAACCAAAATAATTTACGAAAAAATATTAAAAAATTAATTAAAAAATAGATTTTTGTGTTGTTTTTAATAAAAAATAATTAAATTATTAAAAATAAAACAAAAAAAATAAATCAAATATTGTTTTTCTTTTAAATAGGGCGATATAATTATTTCACAATTTTAAATATAATTTTTAGGAATATAGCGTTTTTAGCATAGAAAAATTGATTAGAGATAATAATAAATATATTAAATAATGGGTGAAATTTATTTGCTTTTTTTGATGTAAAAAATTATAATTAAATTATAATATTTATGAGAGAGGTTTTTTCTATGAAAAGAAATAAAAAAGAAAAAATTAAAAAGGGTCAAGAAGGTATTAAAAAGGGACTTCGCCCTTGGATGACTGTGCTGGGAGTGTTTGGCTCGGTAGGTGTGGTGGTTGGCTCTACTATTCTGGGTGTTTTTTTGACAGGCGGATTTGAAGAAAAAATTATCAATCCAGAAAGCATCGAGTTCTCTTACGACCAATCTCTTTTCAATGATACATATTCTCAACTTGAAATTACCGACTCTGATGGCAGTGGTGATTTTTCTTTGGTGATCAATTCTCCAACTGTTGGGGTGACAAAAAATAAAGTTCAACTTTCATTTGAAGGAGATGAAGTAATTACCACAATGGGTGATTATATTTCAAACTCAATTATTCAAGTGCCACAAGTTGTTACTCTTGGACAACCTTTCTCTGTAAAACTTTTGAAAGAACAAATTGAGCTTTCAGATGGCTCTTATGAAGATTGGATTAAAGGTGGAGTTTCGACACTTGTTGCTCAAAGTGAATATGAAGATGCAAAAGAAATTGAGTTGCAAATAGCAGTTGATACTCCTGTTCATTCAACTAAGACTGTTGCGTATGATTCGAATGGAGAGCAAATTGCTACTGACGCCAATGGGAATTATTTAGTTTTATCGGGAGAATCTTTTACTGTAAAATCACAATTCATTCCTGCAAAAAGCGAATATATGTTTGCAGACGATGATGCAGTAAATGAAATATCAGAAGAAAATAGAAGAAAAAAACATTCATTCTTTGAAGCGAAATTATCTCAGGTTCAATCTAACGCAGTGTTGCCTGTTTATGATGGTAAATATGATATGCACTTCACAACTTCACCTAAAGAGATTGAAGGTGTAATTGCAATCAATGCATATACATTCAAATACGCAGACCTAGAAAATAATTTCTTTGAGTTGAATCAAGATAAAGCAAATGTAGATTTTTACAAGATGGCAATTACAGATATTGCTTCGCTCACAACTGGTGGGCTTAAAACGGAAGCGGGAGTTACAATTAGTCCGGCTAATATCGGTTCATTTTCTATTACAAATTCAAATGAAATTTCTTTAGTATTTGGGAAAAGCACAAAACTTTATTTAAGCTATAATGCAGATGAAGCAAATAGTGGATATTTGGGGGCAACAGTCGTTTCAAATACTTCAAGAGAACTCGAAGGTATGCTTGCAAATGTTGGTATTCGTTTTGTAGATGCTCATACTGATGAAGAAATTGTAGGTGATGATAAATATATTACAATAAAAAATTCAGCAACGATTACTGTTGATGGCAAAAATTATTATTTACCATACAGTGAAGTTGCAAACATTCGTTATGGTTATTGGGATATACAAGCAAATGATACTTTAGTTCAAGAAAAATCTGTGAGAATGGAAATAGTTTTATTTACCAATCTTGACGAAGGAGAAGTTTTTAAAGAAGGTGAAAATGTAGTTGAGTTATATAAAACTCTCAATTTGGTTGAAAGAGAAAACTATGAAATTAGTTGGAAAGACGCTTCAAATATTAATATAACTCTTGAATATAATGATGGCGAATTTGCTTCGCATAGAGTTGGGCTTCACTCTTTGGTAACTTATCCTGATGATAAAGATATTGCATTCTTTGTTCGATTGATTACAGATGAAACGGATGAAGAGAAAATTAGAGAACAACTTAGTGCATTGATAGGCGCAGATGCTTATTATTCAGTTCCTAAGGTTGTTAACAGCAAAAACGTTTACCTTTTAAAGAGTTTGACTGATATTGAATTTTTCACTACTGGTAAGGTTGAAATTTACTTTGCTACTATTAAAGCAGACAAAGAATATACAGATGATAAATATATCGAACTTCTTTGCGAAACAACAAAAACTATTTCTGCTAAAGAATCGCTTTATCAAGGTTCAATTACAGAAATAATTCGTGTGTTTTATGTAAATAGAGATGCTACTCCAGAGTGGGAAACTCGTAAAGAACAAGATGATATTTTTGTGTATGCTAATGACGTTGATTTGTATGGTTTTAGTATCGCTTTTATGATAGATGAGAAGTCATATGAGTCTTTTAAATTGGCATTTGATAATGGAGAAACATTTACGACTACTTTGTATGATAGAAACGGACAAGATATTACACATTATTTTGAAGAAATTTCGGCAATACATAGAAAAGCGAATCCAGATGCAGAATATGGATATGAACAAAGAAATCATTATGAGGTTTTATTTAGACTAAAATCAACAGCAGTTATTGCTGATGATAAAGATGATATATATTCAAATACTGCACAAATTGCAAATGTTAAACTTGAATATATTGGTGTTGGTCAGCCAATTGAATGGCAATATGAATATAAGAGAATAAGTGTTTACAACCCAGTTGCTGCCACTATGACAACTGATTCTGTAGTTGACGAAAGTGGAATACAAGTTACACAAGCATTAAATGCAGAAGGCGAATTTGAAACTACCATTTCTTGCACTGAAAATGGTGGAGATAAGACATTTAAGAAAGGGGTCGATGGGTGTGTTAATCCAATCTCAGATTTTATTTCTGCCATAACAGGCGAAATTGAAATTATCGACCAACACGGAAGTAAATACAGCCTTAAAGATCAATGGAAATTTATTACCAACAATAACGATGCAATTACAATTAGTGCAGATGGTAAAAGTTTTGAATTTAAAAACGCAGATAATGAAGAAGCGACTATTTCAATTTGTTCAGTCGATGAAAATGTTGTCGCAAAAACATATAATCTAATATTAAATACAACGGGTATTCAATCTGTTAAAGTAGATGAAAATGCGAATGGAACATTAAGTGAGCCTATTACAGACGGTATTTCCCAAGTATCAGTTGAAATGCAAGGCAAAGAAGCAAACTCAGTTAATTTAGCAGATTTAGTGAAATTCTATCTTAAGGCTGACGGGACTGAAGAATATACTGCAAGTAAAACTTATACTCTTTCAACAGGATTCCTTGCAACGCTTAGCGAAAGACAAAAAAGAGATTTGTTTGGGACAGGCGAAGCTGGCGGTTGGCTTAAATTAACAAACAACAAGGGAAATACAATTTACTATGCTAGTGCAGAAAACGCTTTACAGAGTTCAGATGGCTCATTAAATATTTCAACAATAACATTAATCGAAGACTTTGCTCAAGAAGCAGTTTTGGATATTAATGTTCTTGCAACAGGCCTTAACACAGTGCTTACTCTTACAATAAATCCTTATGTGTATATCACAGGAACAAGCGAATATACTGTTGATGCTCAAACAGCACTTACAATTGACAATCTGGTTAAAACATCGGGAGCAACTCCTACGACAGAAAACTTGATTGATGCTTACATAGGGAAGAATATTACTTTAGGAGAAGACGGACAGTATGTGTTCTCAGCTTCTGCAGGTGTTGGGAAAGTCAATGACGATGTCGATCAAGTCGATAAATATGGGAAAATCGAATTTTATGATTTCTGGGACGTAGAAAGTAAAAAATTTGTTGTTCATTTTGCTCCAGATGGAGAAAATTATTATGGACTTTCTTATGATATTACATTTACCGTTATGAGAAATGTCAAACTTGTTACAA
The DNA here is from genome assembly GCA_015069325.1 of Clostridiales bacterium. GTDB lineage: Bacteria > Bacillota > Clostridia > Christensenellales > UBA1242 > Caccovivens. Next base: position 147,310 of record SVIV01000001.1, read on the forward strand.
AGGCAGAAGATGAAACTTTAAGTGATACTTATTACATCTATACAGTTGGCGCAGGCGCAGAGTTGCCAACACATACAATTAACGGCAACTTTATTGGGTTGAGACGAAAAGATGCCGTAACTCAAATTACTAGCGTTACTCCTACATTTGAAATCAGTTCGCAAAATTCAAGCCTTAAAGTAGAAGGTAATTCATTAATTAGAACAAATAAAGAGCTTATTTATAATGTTGGTGCAGATTATCCAACAGAAACAATTATTGTAAAAATAGGTGATGATAAAATTGGTGAGTTTACAATTAAAGTAGCACCGATTTCTAATGCCTATACAAGTATAGCAAGTGTGATAAAACAAACAAATACATTATTACCAGATTTGGAAACGGCAGAAGTGCAAAATATTAATGGTGCTGATTATGTGGTTATTAATAATCTTCCAGGATCAACTTGGAGTTCTGTGCTTGCTGTTTCGGAAGAAAACGCAACAGCATTAGTTTCTCACAAAGCTCACAATGGGGTTTCAACAGGATTGTATAAAATTACTTCAAACTTTAATCCGGAAAAATACGTTTCGATTATTCAAACAACAAGCGGTAGTGATGCAAATCGCATTATAGTAAAATTTACAGGTGCAAACGGCAATGTTGAATGGCTTTATCTCGCAGGACTCGTGTCAAATGTAGGTGTTTCACCGGTGAAATACGATACTGTTGAAGGCAATGACAATCTTATCCTTTCTCAAGAAGGGAAAGCAGACAGAATCACAAATTATAAATCTAGATATTTAGAAGTTTCGCTTATGACTCCTGATGAATTAATCGAAAATTCAATTTATGATGAAGTGTATGCAGGTTCAACATTATCACTTGATGAGAAGAAATTGTTTGACAGTGACTTAAGTTGTTCTCTTATCGCATTTACTGGCGAAGGTGCGACAAATCCGTTAATAGCAAATTCACTTGTAAAAGACATAGATATTGAAAATAAAAAAGTTGTTTTAAAAGACCTTTCTGATAATGAAGAAAGAGATTATTATATTGCATTTAAATTTACAGTAACTAGCGAATATGGTTATCAAAAAGCATTTTACTATGTGGTGAAAGTGTTGTCAAACGTTCATCTTTCAAGCGTATATCCATATGATGGAAGTTATGAAAATTTACAAGAATCAACAGGGGTAATTGATTTAGATGAAAAGTTTGATAATTCCACGTTGCATACTGGGCAAGAAAGGTTTATAGAATCACATTTCATTAGATATAATGGTGGGAATTATATAGAGTTTTTTGGTGGAGATGAGGATGATACATTCTATTTCTGGGAGCTAAATGGCACTAAATGGCATACGCCTATTTCTTATGGGGATTCTGTGTTGAGTGTTGATTCTTTATTGGCATTTGGGTTTTTACATCTTAATAAAAACGATATACTTTACATTCAATTGAAAGATGACAATGACAGTGTTAGCATTACATATCAAGGCAAAACATATACAAAAAGCAATTTACATTATACAGGTAGCGATTACACCGATGAAATTGTTCAAGTTTCAATTAATGATAACGATGTTTACTCTTCAGCTGAGTCTTGGAGTCAATTTATTGACATCTCAGTAGATAATGCAACACATAAAATCAATTATTCGGCAAAAACATCTCAACCATTAAAATTTGTTGTTAGAAGAAATTATACAAATATTATTGATGGAACTTATGATTATGTATTTGCAATCAATGATAATGCTGTTGACTATTCTGTTCGCTTTGTTAAAACAACAGATTCGGGAACAAGTATTGAAACATATCCAGACATTTTTGGTAATACTGAATATGTCATTACATTTAGAAATGGCGATTCATCTTTGCCAGGATTAGATGGAAGTGAATATACAGGCTTAAAAGTTTTCTTAATTGAAAATGCTCAAACAGGAAATTCTCAAAGCGGAACTGTCATCAAAGATCAATTAACGGTTCAGTTGTCAGACATTCTTGGTGATAAAAATGCATTTGGTAGTCTTGATTTGACAAATTGCTATGATAAAACAACAGGTCAGTTCACTTTACCACTTCCAGAATATATAGAGAAAGACACACAAGTTGTATTTGTAGCGTTTACTACATATGGTTATACTGCAAAACTTACATTCGACATTAAAGCAAATGTAAGTGTAGCTCCTACTGCAGCTTACAATACTTTCGAAATTGCAGGTGGACAAACTATTGCGTTTACAGATTTATACACAGTAAAACTTAATGGTGCTGATGTTGATACTGAGAATATAGCACTCACAGAATTAAGCGTTAAAGAATTTAAAGATGACGAATGGAAAAATTCTGATTTAGTTTCTAGTTCTAGTGGAGAAATAAAAACAAACGATATTGCTTACGATCGCAAAGTTCAATTGACGTTTACGATCAAAGTAAATGGAGATGATAATAAAACATTTGCTTTTACTTTTACTCAAGAATTTACTTTAAAGACAAATGCAGTGGTAAAAACAGAAACATTGGTTCATTCAACAGAAGCAATTGCTGGGGTAACAACAAGTCCGGGGCTTGTGTTAATAGAATGGGATAGTCTTTTTACACAAATCCCAACTACAGTAACTGATATAGCGATAGCTTGTGCAGATCCAGCATATGCAGGAAAAACAGGTTTAGGCGAAAAAATGTTTAGCATACAAACAAATGTTATTGCAGAAAAAACAGACATTACCTTAAATATAACATTGACGTTGAATTCTGGCGATACAGTTAAGGCTAAATACAAATTTACTCTTGCTCCTGCAGTTGAAATGACACCAAATTATCCAGATCCTGACGGCGATGGACAAGCACTTGCAATGGAATATGTTGCAAAGGATTCGGCAATCGCAATGACATATTCAAATTTCTTCGGCAAGCAAACTGTATTTGCTGAGAATAATAGAATTGTTGTTAAATCTGCGGGGCTTGTTGGCAATTTGGTAGAATATAACGACGCAGAAACAGTTACAGATGCTGATTTTAAAGTATATCTCACATCACTTAGCAATGCTACGGTGAAAAACAGTTCTGGTGATGTTAAGGTCAATACAAATATTACTGGCGAAACTATCACATTTATTCGCGGTGGTAATGCAACTGCACCATCAATTGTGGTGTTAACAGTTGTTTATAAAGGTGTTTCGCAAGAATATACAATTCATATTTCAGATAGTTTATACTCAGCTCAAAGTAATTTAGTTACTAATAATACAACGCAAGGGGAGATTGACGGTGCTTTGACCATGTTGACTGTAACAGCAGAAACAATTTATGTTGACCGCACAAATACAAGTGATGTTTTTGCAGATGACCGAATGGCGCAAGTGAAAATCTCTGATTCTGCACAAACAGGGGAATATTACTTGTTGTTTGCAGACAATGAAAGATACTTGACTTCAGTTACATTAGCATCACAAGTTGATGTAGAAACAACGCTCTCAATTGCTACATTAAACAATGATGTTGATGAAGAAAAAACTCTTACATTAAGTGAAGGTGATAAATTTGTCCTTACTCTTAATGGCAAAGGAAAGGTTTCTTACAATGGCGAATCAATTGAAAATACTACAAAAGAAGTAAAATCTAAGATATTTACTTATGTTGCAGAAAAAACAACAATTTCTTATACTGGAGAAAAAGATACACAAATCACAGTTGAAAATGACTTTGCTTATGCGTCATATCCACTTTATATTAAATCAGAAGATTTAGGCAAAACTCTTACAGTTGATCTTGGCATTTCAATGAGTGGAAAATCATTCTTCTCAGCAGTTAAAGTTGAAGATTTAGAAACTGCGAAACTTGGTTTTGATACTACTACAAGATGTTTTGTAAATGCGACAACTACTACGATTGAAAGTCTTCAGTTGAAATCTTCAGCTATTGAAAGTGCTTCACTTGCAAACAGAATTCAACTTTATTATGGTGAAACAATCAATCGTCATATTGTTGCAAGTGGAAAGTATGACGCTGAAGGAGATGTTGATTTTTCCGCTTCAAATATAGTCAAACAATCATCTGTCAAATTTAAAGTAGGCGGCGGAGAAATTTTAACATTTAACTATTATTATATTGCTGATATTGACATTGAAATTTCTTCTGAAGCTCAAGCTTCAGCTGCTGGAAACTATATTACAGTTGAAGCAAGTAAGACTTATGAAAGTTTATCTCGCCTTTTAGGTATTAAACATCCATCAACAGGCCAATACCTTTCTCCTTCAGATGGGGACATTGTAGGGTTGTCATTTGCTGTAATTGAAGATGGAGAAGAAGAAGGACAAGCAGGAACAGTTTTAGGTGCAAATGTTTATAATAAATATAAAGAATATCAACCTGATGAAACTACTTTCTTTAAAAAGAATAATACAAAAGGTGCCCCTTATCTTTACTTTGCACGACTGATAAATGCAAGCAAACAGACATATGATTTCAGTATTATCCCACAAGGTGCAAAAAATGATGGTGATTTTGTGCTTGTTCAACTTACTTATCAGAAAGAAAGCATAGTAGAAGTCTTTAATGTAGTTTTAAAAATCATGCCAGATTATAATGTTACATTTAATGGCAAGGCTGGGAAAACAGAAAATGGTGTATTATCAAATAAAGATAATCCATATATAATTAAAGGTGTTTCTGGAGAAGACTATAAAGACTTTATTCTTGCTGGTGTAGGCACAGAATGTCTTTCAATTAAACATACAAATGGCAATAATACAAGCAAAGAAATTTCACTTTCTTCATTCGATCTTACTATGAAAATAGGTGATAAGTATAATATTGAAGAGAATATTACTTCAAAATCTCTAATAAGTGAAGGTTGGGAACCAGGCGCATCAGTATATACGAAAGACAGGTCTTCTGGCTCTCTTACATTCTCAGGAGTGAAAGAAGTTGTGTTTGCAGACCAATATTACTGCATTGAAGGGGAAGATGATTTTGGCTTTAAGTATGAAATTTATTTCACGCTTCAATCAACAGGAAGTATTCCTTCAACAAGCACAGAGATTACTATTCAAGAACTGGATTATTTTGATGTTGCGCTTCAATATCAACTGATTACTAAAAATGAGAGTTCAATTTCTGCAGAAACAAAAACTCCTATTATAAATGAGGAATATCAATTCATTACGATTTCAGGGATTGAAGCATTCTTGAATGCGGGTGATGTGTCAGAAGATGACGTGAAGGGCACATCTTTCGACAAAATGCCGGCAATGAAATATGTATCAATTTCAGGTATTAAAGTTGTTGATGCAAATGGCAGACCAGAATCTGTCACTATGAATTCAATCTTTGCCGAAAGCGAGCCAACTGCATTTGCTACAAAAGCAGGGCATAATTGGGAATATACAACAGGGGATTTAAATAACGACGGAGATATAGCTGATGAAGGTGAAGGTGTAAAAACCACATATTCAGGCCGTGATGGTGCAAAAGTATGGCAGATTCCAAGACTTGATGGCAATGCTTATGGCAATGGTTCAGTTGCAAAAGCAACAATTGAAATTACATTTAAATATGAAAAAGATGGTAGTGTTGAAATTTACACACTTCCAGTAAATGTCAATATTATGAGAAAAGCAACTATAGAAGTTAAGACCAATAATTATGTTCGTGATGGGGTGAAATTTGCATTGTCTAACCATATTGATGTTTCTGGTGAGGATGAAAAAATCATTGATGACACATTAGAAGTTGTGGTTAAACCACATACAACTGCCAAGTTTAATATAGTGGTTGAAGATAGTGAAGAGAACGAAAAAGGAAAAGCTTCTATTTCGCTTCAAAACACTTCAGCAACTTATGCGACAAAATACATTTCACTTTCTGAAAAATTAGGCGTGAATGTTCAAGACGGTTGGACCGTTGACGTTTCAATTCCTGAAGGAGAAAATGGCGCTTATGCATTCTATTATGCTGAACTAGCGGAAAAATCGTTCTTGTATTGGAATGATAGCATCTCTAAGTATGTAATTCCTGATGGGGCAGCAGTAGGATATAAAGATTCTAGGAAAGCCACTATAACAATAGCGACAATTACTGAAGATATCATTTATATTGAAAATGAAAACTTATTAAACAGCGATGCTGTTGCGTCGATTACTCAATATTATGTTGTGAAATATACTAAGGATAGTAGCAACTATTATTATCGCGTAAGTAGAAACTATAATGTTACGCCTTACTACAGTAGTATTGAAAAGGCTTACGATGGCACTATCGACAGAGTAATAAGAAGCGGTGCTACAACAAGTGATTATTCTGATTGGGGAAGTGCAGTCAAGTTGTATTGCACAAATCAAGATGGAACTAAGACTTCAGCATCTTATGATGCCGATAAGATTTTTGTAGATTTAGTTTATGACGATGAATCTGCGGTTGGTAATGTAGACAGTATTAATGGCACAACAATCAACTTTAAGGATCCGCTGCAAGAAAATGAATACATTTCAATTAAGATTTATCTTAGGGTTACTGGTGGTAGACTAGATATAGCCGATAAGAATAAAGATTATAGAAATTTTGATCTTGGAGATGAAGGAATTATAAACTTAGGTGTAAAATAAAAACCTGCAAAATTAATTTGCAGGTTTCCCCTTAGGGGGATAAGACTCGCGGAGGGATTATGCATTGGATTATATGGGTAATATGTATAGGGGCATCATTAAATTTTTTGCTTCTTATAAGTATGATATTTTTAGAAAAACGAAAGCCTGAAAATATTATTGCTTGGATGACAACGCTTACATTTTTACCTGTTGTTGGATTTATATTTTATATAGTTTTTGGTAGTGGACTAAGCGTTCGAATTAGACGAATGATAAAGCGAAAGGCAATTTCTGAAAGAGACATTATTAGAAACATCAAAGGTATAGAAACCTTAGAAGAAGCAAAAATTAAAGATGTCTATAAAAAAGATGTAGGCCTTATTACTCTTGCATATTCATTTGGTGCATATCCATTGCCCGGCAACGATATAAAGATATTTACAGATGGTATGACTGTTTTTCAGGCATTAAAAAAGGATATTATTAATGCAAAGAAAAGCATTAATATTGAATATTATATTTTTGCAGATGATGCTACTGGCAACGAAATGATGAGCTTGTTGTGCCAAAAAGCGCGAGAAGGGATAGAAGTAAACTTGATTTATGATTCTATCGGCTCTCGAAAGGCTCCAAGACGATTTTTTAGAAAACTAGAAAAGGCAGGTGGGAAAGTAGGTGAATTTTTTCCACCGTTTGGACATATACGACTACTTAATTTAAAAATGAATTATCGCAACCACAGAAAGATTGTCGTAATTGATGGTAAAATTGGTTACACTGGTGGTGTTAATATTCGTGATGATCACATGGGTAAACATAAAAAATTAAAGCCTTGGCGAGATGCTCATGTCAGAATTGAAGGTGCAGGAGTGTATGGACTGCAAAACATCTTTTTAGATGATTGGAGATATGCGACTAATGATTCAACTCCGCCAAAAATTTATCTTGAAAATGGGTATTTCCCAAGCCCAGAGATTAAGGGTGATGCATCTGTGCAAGTTTTATCTTCAGGCCCAGATAGTGAAATTCATAAAATAAAAGAAACTTATGTAAAACTCATTACCACAGCGAAACATAAAGTATATATTCAAACGCCATATTTTATTCCAGATGATACTGTATTTTCTGCGATTGCAATAGCGGTCCGAAGCGGTGTTGACGTGCGAATAATGGTTCCTAAAATACCAGATAAACACGCAGTTTATTTAGCAACACTTTCTTATTTAAAAGAAATGGTTGAAATGGGGGTTAAGGTTTATTTCTATAATGGATTTTTGCACAGTAAAACATTGATTGTTGACAACAATAAATTATCAATAGGGTCATGCAATATGGATAATCGTTCATTTGCGTTAAACTTTGAAGATACGGTTCTTATTTATTCAAAAAAGCATAATGAAGAATTTGTTAAACTTTTTGAAAAAGATGTGAATTCTTCTATGCAGGTAGATGAGAATTATTTTAAAAAGAAAAAATGGATTACAAAAATTTTACAAGCGATAATGAGATTATTATCATCATTACTTTAAAAAAAGCATCATCGATGCTTTTTTTTGTTTAAAACTATTTATTAATAAAAATATTTATGTTATAATGATTTTAGGAGATTTTATGAAAAGTGAATTGCTGGCACCAGCAGGCAACCTGGAATGTTTAAAGGTGGCCGTCCGAAGTGGTGCAGATGCGGTGTATGTAGGGTTAAATAATTTTAATGCAAGGGGAAATATATCAAATTTTTCAAAAGAAGATTTGACTGAAGGCGTTCGATTTGCTCATCTTTTTGGCGTAAAAGTATATTTAACTCTTAATATTTTGGTGGCAGACGAAGAAATTGAAGATGTGTTAAATCTTGTTCGATTTGCTCGCAATGTTCACATTGATGCTTTTATAGTGCAAGACATAGGTTTTGCACATTTACTAATTTCTCATTTTCCAGATATCGAACTTCACGCAAGCACGCAAATGGGGATATGCAATTATGAAGGGGCGTTGTTTTTAAAAGAGCAGGGGTTTTCTCGAGTTGTTCTTGCAAGAGAAACGTCACTTTCTGAAATAAAAAGAATAAAAGAAAATCTTGACATTGAAATTGAATATTTTATTCAAGGTGCACTTTGTGTGGGCTATTCTGGCAACTGTTATTTTAGTGCACTAGAGGAAAATGCTAGTGGAAATCGTGGTAAGTGTAAACAGCTTTGTCGTCTTCCATTTATAATGGAGTATCAAGGGCAAAAGCGAAAGGGGTATTTGTTAAGCACAAAAGATTTATGTATGCTTTCATCATTAAAACAACTTTCGCTTGCTGGAGTGACAAGTTTTAAAATTGAAGGCAGGGCAAGAAGGGAAGCCTATGTTGCTGGTGCTGTGCAAATATATCGAGAAGTGATAGATAATAATTTTACATTCAATAAGTCTCATATTGACAGTTTAAAAAGGCTTTTCAATCGTGGCGATTATGCAAATGGATACTTAAAAGGAGAAAAGATTATTTATCCTCAACTCAATAGTCACATAGGTGTCGAAATTGGCAAAGTTAAGTCATTTAAACGAGGAAACAAATTTAATGAAATTGTGCTTTCATCTTCACACGATATTGTTCGCGGTGATGTGTTGCAGTTTGTAGGAAAAAGTGTTCAATCCGTCAGTGTGTATGATGTTAAAAAATTGACAGAAAACACATTCTACATTACAACGACAAATGTCATTCAGCCAGATTCAGTTGTTAGGCTTTTGGTAGATAAGGAATATGAAAGTAAAATTGTGAATAAAGAAAAAACATTACAAGTGGACTGCTGTTTTAAAGGAAAGATTGGCAAAAGGGCAATTTTAAAATTATCTTGTAAAAGTGTGACTATACAAATTGAAAGTGATTTTATTTGCGAAGAAGGTAAGACAAGTCTGCTTGATGAATGCGAGTGTAAAAAACAAATTGCTAAAATGGGCGAAAATTTTACGTTGGGCACATTTGAATTTGATAGCGAAAGAATTTTTATTCCAAAATCGCAGTTGAATGATCTTAGAAGAAAGGCATTGGAACGTTTACAAGAAGAAATGATTAAGCATTTTGAAAAAGAATTAACAAAAGAAAATATGGCAAATTCAACGAAAAATTGTCAAAAAATTGCAAAAAATACTAAAAAAATATTAATTTTTAATAATTTAAATGATATTTCAAATGCAAAAACAGATGATTATTTGGTTTACAATCCACAAGATTATGATAAAGATGAAATAATTTCTCTTTGCAAACGAATGAATCAAATGATCTTTTTAGAAACTCCAGTATTCGCAGAAAATCAGGATATTCAATTTTTAAAAGAGTTGCTTGCAAGTGTAGATAATTTAGGGATAGTTGCCAACAACTATTATGCTTTAACATTAACTGATCCTGATAAAATCATTATAGGAAGCGAATTGAATGTTTACAATTCGTATTCAATTGAATTTTATAAAGGTTTAGGATTTAATAAAATCATTTTATCTAAAGAGAACGTGCTCAATCTGAATAATAGAGAAGGGGTGTTTGTAAATTCGTTAAAAGAAAATCTTATTTATTTTAAGCATTGTCCAATAAAAGAACATATAGGTGGAAATTGTGGCAACTGTAAATTTAGGCAAGGGGTCACATATTCTTTGGGCAGAAAGAAATTTGACTTGAAAAGAAAGAAAATTACAAATTGCATATTCTATTTGAAGTCCCAAGCAAAAACATTAAGAGATATTAAAGGTTATGGGTTAGTGCAAGAAGTTGAATAAAGAAATCAGTCGTGCGACTGATTTTTTTAAATTGATTGTTCTGAATCTGCTTCTTTGCGTTCTTGTAATTCGCCTTTAATTAATTCTATTACTTGCAATACTGGTGTTGAATAATAAATGCGATTTTCTTCTATTGAAAGTTGCTTGTTTTGAAACTGAATTGTTGAATTAATATTTTTAAGTTTTGCTTGTTCAAAGTTAAGCATTTCTTCTAATCTTTGAGTTGTAATTGCACGCAATGCAATTTTTCTTTTCTTTAAATTGCTTTTAGATAATTTCATTGTTTCCTTCCTTTTTTTTGTATGATAACACATTTTAAGCGATTTGTAAATAGAGAAATTCGAAAATATTAAATTAAGTGTTCAAATAAAAAAGCTTAATGATAAATATCATTAAGCTTTTTGGTGCGTCCTAAGGGATTCGAACCCCTGACCTTTCGTTCCGTAGACGAACGCTCTATCCAGCTGAGCTAAGGGCGCAAAGTTGTGCTGACTTTTATATTATATCATACCTTTTAAAAATTTGCAATAATTTTTTAAAAAATATTATAATTTTATAAAAGTTTGACAATGTTAAAGTGGTTTGATATAATTATTTTAATAATCGGAGTAATTTATGAATCAAAAAGCGAAACAACAATTTGAAAAGCATTTTAAAAGACTTTGTAAAGACAAGTATTTGGTAGGTTGTGCGTCATTGTTTTTCGATCGGCTTGCTTCGTGTTATGAAGATGTAATATTTTCTAAAGCGGATTTTGAAAAGCTGATTATAGATGGGAAAGAAATTGAGCAAGATGTTGTAAATGATTTGTTGACAGAAAACGAAACGGTAAGTGCTGAAGAAATTTTTTCATATTTGTTTATAAATAACATAAAAAAGATAAATGTTGCCGATAAAAAGTTGGGTGAGAATTCTGGCGCAGTGGATTTTTCTCGAAAAATTTTGGCGATAAAACGTTTTTCTCCTAAATTGTTTTACAGAGAGCCTGTTGCGGGAAGTTTTCTAAAGCCTGCTAACATTAGTGAAGAAGCGTGGGCAAAACAATTAAAGATTTTACGAAAAGCTGAAGCTAAAAGACTAAAAATCGCAAAGAATCAAGCAATAGAACGGGCGAATGATGATATGCTTAAAGCGATGGAAGGAATTTTGTATCACGAATTGGCACATGTTTTTGAATTGAAAATTTTTGCAAATGGAAGCTTTGCTAAAAATGATGCTACTGATAGAGTTTTTATCAAAACAGATAAAAATAAATATGTTGTAAAAAAATGTTCTAATTTAACCAGAGAAGATATTGAAAATGCACGAGAAAAACAGAAAAAGAGTGATATTGAAGGTGCATTTAATATCTTGAAAACTAGAGGGGCAACAGCTATATCTGAAATATTTAATGAAAGATTTGCCTGTAAAATTACCAAGAGATATGAGTTGTCTAACGACGATTATGTTGTTGGGGCGAAATTTTATCAAAAACAAACGATGCTTGGAAATTGTGTATATAATATAGACAATGATATTGCATCATTGATTTCTTTGCTTGTAAATGAAGATGAAAAATCTTGGAGATTTAATTCTCAAATATTGACTAATAAACTCAAAAACTTAAAAATATCTCAAGAGAAGTTTGAAGAAATTAAGGCGGAATTTTTTAAATCTTTATCATTAATTTATCCATTTAATATGATGATAAAACGAGATGGCGGGTTGGATACTTCTTATATTCAAGATACTTATTCATTGCTTACCGGGATTATTGGGGGCGCAAAATGCGTTACAGAAGAAAAAGATGTAGAAAAAATCAAAATTCTTGCGCAGGAGTTGTTGATAGAAGGCATTAAAAATGAAATTAGCGAATGCTTGACAGGGCAGGATTTTGAGAATAATAAACAGCTTTATAAAAAAGTGGATGATGCAATGTTAATAATTGATAATGTCTTGCTTTATCCTGAAGCTAAGAAAGGGTTTTACGATAAAGGATTTGACAGCTTACATCTGCAAAAAGAAAGTATTGATTTAGCGAAAGTTTATTCAGTGGAAAAATATGCTGAAGAATATGGTTATTTAGGACATATAAAGGCTTTTGATGGACTTATAAAAAAGGTTAAAAGTGCAATTGGGAAAAGCGAAGAAAAATTTAAATTTTTTGCAAAACAGAAGCAATTAAATTTAAAATATAGCGAATTGCAAACTAAAGAAGAATTGGCGTTGTTGGATAAACAAATGGCGGAAGAAGAAAGAAGAAAAGATATTTTAAGGAAGATTGAACAAGAAAAACTTTTAAGCGCACAGGAAGATGATATTTGGTAAAGTGTAAACGTTAACAAATAAGGAGAGATAATAATGACAGACAAAGATAAATTTAAAAATGTAGATAAGATTATTGCAAAAGAATATAATGCTTCAATTGGAAGAATGGGAAATTGTCATGCTGTATGGATAAGAAAAAAACAATTGTTAAAAGAAATGTATGGTATAGATTGGTTGACTCCGGAAGAAGAACATCCAGAAATTATATTTGATTAAATATATTTTTGGGGCGGAATTAATTTTTTATTAAAAAACTAGAAGTTTATATGTTTGTAAAATTTTTTCGCACCAGACGGAACTTTTTAACCTTCGTCTCCGTCCATATAATTAAAAAGCTTGTTATTTTTTTGAATCAAGTATTACAATTAATTGTAAAATATGCTTTGATGAAATCATAATAATAAGCTTTGAAAAATGTTTTTGGTGTGTTATAATATTTATATGTTAGATTATGAGAAAAATTATCCAAATATGGTGATTGCAGGTATTGATGAAGCGGGAAGGGGGCCTTTGGCGGGGCCTGTTGTTTGTGCGTGTGTTATTATGCCGTTGCAGGCAGATTTAATTATAGAAGGAATTAATGACAGTAAAAAGTTGACAGAGAAAAAGCGAGAAATATTGTTTGAGCAAATAAAAGAAAAGGCAATAGCGTATTCAATTGTTGCAATTGATGAAAAAACAATAGATGAAATAAATATATTAAATGCTACGAAGTTAGGTATGAAAAAGGCGTTTGAAGCATTGTCAGTTAAACCAGATATTGTGCTTGTTGATGCAGTTAAGCTTGATATTGATTGTCGTCAAGACAGCATAATAAAAGGTGATGCGCTTTCATATAACATTGCGTCTGCGTCAATACTTGCAAAGGTTTATAGAGATCATCTTATGAAGGATTATGATGAAGTTTATCCACAATATCAGTTTGCCAAGCATAAAGGATATGGGACGAAGGTTCATATAGAAATGTTGAAGACTTATGGGGAAAGCCCAATTCATAGAAAAACGTTTATCAAGAATTTTATAAACAAAGCGGAGTAACTCCGTTTTTTTTGTTGTAGCATTAAAGTTTGTTTTTGCTTATATTGCATTAGGAGAACAAAAGAAATGAGTAATGTTGCAATTACAATAATAGGTGTTGGATTTATATTTTTGATGACGACTCTAGGCGGTGCGGTTGTTTTTTTCTTTAAAAAACCTATCGGAGATAAAACGAATAGTTTATTTTTGGGGTTCGCATCAGGACTTATGATAGCCGCTTCTATTTGGTCGCTAATTTTACCTGCGATTGAGTATTCTGCGGACTGGGGAACTTTAAGTTTTTTACCAGCTTCGATAGGGATTATTTTTGGTGCGGGATTTTTGGTATTGTCGGATAAAATTTTGCCTAAAATGTTTAAGTGTAGCGCAAGGGGAAATTTAAATAGTCTTTTTTTAGCGGTAACATTGCATAATATTCCTGAAGGGCTGGCTGTCGGCCTTGCATTTGGTAATGCCTTTATAATAGGCGAAAGTTGTGCATTTGTGAGTGCGTTGTGGCTTGCAATAGGTATAGGGCTGCAAAACTTCCCAGAAGGCAGTGCATTAAGCTTACCATTAAAAGAAAAATATGGAAGCAGAAGAAAAGCGTTTCTTTTTTCCTTTTTAAGCGGCGTTGTGGAACCGATAATGGCTGTCGCGGGTATTTTTCTTGCAAATTTGCTTACGCCCGCTATGCCTTACTTATTGGCGTTTTCTGCAGGGGCAATGCTGTTTGCGGTTGTGCACGAGCTTGTTCCTGAAGCAAAAGGTCAACATCATTCATATATAGGAAGTTGGGGATTCATTGCAGGCTTTGTAATTATGATGATTCTTGATGTTGCATTAGGTTAAAAGGAATAAAATGAGTTATACTAAAAATGATGTATTTTAATTATCACGCAAAGGTAAAAAGGTTGATCTTAGAAGGGCGACTGGAAGGCTATGAATTTTTTGATGAATATAATGGAATTACTCCTGCACTAGTGTTGTATTTTAAAGATGCGCGCCCTATGCCTATTAGAGATTATATGTGGGAAGAATATATAACAGTTTTAGAACAATTTGATAAAAAGCAAGAAAAAATTAAAAAATATTAACAAAAAATGTGTTTTTTGCGTAAATATTGATATGTTTTCTGAAATTTTAATTAATAAACAAAAATTATTAGACAATATTATCTATATTAAAAGTTGTTGCAAAGGTAAACTTTGTGCAATGGTTAAAGCAAATGCATATGGGCACGGTGATGAAGAAATCGTTTCGCTATTAAATGAGTATGTAGATTGTTTTGGCGTCTCGAATGAATATGAAGCACTAAGAATAAAAAAAATTGCTGCTAAACAAATCATTGTTTTTGGGCTATGTCAAGATTACAATCGTTTGATAGAAAATGAAATTGGTTTTTCAATTGTGTCTTTAAATCAGGTAAAAGAAATTGTCAGAAGTAGTAAGAGTGGACCTAAACCTATCTTTCATCTTTGTGTAAATACTGGTATGAATAGATATGGAATTCGAAGTATAAACGAGTGTAAAAAAATAATTTCTTATTTGCAAAAAAGGGGAATTGTTTTAGGCGGGATTTATACACATCTTTCATCTCTTACAACAGATAAAGAGTATTCGGCAATGCAATTGCAAAAATTTGAAGATTATAGGGCTTTAGTTCCAACTGAATGGAAGACAATTGCGCACATTGGTGGTGGTAAAAGCATTTTTGAAAATTATAATGTAGATATGAATAGAGTGGGGCTTTATTTGTATGGTTATGGCGATAAAATGCTAAGCCCTATTCTGAGTGTGCAAAGTAAAATAGTGGATATTGTTGAAGTCAAAAAAGGAGAGCATATTGGATATTTGTGTGCATATACTGCCACTAAAAATATGAAAGTGGCAACTATCCCGTTGGGATATGGAGATGGTCTGCCTAGAAAATTATCAAATAAATTAGAAGTAAAAATAAATGGACATCAAACTAAAGTTGTTGGTAATATTTGTATGGATGCATTTATGGTTGATGTAACAAATGTTGATTGTAGTATTGGTGATAATGTGGTAGTTTTTGATAATGCAAGCCAAATTGCGTCGATTTTAGATACTACAGAGTATGAAGTTCTTACCAATTTGCGAAAATTTCGTGGAGAAGTTAAAATAATTGATTAAAAGCCTTGCCTTTAGGCTTTTTTTTGTGCTAAAATAATTGTAGGTACAAAGGAGGATAATATGTGGTTTTTTAAGAAAAGAAAACAAAGAAAGGAAGAAGAAAGACTTGCTAGGGAAAAGGCAGAAGCAGAAAGGCTAGAACAGGAACGTCTTGCAAAAGAAGCTGAAGAAAAAGCAAGACAAGAAGCAGAAGCAAAGGCTAAGAAAGAAGCGAAGGCTAAAAAGGCTCCTGCAACTAAAAAAGTTCCAGCTAAAAAAGCTGAAGCTAAGAAAGAAGCATCAGTAAAAATAGAAGTTAAAAAGGTTGCAGAGAAAACAGAAGCGAAAAAGGTGCCTGCAAAAAAAGCAACTGCTCCTAAGGCAGTAGAGAAAAAAGCAGCTGTTAAAAAAGCAGAACCAAAAGCAGAAGTAAAGAAAACTCCTGTGAAAGCACCAGTAGAAACCAAAGCTAAACAATCTGAGAAAAAGGTTGCTGCTAAGAAAGCGGTAAAGGCGGCAGAACCAAAAACTGAAAATAAGGTTGAAGATAAAAAAGCTCCAGCAAAGAAAACTGCAACTAAAGTCACAGTAAAGAAAGAGGCTGTGGTTAAGGCGCCAAAGAAAACAGAAAAACAACCAGCGAAAAAGCCTGTAGCAAAAAAAGAAGAAGTTAAGGTAGAAAAGAAGGTGCCTGCAAAAAAAACTGAAGAAAAAAAAGTGGCAACTAAAGTAGCAAAAGCTCCAGCGAAAAAGGAAACAAAAGTTGTTGTAGAAAAGAAGACAGAAAACAAAGCGGCAGCTCCAAAAACTGCTGAAAAGAAAACTCCAGCAAAGAAGCCTGCAGCAAAAACTGCTGAAAAGAAAGTTTCATCAGCAGCAAGTAAAAAAGCACCTGCTAAAAAGAAATAGAAGCACTGGATCTTTAAATTAATGATGTAATTAAGAGAATTAGAAAAATATCTAGTTCTCTTTTTTATGTCTATTTTTATTTAATTTGATTTGGCTTGTCGATGTATTGTTTTTTTTTGTGGAGTGAAACGAGAATATTGGTATGTGGCAAGCTTGCATCGAAGTGCTTTTTTTACGAAAACAATATAGTTATATAACTTGACTAATTGATTTAGGTTTGGTAAGATTAAAAGAGAGGTTATTGTTGTGCAAAAGAAAAATCTTTTTAGTCTTTTATCTATTCTGTTTTGGGGGATGTTTGTAATTTTATCATTTATAGTGATAGATATAACTAAATTATCAACTATTGTTCAATATGTTCTTTCAGGCGTTTATTTAGTAATATTGATTTTTGCAATTGTATTTACAGTTAAAGCAAAGCATTCAAATACAAAAAAGTTGGCAAAAGATTTTATTGATGAAAATGTTTTAGAAGGCCGAAGAGTATACAAACGATTGTTAAGAAAACAGCTAAAAAGTGTAATAATATGGAGTGCTGTAATAATGGCAATTATAGCTATTCCTATAGTTATTTATAGTTTTATAAAAATGGAAAAGCTATTTGCAATCATATTAACGTGTTCTTTTGTTTTGGGGTATTGTCTTGTTGTGTTAATAAGTTATATTGTAGGTAAATTCTCATTTTTTCCATATGCCGAATTGATTTTTAATAAAGAAACTTTTGTAATGTTCGCTTCCAAAAGTAGTATATGGGGATATCATTATGATCCAACATTCCATGTTATCTACAATTGTCAAGAATACACTCGATGTGGACGTGTAATGTGGATTGGTACCGATCTTGGCGACGCTGTTCTTTCAAGCGTTATTGATGTAGTGAATTGGTTTAACGATAAAAAATTTTCTAATTTTATAAGGATTGATGTTGTTTCAAAGCAAGGGGAAAATATTCAATGCGTGTATAAAATCGGAAGACGAAAGTTTCTTGTTTCAAGTGATTTAGATAAATTGTCAGGCTGTTTTGAAACATCTCGTTCTCAGAAGTCAAAATTTAAGAATAAAAAAAATAAAAAATAGTTGTGTTGTAATAAAAAATTTGATAAAGAATATGATGATATGCTATTAATAAAATACTGACATCTTTATCATAAAATATGTCTTCATTTTAGGGGATTAAATAATATATAAATGATTTAGTGATAAATATTGAGAATTGTAATTTTAATGAAAAGAAAAAAGAACATATTGATTGTATGTTCTTTTTTTATGCTAGTTTAAAAAATTTATAGACCTTGCGATATGTTTTTTATGTTTGTTTAAATTAATTGTTTAAATTTGTTTATCATTTGAGTGTGAACTTCTTCTATAGATTTCGATGCATCGATAATAATAAAACGTTCAGGTTCCAGATTTGCAATATAGTCATAGCCTTGAGAAACTCTTTCGTGAAAGTCCATACCTTCAAGTTCAATTCTGTCTAATGGGGCACAGTTGGATTTTCTTTTAAATGCTTCTTGTGGTGTAAGTTTAAAGTAAAATGTTTTTTCAGGTCGAACATTGCCGATTATAAGTTGAGTCAATTTCAAGATTTCTTCAGGATTCATAATGTTGCGTGCAAAACCTTGATATGCAATTGTCGAGTCAAAAAATCTATCAGCGATAACAACTTTTCCTTGTTCCAAGGCAGGTCGGATTACTTCTTCAACTATTTGGTGTCGTGCGGCGCAAAACAAAAGCAATTCGGTCATAGGCAGTGGTTTATCTTCATTGTAATTTAAAAGTAAGTTTCGTATTTCTTCGCCTAAACTTGTTCCGCCAGGTTCTCGCACAAAAATGAAATCATTTTTGTTTGGAAGTGAATTGATGTATTCTTTTAATAAATTGACTTGAGTAGATTTTCCGCAGGCTTCTCCGCCTTCAATTGAAATAAATAATCCTTTTTTCATTTGTTATCCCCTTTATTTAATTAAAATAATATTTTATAAAAACCCCAATGATTAGTTGGAGTTTTTTTTGTTTTATTTGTGGTCGTGGCAATGACAAGAGTGCCCATCTTCGTGGCAATGGCATTCATCATCACAACAACAATCAACAAATTCAATATATTCATCTAAATTGTGTGATTTATAAATGTTTTCAGGCATTTGATCGGTTGTAGTGTAACCAGGTTCAGCAACAAGCACTTCAACAATGCGGTTGATTACGCTAGCGCAGGTAAGTTCGGGAGTTGCAGGTCTTTCTATGACAACTCGCGTTGTTGGCTCTCCTTCTAAAGTCCAATCGTTACAGTCAAATTCATCAGGTGCATAAACTTTACCAATGCATTCAGAAATAATGGTTGTTCCTTCTTTTGTTTCTGTTGTGACAATTGCGCTCATACCGGTGCAGTTGCCTTTTGTGATAGTCATTCCAAGTGTTGTGCTTTCAAGGTCTGTTTTTGCAATATGTGGAATTGTCTTTTGTGTTTGACGAGTAGGGGTAAGGCCAAGTTTGCTGCAAAGCCAGCCATTCACGTTCCACATATAACTTGGAGCATAATTCCCTTCGTCAATGAGTTTTTGTCTTTCTTTATCTGAAATTTCATCTACAGAAGCAATTTCTTTTTCAAATTCTTCAACAGTAAGTCCTGCTCCGTGAACTTTTGCAAGAGAGATGCCATAATCTTCAACGTTATAACTTGATTTTCCACGAATAGTTTTGATTTTGTGTGTTGAGCCGCCAAGAACTGAGATGAGATTGCCCCAAAATACATCTTGATATCCACTTCCGCAAATAGTGCAACCAGTTTCTTTTGCGAGTTTATCCAGTTGTTTTGCAAGTTTTGGGTTTGAGTTTTGTGCAAAAAACGCTTCTTCGCAAGTAGAAATTGCGTTTACTCCATTGCGTGCACAGATTTCATAAATAGGGTAGTTTTCGCTAAATAGAGATGTAGTTGTTACAATAACAACGTCAACTTCATTTTCTTGTAAAAACTTTTCAAATTCGTCTGCATGTTGAATTTTTACACCCAGTTTTTTCTTGCTTTCAATACAAATTGATGCGTCTTTTCCAATAATGTCTTCATTAATATCAAAAGCTCCTACAAGTTGGACTCCTTTTTCAATAGCGTATCGGATTGTCCATTTGCTCATTTTGCCGCAGCCATATTGGACCATTTTGATTTTTTCCATATTTTCCTCCTAGGTATATTATATTTATTTTTTTATTTTTTACCAAAGGTTTTTACAAAAAAATAATACATAATTGCGTATGTATTATTTTTGTTTTTATTCTTCCGCTTTGTATTCAATTGGATTGTTTTTAAAATAATTGACTATTGTCTGTGCTAGTGCAGGCGTAATTCCAGGGACTGTTTGTAACAGCTCGTGACTGGCCTTTGCTATTTCTTCGCTTGTTCCAAAAGTTTTTAAAAGAGCATCTCGCTTTTTAGGCCCGATGCCTGAAATGTTGTCTAAAACAGAAGAAGTTTGCTTTTTCGTCCTAATATTACGATGATATGTGATTGCAAATCTGTGTGCTTCATCTCTTATTCTTTGCAAAAGTTTGAGTTCGGCAGAATTTGGTTTTAAGAGGATTGCTTGACTATTTTCTGGCACAAAAACTTCTTCAATTCTTTTTGCTAAACTTATCATCGGAATGGCTTGTTCATAGCCGGATTCTTTTAAAATTTCATAAGTAGAAGATAGTTGCCCCTTTCCGCCGTCGATAATAATAAGGTCGGGCATTTCCTTAAACGATTCAAGTTTGCCTTCTCTAAGTCTATTTAACCTGCGATTAAGTGCCTCTTTAAGCGACGCGAAGTCGTTGGAGCCTTTTACTGTTTTTATTTTAAATTTTCGATAATCTTTTTTGCTAGGCTCTCCATTTTTGAAAACCACCATCGAGCATACTTTATTTGTTCCGCTTATGTTTGAAATGTCATAACATTCCATTCTAATAGGAATTTTTGGCAGATTAAGCTGTTGTTTTAATGATTTGATTGCACCGATTGTGTTGTTGTATTTGATTTGGTCTTTTTCTATATGTTTTTCAAGATACTCTTTTGCATTTTCTTGTGCCATTTCTAAAAGTTTTTTATTTGCAAGGTGTGGATTTGAAATAATGTTGATTTTTTTATCAAAAAATTCACATAGAAGTTCGCTATCAATATTATGCGAAACAACTATTTCATTTGGGATAATCATATTTTGATAGTATTGTGAAATAAAGTTGAAAAGTGTTTGATCTTCTTCGATTTCTCCGTCGCTTATAGGGTATGACATAACTCCTAAAATTTTACCACCACGAATCACCATATTGGTAATTACGCCATTTAAACCATTGGTAATATAAGCGAAAACATCTTTTGAAACATCTTTTGGTAAGTTTGCAACAATTCTTTGCTTAAGTTTATTAATCATTTTCAGGCGTTCTCTAAAAATGATGGCGCTTTCATAATTTTCATTTTCGCAAGCTTTATCCATTTTGGCTTGTAAAATTTTTTCGATTTCATCGTCATTTCCATTTAAAAAGGTGATTGCTTTATTGATTTCTGTTAAATAGTCTTCTCGTGATATTTTTTTTGTGCAGGGAGCATAGCATAGTCCAAGAGAATAATTTAAACATTCTCTTTTTGCTGTTGAATTTTCGGTTATTTTAAGTGAACAGGTTCGTATTTTAAAAGCGGTATTTATTGTTTTTAAAATTTCTCTTGCGTCAAGCCCTGCAAAATAAGGCCCGAAATATTTTGATCCATCTTTTTTGACTTTGCGGACTATTTCAAATTTAGGGAAAGACTCTTTTAAGTTTATTTTTATATAAGGAAATTGTTTTCCATCTTTTAATAAAATATTATAAAAAGGTTGGTGTTTTTTGATTAAATTACTTTCAAGTGCAAGAGCGTCCATTTCGCTTATTGTGATGAAATAGTCAAAAGAGTCAATATTGTCCACCATTGCTTGAACTTTGCTAGGTTTTGGTGAGTTTCTGAAATATTGACTTACTCTATTTTTTAAGTTTTTTGCCTTTCCTACATAAATGACGATTCCGTCTTTGTCTCGCATAATATATACGCCCGGCTTTGTAGTCAGTGAAGAAAGTTTGTCTCTAATTTTATCGTTCATGATTTTATTATAGCCAAAACAAAGTTAATTTGCAAATTTTAATATGAAAATGCTTTGAAAAGCGAGAAAAATATATTAAAATAAGAAAAATAAGAACTTTAACTTTGCATTTGAAGGAGAATATTCTATGAAATTTAAAATTATTCCACCAGATAAAATTAATGATAATATTTTAAATGAGTGTTATTACGTTGAAATTAATAGCGGTGGCGAGCCTTATAAAAAAGAAGATTTAAGAAGCGTGTTAAGTTGGCCTAGTTCGGTTACTATTGTTGCGTATGACGATGAAAAAGCAGTAGGAATGATTACTGCGAATGGCGAATCTAGCAAACTTGGCGGAAGTATTTATATTGTAAATGCATCTGTCGTTCAAGAATATCATAGAAGGGGAATAGCTACTAACATTTTTTATGAATTGTTTAAGTTTTATAAGCGAAAAGGAATTAATAAAAATGTTTCGATTAGTGTTGATAAAGATAATTTGCCAGCCATTAATATGTATAAAAAGATTGGATTTAAACTGGTTGGGGATTATGAAGATGAGCAGCAGTTTGGAATGTTTCTTTCTTTAGATGAATTTGGCAAAAACTGTGAAATAATTTTAAAGGAGCGCGAAGATTTTAAATAAAAAAAGACTGAAATTTCAGCCTTTTTTATTTTATTACTTTTTTGCTCCAAGATTTTTGGTTGCAGTGTGGGCATTTCATATATCTGGTTCTGCAAATATGTGGAGACAAAATTGTTTGTTTAAAAGATGGAGTGTATTTTTCGTGACATTTTCTGCATTCGAAATAACCTGCTTTTTGTTCGATTATCATGCAGAATGTTATACTGATAATAAACATAGCAATGTCAATTACAATTAGAATAATAGGTAAAGTGTAAATATTAAGTTGGACGATTGCATATAGGCAAAGAGATAAAATAATAAAGAATGAAATTGTTGAAACGACACCTAGTGCAATTTCCAAGTTTAGAACGAGTTTGTTGGCCTGCTCTTTTTCTGTTTGCAATTTTAAAAGTTCTTTTTTATATATTTACTTCAATACTTTTAAACATTCTTCTTTAGATAAAAGTTGTTGTTCTCCGCTAGTCATATTTTTAAGTGCAAAAGTGCCGCTATTTACTTCATTTTCGCCTACAACTAAAATGTAAGGGATTCCGCGTCTATCTGCTTCTTTCATTTTGCTTTTAAATGATTTGTTGTCATAGGCAACTTCTGCTTTTATGCCGTTTTCTCTAAAGTAAGCGCAAAGGCTTATGCAGTCTTTGAGATATTCGCCAAGCGGAATGATAAATAAGTCTATGTTGGATTTTTTTACTTCTGGAAGTAATCCATTTTGGTCGAGAAGGTCAAACATTCTTGTAAGTCCGATGCTCATTCCAACGCCTGGTAACTTTTTATCTGTAAAATAGCCGGCAAGGTTTTCATATCGTCCACCACCGCCGAAGGCAGGCAGGTCTCTTCTTCCTTTTAAATATGCTTCAAAAACTGTGCCAGTATAATAATTGTGTCCGCGAATAATGCCAACATTGAAAATGTAGCCTTCTTTATCACAATTAAATGCATTAAGATAAGAGTTTACTTCTTCAAGCTGTGAAATTGCTTGGCAAAATAGTGGGTTGTTGGATATTTTTGTTAAACTTTCCTTAACTTGTTCAAAAGATCCTTTTACTTTAATCGCAGAGATGTATTTTTTTATACATTTTTCATTAATTTCAAGTTCTGCAAGAGATTTGACGAGATTTTCTTCGCCGATTTTATCAAACTTGTCAAGTAGGGTGATGATTTCTTCTGCTTTGTCAGAGTTGTTGCAGTCTTCAATAAGCCCGAATAGGAGATTTCTGTTTGAAATTTCGACTACCACAGGATATCCAAGTGCATTGAAGCAGTCTAAATAAAGTTTTACGCATTCTGCATCGGCTACAAGAGAAAGTGCTTCGTTTCCGATGATGTCCGCGTCGCATTGATAAAATTCCCTGAATCTTCCGCGTTGTGGTTTTTCTCCGCGATAGTTTTTGCCTATTTGATATCTTTTGAAAGGGAATTCAAGGGTGTTTGCGTTTGATGCTACAAATCTTGCAAGTGGAACGGTGAGATCATAACGCATACACATTGAAGTTGAGCCCTTTGTGAATGCAAAAACTTCCTTGTCCATTTCTCCGCTAGATTTGGCGAGTAAAATTTCAGACAGTTCAAGGACGGGCGTGTCTAAAGGAACAAAGCAGTTTGTTTCAAAAACTTTTTTGATTTTTTCTTGCATTTGTTCGAAAAGGATTTCTTTTTCAGGTGGTAATTCCCAAAAACCCGCCAATTTTCGTGGCGAGATGAGTTTTGATTCGTTCATAATTTCTCCTATTGTTTTATAAAATAGAATTGTAAAAGTGGTAATAAAAAGCAGTAATTAAGTATTAATTAATAATCAATTGCTTACAGTATAAGACATTTCTCGATTTTTGTCAAGAGAAAGTTATCCACATTTCCACAGGTAAAATTTTACACAAAATTGTGATTTTTTACGCATTTTGTTATTTTTTAATACTTACCAATACATTTTTAGCCTAGTTATCCACATTTCCACACGATGTTTACAAAAGTCAAGCGATTTTCAAAAGTTTTTTAAAAATTTTTGATTTTTTATATTTTTGTAAAAAAATGCAAAATAATGTAAAAACAAGATTAGTTATTCTTCTATAAGTTTTAGTGGCTGAAGAAAGATGGAAGGTTGATTTTCTGTTGTAAAGCATAATTTATGAAGTGCTCTTGTCGAAGAAACATAAATTATGTTTTTATCAATTGTATTTTTGTAATTATTGTAATCTGCGTTTGGAATTATGACAGCATCAAATTCAATTCCTTTTGCTGTTGCGCAAGTGGTAATCAAAATTCTTGCTTCATAATCTTCTGGTTCTGTTAAAATTTTACAATCTAAAATTTTGTTTAGTTTGTGATAGATTTCAGTTGATTCTCGTTTGCATTTGCAGATAATTGCAATATGTTCAAGCCCTTCGCATTCTTTTTCGATATAATTTTTTATTGTTTGTGCTTGATTTGATGATTTGATGACGATAGGTTCACCACCACTACGATTTACAAACTCAATATTGTTAAGTCCTACAAGTTTGTTTGCGTAAAGTGCAATTTCTTTAGTAGAACGATAAGTTTTATTTAACTCTAATAATTTGCAACCTAAAAAGTCTGCAGTAAGCTGTAAGTATTCTTTTGTAATAGATTTTTCAATGCATTGATTTACATCGCCAACAACAATCATAGGACAAGTCCAAATTTTCTTGAACATATAAATATCGACAGGGGTGAAGTCTTGCATTTCATCAATGATAAGATATTTTGCACTGAAGTTGTGGTCAAGGCCGTAAATAAAATGTTTAATTGCAAGATAACTGCCTTTGTCCATATATTTTATTTCGTTGGTTTCTTTGTATGAAAGATTTTCTCTTGCCATAAAGATTTGGAATACTTTTTCGACTTCACTTACAGGAAGGAATGTGTAAAGCATTGTTTTAAATCTGTTTTTAAGGGCTGTATTTTGTTCTTTTGAATAATGTGCTTTTTCAGTGAAATACATTGCATATTGCCAAGCAATATTGTTTATTCTTTCATAAAGGTCAAGTCCCTTATGCGTTTTAAAGAAAAGTTCCTTGGTTTTTTCTGCAGAGAATGTAATGGTTTCTTTCTTGTGCTTTAAGTCTTCTTCAATTACAAAGGTTAGATCTTTTGGTTGAAACGTATCAATAAAAGGTCCTTTTAAGAATCTAAACAGACCGTCCATGTATTCGTATGAAGATTTATAAGAAATTTCATTTAAAATTTCTTGCTTAGGATTTGTTGCGATTTCGTCAAGCATTTCTTCTCTAGATTGAACAGGGCGATGGAGCTCGCTTTTTACAATTCGTTCTAATGTTGTTTCAGCCAAATTATCTTCGCCAAGTTGTGGTAATACTTCAGAAATATAACTTGAAAAAATATTGTTTGGTGAAATGATGCAAATGTCGTTTGATTTTATAAGTTTGCGTTGGCTGTAAAGTAGGTAAGCGGCTCTATGCAATGCAATAGAAGTTTTCCCAGAGCCTGCAATTCCTTGCACAAGAATATTTTTTGTTGGATCGTTTCGAACAATAGAATTTTGTTCTTTTTGAATCGATGATACTATTTGTTTCATTTTTGTTGAAACATTTTTCGATAGTATTTCTTGCAGTATTTCGTCATTGATTGTAAGATCGGTGTCAAAATAAGATAAAAGTTTGCCATTATCTATTTTGTATTGTCTTTTTAAAGTCATTTCTCCTTGAACTGTATCTTGGCCATTTTTGAAAGCAGATGGTCCTAAATCATAATCATAATACATACTGCAAATAGGCGCTCTCCAGTCTGCAACGCGAAGTTTTCCATTATCGTTAAATAGTGAGCCTAGTCCAATGTAGATTGGCACTTCTTGTTCTTTGCCTGCAGGCTTAAAGTCAATCCTTGCAAAATAAGGATTTTTTGCTTGAAGGGCGAGTTTGCGCCCTTCAAGATTAAGATCCTGCGACATTTCTTGCAGTTGTCCAAGCACTTCAAATGAGTTTGAAAGGTCAGAGCCTCTTGATTCTTCGTTGTAATTGTCGGCGAGAGCCTTGGTCCCTTTGCGAAGTTTTGTGTCAATCTGCTCTTTCTTTGTTTTATTTGTTTTTATTTTTTTTTCTATAATTTCAAGTGTATTAGCAAAATATAATTGTTCGTTTATTTTCAAATTTGCCTCCACCAGTCCTTAACTGGAAATTTTTGCGTTGTTATTCTTGCGAAGTTTGCTCATTGTTTTGCATTGCGTCTTCGTTAGTTTCAGAAGTGCTTTGTTCTTCATCTTCCTTGATAAGTGCGACGCCTACAATTGAACTTTCTTTTTTAAGACGCATAGCCTTCACGCCTTGACTTACTCTTGAAAGGTGATTTACTTGGTCAAGAGAAATTCTAATGATGACTCCATCGTCTGAGATTAACATAATATCATTCTTTTCAGTAGATTGTCTAAGTGCTACTAAATCGCCTGTCTTTTCATTGAATATGCCGGCTTTAACGCCCATTCCGCCGCGACCTTGAAGTCTAAATTCATTTACATCGCTGCGTTTAGCGTATCCCTTTGATGAAACAGTGATAATTTGTGAGTCTGCTTTGGCAACGACCATATCAATGATATAATCGTCATTGCTAAGGCGCATACTTTTTACGCCTTGACTGTCTCTACCCATATTACGCACATCATTTTCGTTGAATCTGATGCACTTTCCGCTGTGAGAAGCGACAATAATATCTTCGTTTCCGTTTGTTAAGTCAACGCCGATAAGGGAATCGTTTTCAACAAGGTGAATTGCTATTTTTCCTACCTTTCTGATTGATTCGAATTCTTTAAGGTTAGTCTTCTTAATCAGGCCACTCTTTGTTGCCATAATAAGATAGCCTTCAGCGTCTGTCTTTCTTGGGATTATTGTAGTAACTTTTTCATCAGGAGAAAGCATAAGAAGATTGATTACTGCTTTCCCTTTTGCAGTGCGTTGTGCTTCAGGAACTTCGTATGCTTTAATTACATAAACTCTTCCTTTGGTGGTAAAGAATAATAAGTCATCGTGAGAAGAAGTAACAAACATATGTTCGATATAGTCTTCTTCTTTTGTTTTGTGGGCGGTTACACCAACCCCACCACGATTTTGAGCTTTATATTCATTTGCTGAAATGCGTTTAATATATCCTTGATGAGTCATTGTAATCATAACGTCTTCAACAGGGATAAGGTCTTCTATGTCAATATCGCCTGCTTCAAGGCTGATATGCGTTCTTCTTTCGTCTCCATAAGAATTTTTAATTTCTTCAAAGTTGTCATAAAGAATTTTATTTACTCTGGCAGGAGTTGCTAAAATGTCAGCTAAATCTTGAATAAGGGCATCAAGGTCAGCAAGTTCTTGCTTTAATTTTTCAACTTCTAAACTTGTCAGTTTAGAAAGTTTCATTTCAAGAATAGCATTTGCCTGAGTTTCGTCAAGCTCAAACTTTTTAGTGAGTTTTTCAAGCGCATCATTGCGGTCGTCTGCCATTTTAATTGTTTGGATTACTTCATCAATGTTTGCAAGCGCAATAACAAGACCGCGCACAATATGTTCTCTTTCCTTTGCTTTTTCAAGGTCGTATTGTGTTTTGCGAACCAAAATTTCTCTTTGATGTTCTAAATAATAGTAAAGCATCTCTTTTAAGTTGAGTATTCTTGGTTGTTTGCCAACGAGAGCAAGCATAATAATACCATCACTCTTTTGAAGTTGAGTATTTTTATACAGGCCATTAAGCACAACTTGTGCGTTGTAGTCTTTCTTTACATCTACGACAATTCTAATGCCGTTTCTGTCTGATTCATCACGAATGTCGCTGATTCCTTCAATGCGTTTGTCTTTTACAAGGTTTGCCATTTGAATTACAAGGTTTGCCTTGTTTACTTGATAAGGAATTTCAGTAATAACAATTCTGTTTCTACCATTTGAAAGTTCTTCAATTTCTGCTTTACCACGGACTACAATGCCCCCACGCCCTGTTTTATATGCGTGTTTAACTGCGGTTCTGCCCATAATAATACCGCCAGTAGGGTAGTCAGGTGCAGGAATTATTTTAATAAGTTCTTCAATATCAATTTCAGGATTTTCAATTAAGGCTTGAAGGCCAGACAAAACTTCAGTAAGGTTGTGTGGCGGAATGTTTGTTGCCATACCGACTGCAATACCGTCAGAACCGTTAATTAAAAGGTTTGGAATTTTTGCAGGAAGAACCATCGGCTCCTGTCTTGTTCCATCATAACTGTCTTGAAAATCAACTGTGTTTTTGTCAATATCTTCAAGCATAAGTCCTGCGATTTTTTCAAGTTTTGCTTCGGTATAACGGTAAGCCGCTGGGCTGTCTCCGTCGATAGAACCAAAGTTTCCTTGACCATAAACAAGGGGATATCTTATTGAGAAGTTTTGAGCTAAACGAGCAAGTGCATCATAGATAGAACTGTCGCCGTGTGGGTGATATCTACCCATAACAGTTCCCACAATGTGAGCGCATTTTACAGTGTGTTTATCATAAAAGTTTCCTGTTTCGCCCATTCCGAAAAGAATTCTTCTGTGAACAGGCTTAAGTCCGTCTCGCACATCAGGAATCGCACGAGAGACGTTGACAGCCATTGCATAAGAAAGAAACGAGTCTTTTAAGTTTTCAACAGTGTCAGTTTTTTCAATTTTTGTTTTTGAAAGTTTTTCTTCAAGTGATATAGTTTCTTTATCCATTTCCATCTCCTTTCAACTTATACATCTAAGTCTTTTACGCGGGTTGCATTTTCTTCAATAAATTTGCGTCTAAGTTCACTGTCTTCGCCCATAAGTTCGCTAAAGTATTTTTCTGCTTCAATAGCGTCGTCCATTGTAAGCTGAACTAAAATTCTATTTTCAGGATCCATAGTAGTGTCCCAAAGTTGGTCTGCATCCATTTCTCCAAGACCTTTATATCTTTGTTGCTCGCAACCTTTCATTCCGTTAGCCTTTTTCCATTCATCAAGTTCTTCATCACTATAAAAATAGAAGAGTTCTTTTTTGTTTCTCTTTATAAGATAAAGTGGTGGTTTTGCGGCATATACGTGTCCTTGTTCAATTAAAGGACGCATAAATCTAAAGAAGAATGTAAGCAGAAGTATTCTGATATGAGATCCGTCAACGTCGGCATCGGTCATGCATATTATTTTGTCATAACGAAGTTTATCGATATTAAATTCATCTCCTATGCCACAGCCAAATGCTGTAATCATTGCTTTGATTTCTGCATTTTCTAAGATGCGATTAAGTCTTGCTTTTTCAACATTTAAAATTTTTCCACGTAATGGTAAAATTGCTTGGAAGCGGCTATCACGTCCGCTTTTTGCCGAGCCGCCCGCAGAATCTCCTTCTACGATATAAATTTCGCAAAGTCTGCGATCTTTTTCTCTGCAATCCGCAAGTTTTCCAGGAAGGGTAGTAGATTCAAGCACGCCTTTTCTTCTTGTCATTTCTCTTGCATTTCTTGCGGCTTCTCTTGCACGTTGAGCAGTAACAGATTTCATAATAAGATTTCTTGCTTCATTTGGGTGTTGGTCAAGATAATCGCCAAATTCTTCCACCATTGCTTTATAAACAAAATTTCTCATTTCGCTGTTGCCAAGTTTTGTTTTTGTTTGTCCTTCGAACTGTGGATTGCGAAGTTTGACGCTGATAATTGCTGTGATTCCTTCCCTGCAATCATCACCAGAAAGTTTTTCATTTTCTTTAATGAGCTTCTTTTCAACAGCATAGTCATTGATAACTTTTGTTAAACCTGCTTTAAATCCATCAAGATGAGTTCCGCCTTCTTCGGTGTTGATGTTGTTTGCATAAGCATTGATTACTTCGCTATAACTTTCATTGAATTGAAAACAAACTTCAATTTCATTTTCAAGTTCTTCTTTGACGTTGCGGTTAAATTTGTTGAAATAAACAGGAGCAGAAAGGATTGTTTCTTTGTTTTTGTTTAAGTAATCAACAAATTCAACAATTCCGCCTTTAAATTCAAATTCGTCCTTTTTTTCTTGTCCTTCTCTCTTATCTTCAAGAGAAATAATTAATCCTTTGTTAAGAAAAGCAATTTCGCGGAATCGATTTCTCATAATTTCATAGTTGAAATTAGTCGTTTCAAAAATTTCTTCATCAGGAAGGAATGTTACTGTTGTTCCACGCTTATCAGTTTTGCCTACAATTTCAAGTGGGGTGATAACCTTACCACGAGAGAATTCAATTTTATAGTGATTTCCGTTTTGATAAACATCTGCCTTCATATATTTTGAAAGGGCATTTACGCAGGAAACACCAACACCGTGAAGACCTCCAGAAATTTTATAGCCTTCGCCACCGAATTTCCCACCAGCGTGGAGTTTTGTAAGTACGACTTCTACAGCACTCTTTCCTTCTTTTTCAATAATGCCTGTAGGAATTCCACGACCGTTGTCTATTACCGAACAAGAACCATCAAAGTTGATTACAACTTCGATTTTTGTGCAGTATCCTGCAAGAGCTTCGTCGATAGAGTTGTCAACTACTTCTGTTACAAGATGATGCAGTCCGTGCTCGTCTGTTGAGCCAATATACATACCTGGTCTTTTTCTAACAGGTTCAAGCCCTTCAAGCACTTGAATGTCACCAGCGTCATATTTTACTGACTTCCCAATTTCCTGACTTAATTCTTGAGTGTTTTCTTGTTTTTCGTCCATATCAAAATCTCCTATTAATAAAGTTATATATATTATATATTATATTAATATAAAAATCAAGCAATTTTGAAAGAAAACAAGGCTATAGAAAATATTTTTTGGAGAAAATTATTGTCGTAAAATTGGGGCTTTGATTAAATAGTGATATAAAAAGCAGCAATGTTTAATTACTGCTTTTTGTTGATAAATGTCCAGTTTTTGTTTTTAATATTTGCGTAATAAGTTTGGTTTGTATCTAATGAGCCTTTATAAAAAATCTTGGCTTCATAAATTGTTTTATCATTTTCCTTTGAATATTGCACATCATAGAAGTTGAAGCCAAGAAGATTAAGGAGTGGATTGATATAATAAAGTGAATTTTTAATATAAACAATTGCTATAAAAATCATTATTAAAACGAATGCGCAGTATTCGCTTATTAATGAAAGGTCTAGTTGCAAGGCAAAAAGCACAAAAAGTGAGAAATATCCAAGGAAATGTTTGTCTGTGATATTTTGGGCTGAAAGGATTGTAATTTTCGTAATCGACTCTTTATTCCTTTTGCAATAAAACAAAGCCACAGCCCCTGTTAAAATCAAAAATATCAAGGTTATAAGATTGATCGTATTCAAAATATTAAATGTTAAATTTGAATTTATAATATCAACAACCAATTTTACCAATATTAAAACAAACATTGGCACAAAGGCAGAGATAAAAAGAGATATATCTTTTAATAGTTTCATAAATTTATTTTTGCCAATATTGAAAAATTTATAAAAATTGTTTTGTTTTATTTTTGTTTTAGGTTAAAATATAAATATGAAAATGATAAGTTTAATTATTTTTGGTGTTATTTGTTTGGGAATGGACGTTGTGTATTCCTTATTCAATAAAACAAAAGGGTATAAAGCTGTTTTAATAAAAGGGATTACTGTATTGGCATCTTGCGCTTTTGCAGTTATTTGTGCAAATCTCAATTCACTTACATCGGCATTGCCACTTTTTGTATATTTAGGGTTTGGTTTCTGTTTATTAAGCGAAGCAATGACTGTTTCTCAGATTGATGAAGAAAAACCAAGAATGATGGTCTTTGGCTTCCTAAAAGCATTCACATTTGCGCTTTTCGCAGTTGGAGCAGTTTCTCTTACAGGATTTAATGTTTTAGTGCTTGGTGGCGGACTCTTGTTGGGATTGGGTGTGGGTTGCGTGGTATGTGCAATTAAAAAGTATAAAAGGGCTTATCAAGCATTTTCAACAATTGCTTCTTGGGCAGGTGTAGGCTTATTGTTGTGTGAAGGTGCATTTGCAGTTTTCAACTCAATTCGTATGATTTCAAGTGTAATTATGCTAGGAATTGGATTATTGCTATTCATTAGTCATTTCATTGAATCTTGTGCGCAAGAGGGAAGTAAATTGTTGTATGTCTCTAGTTTTATGTATGCGCTAGCCTTATCGTTATTTGGAGTTTTGATATATTTTTACTAAAATAAACAAAAAAATTGCTAAAAGTTATTGACAAAACAAAAAAAATATCATAATATAATAGAGAAGTTAATTCTTCTCAGATATCGCGGGGTAGAGCAGCTCGGAAGCTCGTCGGGCTCATAACCCGAAGGTCGTTGGTTCAAATCCAATCCCCGCAACCAGTTTAGCACGCGAAAGGGCGTGCTTTTTTATTGTTTATCTCGACATATTTAAACTCATTAAACTATAAAAAAATACTGAAAACGTTTTGATAAAATGTTTTAATATGATAACATCTTATTATAAAAGGGACTTATATGTGGGGATCTGAAAGAAAAGAAGAAATATTTAAAAAATTAAATACTAGTGAAAATGGATTGTCTCAACAACAAGCAGATGAAAAGCTAAAAACATTAGGCAAGAATGTTTTTCCCAAAAACAAACAAAAAAGTTTATTTAAGGTTTTTTTATCACAATTCAAAAACACTATAGTAATTATTTTATTATTAGCTACAGCTTGTTCTCTCATCATTGGTGAATATGTTAATGCAATATTTATTGGACTTGTTGTTGCTATTAATTCCATTATAGGAACAATTCAAGAATACTCTGCTGAAAAAAGTGCAGAGAAATTGCAGAATATGATTAAAGTAAATGTCTCAGTTTTAAGAAATGGTGTCAAATATGTCATTGATGCAGAAAATATTGTAGAAGGAGATATTGTATATTTAGAATCTGGAAGTAAAGTCCCTGCAGATATTCGATTAATATCTGCTAGTGATTTAAGTGTAGATGAATCTATTTTAACAGGCGAATCTGTTGCGGTGCAAAAAACAGATGAAATAATTAGCGAAAGCAATAAGCACTTTTCAAAAAACATTGTTTACGCAGGCACAATAGTATCAAGTGGTAGAGCTGTAGGGGTTGTTATTGGAACAGGATTAAATACCGAACTTGGGAAAATAGCTAACAAGACTATTAATATGCAAAATGAATCTTCTCCACTTGTATTAAGAATCAATAAATTTTCAAAGCAAATAAGTATAATATTTTTAATTATGATTTTGGTATTATCATTTATTTTATATCTTAAGGGAAACAATGTTTATGATATTTTCTTTTCAGTTGTTGCATTAACAGTTTCTGCTATGCCAGAAGGACTGTCAACAGGAATGACCATTTCCTTATCGATATCTTCCAATAGAATGGCAAAGAAAAACGTTATAGTAAAAAAATTAAGTTCGGTAGAAAGTTTAGGAAGTTGTTCCGTTATTGCAAGTGATAAAACAGGCACATTAACAGTAAATCAACAAACAGCAAAAATAATCAATTTCCCATTTGATGAAAAAATCCAAATAAGCGGAGAGGGGTATAACAACAAAGGTAAAGTCATATATGACAAATCAAATGAATTTTTAAATAAAAATATAGATTTAATTACTAAATTAGGAGTTCTGAATAATGAAGGCCAATTAAGCAGAGTTAAAGGGGAATGGCTGAAATTCGGGGATTCTATAGATGTTGCATTTTTGGCTCTTGGTGAAAAGCACAAAATCAGGCAACTTGCCCAAGATATAAATTTATTGTCCAGAATTCCATATGAATCACAAAATAAATATTCCGCTGTTATGTATAAAGAAAAGAAAAAAAATTTTATAACAGTTAAAGGTGC
The DNA here is from genome assembly GCA_015069325.1 of Clostridiales bacterium. Lineage (GTDB taxonomy): Bacteria > Bacillota > Clostridia > Christensenellales > UBA1242 > Caccovivens. The sequence continues at coordinate 181,517 of SVIV01000001.1, forward strand.
AACTGAAATCATTTTAGAATTTTGCGATACTATGATATCCCCCCAAGGGACAATTCCCATCGATAAAGAAAAAATTATTAGTCAAACATATCAATTATCTTCATATGGTTATCGAGTCATTGCCCTTGCCTATTCAGAAACAAAACAAAAATCAAACTTAAAAGAAAAAGATTTAAAAAATATGATTTTTGTTGGGTTGGTAGGTTTTATTGACCCTGTTAGGCCTGATGCAGTTGATGCGGTTAAGGAATGCTTGAATGCTGGCATAAAAGTTTGTATGATAACAGGCGATCATCCTAATACAGCTTTTAATATCGGGAAGAAAATTGCCATAGCAAACGATTTTAGTGAAGTTGCCACAGGAGAAACGCTTGAATTAGAATACAAAAAAGGTTTAGAATTATTTGACAAATTTGTAAAAAATAAACGAATCTTTGCAAGAGTGAGTCCTTTACAAAAATTAGCTATAGTTGAATCATTTAAACGTCAGGGGGAATTTGTTGCAGTAACCGGAGATGGCGTTAATGATGCTCCAGCTTTAAAAAGTGCAAACATAGGGGTCGCTATGGGCTCTGGCACAGATATAGCTAAAGAAACAGGTGATATGATTATTTCAGATGACAATTTCTCTAGTATTGTTGAAGGAGTAAAAGAAGGAAGAATGGCATATAATAAAATACGTAATATTATTTATATGCTTTTATCTACTGGATTTTGTGAAGTTATCTTGTATGTTTTATCTATTTTATTAAATATGCCTTTGCCACTTATTGCAATTCAATTTTTATGGTTAAATTTTATTACTAATGGAATAGAAAGTAATATGATGTCTTTTGAAAAGAGTGTTTCTGATGTAATGCGCGAAAAACAAAAAAGCACTAAAGAACAAATATTTAATAAAACGTTCATAAAAGAAATTTTAATATCATCCATTTATATGGGATTGTTGGCATTTGGATTGTATTGTCTATTATATTTTCAATTTAAATTAGATATGACAGTTATCAGAACATATTTACTAACATTTATGGTATTTATTGAAGATATTCATGTTTTTAATTGCAGAGATGAGTATTTATCTGCATTTAAGTCATCGATAAAAAATAATTATTTATTAATTTGTTCAATAATAGTTTCTATTGTTATTCAAACTTCTATTATATTTATACCAACGGTTGCTAATATTTTTGGAATGACAAGCATATCATTTATAAGTGTGTTAATGTTGCTTGCTCTAGCTTCAACCGTAGTTGTCGTTATGGAACTATTTAAGTTTATCAACAAAAAGAAATTTAAAAAACAAGTTATTTAATTTATTAAAAAAAATAGGGTAATTTACCCTATTTTTATTTTAAATTCTCAGCATAAAACATATGCTTGAATTTTATATTATTTTCAAATAATTCGTCAAAAGTTCCAATATCAATAATTTTCCCTTCATCAAGAAAGAATATTTGGTCAGCATTTCGTATAGTTGAAAGTCGGTGAGCCACTATTATAATTGTTCCTTGTCCTTTAAGTGCGTCAATACTTTGTTTTATGTCTTCTTGAGCAAAGTTATCTAGGGAAGAAGTGCTTTCATCAAAAATTATGATAGGGCTGTTACGAAGTAGTGCTCTAGCAATTGCTAAGCGTTGTTTTTGTCCTCCTGAAAGTTTAATTCCGCTTTCTCCCACTTTGGTATCAATTCCTTCAGGTAAACTTGCTACAAAGTCAGTGAGAGATGCTCGTTTAATGCAATCTGCAATTTCTTCATCAGTTGCGTCTTTTTTTGTAAGCAATAAGTTTTCTTTTATTGTCATATCAAATATATAAGGGAATTGATTTACTAGTGAAATGTTAGAACGGAGTGTTTTTTTGTCAAGGTCATTGATATTTACATTATCAATTAAAACTTGACCATCTTCAACTTCATACATTTTGGACATAAGGTTTAAAATTGTTGATTTTCCGCTTCCGCTTTTACCTACAAAAGCAACAGTGGTATTTGGTTTAATTTTAAAAGAAAGATTGTCGAAAATTTGATTAGAAGATTTGATTTTTCTCTCTGGTGGGTTTTTCTTGTATTGTTTTCTTTCTTTTTTAGTCATCTTTGATAGGTCAGGTGGATCTTCATAGTCAACGAATGAGAAACGGACGTTTTTAAATTCAAGTGCTCCATTAACTTTTTCTAAAGACACATTGCCAAATTTTTCTGAAGGAAATTCTTTATCATTATATAATGCGAAGATTCTTTCAGTAGAAATTTTTATGCTTGAAACGTAGTCTCCAATATTTCCTAAATTCCAAACAACGTTATATAATCCTTCGTAATTTTGATATACAAACATAAACGTTGCAGGCACAATTAATGACTTTTCCATAAGTGCAACGCCTAAGATTAACATTGTAATTCCAGTAAATTGAAGAAGAGTGTTTCTTATTCTAAAGTATGTAAAGTTTGTAACAGCAAGTTTATAGGTTGATTGATTATAATCTACATACTTTTCTCTTGCAACTTCGCTTAATCTTTCTTCTAATCCAAGAGATTTGATATCCTTTTCGCTGCGCACAATTTCTGTTGAAAGAGAGTGGACTTTATCGTATTTTTCTCTTGTAATTTTTTGATTCTTGCGATAAGCTTTCATTCTTTTTGTTTCAATAAATGATGCGATTATTACTGCAACAATGATAATTAATCCAATATAAATATTTAAGAAAACTACATAAAGAATAATAGCAATTGAAGTAAGCGTAGAAGTGAGACAGTCCACTAAATTGACAACTTTGTTTACTATGTTTTCAGGTTCTGCCACCATACGTTGAACAAATGTCCCCGTATTATGTTCTGTGTATGCTTTAGAACTTAATTTAAAAGATTGATTTGATATGTCATAATTCATTTTTTCCATAATCTTCTTTGATGTTTTTTGATAAATCAAAGCAGAACAGTGCCAGCATATTCCTCTTAAAAGATAGGTGGCGGCACAAATTGCAAAATAAATTATTGCTGTTGTGTAGTTTGGATTTTGCTGTGTTGCAAGAGCGGCTCCATTTGCGACTAAAATGCTTCCAATAACTACAGAAGCCGACCCAATAATATCTAATAGTAAATACATAAACACTGCGAGTTTGTGTGGCTTAAAATAAGACCAAAGATTCATTTTGTTAGTTTTTTCTTTCATACATTTTCTCCTTTTATTTTATTTTTGTGTTTAGAGTTTCTCTAAACTTTTAAAGGACAAACAAAAAACTTCCATAAAATCATACGGAAGTTTTCTTTCAATGTAAGTTAAAAAATATATCTCGCAAAAGAAGAATGTCCTATATGATTTTCGTGAATGTTTAATTGTTTGTGATTTAAAATCATTGTTTTATCCTCCTTTATTTTTATTTTTTTATTTTTTTCGACAAGTTTAATATACTGTTAATTTTTAAAAAAGTCAATAGATTTTTAAAAAAAATATCACGGAATTGTGATATTTTGTTATTGGTTAATTAATTTTTATTTGATTTTGCAATAAATCATATAGTTTTTGATTAAAATTAAATTCTTTTTTCAAGTTTTCAACTTCTTGTAATTTTGATTTTTTTGTTGCTGATGAAATATTTGTTTTGTTTGCCCGTATAAGAAGATTTTTAGGGGAATGAGATAGGTCAACAAACTCCATTAGGTCAACTTTATAACCCATCACTCCAAGAAGATTGCATCTTATTGTATCTGTAAAAAGTGCAGATATTCTTTCCTTGACAATTCCATAACGGGTGATAATTGAAAAATTATCAGAGTTTATTTGACTATTGACTTCGTGCTGACAGCAAGGCACAGAAAATATCATTTTTGCACCCCAGTTAATTGCATTGAAAAGTGCGTAATCGGTTGCTGTGTCGCAGGCGTGTAAGGTTACCACCATATCAGGTTTAACGCTTGGAGTATATCCATTGATATTGCCTACTTCAAATTTTAGTCCATCATAACCATATTTTTCTGCTGTTTTATTACAATGTGCAATCACGTCTGTTTTTAAATCTAAACCAATAATATTTGGCTGGATATTTTTAATGAATTTAAAGTAATAATATATAATAAAAGTCAAATAAGATTTTCCGCAACCAAAGTCAATGATGTTGATTTCGGTTAAGTGCTTATCTTTTATGCTATCATCAATGATTTCTAAGAATCGATTTATTTGTTTAAATTTGTTTTGCATCGAAGCGACGATTTTTCCTTCTTTTGTAAAGACGCCAATATCAACGAGTGGGGGAATGTCATCATATTCGTTTAAAAGATAGTTTTTCTTTCGATTATTTTCAGTTTGAACTTTTGCCAGTGAGTGAAATTTTGTTTTGTTAAAAAACAATTTGTTTTTCTTTGAAAATTTCATAGAGTATTCGTTTGTGTCGCCAAAGAAGTTGAATTGTTTAAAATTTTGACAACAGTCAGACAAAAAATCAAATAAGTTTTTCTGACTGAGATTTTTATTAAACACTTGAGTTTGTGAATACTGAGAAACTAAATATTTGTCCTTAACTTTTTTAATTTCAATTTTTTTATAAATATAGTCCTTATTAGATAAATTGCTGATAACAATTTTTTGTATGTTATCAGCAAATATATCATTTAAATATGTTAAAAAATCTTTCTCCATATTTTTCCTTTAATTTTAAAGATTATTTGTTTGGTTTATAGCCGTCTTTAAGAGAAATTGTTTTGTTGAATATAAGTTGATTTTCGGTTGAATCTTTGTCAACGCAGTAGTATCCTGTTCTCATAAATTGATATTTGTCTTCAACTTTTGCATTCTTTAAGAAGTTTTCTGCAAGTGCAGTTTTTTCAATTAATGAGTCTGGTTCTAAGATTTCACTGATAGCAACCCCATCTGAAAGTGCTTTTGCAGGGTTTGTGTATTCTGCTTTGATAAGATTTTTAAACTCTCTTACTTTAATTTCAAAACAGTTTTCGCTTGAAACAAAGTGAATAGTGCCTTTACACTTAATGCCTGAAGTGTCGTTTCCGCTCTTTGTATTTGGGATATATTCACATTCAAGGTGGTCAATTTCTCCATTTTCTTTATATACAACTTGGTTGCATTTAATTATATAAGCGCCTTTAAGTCGAACAATGCCACCTTCAACCAAACGATTATATTTTGGTGGTGGGTTTAGACTAAAGTCTTCTTGTTCAATATAGATTTCCTTGCTAAATAATGCAGTATGGAAGCCAGCGTTTTCATCATTAGGATTGTTTTCAAGCTCGATTTCTTCAGGTTTTTCTGGGCCATTTGTAATAACTACTTTAAGAGGGTTAATTACCACCATTGCTCTTGTTGCAATTTTGTTTAAATCTTCTCTTACATAATATTCAAGTGCAGAGTAAGGAACGGTTACTTCTAAGACATTTCCCCAGCCAACAGATTTTACAAAATCTTTAAGTGCTTTTGCTGTATAACCCCTACGTCTCACGCCTACAAGGGTAGGGAAACGTGGATCGTCCCAACCAGAAACGTATTTTTCGTTTACAAGTTGTTTTAAATATCTCTTTCCAATTAATACATTTTCAATAGTAAGTCTTGAAAATTCTCTTTGTTTTGGGCCATAAGGTTTTTTCCAACCATTTTCGATAAACCAATCGTAAATAGGTCTATGGTCTAAGAATTCTTTTGAGCAAAGGCTGTAAGTTACTCCTTCAAGTGCATCTTCAAGTGGGTGTGCAAAATCATACATAGGATAAATGCACCACTTGTCTCCCAAACGATAGTGTTTTGCTCTTAAAACTCTATACATTACTGGATCTCTCATATTCATATTAGGGTGTTTCATATCAATTTTTGCTCTAAGAGTTGCTTTGCCATCTTCAAATTTTCCATCTCTCATATCTCTAAAGAGTTTTAGGTTTTCTTCTGGTGTTCTGTTTCGATAAGGGCTATCTTTTCCTGGTTCAGTCAAAGTTCCTCTTGTCGCACTTACCTGTTCAGGTGAAAGTTCACAAACATAAGCTTTGCCGTCTATAATCATTTGCTCTGCAATTTTATATATATCTTCAAAATAAGCTTCACTTGCATAGATGAGTTTTTCAGGTTTATATCCAAGCCATTCAAGGTCACTTAAATAACTATCTGCAAATTCGCCTTCTTCTTTAAGTGGATTAGTGTCGTCCATTCTTAAATATGTTTTTCCGCCAAATTTAATAGCGGTGTCAAAATCAATTGTCCAAGCTTTTGCGTGGGCAATATGCCAATATCCACTTGGTTCTGGTGGGCATCTAGTAATGACTTCTTTATTTCTTCCAGATTTAAGGTCGGCAATGATTTCTTCTTCAAGCTCGTTATCTGGAACAATTTCGTCTAAATTGATTGTGTCGTTCATAAATTCTCCTTTTTAAGAAAGGCCAGCTTATGTTTAATTCTGCTAAGCCCGTTATCTATACTTTTTTTGCTAATAGAAGCAAGATTTGCAATTTCGTTGTAACTATAACCCTTAAGATAAAGTGAAAATATTTTAATTTCAAGGGGAGATAGCACTTTTAAAATGGATTGTTTAATTTCATTGAAGTTTTCTTTTTCAATAACTGTGTCATCAGGAAGTGGTAGTGTGGACGGAATAATTATTTCAATTTCTTCGTCATCTTCATCATTTGATATTCTTTCCACCATTGGCAATGCTGAAGAAAGGAGTTTGTTTTTTTCAGAACTTGCCATTTTTACCGCTGTTTGAATTTGATGTTTTATGCAAATGCTTGCAAAAGTTTTAAAAGATGCCGTTTTTGAAGGGGAGTAATGTTTGATTGCCTTATAAAGACCAATCATTCCTTCTTGAACAATATCCTCCATTTCTCCACCAAGAAGAAAATATCTCCTTGACAACTTGTTTACAAGCGATTTATATCTATGTAAAAGGTTGTTAAGTGCTTCGTCATCGCCTTGTTGGGCGATTAATGATAATTCTTCATCAGTCATATCTTCACCTATGAAAGTCGTTGCCTTACAACTTCAAATACTACAGCTCCGCAAGCAACAGATGCATTCAATGAGTTTACTTTCCCCATTAAAGGAAGAGAAACAACACCATCGCAAGAAGATAAAACTGTCTTTTTAACACCAAACCCTTCAGAGCCGATTACTATTCCAAGGGGAATATTAAGATTTTGCTTGTAAATGCTTTGCCCTCCAGCTTCAGCACCAAACACCCAAATATCATTTTCTTTTAAATAAGAAATGGCATCTTTAAGGTTTGTTACCTTTGCAATTTTGACGTTTGATATTGCACCAGTGCTTGTGCGCACAACAGTTTCGTTTACCTGAACTGCACGATTTTTTGGAATGATAATTCCATCAACGCCTGCGCATTCGCAAGAACGAATAATGGCTCCAAAATTATGTGGATCTTCAAGCCCATCAAGTAGAATGATGAAAGGATTTGTTCCTTTTTCTTTACTTACTGATAAAATATCTTCCACACTTGAATATTCAAATTCAACTGTTTCTGCAATATATCCTTGATGATGAGCGGTTTTGCTTTTTTTATCAAGTGCAATTTTAGGTAGATATTCAATTTTTATTTTCTTTTGAAAAGCAAGAGCAATGATTTCATCTTTGCGTGATTGATAATTTTTATCAATCATAATTTTATTGATAGTTGCATCGCTTTCAAGAGCCTGTCTAACAGCATTTTTTCCTTCAATTAACATTTTATTTTCCTTTTTCTATTAAACTAATAGATAAATTTAATATTTCATTTAATCTTTCAGTTTGTTTTGAAAGATATAAATAACCAATTAATACTTCAAATGCAGTTGCATATGAATAATCCGCACCAGTTGCATTTTTGGCAGTATGCTTTGGCTTTGCATTTCTTCCACGACGAACAATTTCTTTTTCATCTTCAGTCAAAACGTCTTGCAATAATTGAATAACTTTTGATTGCGAAGAAGCTTTGCAATAGTAAGATGCAAGAGTGTGGTAGTTTTCTATTTTTTTGTTTGGCAACGCCAGCGCATATTCTCTGACAAACAGTGTATGAACGCTATCGCCAATAAAAGCCAGTGGAAGAAGGTTTGTGTTTAATAATGATTTAAATGTTTTTTCGTCCATATAAGCCTACACATTAAATCTGAAAAGAATAATATCTCCATCTTGCACAACATATTCTTTTCCTTCCATTCTCACTTTACCTTTTTCCTTTGCTTTTAGGTAAGTGCCTGCTTCTATAAGGTCGCAGTAAGATACGATTTCAGCTTTAATAAAGCCTTTTTCAAAATCTGTATGAATTTTCCCTGCCGCTTGTGGAGCTTTAGTTCCTTTTGTGATTGTCCAAGCACGGACTTCTTTTTCTCCTGCAGTCAAATAACTCATAAGTCCGAGAAGGTCATACCCTGCAGTAACAAGTTTTTCAAGTCCGCTTTCTTTAATTCCCAGTTCTTCTTTAAACAGAGCTTTTTCTTCTTCGTCTAAAGATGCGAGTTCTTCTTCAATTTTTGCGCAAAGTGAAATTACTTTTGCATTTTCAGTTTTTGCAAATTCTCTCACTCTCTGGACAAGAGAGTTTTCTTCGTGTCCGACTTCATTTTCGCCAACATTTGCGACATAAATTACAGGTTTGGCAGACAAAAGTTGAAGATTTTTTAGTATCTTTTCTTGCTCGTCATTTTCTGGTTTAACAAAGCGGGCAGGCAAGTTGTTTTCAAGTGCAGATTTAATCTTTCTCATAAGTTCTACACCAGCAATTAAAGATTTATCACCAGTTTTTACAAGTTTTTCATCTTTTTCAAGCTTTTTTGTAATTTGTTCAAGGTCTGAAATTGCAAGTTCGAGATTGATCACTTCAATGTCTCTAAGTGGATCAATGCTTCCGTTTACGTGTATGATTTTATCATTATCAAAGCAGCGCACAACGTGAACGATAGCATCAACTTCTCTAATATGGCTAAGAAACTTATTTCCAAGTCCTTCACCTTTACTTGCACCAGCCACAAGCCCTGCGATATCTACGAATTCAATAACTGCAGGGATAATTTTTTGAGTATTATACATTTTACCTAATACTTGAAGACGTTCATCAGGGACGTCAACAATACCTACATTAGGTTCGATGGTGCAGAAAGGGTAGTTTGCACTTTCTGCACCAGCATTTGTAATTGCGTTAAAAAGTGTGCTTTTGCCAACATTTGGCAATCCTACAACGCCGATTTTCATTTTAGTATTTTCCTTTTAAAGTTTAAGCAGTTTGAAAAAATCAAACTGCTTGCGTATTTGTGTATTGTTTATGCAGAAAAGTCATTTTCATTTTCTTCTTCGAGTTCAGGAACTGCACTAATTTCATTATGTTGAATTTCTACATAAGTCTCTTTTTCTTTGGCATCAATCATATCTTTAGTGTGAATATTGCCGAAGATATGTTTGATAAGAGAGATTCTATTACGTATTTGTTTAGGTTTTTTAGATTTTGTAAGATCTGCAGAACGTGGTTCTTTTCTTTGATCTTTAACCTTATCTTGCACTTCTTTAAGTTTATCTTCTTCCTCTTTAATACGCTTTTTGATTTGTTTTTCAATGTCTGCAGGTGTTATGTTTTCAAGATTTGCATAATCAATACCTAAGTTTTTGAAAATTTTAAAATCGTTTTCGTTAAAGCGGATTCCTTTAAGTCCATCAACTTGAGCAAGGTGGAAGAAGTTTCCTGTTGCAAAGTGATATAAAACGTTTCTAATTTGCTCTGGAGAATAATTGTGTGGTGGATTTTTAAGTGCTAAGATTGCAGAATATTTATTTGTAAATTTTTCGGCATCATTAATCACTTTGTCAGCACTTGCACAGCGAGAAATATACTCTTTGTCGTGTTCAGTATAAGCACGATTTATTTTTTGAAGAGTAGCAAATTCTGTTTTCTTTTCAGCGATTGTTTCTTTGCCTAATACTGAGTAGCCTGAAGTTTTTTCAATAAGATTTAACTGAGCTTGTGCATTTTGTTTTGCAGAAAGCAGTTTTTTGCCATCTCCATTTGCTTGGGCAATTTCTTTATTAAATTTATTAAGTCGAGTTTCAATTTCTTCAACATTAACACCGAATTCTTTAAGATTTTTAATTAATTTGTTGTAAGCGAGTTTTTCTGCTTCTGTTGCTTTTTTGCCAGGTTTTTTAAGTAGTTCGCCAAGTGCGTCAAAATTTCCTTCTTTTGTTGCTTTTCTCCAAGCTTCAGTAAACAGTTCTTCGGTTGTCTCCATTGAAGTAATAACTTTTTGCAAATGAGATTCTTTATTCTTTTGAGATTCTGTTAAGTTGTAATTTTCTCTTTCTGCTAATTGTGTGCCGGATACAAGTTCATCAAACAACATATTTGAATAGTTTTCTCCTAAGTCATTAGCAACACAAGAAAGTTCAAGTCTTGCACGTTTGTCTATTTCAAGTTTGATGGCTTCAATCTCTCTATCTGCACATTCTTTAAGCCACTCATTTACAATCATATCAGTTGATGCAAAATCCATATCAAATGCGTGCTGCATTGCAACAGCAAATACTTTGTCTTGATATCTATCTTCTAATACACGTCTAATTATGACTTCTTTATTAACGCCAGATTTTAGAATTTCGAAGTTGATTTCTTTTTCAAGCTCTTCTCTATCAGCTTCAGGGAAGTGTGCAACAAGAGATTTTACGTCGTTGAGAGTAATTTTGCTTATAATTTCGCCTGCAGTAGGAGCGGAAGTATTTATTTTTAAATTTCCATATCTTCTAATTAAGGCCATTTTCACTAAGTCATTTACATTTGCGTCAGGGCTGTCAATGTCATTAATAATGTCATAAATGTCTTTTCGAACGGCTTCTCTATCGCGCTCAGGCAATTTGTTTATTACTTCATTGAGATTTTGAAGATTCACTGTGCTTTCTGTAAGCAATTCAACGGAATCTTCAGTTTGTGCAACAGGATCAAGAATAGTAAGGCCAAGTGCGTCAATTTCAACTTGATTCATTACGTGTTTTGCTAAAGTTCCGTTTAAAGTCATATTATAAAGTTTTTCAAAACCTTTATATTGCTTTTTAATGTCGCTGTTTCCCGCTGTTTGTTGTTGATAACGAATATATGCTTTTGCAATCAAAGCCTTTTTCATTTCGTTGTCGCCAAGATCTGCATATTCATCTGTGTAGTCAAGGGCAAATGCTCTTCTCTTTGTTCTTGCTGCAACAAGTTCTTGCCATTCTTGTTCAACTTGTCCAGAGAATTGTTTGATTTCTTCAGGAGATAAGTTTAAATTTTTATAAAACTTATCAAAAAGTCTCTTTGTGATATCAATTTGAGTTTTTCCGCTAGCAAGTGGTTTAATTGCTTCTCTCAACTTTCTATACTCTGGTTTATCAGGATTTGCTTTGACAATGTTTGAAATGATTTCTATTGATTTATCAAAATCATCAATAGAATGTGTGTCGAGATTGATATCAATTAGTCCTTCAGCATATTGCTGTGCAATTATGTCATAAATTCCACAAGCTCTGGCTTCTTGTTCAACAAGTTGATATTTCAACTTTAATTTTTCTGCCAAACTTGAAGTAAGGGCAGGTTCTCCACTTACAATATTAATTAAGTCAGAAAGTTTTGCAGAGCCAAGGTCGCGTAATTCATCGAGAGATTCATTAGTTTTTCGGATTGATTCACTGATTGCACCGTGAGATTTTAGTCCAAGATAAATTTGAGTATTCTTTGTTACTTGTTGAATAGTTGCAACAGGTGGAATGATGTTTAAAGTATTCATTGCGTAAATGTATGCTTTAATTGTCTCTGCTCGTTCGTATTGTCCTTCTACAACGGCCGCAATTCGGGCTACTCCGTCCATTTCATCAACCATTCGGTCGCCGATTTCTTCTAATTGTGAAATAACTTCAGCTTTTTTCTCGTCAGAAAGTTTTGAAAGTATTTGATTAAGCTTGTCTTGGCTTAAATTGTCATCGAGAGCAAAACGTCTGTAAATTGTTGAGCCATATCTTTGAACAAAATTATCAGTTTCAATTTTGCTATGAGCAAAGAGTTTTGCGATAAGTTCATCTCTCATACCGCCAAGAGCAACTTTTTGCTCTGAGAGAAGGTCAAGAGAAGGTTGTTCCGTATCATTTAAATCTTTCATTGCCATAGTAAGTTTTGTTAATGATTCAAGTGAATCTTCAGATTTAAACATATTGCTTAGTTGCTCTTGAGCGTCTACTGGTAAGTTTTCAGTAAAATGAAGCTTAAAAAACTCGTCAATTCTTGCTTGTTTTTCATTTTCAGGTGCGTTTTGAATTGCACTAATCATATCATACATACTTGTCCTGATTTTGTGTCCATCTAATCCGCACAAATCGTGGCTTCGTGAGTTGTCTAGATTATTGTTTGCATTGAATCCGATTCCATATTTATCATACATTTCTGTAAGAATATGTGTAGGTAGTGATTCATCTTGCAAAAGATCGTCAAGGTTTTGCGAAAGGTCGTTTATTTTTTCTTGACTAAGATTTAAAGTTTTTTCATTTTCAATGAATTTTGCAAGTTCGTCTGCATCTTCAAGTGCTTCTTGTTCTGCTTGAGTTATGATTTTTTCAAATTTGCCGAATGTTTGTTTGAACTTAAATTTATCGGCATAATGATTAAGAATAATAGATCCGCCGAATGCTGTTAGACCTACACCTAAAAGGAGTGGGCCTACTACAGGAACAAAACAACCTGCGATAAATAAGAAGGCACCAAGTGGAGCAGTAGCTTTTGTCCAATTTTCAATTTGTGTTTTATAGCTTATTTCTTGAGGCTCATCTTTTTTCTTTTCGTCTGTCTGTTTCTCTTCTTTCTTGTCGTATTCTTTATCCTTGTCTTTCTCGTCTTCGTCTTCTTCTTTCTCTTCAGGTTTTATATCTTTTTCGTGCAGTTTGATGAGTTTTTTCAGTTCTATCAACATTTCTTTAAGAAGTTTTCCGACATATGGAGAGATTCCGCTTTGTAGGAGTTGAGTAATTGTAATGCTTAATTGGTCGATGTTTTTATTTAAGTTGTTGATAATTTCAACTGAAGCACCTTTATTGTATAAGATATTATATTGTTGCTGTAGTTGATTAATTGTTGTTTGAAGCACATTAAAGTTTGCTATGATTTCATCGCTAAGAAGTGGATTTGCAGTCAAGTAGTCTCTAATTTCTTTCAACATCTTGGCAATGACAATAGAAATTGGGTCGGTTAAAAGACCGTCATCTTTTTCTTTTTGTTTGCGTTTGTCTTGTAATGATTCTAAAGAAGGTTTGCCTTTTGCAACTAATGAAGCCACAAATTTATCTGTAAAGTAAGCAAGTGAAGTATCAATATCAGGTGAAGCAAAGTTTTTATTCATTTGTTGAAGGCTTTGCAATTTTTGTTCAATCTCTTCAGGTAAAGCTTCATTGCCTTCCGCTTGACTGTTAAATTTTTCAATTTGTTCTGCTACTTCTCTGGCACCTTTCATAATGTCAGTGATTTTTTGTTGCGCTTCAGGTGTCATTGGTGTATTGTTTGCCCATTGAGCATATTGCATATTTGCTTCATTCAAAAGGTCTTTAAGTTCAAACGAAGAAGCTTCACGGGCAAGCTCTTTTGTTGCATTTTGCAACTGCATCAACATTAATTGATAAATTTGATTTTTAGTGTCAAGATTCGAGTTGATTACTTGAATGTTATTGTTGTTTATAGTGTTAATGATGTTTTGAGTGTTAAGCGTATTATTTTGTTCAATCCTATTAAGTTCTTGTTGGAACTGATTAGTAATTGCAATTATGTTTTGATTAAGTTGTTCGTTAACTAACGACTGATCATTTAGTTTGTCAAAACCTTCTGCAATAATTTGTGTCAGTCTTTCGATTTGTAGATCGGTGCGTTCAAAATGCTCTTCAGTAGTTTTAATAAATGAGCTGATTGATCTTTTTAATCCGCGGACTGAAGAAGAAGTGCTTCCAAGTTCCGCTAAGATTTTACGTTGAATGCTTCTTAGTTGTCGAATTTCGTCAACAATTTCTTTATGTTGTCCTTTTTGCTCGCTTCCATTTTCAGTCAATTGACTTAAAAGTTTTTTCATTTCATCTTCAATGACATCAAGTTTATTAAGTTTTTGATTGATTTCAATCAAACTTGTATTCTGTGATTTTAAATTTGAAGATATTTCGTCTAATTTTGCTTTCAATTCGTCAGAATTTTTATCGTATGAAGCTTGAAACGTTTGCATAATAAGCAAATATTGATTTGTGCTTTCATAAATAGATTGAACAAGTTGATTGTTATTTTCAACTTTATTATTTAATGTTTGAAGTAAAGAGATTTGTTCTGTTAAACTTTTTTGAATGTTGATAATAGTTGCATTTTTTGGCAACTCATCAATTTTTACAATCAATGTATTAATAAGGTTTAAAAGTGAAGAAATGTCAATGTTTGCTCCTGCTTGGCTAGGTTGCATTCCTAAATCATATTCTTGTCCACTAAAAGCAGGTTTGATTTCTTTAATATTTGATGAATCTTCCTTTTCAAAAAGCATACTGATTCCATTAGCAGAAAGGGTTGCCTTTGCAGGGGAACTTAAATTTTGAAGATTAGGATTGCTTGAAACAAAGCTAATCATATCAAGTGCAGATTGAGAGAAAGTGCCGTTTTCAGATGTAAGGTCAAAACGTAAATCCACATTGCCTGTTCCGCGAAGCGCGAGATAGTATCTCCCATTGTCGTCTTGAAGTGGGACATAACCTGTAAATTGATGAAATGAGTTTGCGTGCATAACGTAAGGAATGTTTGAAGTGTTGTCAATCATTACGTAATGTGGATATTTTGCATATGAATTAAAAGTTTTTAAAGTAAAGTTGCCGACAGTTGTCTCGCTTGCACTATTATTTTGTCTAGCGGCTACTAAAAGTTTAAAGATTGGAAGTGGAAAATCTCTGTCATAAGTTTTAGGCGTAGATGCAAAAAGTTTACCGTCTCCCATAACAAGACCAATTCCTTCTTCTGACAAGTTTACCCCAAGTGAAGTGCCTTGTGCAGATTGGTATTCATAAGAAGCTTGGCCGGTAGTGAATTTTACGCTTTCTGCATTTGCAACCAGCTTGCTTTCTTTCCCGTTGATTTTTACGGTAAGTTCCATTTCCTGCCCGATGGTTGTAACTCCGCGAGTTTTTCTTGGAAGCATTGAAACTGATTTGTCGGCTAGTTCTACATCAATATCGCTAGTAAGTCCAAGCAATGCTTTGCCTAAACTTGAAAATTGAAGTTTAAATTTCCCACCGATTTTTTCGATTGAAAAGATATCTCCACTTACTGTAGAATAACTAAGGATTTTTTGTCCATTTGAGATTAATGTTAAATCTTGTTTAATTATTTTTCCATTTTTCTTTATTTTATTTGTAATAGTAGCCATACTATCTCCTTTATAATTTAAATTAACTATATATTAACATTATTATCCTTATTTGTCAAGCAAGAGTAAGACAAATTTAAAGTTTTTTGATTATAGATTTTGACAATCATTGAAATGAAACTGGATTTTTTTTAATAATGTTATTTTCAAAATATAATTTTGTTTGACTTTTTCAAAAAAACTGCTACAATATAGTGTAAAAAAGACTTTGAAGGAGAAAAATATGGGACTTTTTGGAAATCAGAACAAAGCACAAGTCAAAAAATTGAGAAAAATTGCAGACGAAGTTGTTGCATTAGAAGAAAAATATAAAGATTTTACCAACGAGCAACTTCGTGCTTGCACAGATGAATTTAAGGATAGATTAAAAGCAGGAGCCTCTCTTAACGATATTTTGCCTGAAGCATACGCTGTAGTGCGTGAAGCATCAACAAGAGTTTTGAATATGCGTCATTATTATGTTCAAATTCTTGGCGGTATCGCATTGCACCAAGGCAGAATTGCTGAAATGGCGACAGGTGAAGGAAAAACTCTCGTTGAAACATTGCCAGCATACCTTAATGCTCTTACAGGAGAAGGGGTGCATATTGTAACAGTAAACGAATACCTTGCAAAGCGTGATGCTGAATGGATGGGTAAGGTTTACAAATTTTTAGGTCTTACGGTTGGCGTTATTTTAAATGAACAAAATGATGAACAAAAGAGAAAGGCATATCTTTGTGATATCACTTACTGCACAAACAACGAATTAGGCTTTGATTATCTTCGTGATAATATGGCCAGAAGTGCAAACGAAAGAGTTCAAAGGGGATTAAAGTTTGCTGTTGTCGATGAAGTTGACTCAATTCTTATTGACGAAGCAAGGACTCCGCTTATCATCAGCGGAAAAGGCAATAAATCGTCTGATGGATATGTTATTGCTCAACAATTTGTAAACACTCTTAGTAGAGAAGATGATGTTGATATTGACATCAAAACAAAACAAATCATTTTAAGTGAACAAGGCGTGTCAAAGGCTGAAGCATACTTTAATATTGACAACCTTTCAGATATCAATCACTTAGAACTCAACCACAACATCAATAATGCTTTAAGGGCAAACTTTATTATGAAAAGAGATGAAAACTACATTGTAAAAGATGGCGAAGTAATCATCGTTGATGAATTTACAGGGCGTCTTTCAAAAGGCAGAAGATTCTCTTCAGGCTTGCACCAAGCCATTGAAGCAAAAGAAGGGGTTGAAATTAAGGACGAAAATCAAACACTTGCCACAATTACATTCCAAAACTTCTTCCGTTTATACTCAAAACTTTCTGGTATGACAGGAACAGCAAAGACTGAAGAAAGCGAATTTAGGTCAATTTACAGTCTTGACGTTGTTGAAATTCCACCAAACAGAACAAGACAAAGAGTTGACTATCCGGATATTATGTATGTTACTGAAAATGGCAAGATTCCTGCCATTATTGAAGACATTAAAGAGTGTCAAGAAAAGGGCAGGCCAGTCCTAGTGGGAACAATCAACATTGATAAGAGCGAAATGATTTCTAAACACCTGAAAAATGCCGGGATTAAGCACCAAGTATTAAACGCTAAAAACAATGAAAAAGAAAGTGAAATTGTGGCTCAAGCAGGCAGAAAAGGTGCAGTAACAATTGCTACCAATATGGCAGGTCGTGGAACGGATATTTTGCTTGGCGGAAACCCTGAATTTATGGCTACAAAAGAGATGAGAGATCAAGGTTACAGCGAAGACGAAATCTCTTATGCAACAGCCTTCAACTATGTTGAAGATGAAGCATTAAATAAAGCCAGAGAAGTTTACACTCAATTATATAAAAAACACAAAGAAGTTACTGACAAAGAGAAAGAAGAAGTGAAATCTCTCGGTGGACTTCATATTATAGGAACAGAAAGACACGAATCACGTCGTATTGATAATCAGCTTCGTGGTCGTGCAGGCCGTCAAGGAGACCCAGGTTCAAGCGTATTCTATCTCTCTTTAGATGATGATCTTTTCAAGAGATTTGCTACGGATAGACTCAGAAGTTTGTTTGCATTTTTCAAGATTGACGATTCAACGCCACTTCAAGTAAAAATGATTGCAAAACAAATTGAAGCATCTCAAAGAAAGATTGAAATTATGAACTTTGGTCAAAGAAAAAGCGTTCTTCAATTTGACGATGTTATGAATAAGCAAAGAGAAATCATTTACGCAGAAAGAAACAAAGTTCTTGACGGACAACCTGTTCACCAAGAAATTATGGATATGTATCCAGAAGTAGTTGAAAAAATGGTTCGTAAGGTTATTAATGATGATAAACCTTATTACGAATGGGATTTAGAAGCCCTTCAAAATGAACTTGAAAAGGGTATGATTCCAAAAGATAGCAACATAATCACAGAAGAATTTATTGAAGGTTGTGATGTTCAAGATGTTGTTGATAAGGTCCTTGAAGATATTTACAAACGTTATGACCAAAAAGTTAAAGATGTTGCGGAAATGGGCGTAAACTATGAAGATGTTGAAAGAAATATTCTTCTTCGAATGGTAGATGTTCACTGGATTAGCCAAATTGAAAGTATGCAAATTATGAAAGATGAAATTATTTCTCGTCAATTTGGGCAACAAGACCCAGTAATTGCATACAAAAAAGAAGGTTTTGAAATGTTTGATAATATGATTGAAAAAATCAGGGAAAACACTTGCAAAATCTTGCTTAATCTTCAGGCTAAACAAGAACAGCCACAACCAGTTCAGCCATCATATACCGTTAATTTTGTCGGCAAAGAGCTTACCGCAGAAGAAAAGGCTCAAGCACAAGCAAAAGGCAAGCTTCAAGTGCAAAAAACAGTAGTAAATGAAGGCCCAAAGACAGGAAGAAATGATCCTTGTCCTTGCGGAAGTGGAAAGAAATATAAAAATTGTTGCTGGGCAAAGGACAACGCAAACTAAAAATAAAAAAGAGACAAAAATGAAAAATTGTCTCTTTTTGTTTTGAAATTATAAAAAATTGTGTTAGAATTGACACAAGGAGATTTTATGAAGAGTTTTGTTTATCCCGCTATTTTTGTTAAAGATAGTGAAGATGAAAGCTATAAAGTGCTTTTCCCGGACCTTGAAATTACTACAGATGGTGCATTTGTAGAAGAAGCTTTTTTATACGCTAAAGAGCTTTTAAAGGCATATTTTGTTGCAATTATGAAATATGACCTTGATTTTAATATGCCTACCGATTTTGATAAGGTAAAAAAAGCGTCAAAACCAAGCGATTTAGTTATGCTGATTAGTGCAGATGTTACAAAAAAAGACATTGCATAGCTTATTTATAAAAAAATATATTAAAAATTTAGTTTTAAATTGTTGACAAAACAAAGAATATGTGATAATATAATGCTAGCACTTCGTTCGGAGGTGTTAGTTTTTTGTTAGGAGAAAAGAAATATGGCATTACCAAAACGTAAAAATATTATTCTTGCTTGCACAGAGTGTCAGGAAAGAAACTATGCATCAAGCAAAAATACAGCGGCAAATCCAGAAAGAATTGAAATTACAAAATTCTGCTCTCGTTGTGGAAAAAGAACAGTTCACAAAGAAACCAAATAATAATGGGGGAAAGTATGTCTAAAAAAAATAAGACTCAAGTGCAAGAACCAAAAACAAACTTGCAAGCAGAAGTTGAATCAGCACAGCAAGTTGAAGTAGCAAAAGCTTCAAAAGAGCCTGCTGTGGTTAAAGCTGAAAAAAAGCAAAAAATGGAGAAAAACAAGAAAAACCCTAAAGAAAAAGGCAAATTCAAAAAGAAAGCTAAGGAAACTATTTCTGAAATCAAAAAGGTTACTTGGCCAACATTCGGTGAAGTTTGTAAACGCACAGGTGTAGTTCTTGTTGTAGTTCTTGTTTTCGCGCTTGTTATTTTCGGTATTGACTATGGTTTAGGTGCTTTAGTTGGTTTGTTGAGAGGTTAGTATGGAAGAAAAAGACATTGTAAATGATATCCAAAGTGAAGAAGTGGTTGAAACGGCTACAGCGAAAACAGAAGACGAACAATCTTATCAAGAATTTGTTGATTCTTTAGAAGCAAAATGGTATGCTCTTCACACTTTTTCAGGATATGAAAATGTAGCAAAAGAAAACCTTGAAACTGTTGTAGAAAAATTTAATCTTCAAGATAGAATTTTTGATATCATCATTCCTATGGAAGATGTTGTTGAAGAAAAAAATGGAAAAAAGAAACTGGTTCAAAGAAAGTCAATGCCTTGTTATATCTTAGCTAAGATTAAATATGCTGATGACATTTGGCACAACATTATTCACACACGTGGGATTACAGGTTTTGTAGGGCCACAAGGTCGTCCACTTCCACTTCGTCCAGATGAAGTAATGAAACTTAGACTTGAAAAAATTAAAGTTGAAGTTGACGTTGAAGCGGGAGATAGCATTGAAATTGTTGACGGTGCACTTAACGGAATGATTGGAAAGGTTGCTTCTGTAAACACTGAAACAGGAATTGCATCAGTAAATGTTGAAATGTTTGGAAGAGAAACTGCGGTTGACGTAGAACTTGCACAAATTAGAAAAATCAATAATTAAATTGGTATATCGCGATTAATTCGCTTATTATACACTCGGAATGGAAACCATTTCGTTTTAAATCGTGGGAGAAAGGAACTGCACCTTTCATTACACCACTAAAGGAGGATAAAAATGGCAGAAAAGAAAATCGCTGCGGTTGTAAAATTACAACTTCCAGCAGGTAAAGCAACTCCAGCACCTCCAGTAGGTTCAATCTTAGGACCTCACGGGATCAACCTTGGAATGTTTACCAAAGAATTTAATGATAAGACTGCATCTCAAGCAGGACTTATTATTCCAGTAGTAGTTACTATCTATGCTGATAGAAGCTTCTCATTCGTACTCAAAACTCCACCAGCAGCCGTTCTTATTAAGAAGGCAATTGGTCTTGAAAAGGGTTCTGCAGTACCAAACAAAACAAAAGTCGGAAAAATCACAAAGTCTCAAATCAGACAAATCGCAGAAACTAAGATGCCAGATCTCAACTGCACAACTATTGAATCTGCAATGTCTATGATTGCTGGTGCAGCTCGTTCTATGGGCGTTACAGTAGTTGAAGACTAAGGAGGAAATAGATGAAAAAAGTTGCAAAAAGACTCGCACAATCATCAGAAATGATTACTCAAAAATCTTATGATGTTGAAACAGGAATTGAAACTCTTCTTTCTCTTCCAAAAGCTAAGTTTGATGAAACAGTTGAACTTCACGTTAAACTTGGTGTTGACGGTAAAAATGCAGACCAACAAGTAAGAGGTGTTTGCGTGCTCCCACACGGAACAGGAAAATCTCTTAAAGTTCTTGTTATCGCTAAAGGCGACAAGGCAGACGATGCTGTTAAAGCTGGTGCTGATTATGTTGGTGCAGAAGAAATCGTTGCAAAAATTCAAGGCGGTTGGTTAGATTTTGACGTTTGTATCACTACACCTGATATGATGGGTGTTGTTGGTAGAGTTGCTAGAGTGCTTGGACCTAAAGGTCTTATGCCAAATCCAAAGAGCGGAACTGTTACTATGGACGTAGCAAAAGCTATCAGCGATGCTAAAGCAGGTAAAGTTGAATATAGACTTGATAAGACAAATAACGTTCACGTTATTATCGGAAAAGTAAGCTTTGGTAAAGAAAAATTGGTTGACAACTTCAATACAGTTATTGAAGCACTTGTTAAAGCAAAGCCAGCTGCTGCTAAAGGACAATACTTGAGAAATATTTCTATTGCTTCAACTATGGGCAGAGGAATTAAAATCAACGTTGTTATGTAATGCTTTATAAGAAAACTTCCATTTTGGAAGTTTTTTTATTGTCAAAAATCAACAAAAATAAAAAACTTATTTTAATAAGTAACATTTTTTTAAATTTTTTGAAATTGCTTGACTTCCCACCCCCTGCATTTTATAATAAAAATGTTCGAAAGAATTAATTTTTATAAAAAGGGGAAAAACGAAATGGCAAAACAAGTTTCAAGCAAAAAATTCAAAACGACGGTTGTTTCATTATGCCTTGGCTTTTTAATGGTTGTGGGTGCTGTGATTGGCGTATGGGCAGCAAGCACACAAAACTATAAAGCAGGATTTAATGTAAGTTACTCAGTAGGCGACAACGTAGCAGCAAAGGTCAGGACAGAGTATTATGTTCCAAATGCAGATTATGACTCAAATGGAGTTGAAGATGGAGCGCACACAGTGACTACAAATGAAGCGGGCGATACAGTAACAGGCGAAGATGGATATGTAACATTTAATGCAGGAGATAGTAATGAAACAGGTGCAGAAGTGTATATTGGAGATTTTGGTCTTACTCCACAAACACCAAAAGTAATTTTCTATTTTACAATCCATAATCTTATTGAAACAGACGGCAGTTATATTCAGGTGATTGTAGATGAAACCTATACATCGAGAGAAAATGTAACAGTTAAAACAACATACTTAAATCCAGAATCATTTACGCTTACATCTTCAGCATCAACAATGTCAGCTGATGATTATACAAACAAACAATATGACAATGTTTCAGCACAAGGGTATAAAATTATTAGGGTTGAGATTGCAGTTCGCAATCAAAATAAATCAGCTTCTATTGAAGGGGATATTGGTTTAGGACTTTACTATCACGAAAAAGAACAAAGCGTGTCAATCTTAAGTTTTGAGAAATTTTATTATTATTCCATTGAGTGTGGTGAAGCAAATCGTTTTGATTACATTCAAAATAAACCATCATTAGCAACAACAGGAATAGATCTTTCAGAAGAAGGAGATGGAAGTATTTGGGGTAAAGACTCTTATATTCTTTCTTATAACACAATATTATTGCCGGCCAATGCTGCTTGTTTTTTTCAAGTCGTGATGGATTATGACAGTATGTATTATCCATTTTATCCAGATTCCTTTGGTATGACAGAAGAAGAATTTATGGAAATGGACATTCACAGGTATCAATTTCAGGATAGGTTTATATTCAATAATCTAGACACATCACAAGTGACTAATATGGCGAATTTATTTTCAGTGTCTGAGTCAGGCGACTATGAGCCTTTTGAAGAGTGTTTGACTACTTTAGATTTATCAATGTTTGACACAACAAATGTAACGAATTATGCTAATATGTTTGCAGGTCGATCTATAGAAACAGTATATATCGGCGATAAATGGACTCTTGATGTTTCAGAATATACAGATATTAATTTTATAAGAGTTTAAATAAAAAATCACGGAATTTTCCGTGATTTTTTTACTCTAGGTATAAATTTATTTTGCTATTCAATAAAGTAAATATTTTGTATTTAAAAGTAATGAAAACTAAGTTTTTTTATTTTACTTTTTGGCGTTTTCTGAGTTTAATTGTAATAAATACAACTGCACTAAACGCTATTACTCCAAGCACAATTGCTAAGATTGCAAAGGTGTTAAGTGGATCATTTTTAATTACTTTGTATGAATACAACAAATATCCGCCTTGAGTATAAACTTGAATGTAATATGTGCCTGCTCCTGAAAGGGTGATTGTGTCAACTTCGCCATAAGTCTCAATATTTTCATTAGTATAGTCTTTTCTTAAATTGCCGATTTTGATATAACAATCACCAACCGTTTTATAGAAGTTTGCAACATTGATTTTGATTGTAATATTGCTTGTTGTTGTGCTTCCTTCAGAAACAGAGACGTAAACAGGTGGTTTTGCCATATTAATCCAAAGTGAGAATGTGAAAGATTCTCCTATAATCGCACTATACTGTGGATTATTTGTATTGATAGTAATTTGGTATCTTCCGTCGCCTGTTTTTTCGTCAAGGTGATTGAGAGTAATAGATGAAAGATAAACATTGTTTCCAATTACAATAGTTTTAAAGTTATTAAAATCAATTAAATCTTGTGTTACATCTTTTCCATCTTTCATTACATTTTCAATATAATAATTGCTATATTCAGAAAATTCAAATGCATAACGAGATTCATTTTTATTTACGATTGTAAAAGTGAATGTTTCTTCTCTAATAGGAATATTTGTGCTTGAAACTGCACTAAAGCTAACTTTATAATACCCTGGTTGAGAGAATGAGTAAGTATTATTTTCTGGGGTTACTTTAATTTCTTCACCATTTCTTGTGGCTTTAATTGTAATGAGTGCAGAAGGTAAGTAATAAGACGATGTATTTGTAAGTTTTAGTTTAACTTCACTGTTGTAAACTGCTTTTTGTATTGGGGCAGTTACAATTTCTTCTCCAGCATCATTTGTTGTGATTACTTCAAATGGAACGCTTGAAAGGAATGTAATTTCAACGAATTCATATCCGTTGTAAGTTGCTCCGTTAAATGCTTGTGAATTTGCAGGAGTGCAGGAGTCAAGAAGTTGAAGATAATACGTTCCCGCCATATCGATTTCAATATATGAAATGTTGCTTGTTTTGCTTTGCTTTGGTTGTAAATCAAGTTTAACTGGATTGTTGTTATGAATTTTATATACAACAGGAATAAGCACATTTTGTTCTATTTCAAAATATGTAGAGAAAGAAATTTTAAGTTTATTAAAGTTTCCTTCAGTATCTTTATCTGCAACAATGAAAGCATTTGATCCGTTTTTAAGAGAAATAGTTTCACCAGATGGCAATTCGTAAGTTACAGTATTTGCAATATTTGAAGTAGGGGAGATGTAAATTAGGACAAAGTCGCCTTTTGCTTCCGAACAAGAGAATGTGTAAATTTCTGTTACGACAGTCCCCCTAGAAACTTCTGGGTCGTCTGTGCCAGTAATTATGTTGCCATTGTAAATAGTAGTAGTTTTTGTGCATTCAACATTAAGTTCTTTATTTAAGTGAATCACAAGACTGTTCTTTTTATCTGTATAGTCAAGAGAAACAATATATGTTACTTCATATTCTTGCCCTGAAGCGTCTTTATATTTAATACCGTTTGATTTTGTTGCTTGTTGTCCATCAATAGTAATGTAATAATAAGATGATTCTGAATCAAGAATGGTCAGTTCAAACATTTTGTATGTGTTTGAAAGTAATGTTTCGTCATTGTAAGTAATTAAAATGTAATAAGTTCCAATGCCTGAAATTCTATGCGAAATATATTGATTTAATGTTTCAACTCCATTAATATTTTCCCACGTATTTCCATTGTCAGAAGATAGGAAAATGCTGAAAGTTAAAACTTTATTATATGCTTCTGTGTATGATGCATTGTGGACATATAATCCATTTGGGAACTGAATTGTTACATTTCTTGAATAAGTAGTAATGGTTGTTGCAGGTCCAGAATACAACTTTCCATCTTTGTAAAGGTTGAGAAGTATTGGGTTTGCATCGTTATCGGCTTTAATGTTGTCAGACCCGATATTTTTGTGATTCTTGTCTAAGAATACAATTCCATAATTTTCGTTTGTAATGTCATTGCTACTATTATTTGATTCTTTATTTATATTTGGTAATGTGTTGAGAATTCTAAGGTAAACAGTTTTGATAGGTTTATCAGTGGCAGCGCCATCGATATCTCGTAATTCAATTTTTATATATCCGTTATAATAACTATTTGTATTTGGTAATAATTCAATTTTTCCTTTAACTCCATTGTGATAGCCAACATTGAAATAAACATCACCTTCTATAATCGATGCAGTATAAATAGCAGGATTATATGTATAGTAAAGTGCTTTATTTGAAACATAAGATGTTCCATCTACATCATATACTGTATAAATTTTAGAATCTGATTTAATTTCTTCTTCTGCATTACTACCGGTTAAGATAATAATTGATTGCTCGTTGTTAAAGTTGTCTGTGATGATAAATTTAACCCTAGTATTTTCTCCGATTGATTTCGCAGAAACGAGAAGTTTGTTTATTGTTGCAGAAGATGCTGTTGAAATGGCAATAAATTCATTGTTTGAGTTTGTTTCATCATCTGCAGTCCATACGCCAAAAGAAGTTTGACTGAATGAAGCAAAATCTTTCCATTCTCCAAGATAAGTTTGAATTGTTATATTGACTGGATAAACATATCCTTTGCTAGTGCTTTGCATTTGTTGTGTAGATGGAATATTTATTCCAATCTTTGCTTCATCGTTTTGCACTCCGCCTGTTTCTTTTGCAATCACAAGAGAAGAATCTAAAACAGTGATATAGCAAAGTTGTTCAGCGCCTGTCAATTGATTTGAAAGCGTCAGAATGTGTTTATCATTTGAAGAAGTATTAATAGTTGTTACATTTTCAAGCGATTCTTCGCTATAAGATGCAATTCCATTTGAATAAGTGATTTTATAAACAACATTTTCACTTAAGAATGGAGATTTAAAGTATTTGTAAGTTGTGAGTTTGCCATTGTTATTATTGCTAAATGTAAAGTAAAGCCAAGGGTCGTTGTTTAACGATAAATTTTTAAGAGCAAACTTTGGATTTGCATAAATATTATAGTTTTCGCTCAGTTCGTTATTATTTACATAAACTTCTTCATCGCCTTTATGAAGATAGGTGATTGCGTTGTGATCTTCTCCTGCCAAAAGGTAAACTAAATAAATAGTTTTATTTCCAGCCCAATCGGTTTCAATCAATTCGTAATAAGTGTTTGCAATGCTAGGAGCAGATGAATCTAATGAAAGCTGATTGAAGTTGTTTAAGTAAGAATATCTATCTGATTGAGTGTATTTTGTAATATCAGTAATTTGTCTGTAATAAACTTCACTTAAGATTGTTTTATTTAGTGATGCACCTTTTACAAATTTGATAAGATTTTCAAAATAATCTGCTTTAACTGTAAATGCATAATATTTGAATCGTCCTGAATCTACGTTTGAAATATAACTTGCTTGAGTCTCTGCATCAAGATCTTCTTTTGAAAGTTCGTTGCCATTGTAGTCTAAGTAAACACGCATTTGTTTTTGTTGCATTTCAAATGAGAATGTATCATTTGTTGAAGTTGCAACGTTTTGCATTAATTTGTTAAGATTTTCTGTTGGAGCAGAAGTATCAAAATAAATTGTTTTAACAGTTTTGTTGTAATAACTTGCATTGTATCCTTCATACTGGAATGAAATCGTCAAACCGCTATCTTTGTATAAAGAAATGCAGTTTGTAAGTTCGATATAATAAGTATTTGTTCCTTCAATTTGCTTAATATCAGTAGGATTTACGTGAACACCTTGAATTAAGATTTCGTTTTTGTCAACTTTTGCGAGATATATGTTGCTAGGGTCAGTCCATTTGATTGTAAGAGAATCTGAATTTGTATAGTAATCTTTGCCATCAACATCTACCTGTTCGAGTTTGTATCCATCTTGGTTGATAATGTCAAACTCAGGTTGAGATTTGGTTACCTTAAATGCAAAGCGATAACATTTATACATTGAAGAAAGTGGATCATTTCCGCTTTGATAGATTGTTACTTCATAAGTCCCTGGCTCTGAGAAATAAGTTACTTCATTTAAATATGTCCCACCAACGCTTGTTATCTCATAAAATTTAAGATAATCATTTCTTGTTTCATAATGATTAGCTGTTTGATCAAGTTTTGTGCTATAGAATTTTCTTTGACCGTTTGAACCAATAAATTCAATTTCACCACTAAGCTCATATTCGCTGATTGAAAGGGTGTTGAAAAGATATTCTTTTGCTTCTGCTTCAGTTAGGCCACTTTCAATAACAAGATTATCGTGTGTAATTGTGTAAATTCCCGTTGCATCTTTTGTTACTTCTAAGTTATGTCCAAAATTTGATAGTGCTTTGTTCATTTCCAAGATGAAGTTGTTGTCATCTTTTCCGTTGCTGTCTTCGTCATTCATATTAAATATACTTGCAATAGTATATTTGTATTTTGGAATATAAAGAGAAAGTGGAAGTTTGTTTGATGAAATACTTACGCTTACAGGATCAGTTTTCTTATTAAATGAATTTTTGGTATAGAATGAACCTGAATTCAATCCTTCTTCGTTATATCTAGGGAATTGAACAGCAATGTTTGATTGTCCTTCACCACTATAAACGTTTAAGACAATGTCTCCACCAATTAAGTTTTCAAGTGTGGTATTTCTGCCATCAGAAACACTTGTTAAAGGTGAAATCAAACCGTTTGTATCAACATAGAATACAATTTGTCTTGAGAAGAAGTCGTAAGATTTTGTTAAGTTGTTTGTGTCAGCAGTGGAGCGGTATGTTCTGGTAAGTATATATTTTCCTGCGAGTGGCTCGTCAGTTTGTCCGAAATTTAAAGGATTAGTTTGTTCTGCTCCAGCGGTATAACTAGTTTTGCTATCATATTTAAACAATGTCAATGAAAGCATAGGTGTATTTGAAATTGTATAATAGAAGTAGTTATTCTCGTTTGCTTGCTGGTAAGGATAATATTCAACTGTTACTTCGTCAAGTTCTGTGCCTGCAGAAGATAGTGGAACATAGCTTACAAATAATTCTTTTGTTGTATTGATTGATGGGAGATAACTAAATTTTTTTCTATAACCGGTTTCAGTGTTTAATGTTATTCCATCAGCTTCAACAGAGTCCGTTGTAAAAGAATAATCTGCTTTTTGATATAACGGAGCAATTTGAGAATAACTTTCAGCATCTAAATTGCCGTCAGCAGTATAAATCTTAAATTGAGAAAGGTCGCTGGTTATGTTGAAAGAAATGTAAGAACTTGGATAATATAAGTAAGCATAACTTGCATCTTGGAAATTGTAACTGTTGCTAGCATCGCGGATAAGTATTTTGCAATTTCCTTCGTGTGCTTCTCCATTTTTAAAGAAGTTTACTTGATATGAGTAGTTTGCTTGAACTGTAGAGGAATAAGTTTTTGTTCTGTCTTTAACATAAACAGTGTTGCTAATTTCAGAAATAAAATAGTGTCCATTAAAACTTGATTCAGTAATTGATCTTACTTCTTTAGTATTCTTGTTAAAGAAAGTGGTTAAAGTTTCTTCAAATTCAGAATCATCAATAGTCTTGATTCCGCTGTATTGATAACCTTGATAACTTGCAAGATTTAAATCAGTTCCAAGATAGATCCCTTTATTTTTGCTCCATTCAATATACACATTTGTGTAGTCATCTCTAGGAACGGTGATGTTTGAGTTATTTTGAATGAGTTCGTAAGAGAGTGTATTACCATCAGTAGTTTTAATGAAAACAGGGGAAGTATTATCTATCATAAATACTTCAAAAGTGTAGTTGCCAGCTTGGTCATAGACTTGTAAAATATAAATACCATTGTCAGTTCGGATATTTGTTGCTGGGATGTTGATGGAATATTTTGCAGAGTTTGTATATTCATTCCATTCAGATACTTCAGCTAAATTGATTTTGTATGTTACAGGAAGCATATTTGCAGATGAAAGTAATTGATAAATTGTTTCTGATTGGGTATCTTTATCTGTCGAATAACATTCATTTTTTTCAAATGGTATGTATTTTAAATATCCATAAGTGGTTGCACCGCTATCTTTTTCAGCCCAACTAATTGCAATAGGTCTGTTTGTAACGTGAGAATTTTGAATAGCGTCTGCTAAAATATAATTAGATGATGTAGTTTCGTTTGCATTATATGCAGTTACATTGTCAATTACTTTTGTATCAATTGTGAAGGTTTGAATGCTTGGATTCTCTGTTGCCTTAGAATTAATTGTGATAGTAAAGTTTGCATTAGCATAAGAAGCTGTATTTTTGATAAGAATTCCGGATTTAGTTTCTTCATCAGTCCCGTTGAATTTAAGTGTAAATTGGCCATACGCTAAGTTGTTGTCAATTGATTGCAAATTAGTTATTGCTACATCTTTAAAATAATAGGTGTCGTTTACATAGTTGTAAGCAGAAAGTGTAATGTTTACTTTGGCGTCGAAATCATTAGCGTCTGCTTCATTTATAATGAATACGTTTTTATTTGTAAATTCTCGTGTGTAGAGTTCAGTAAAGTTGTTGTATCTTTCGCTTTCAATAAGAGCAGTTTCATTTTCATCAGCACTATATACCGTTACAGCAGGTGCTTTGTTTGTGATTGTAAAGTAGAAAATTTGATAGTGATAGTGGCTGGCTTGAGAAATCCCTGCTTCTGACATATACTGATCAAATTGATATTGCATTATATAAACATAAGTTCCTGCAGTGTTTTGATTGAAACCTGTGAATGCTTTTGTAGCTGTGAGAATTTTGATTTTTGGGCCAGTTGGATCGGCTGGATTATCTACTTCTACTACTTTATAGAAAGCACTTTTTGTGTCTGCAGCATTACCTGTAATTAAATTAGAATTTGTTACAAATTTTACAGGTGGTTGATTTGTTGATACTGGCTCTTTTGCATCAGACGATTTAAGATAATTTGTTACATAGCGTTCTAAATTTGTTAAAGTAAAAGCGGTAGAACTATGAATTGCTTCTTTTGTGGCAATCCCATTTGCTTTATTTACTAAACTTGTGATATCTGCAGTCTTTGTATATTTGCTTTCGTTAAAATCAAATTTTTTAAGTTCGCTATCTTTAGGTTGGTTTGTTTCTTCATTCTGGTTTTCATAGTCTGCGTGAAGCGCTTGATATCCATAAACGAAAACCTTTTGTGATTTATTGAGAAGTTGTGAGTCTGTTAAATTTTCATCAAGTGGAAGCTCGTAAGTGATTGTAGTTTCATCAGTCTCTGAAATATATAAGTATTCAAAATTGATGTCGTAACTTCCAAGGTCGATGAAAGTGATTTTCGCTTTTCCGCCATTATCTAGTCTTGCATCAATTGAAATCTTATCTGTTAGTTGTTTTCCCGAAGCATCAAGCGTAAGAATCTTGCCGTTTTGATATTCGATGAAGTAGTCAAAGGTGTTGTCATCTATGTTTGTGTAATGAACATTAATTTTAAAGTGTTTATAATCGTAAGTTAACGATGGAAGAGTATTTGTATCAAAAGATGAATAGTTGTAGTAATAATATGTTGAATATGTTTCTGAAGATATCAATGTTGCCCTGTCAAGATTATTTGAAAATGTTACGTTTTGGATTCCGGAAGAAGTAAAATAAGTGTCAGCATTGAAAATCATAAATGTATAATTCAAAACTTTGTTTTCTAAAATTGTCCAAGTTTCACCCGCGTTGTTTG
The DNA here is from genome assembly GCA_015069325.1 of Clostridiales bacterium. Taxonomy (GTDB): domain Bacteria; phylum Bacillota; class Clostridia; order Christensenellales; family UBA1242; genus Caccovivens. The sequence goes on from SVIV01000001.1 coordinate 212,022, forward strand.
TGTAATAAACTATTGTTGGAATACAAAGAGTATAAAGACCTTCTGAGTTTAAAGTTATTTTATTTCCAGTTACATCAATATCGGCATTTGATGTATTAAGATCAAATAAAATATTTAATTTTTTAGGTGTAAATGATGCGCCTTCTGAAATGGCAAATGCACCTTGCGAAACGAAGTTTGAAATGCTTGCTCCGTCGAGTAAGTTTGTAGATTTTTCTCCACTTGCAATTTGAACGTTTGATTTATCTTTATAAAGTGAAAGAGATGAAGTGAAGTCAAAGTAATAATATTCAGTAGGGCTTTCGCCTTCTTCTACTTTTTGAGTAAAGTAAGCAGGGTTTTCTTCGTGACTTTCATTTTTAATGGTTTGCAAGTTTGCTATTGACAATTCCATTTTTGTTTGTGCATTAAGCAAAAAGATATCCTTGATATCTTGTCCACTTAAAGTATTGACTGTTAAATAATCGGGCAAATTATTATCAATTTGCGTGAAAGATGAAAAATCTGCAGACGCTATATCGTATGCTTCTTTTTGACCTAGTGTGAGATAGCTTGCAGAAATAATGCCTGTAAAACAAAGCAGGATAAAAAGGTAATTAAATATTCTTTTTATTTTTTTCATAAAGACCTCTCTTTTTAATATTTTAATTTTAGCATAGTTGCAACAAAAATCAAAATAAAATGACAAAATAGTATATAATATTTATATATATTAATATAAACATTTAATTATTTTTTAATCCTTGAAAATGCGAAAGAACAAATGATTTCATAAATTGTTTTTGAAATTAAATAATTGATAAAAAAGTGTTAAAAAATACTAAAAAAATCAAGAAATATATCGATTTTTCGACAACATTGCAAAAAATAAATAAAAATATTAATTTGTCGCAAAATAATTATATTGCATAAAATGTTATTATGAAAACAATATCTTGGTGTATGATTGTTAAAAATGAAGAAGATTTATTAAATGAGTGTAAAAAAATTAAATGAATATGCAGATGAAATTATAATAATAGATACAGGCTCGCAAGATAAAACTAAAAATGTTGCAAATTTATATACAGATAAGTTGTTTGATTTTGAGTGGTGTGATGATTTTTCGAAGGCTCGAAATTACAGTTTTTCAAAAGCGACCTGTGAGTATGTTATTGCCATTCAAAAATAGGAGACAATGATAGCGCATATTATTATCATTGCAAGTCAAAAGAATACAAGTCAAGTCATTTTAAAGTTAAACATAATGAAATGTTTTTTAAAGAGATATTAACAAAAAACAAGCAGTCAAATTAAGACTGCTTTATTTAAAATTTTAAGTTGCTAAGATCTTTAAGCATTTTTGTTAATACTTTTAAAAACTTCTTTCGTTTGACATCAACTACGACTTTGACATTTCCTTTTTTATTAAAGTGCGCAAAAGTTTTTCCAGGCTCTTTATCGCAATCTACAGTTATGTCTGCTGATTTTGCTTTAAAAAATTTTGGGTGAACAATATACATATACGCGCAGGTGTCGTTTGTTGCGATGCGTTTGTCTGGGAATCCTCTTTCCCAATATTCGCTATACATTTGTGCGAGAAAATTTCCCAACGGATTTGTATCTCTCATTTGGTAAACATATTCTTCTGTAAGGTGAGCTTTGCGTCTGCCGATATGAGAAGGCACCATCACGAGTGGGATCCCACTCTCTAAAACGATTTTAAATGCTTCGGGATCAGAAGAAATATTGAAAGAAATATGGTCTGGAAAACCTGGAATGCCAAATGGAGATCCGCCCATAAATACAATCCTAGGAATTTTTCTGATGATGTCTGGGTGTTTGGTGAACAGAGTGCCGACATTGGTGTGTGGGCCAAGGATAAGAAGCTCAATATCTCCATTGCCTTCTTTTAAGACTTTATACATTGCTTCAACTGCATCTTCTTTAAGGATTTGATGTTGTGTGGTTTTTGGTGGAATATATCCCCCCATACCTTCTTTTTTATGCACGTGTTCAGCGGTTTTGCTGGTTCGTGTCAATGCCTTTTCAGCTCCTTGTGCAACAGGTATGTCAATTCTGAGTTTGTCTAAAATATGAAGGGCGTTTCTAGTTGCTGTTTGAATTTTTACATTTCCTACAACGGTAGTAATAAGTTGAATATCAAGTCTTTTGTCGTAGAGTGCAAAAACGAGACCTGCAGTATCATCAACGCCGGGATCGGTATCTATAATTACTTTAGTTTTTTTGTATTTCATAATGTGTCCTTTTTTAATATTTATTCCTATAATTTTAGTATAGTGAAAAAAATAAAAAAAAGCAAACGATTTTAGTCTAATTGTTGCATTTTAAAAGAAATAGTGATAAAATGATTGAGAATGGAGATGTATCGAAGTGGTCATAACGAGGTGCACTCGAAATGCATTTATCAGGAAACTGATACGGGGGTTCGAATCCCTCCATCTCCGCCAAAAAATGTTTTCAAAATCACGGTAATTGGGTGTAGTGAACAAATAAAGGGAGAAAAAATGAGTATTGTAAAGTCTTTTGATGGTAATATGATTGATGTAGGCGATTGTATGGGGTGCGCAAAAGCTCAAGCCAAAGAAGACACAAAGATTAATTCGGGTAAAATTTTAAGGACGAAAAATTTTGATGTGTCGCAAGATTTTGAGTTGCCTATAAATGGCTTTATTGTAATTGGCAGTCTTAGGCATATTGAAAGTATAAATGAGATGACGGTTGATGAAAAACAAGAATTGATTATTCTTATAGATATTGTTATTTCTAGTTTGAAGAAAATCAATGTTTGCAGTCAGTATAATGTTGTTTGGGAAGAAAAAGATGGTAATCATTTTCATGTTTGGCTGGTTCCGAGACATTCATATCTTCGCGATATTATCGGCACAAATATTATGAAAAAAATAGGAGAACTTTTTGATTATGCGAAAAAGAATCTTCGCACGGACGAAAATATAAATGAAATTTATACTACAATTAAAAAATTACAAGAAGAATTAAAAAACAATAAAACAATACAAGAATTATTGTAAATAATATTAAAATACAAAAAAAGAGCAGTTATTTGCTCTTTTTTGTTAGTTTTTTATAGTTTTTTATGCAATTTTCACACATTAATGATAGTTGTTGTTTGTGTTGTTTGTTAAAATCTCCAATGACTGCATAACATTTTATGCCTAAACTTGATGCATTGGTGAGAGAACTTACAGAGTCTTCAAAGAATGCAATGTTTTCAGGCTTTGTTTTGAGTTGTTTTAATATGTTATGAAAGAAGGTTATGTTTCTTTTTGACACGTTTGTGTTGGCTTCGGTAAATATATAATCAAATATGTCGATATTGAAATGCTGTAAAGCGGTTTTTAATAAAGAATCTTGTGTTGCTGATGCCAAAACGAGAGTTTTTCCTTCAGTTTTTAGTTTTAAAAGAAATTCTTTTGCTCCTTTAATCATTTTTATTTTGTTTAGGTAGTGCTTGCTCATTAATTTTTCCCAAGCGCTATATACATCATTGCAAGTTGCGTCAATTTGAGCTAGTTTTATAAATTCTTCAGCAGTTTCTTTTATGGTGATTCCTAATCTTATTTGGGACATACGTTTGTTTGGTTTCTTTCCAAAAAACCAAAAAGTTTCTTTATCTAAAACTTTGTGCCAAAATTTAAGCGATTTGACTAAAGTGTTGTCAAAGTCAAACATTATAATTTGATGTTCCATTTTATTCTCCTATAGGAGATTTTAACATCTAAAGCGAAAAAAACAAAGAAAAAATAGCTTTTTCATTAAAAAATTGGCGCTTTTTGTTTCATTTTCTTCTGTGCTGGTTACTTCAAGATTGTAATTTATTTCATATGTGCCTTAAGTGAGAATTGTTATTTCATTTTTAAATGCCTAATACATACTATGATTGGCTTAGGAATGTTGTGCGCGCTATGATAACAAAAAATTAATGTTGTTTTTGATAATAATTATAAGCCTATTATATTCAGGTATATTAATTGCTTTTTCAATATTTGATATGAGATATTGTGCCTGTTTTAATTCGTCTCCTTTTAATTCTCGGCTGAAATTTGCAAGTTCTAAGGGAGAAGCAAAAAGAGAATAAAATAGATTTGAAATCAACAATTCTGTTTCGTCACATATATTCAATCTTTGTTCGTCCTCTTCGCTATCTTTTAAAAGTGCAATTAAATCATAAAGAGATTGCATATCTTTTTTTATGGTATCAATTAAAATGCTTTCTGCTTGAATGTTGACTTTTTGAGAAAAAACGCTTTGAGATTTTGTCAATTCATATCTTTCACAAAGCCTATTATAACTACAAAAAAACTTGTGCATTAGATTTCTCCTTTACACAAGTTTTATATGAATTTTAAATTTGTTTTGTTCCTACGGATTTGTAGGTGCAGGTGGCCCCATAGTTTGACCAGATAAATGTTTTAGATACTCAAGTTCATTAAGAACATAATCCGGCCATATTGCTTTTAATATTAATGGTAATAAAACATTGATAAACACAACTAGCAGCATCAATGTTGCTACGCCAATAATTGTGTTTCTAAGCCTTGTTGAAGCGGTTTTTCTTTTATCTTCGCTTTCTGCTTTTGCAAGATTCACACCTAGTATGATTGCATAAACACAACCGGCTCCACCAACAAGCGCAAGCATACACCATAAAATATCTGGCAAAACCTTATATGTTTCGTTTAAAAATGATAAATGTTCTAAATAATGAAACCCCATTTTTTTCTCCTTATTTTAAATTTTAGCATATTTAATTTTTTTTAGCAAGAAAAATAAGGGGTGTAAAAAGATTTTTTAAAAATAAAAATCCACACAATTATAAGTGCGGATTTTTATTTAGTATAAATTATGGGTTTTCAGGAAGGTTAACGCTGTGGAAAGCACTAAGAATTCCTGGCAACAAGTATAAGAAGAAGATAACTAAAACAAGCGTAACTACAACTGAGATAATCACTGTAATTAAGTGTTTCTTTGCTTCATCTCTTTTGCCTTGTTCAGTAGCTCTTGCTAAATTAATACCAAGATAAACACCATAGATGACAGCAGCAAGACCAACAATCCCGATTACAATCCAAAGGGCTGTAGAAATGATTTTTACAGCTTCTTGTGCAGCTTTTGCTCCTTCTGAGCCAGTTCCAAACACAACACCGAAATATCCGTCCCAAGAAAATGTAAGGTTGAGAAGTGATTTCATAGATTTCCTCCTTTTTTTTATTTGACAAGATTATCTTAACACAAAAAAAGGAAAATACAAAATGATTTTTAAATATTTTTAAAAAATAAATAAAAAAAGACTATGGAGCCGTTGTTTTGGCTTCAATAAATCTTTTTTTTGATATTTTTTAGTTATATTTTTTGCTTCAATCTCATTTGTTTATTTCAAATTAAATAAAAGTGTTTGAATTAAAATTGTTTGGGCAGGTGTTTTGTGTGCAGCCACAGCCGCAAGAATTGTTGTTGCCGATAGATAGAAGCAAAAGTAAAATTAAAAGTGTATTATTGTTTAAGTTTAAGTCAGATCCGTTGAAAAAAGATGAGAAAAGCAGAGCAAATAAAATTAATTGTGTATTCATTTAAACCTCCTTAAAATACATAATAATCTTAATTTTGACAAAATATGAAATTTTTCTATTTTGCTTTTTCATTTGCATTTTGCTTTAATTCTTATAGCAGTAATATGTATGACAAAAAAACAATTAATGTGAAAGGAGTTTCTATGCAAAATAAATATTTATTATTATCAGAGCGTAGTCGAAGCGAAATCCTGTCAGTTATGCCACGTGAAAGAGAAATTTTAAGGCTTGCAGATTATTTTCAAAATTTTTCAGATAGCACAAGGATAAAAATTCTTACCTGTTTATCAATGATGGAAATGTGTGTAAATGATTTATCGGCTGTGCTTGCCATTAATCAAACGACCATTTCTCATCAACTTAAACAACTAAAAGATCAGGGTATTGTTTCTTATAAACGCAACGGGAAAATTCTTGTTTATCGCTTAATAAATGAAAATGTAAATGATATGATGATGTATGCTTTAAACGTGATCTGATCTCTTATTTTGTCTTTGCATTTTGCGGTTATTTTGTTATGGCAGAATTTGATTAACTGTAGGCAATAACTTGACTTTTTTTTAAAATCGTGGCATAATGCTATTGGAGATAAAATGAAAAGGGTAATTGAAGATTTAAACGAGATGAGTTTTTGCCTTCCAGACGGTTGGGTGATTTCAACAGACAAATATTTTTTGCAGAACGGTCAAGGCTTTATCAATTGTGAAAATTACATTTCGCCAGAAAATAAAGTTGTTTCTTTATTCCAGATTCAGAGAGATCCTGATGAATTTTTTGAGCATTATCACAATTTAGTTGGCTCTTATGACGAAAAAAAAGACGAGTTTGTGCTTGTAAAACAATTTTCAATTTTGGTCAATGGTTTTTCTTTTCCTCTTTATATATTAAAAGGGGTGAAGCAAGATGTATATATTGTTGAAATATTCATCAATTGCGGGGACGCATTGGGTTGTTTTATCTTTAAGATAGAAAATTTCGATGATGACAAACAAAAATTATTAGAAAAAAATCAAATTATGAAACAAGTTAGTCAAATTTTAAGGACGATAGAATGAAAAAGTTGTTGTTGCATAGTTGCTGTGGCCCCTGTAGCACGCAGGTAATTGATGTGCTGAAAGGTGAATATGACATTACTATATATTATTACAATCCAAATATAGATAGTGAAGAAGAATATTTACTTAGACTAAGTGAACAAAAACGTTATTGCAAAGAAGTTGGAATCAATGTGATTGAAGATGGGCATTTTCCAGATGAATTTTTGTCAAAAGTTAAAGGTCTTGAGGGTGAAGTGGAAGGTGGCGCAAGATGCAGTATATGTTTTAAAATAAGGCTTGAAAAAACTGCAGAAAAAGCAAAGGAATTGGGAATTGATTTGTTTGGCACTACATTGACAGTCAGTCCGCACAAAAACTCTCAAATTATCAATGCGATTGGTAAGGCGATAGCCGAAAAAACAGGTCAAGAATATTTAGAAGGAAACTATAAAAAACAAGATGGTTATAAAAGAAGCATCGAGTTTTCAAAAAAATACAATTTATACAGACAGAATTATTGTGGTTGCATTTTTGCAAAAGGGGTTAAAGGTTAATTTTGGAAGATAAACCATATACGCAGTATTTTATGAAGGAAAAAGAAGAAAAAGTTGCGACACAGGTGTTGTATCGCATTCTTTTTGTAATGCTGATTGTGTTTATTATGTTTTTCAGCGTGAATTATGTTTTTAATCAAAAATATGAATATATTACAATAAGCGGGCAATCAATGCAGTCAACTCTTAATAATGAAGCTGTGCTTAGTGCAATTGTTAGTGATGGAAAAACAACTTATAATTGGGTGCAAGATGGTGTGTATATAGAGAAAACTAAGGATATAGATTATAGCGATATAATAATCCTTGAAAAGTCTTCTGACAAAACAATTATAAAAAGAGCATTAGCTTTTGGCGGAGATTACATAACAATTGTGAAAAATGAACAAGGTGAATATAGGCTTATTAGGATAAAAGAAAATTCCAATAAGGTTGAAGTATTAGACGAAGATTACATCAAAAGTTACCAAGAATGGTCTGATGATGGACAGGCGCCGCAAGATGGTTTGACCCCACAACTTGTTTATGAGCCAACCTTTTATAGCACTTTCTTTGGTGGCGGATATCAGTCAAAGCAGATTTATATTGAGAGTCTTCAATGCAATGTAACATTCTTTCAAGTGCCTGAAAATGAATTGTTTGTGTTGGGAGATAACCGCAATCATAGTGCAGATTCAAGAGAAACGGGAACAATAAGTATTGATAATATTCGTGGTAAAGTCGTAGAGATTGTCAAGAACGGCACGCACTATAAAGGCAATGATTTTTACTTTTTAAACCGTTTAAAAGGCTATTTTAGCCTAATTTGGAAGGAAATTTTAGGATTTTTTGGTGCTAATATATAAAAATCGTTTGGAAATCGCTCAAAAGTATGCTATTATCAAAGTAGGTTAAATAACCAAAAAAAGGAGATTTGTTAATGAATAAACAACAATTTATCAAAGCATTTGCTGATAAAGCACAATTCACTCAAAAAGACGCAGGAATTGCTTTTGAAGCTATGGCAGAAACAATTGCCCAAACTCTTAAAGCTGGAGAAAAAATTCAAATCGCTGGCTTCGGAACATTCGAAGTTAAGAAGAGAGCTGCAAGAACTGGTATCAACCCACTCACAAAAGAAAAGGTTAAAATCGCAGCTTGCAATGTTCCATCTTTCAAATTTGGAAATAGCTTTAAAGAAAATTTAAATAACAAATAAATTGGTTATGACAAGTAGGGTTGCCTTAGGGCAACCTTATTTGTTTTTATAAAAAGATGCATAAACGTTTGATTTTTTTTTGCAAAGATTGTAATATAGTAATAGGAGATTGAATATGGCAACAAAAACAGTAGAACTTCAAAAGTTTGATAATTACCATTTTATTATGGCAGGCTGGATTACTTTCTCGGAAGTAATTAAAAAGTTGAAAAAGGCAATGCCTTTTTATCGCTTCGAGCAGGTGCCAAAAATAAAAATCAAAGAAGTGTTTTATGACAATGAGCATCATATGCTTTTTGATGCTGGTATAGTTTTATCAAAATCATCTACAAGTAAAGATACATATTTCAACATTCGAAGATTAAGTAGGGTGTTTAATAAGAAGACAAAAAAATATCAAATTGGTGGCAATTGCACTCCAAGCGATCACCCAAAAGATTATGCACCCAAAATAGCAAAGGCTATAGATGATTTGTTTTCATCTTCTCTTACTATTGATATTGAAAATATTGTGAAGAAGACAAGCGAAATTATGGAAGTTCACAACGACAAAACTCCATATGATATTATAGGCGGAACAGGCTTTAGGGCAAAACTTGTTTGCGAGAAAGTGTTATATAAAGATGTGGCTAGTGGCAAAAAAGTTTACCAAGATTGTATAAGTCTAAGCGTGCCAAGTTCAGAACGTGAAGAAACAGAAGAACTTTTAAAATTAATTGAAAGGACGTTGCCTTCGCTTGTGCTTTTTAATGCAAGTAGATTTGAACTTGCTCAAAAATTGTTATATACTCCAGAGCAAGAATTAAAATTAGATGAAGAAACGGAAGAAAACTAACTGCAAATGTTAGTTTTTTTTATTCTATTTGCCTACTGTTTTGCATAGTTATAGATTGTGAAAAACAAGTTTACGTTTATGAACAAGTTTACCTATGCTATTGGCGGATTTGGATATAGTTCGATGTCGCAAACATTGAATAGTTTTATTATGTTTTTTGCAACTGCTGTTATGGGTATTTCAGGTTCGTTGGTGGGGATAGCAATTGCGATTTCTTCCATTTGGGACGGTGTTAGTGATCCGTTGATAGGGCATTTGTCTGATAATTGCAGAAACAAGTTTTTTGGCAAACGCCTGGGCTTTATGTTGTTTGGAATATTTTTTATTTCGATGATTAATTTGCTTATTTGGTCAATGCCTATGACATTGCCCCAGTGGATTAAATTTGTATGGCTTTTAGTTGGAATGCTTGCAATTGAAAGTGCAAATACTTGTTTTGGCACGCCGTATTCGGCCCTTGCAATTGATATTGCCCCTGATTATAACGATCAGGCAAAATTGCAAGGTTTTAAAACGTTTTTTAATATTTTGGGAATGATTTTGCCTAATATATTAATGTATTTTTTTATGCCTTCAATATCCATTGGAATTCAGTCTGTCCACACCCAACAAGGTTATGTAAAAATAGCCCTAATCAATTCTCTGCTTTTGACAGGGCTGGGAATAATTACGATATTTTGCACGTTAAAACAGATCAAAAGGCGAAAAATTTATCGGTTTGATGAAAAACGAGAGAAATTTCAGTTTAAAAAGTTGCTTTATGGCTATTTTAATGTGATTAAAAATAAAGATTTTCGGTCGGTAATATTAGGATATTCCTGTGCGACAATAGCTTCTTCGTTTTTAACAGGAGTTGGGCTTCACCTGTTTACTTATTGTTATCATTTTTCAAGTTCGCAAATTTCAATAGTATTGATTGCAATGTTTGGCGGTGCGGTCGCATCGCAACCGCTTTGGGTGTTTTTATCAAAACGAATTGACAAAAAGAAAACTTTAATAATTTCGCTTTCAACAATAATTTTGGGGGTTTTTATTATAGGTATTACCTTTTTGTTTAAAGAATTTATGTCATCTGGAATTATGTTTTATATCGCTCTTCCTTGTATGCTTTTTTGTGGTATTGGTGCAGGTGCTATGTATTGTTTGCCTTTTTCAATGTATGCTGATGTCGTTACGCTTCAAATTGTTAAAACTGGTGAAAACAATGCAGGAGCACATACAGGCTACTTTACTTTTACTTATAATTTAGCAAACTCAGTTGCTCTATTAATAATAGGCTTTTTGCTGGATTTAATTAAATTTGATTCTTCTCAGCCTGTCCAAGCATTGTCTGTTCAAAATGGACTGGGACTAATCGTATTTTTTGGTTGTATAATATTTATGTCGCTTGCGATTGTTGCTTTTTCTTATTATTCGGTAAAACGGTCGCAGGTTTTAAAAATTCAAATAAAATCCTTAAAAAATAAATCGGTTAGCGGGATATCTCACTAACTATTTAAATCATATTGTGAAGAGTTTTTATTTTAAAATAATGCTGTTAAAAACAATGAAATATATTGATATTATGCATAAAGCAAAATAAAAAAGCACCTACAAATAGGTGCTTTTTTTTGAGTGGTAGTCTCAAGGGGAATCGAACCCCTGATTCCGCCGTGAAAGGGCGGTGTCTTAACCGCTTGACCATGAGACCATTATATCAAAAATTAGGGAGTGCTTTTTGATACTCTCTAATTATATGGTAAATGAATTATATTGTCAAGCATTTTTTCAAAAAAAATTAAAAAAATTCAAAATTTTAAAAAATATACTAAATATTGCGTCTTGCAATCGCGCAAGCGTGTATTTCTTTTGCCTTCGACAGTAGGCTCGCGCAGGCATTAATTGTAGAGCCTGTAGTGATAATATCATCAATAATCAAAATTGATTTTCCTTTAATTATAGAATGATTTAGGGCGTAAATGGAATTTTCAAGATTGCTTTGGCGTTGTTCGAAATTCAAAAACTTTTGATTTTTGGTTATTGCAGTTTTGACCAAAATGTCTTCAACAGGTTTCCCTGATAAAATTGAAAGTTCATCTGCCAGCACTTTTGCGGGATTATAACCCCTTTTCTTTATTGTCTTTTTATGCGAAGGGACAGGAATTATCATATCAAATTCAACTTTATTTGTTGTTAGTCTATCATAGATATGTTTTGCAAAGTATTTGGCTAAATACTTTGCACTATCACTTTTAAGTTTTAATATGCTTGAGCGGGTTTTCTCATTATAAACGAAAGGACAATGACAACTTTGAAACTTTGGTTGTTTGGTTTTGCAATGGTCGCACACAATATTTCCTTCTTTTATCTTGCTATCACAAAACACACAACGATTTCCGTTGTTGAGGATTTCACTTTTTGAGCAGTTTGGACAAATGTCTCCTTCTACAACATCACGTCCGCAAAACAAGCAAGTTATGTTGTCTGGAAAAATTGTATCCAAAATTTTATCTTTTGTTTTTATAAAAAAGTTTTTGATTGTCATAATGTCCTCTAGTTGAATAAATCTTTTACTTTTTTGTTTGCTGAAATTATTAAACTTTTAAGTAGGGTGAATCTTTGAACAGTATAACTATTAGATACCATTCTTTTAAGATTTTTTTGTTCACCGACAAGCACAACCATTTTCTTTGCTCTTGTTACGGCTGTATAGATTAAGTTGCGTGTTAAAATCATACTTGTTCCTGCAATGATTGGAATAATAACAACATCAAATTCAGAACCTTGGCTTTTGTGAATTGTTATTGCATAGGCAAGAGACAACTGATTGATTTCTGTGCGTGGATACAAACAGCGTCTGCCATCTTCAAACATAACAACCATTTCGTTTGTTTGAAAGTCAATGAGTTCGATAAATCCTATATCTCCATTAAAAACACCTTCGCCTTCTTCTTCAATTATTCCGTTTGTTTTCTTCCAAATAAGACCATAATTATTAGTTGTTTGCATCACTTTGTCGCCTACTCTAAAAATAGTTTCTCCAACAGTAAGTTCCATTTTGTTTATTGCAGGCGGATTAATTGATTCTTGCAAAGTGCGATTTAAGTTGTCAATTCCGCACACTCCAGCTTTAAGGGGCGCAAGCACTTGAATTTGGTTACATTCAAGGCCGGTAAATTTAGGAAGTCTTCGCACAACCATATCAATTATGGTTGCCTTAATTTGTCCTAAGTCAGAATGTTCTTGAAAGAAAAAGTCTTTACTGCTATTGTCCAAATGTGGCATTTTGCCATTATTGATAAGGTGAGCATTGGTAATGATTAAACTATCGTCACTTTGTCGATAAATTTTAGTAAGCATTGAAAGGGGAATGATTCCGCTTTTGATGATATCGTCTAAAACGTTTCCAGCACCAACGCTTGGCAATTGGTCTTTATCGCCCACTAAAATAAGCTGGCAATCTCTAGGGAGAGCCTTACATAAGTGGCTCATTAATGCAACATCAACCATCGAGACTTCGTCAACTATTACGACATCAGTTTTAAAATTATTGTTTTCATTGTAAACAAATCTATTTATGTTGCCCAGTTCGCCAGATGCCACTTCTAAAGCTCGATGAATCGTTTTTGCTTCTTCACCGCAAGAATCACTCATTCGTTTAGATGCTCGACCGGTAGGAGCTAAAAGCATAAATCTTTTATCGTGAGATTTTAAAATTTCAATAATGCATTTGATGATAGTTGTCTTACCAGTTCCCGGACCACCAGTGATAACAGATATACCGCTGTTAATAGCGGTTTTTATTGCATTTTTCTGCTCTGAGTGAAACGCAATATTAAATCTTTCTTCAAAATGCGTGATTTCGTCTTCAATATTAAGCGGTTTAATTGCAACAGAATTGTTTAGCAGGGCTAGTTTTTGTGATACCACAGTTTCATAGTGGTGATATTTTGCCGGAGTTACTATTTCTTGCCCATCGTGGAATAGGCATAGCGTGCTTTTGTCTATGGTAAGATTATCAAGCGCATCTTGATATAGTTTTTCATTAGAATTTAAATCGATATCTAAAAGTTGTGAAGCTTGTGTCAACAAAACATTTTTTGGTAGGTATGTGTTTCCTGTTTTTTCAATTGAAGATTGAAGGGTAAATACAATGCCAGCTCTCACTCTAAATTCACTATCACTAGGAATGCCGATGCTACCAGCAATTTTATCTGCAGTAGTAAATCCGATGCCGTTTACATCTTCAACAAGGCGGTAAGGATTTGTTTTTACTATATCGATTGTTTTTGCCCCATAAATATCATAAATCTTAAGAGCCATATTAGTTGAAATGTTATATTTTTGCAAAAACATAACCGAATTTTGAAGTTTTTTTAGTTCTTTAAATTTTTCACCAATTTCTAAAGCCTTTTTTAGTGAAATGTTTTTTACTTCTGCTAGTGAAGTTGGGCTCATTTCTATAATGTCAAAGGTTTGTTCTTTAAAATGTTTAACAATGTTTTTTGCAGTTATTGGGCCCACTCCTTTAATCAGGCCAGAAGATAAATATCTTTCAATCCCAGCAAGAGAAGTAGGTAGGGTGATTTCATAAGAATTGAAAGAAAATTGGTAGCCATATTTCGCATTGTTTACATATTCGCCAACAAGTTCTAGGTTTTCGCCGATATTTGCATTCAAAAGTTTTCCCACACAAACCACTGGTGTTGATTTAAAATCTAAAATAAACACGGTGTAACCATTTTGTTCGTTGCGGAATATAATTTCTTCGATAGGTCCTTCTATTTTCATATTTATATTTTAATAATAATTTCTTTGAAAATCAAGTAAAAACAGTTGCATTTCTAATAAATTTTTTATATACTATTTGAGAACAAAAGAGAGAACTTATGAAAACGGCAGAAAAAATTTTAGAAATTGAATCATTACTTGAAAATTTGATTAAAAAAAATAGAGAAGGAAGTATTTTGCGAATGAAGATACTATTTTTTAGTCATCTTTATCAAGATTTGTCAATTAGTATGATAATTGAAAAATTGGGCATTAAAAAAACAAACTTTGCCCTTATGAGTGCGGCTCTCGAAAAAGAAGGGTGTCTTGTTATCAAGAAGTCTAATATGGATAGACGATGTCGTGTTATCGAACTTACAGAAAAAGGAAGAAAAGAACTTGATAACTATCTTACCGAAGTTGGCAATAATTTTGGTGCTACACCTATAGAAATTGAACAAAATTTAGATAGTTTAAGCAGGTTTTTAAACAAAATTATTTAATTAGGAGAAAAATATGCTTAAAATTTTTAATTCACTTACAAAAAAGATTGAACAGTTTAAAACAAGAGAAAACGGAATTGTTAATATGTATTCGTGCGGACCTACAGTTTATTATTATCCGCATATCGGAAATTTCAGGGCGTATCTTTTTATGGATAACATTAGAAGAGTGCTCAAATATAATGGCTATAAAGTTAATGGCGTAATGAATATTACAGATGTTGGTCACCTCACAAGCGATGCCGATGAAGGTGACGATAAAATGCTTGTTGCAAGCAAGAGAGAAAATAAATCACCTTGGGAAATTGCTAAATTTTATACAAATGTATTTATTGAAGAAGCTAAAAAGTTGAATATTGATTTGCCAGAATATATTGTGCCTGCAACTTCAGTAATTGAAGAAATGATAGAATTTGTTAAAACACTGATTGCAAGGGGATATGCTTACGAAACCAGCAAAGGTATTTACTTTGACATTGCTAAATTTTCGGCTTACGGTGCTTTAGCTGGAATGGATATAAATGAAAAGCTTGCGGGCGCGAGAATTGAAGTGGACAGTGAAAAACGTTCACCTTATGATTTCGTATTGTGGGTAAAGGCACCTAAGGAACATATTATGCAGTGGGATAGTCCTTGGGGGAAAGGATACCCAGGGTGGCATATTGAATGCTCTGTTATTGGAGATAAGTATTTAGGGGAATATATTGACCTTCATACAGGCGGAGTTGACCATAAACCAGTTCATCACGAAAACGAAATCGCACAAAGCAATTGCCATTATGGGCACCAAGTTGTTAATGCTTGGATGCACCTTGAATTTTTGCAAATTGATGGCGGCAAGATGAGCAAAAGCCTGGGCAATTTATATACAATTGCAGATTTAGAAACTAAAGGCTATTCAGCTGAAGATTTTAGGTTTTTCTATTTTCTTGCACACTATTCAAAACAACAAAACTTTACTTTTGATTCGCTTGATATGGCGAAAAACACACTAAAAAGTATTAAAAACCTTGCTAAAGAGCATAAAACAGGCTTGGCAAAGGTTGACACATCTTCTTATGAACAAGACTTTCTTGACAGCATAAATGATGACCTGAATATGCCAAAAGCAATTGCGGTTGTTCAAAAAATGCTTAAAGAAGAAAGAAGTCAAGACGTTTATTCTTCCCTTGAAAAATTTAATCAAGTTTTAGGTATCAGCCTTATTGATGCAGAAGAAATTCCACAAGAAATTAAGGAATTGGCAGAAAAACGTTGGCAGGCAAAATTAAACAGGGATTGGACTACAGCAGACGCTGTTAGGGTAGAACTAACTGCAAAAGGCTATTCAATAAAAGACAAGAAAGATGGATATGAGATAATTGAAAATTAAATATCAATAATAAAAATACCCATATTATTAATAAATTTTTTAACAAAAAAAACAACCCTAAGTGGTTGTTTTTTATTTATATTTAATTAGAATCTTCAACTTCTTAGTAAATTTTTTGCGTTTCATCAGTTATTAAAAAGTCTTGAATTGGTGAAACTTGTTCTGTTGTCTTTTCTTCTTCAGAATTTGCTTTTTTGTTAAATACAAAAGACTTTCTAATAGGTTTTTGTTTTTTACTCTCAGAAGTTTCTTCTATAGCTTTTCCTGAGAAATAATCAATTTTGTCTCCTAATTTATGACCTTCCTTTTCTACTTCTATGAACAATATACCATAAAAAAGAAGTTTGACAAAACAAAAGCAGGCAATATGCCTGCTTTTTTCGCAATATTCGTTTATATAATTTGATTTATTTAAGTTTAACTGTTGCGCCAGCTTCTTTAAGTTTAGCTTCGATATCTTTAGCTTCTTCTGCTGGAACGTTTTCTTTGATTGCTTTAGGAGCAGCTTCAACAAGAGCTTTAGCTTCTCCAAGTCCAAGTCCAGTGATTTCTCTTACAACTTTAATTACAGCGATTTTGTTTGCGCCAACTTCAGCGAGTTCTACTGTAAATTCAGTTTTTTCTTCAGCGGCTGGAGCAGCACCAGCAGCAGGGCCAGCAACTACTGCAGCAGCAGCGCTAACGCCAAATTCTTCTTCTAACATTTTAACAAGTTCGTTGATTTCAACAACTGTTTTGTTTTTAATAATTTCAACAAGTTCTTTATTTTCCATTTTAATTTTCTCCTTTAATTTTTTAATTAAGCACCTTGCTTTTCAGCGATTGCATTAAGCGCAATAGCAACACTGCGAACAGGGCTTTGTAATAAGTATAAAAGTTTTGATATAAGCACTTCTTTTGATGGGATTTTTGCAAGTTGGTTTACCATATCAGCATCAACTCTATTGCCATTTAAAATTCCACCTTTAACTTGCATTTTTTTAGTAGATTCAGATGTTTCTACAATGATTCTTGGTCCAGAAACTTCATCTTGCATTCCGAATGCAACAGCTGTAGTTCCTTGTAATAAATCATCGTAACCAGTCATTCCGAGTTCTTCTAATGCTTTTAAAAGTAATCTGTTTTTGTATACTTTGTATTCAACACCAGCTTCTCTTAAAGTTCTACGCATTTTAGTGTCTTCTTCAACGGTTAAACCACGATAATCAACAAAAGTAAGTGAAATTGAAGATTGAATCTTGTTTTTGATTTCTTCAACTAATTCTTTTTTTGCTTCTAAATTAGCACTCATTAGATAATTTCCTCCTTTTTTATAGAATATTGCGTCTATAAAAACAAAATCCCTATGCCCAAGAAAAAGAGCATAGAGATAGGAAAATCTTTATCTATTGCTTCTTTCCTCGGCAAGCACACACAAGGTGTTTATGCTTAAAGCACTTGCTGTCTTTGGACAAGACTTTATTTTTACGTTTGTTATTATAAAACAAAAAAATCACTTTGTCAAGCGATTTTTTAAAATTTGTGGAATTATTTGATAAAAGATAGGTCTTCTTCAGAAAAACTTTCAACAACAATATAGTCATCTTGAATGGTTGGTGCATTACGATAAATTTCAAAAAGCCAATAGTCTTCGACGAAAGCATTTTCTTTCATAAATTTCATCAAAGCTTGATAAGCTGATTCAGGCATTTCTTTCAATGCTTCAATAATGACGCTGTTTGAGAATGAATCATTTGCTTTTACAAGGACTTGATATAATGTTTTTATTGATTCTTTATTTTGATAGTCCATTGAATATAATTTGACGCAGTGATTTAAATTTTCTTGTATATTTTTCATAATTTCTCCTTTGGCGAACGAAAGTATAGCATAATAAAAGCTAAAAATCAATAGTAAAACTTGATGATTTTTAGCTTTTTATGATGTAAAATATGAAACAACTTATAAAATTAATTATAATGAGTTTTGTTGGTCTGGAGTGACTAAATGATGGTCAATAGTTGCAATGAATTTTTTGTCGCCAAATTCATTTGCAAACATTTTTAATCTAAAAAGAGTATTTTCATTTAATGAGCGAAGCACTCTTGCAAGAAGTTCTCTATTATAAGAAATTTGTTTTAAAAAGTAATATAGTGCTAGTGAGTCATCTTGAATTTTATCAACTATTCTTTTGCAACAATTGAAGTTGAATCTTTCCCATTCGTCTTGTCTATATTGATTATACATAACAATCTCCTTTTTTTATTATTACTAGTATAACATATATTTCTAATCTTTTCAACACCTTTTTATGAAAAGATTAAGAAAATATTGACTTAAGCGACAGAAAATGCTAAAATCAAAGACATATAATGATTTGGAGGAAAAAATGGATTTTAAAGCGATAGAAAAAAAATGGCAAGATAAATGGGCGAAAGAAAAATCTTTTAAAGCAGTTGACTTTCACCCAACAAAGCCAAAATATTATATGTTGTATGAATTTCCAAATGTAAGTGGTAATCTTCATATGGGACACTTGAAGGGCACTGTTCCATCTGATGCACTTGCAAGATATAAGAGATTTTGTGGATATAATGTTCTTTTCCCAATAGGTGGCGATGCTTTTGGGCTTCCTGCGGAAAATGCAGCGATAAAATATGGCACAAATCCTAAGGTATTCGTTGAAGAAGGATTTAAAAAAATTACAGATCAATTTGCTCAATTAGGGCTTTCTTTTGATAGAGATAGGTCGTTTTGCACAAGCGATGAAGATTATTATAAATGGACTCAATGGATTTTTGTTCAACTGTATAATCACGGGAAAGCATATAAGCAATATGGCACAGTAAATTTCTGCCCAAATTGCAAAACAGTTTTGTCAAATGAAGATAGTCAAGGTGGCAAATGCGATCGTTGTAATGGTGCAGTTCAGCAGGTAGAACGTTCTGTATGGTTCTTAAAAATGAAGGAATATTCTGAAAAGTTGCTTGGCAATGTTGATAGAATTGAGATGAATGAAAACCTTAAAGATCAACAACGTAATTGGATTGGCAGAAGCGAAGGGATGCAAGTTGAATTTTCAGTTGTTGACGAAGAAAACAACAAATTGGGCGGGGTTGAAATTTTTACTACTTGCCTTGAAACTATTTATGGTGTAACCTTTGTGACACTTGCACCAGAAAATCGCCTACTTGATTCATTCAAAGATAAAATCACAAATTTTGCAGAGATTGAAGAATATAGAAAGCAAACAGCTCTTCGCAGCGAATTTGATAGAATGAGTGACAACAAAGACAAGACAGGGTGCGAAGTGAAGGGAATTTATGCAATAAATCCTGTTAATAATGCTAAAGTGGCAGTATATATTGCAGATTTTGTTCTTAATGGTTATGGCACAGGTGCTGTTATGGCGGTTCCAACGCACGATCAAAGAGATTATGATTTTGCGAAGGCCTTTAACATTCCAATGATTCAAGTTATTGAAGGAGATGTAAGCCAAAAAGCTGTTGAAAAAGGGGAATATATTCCAATTGATAGCAAATTAATGAACAGCGAAGAATTCTCAGGAATGCGAATCAGCGAAGCAAAACCAAAGATGTGTCAAAAACTCATTGATATGGGTGTTGCGAAAAAACAAATCAATTACAAAATGAAAGATTGGCCATTCAACAGACAAAGATTCTGGGGAGAACCATTCCCAATTGTATATTGTGATAAATGCGGAACAGTTTGTTTAGAAGAAAAGGATTTACCACTCACTCTTCCACAAACAGAAGACTATATGCCAAACGCAACAGGGGATTCGCCACTTTCAAAAATTGAAAGTTGGGTGAATTGCACTTGTCCAAAATGTGGTGGTAAAGCAAGAAGAGAAACTGATACAATGCCAAACTGGGCAGGATCAAGTTGGTATTGGCTTAGATATTGCGATCCACACAACGATCAAGCACTTGCTGATTATGATAAGTTAAAGTATTGGGGAAGTGTAGATTGTTATACTGGTGGAACGGAACATATTACTCGTCACGTGTTGTATGCATTCTTCTGGCAAAACTTCTTATATGAAATAGGTGCAGTGCCAACTCGTGATCCATTTATTAGAAAAATGGGAAGCGGTCTTATTTTAGATGATCAAGGCAAGAAATTAAGTAAGAGCAGTGCAAATGGCGTTCCTGCCATTGATGTATTAAATCAATATGGTGCTGATGTAACAAGACTTCACGTTCAATTCTTGGGTGGTTATGAAGACAACACGCCTTGGACATTCGAAGGAATCAATGGTATTATGTCATTTGTAAATAAAGTATGGTCGCTTCAAGATATGATTAAGGGAGAAGAAGTAAGCAGCGAACACGTTTCACTTCTTGCAAGAACAATTAAAAAGGTGGCGGAAGATTTAGAAGCGTTAAGGCTTAATACAGCAATTGCTTCACTTATGTCATTCGTGAAAAAGGTGAAGGAAGATGGTTTTATTACTAAACAAGAATTAAGGCAATTCTTGATCTTACTCAATCCACTTGCACCTCACGTTTCAAGTGAAGTTTATGAAATTGTGTTTGGCGGGGACATTTTAAATGAATCTTGGCCTACGTATGATGAAAAAAATCTTGTTGATGCTCAAGTTGAAATTGCAGTTCAGGTAAACAGCAAAATTGTAGCAAGAGTGCATATTAATACTGAAAGCAAACAAGATGAAATTCTTGCACAAGTAAAAACAAACGAAAATGTTGCCAAGGCAATTGAAGGAAAAACAATTGTAAAGGAAATTTACGTTCCAGGAAGAATTGTAAACATTATTTGTAAGTAAAATAATAAACAAAAACTCGCTAATTTTAGCGAGTTTTTTTAAATACATTAAGAAAAAAGATAACAAAAAAAAGACTGCCGTTTGGCAGCCCCTTTTTATTATTCTTCGTTATTGTCAGATTCTTCGAGTTCTCTTTTTTTGCGGAGTGCTTCTAAGAATTTTTCAAATTCTTTTTCATCATCAATCATATCGTCATCGCTTTCATCTGAGATGTCCACATTTTCTTCTTCGCTCGTTTCAGCACCAAGTCTTTCAAGTAAAGCTTCAAATTCTTTTTCTCTATCAGATTCTTCGTCTGAAATTTCAGAATCTTCTGTTTTGTCATTTTCGTCATTCAATTCAGTTTCTTCTTGTGTAGAAATGATATCATCTTCAGGTAATGTAAGATTATCTTCTTCAGAGGCAATTGTTTCTTCAATTTCTTCAAGTTCTGCTGTAGTTTCTTCAATTATGTCTTCAGATACATCATCGTTTTCAACAAATTCTTCAATAATTTCTTCTATTGGTAATTCAACATCTTCAATTGATTCAACATCGTCAAATTGTTCGCTTTCTTCAGCTTCGGTAATTTCTTCAGTTTCTTCTACTTTTGTAAGTTCTGCAATTAAATTATCAATTTCATCTTCAATTTCATCTTCAGAAATTTCTTCAATGTTTTCATCTTCAAATTCAGTTGCGATTGATGCGCTTGCTTGAATTTCTTTTAAAAATTCTTCATCAATAGTCTCTTCTTCAACTTCATCATCTAATTCAGTAATTGCGCTTTCTAATTCTTCTTGTATAGATTCGATTCCTTCAACTTCTTCAATTTCATTTTCTTCATTGATTTCGTTGTGAGCAAGTAAAATAGCACCTAATGAATCAATGTTTTCTTGCGACTGTTCTGTTTCTTGTTCGATAACATCTTCGTTTATTTCGTCACATTCTGTTGTATTTTCAGGGTGTTTGTTGTGAAGTGCATTTGCAACAACCACAACCATTACCATTATTATTGCTGCAATCATTCCACTTACGCAGAAAGATGCAAATTCTTGATCGATGAAAGCAGGTGTAAAACTTAATGCTACAAATATCCAAGAAGCGATAGCAATGAACGGTGCAGTTAAAGCAAGAAATAATGTTTTTACAAAAGAATCAAATGTCTTTGCATATTTGTTTGCAAGAAGGGTAGTTGCAACAGATGCACAAGTAAATACAATTGCTAAAAAGAATGCAAAGATTTGTGAAGTAGTCATATAATTAAACATATAAACCTCCAATTTGTTGACCTTAGTCTAACATATAATTTATTGTTTGTCAATATTTGTTTTCTTTTTTTGTTGAAAAATGTTTTGATTTTTTTGTCTTTTAGGTTATACTAAGAATGTAGTATGGATTTAGAAGTTGTAAGTAAAAACAAGAAACGAATCATAGCGATGGTTTTTCTTCTTTTAGGTATGTTGGCAATTGATGGGATTGCCTGTGTTTTTATGCTTAATTATAATACATTTTTACCATCAGCGCCAATAATATTAGATGATGGTAAGTCGATTTTGATTACAACATCAATTAATGAAAATTATTTAGGTTATCGCTTTAGATTTATGTCAACAGATGAAGAAGACGTTTTGATTGAGTCAGCGGCAAACACACTTACTGATGCTCAGCTTGAAGAGAGTGGATTGATTCTTGGTAAAACCTATCGAGTATCCGTTTGCTATATGGGAGAAACTGAGGCTGCCGGCACTGGATACGGCGAAAGTGTGAGTTGGGTTTATTCTAAAGTTTTAGATAAACCTGAAATATCAATTGATGAGATAAATCAAGTTATCTCTTGGACGGAAGTAGAAAATGCAGATTATTATGTTGTGCATTATAAAAATGGCTCATCGTTTGTTAGTCAAAAATACTATTCATTAAGTTTTGATTACAGCAGTTGGGTAGGTGGGGACAAGGAATTTTATGTTGTTGCACATTCTAATAACAGTGCATACAGGTGCAGCCAAGTTTCAGAAAAATTGAAATTTCAACACAAATATCGTATGCTTCAGGTTTCCAGTGCAACATTTAATTCTTCAAATTTCTATTTATCAGTTGTATTACAAGAACAAATATCATACATTGAAGTTGATATAAACGGCAAATCTTATGTTGTAAAATTACCTGAGTATAAATATAACTATACTTCTCATTTATATCAATATGAAGGCATCAATTTGAAGACAGTTTATAAAGAAGGTGCAACTATTAAAGTGAAACCATACCCATCAAATGACCATATGTCTTATAAAGGGGATTGGTTTACAGTTATAATTAATAATGATTAAAAATAAATAAGATTAGACATACTAATCCAAAAGGAGAAAGTATGTCTAATTTTTTGTTGCAAAGAGTTGAAGATATAAAGCAAGAGTTGTCAAATAGCAGCGATATGGGGAGTAGGATATTCAAAAAAGATGGTCAAACACTTGCTTTGTTATTTTTAAAAAGCATTATAAATCAAGAACTTTTGTCAAGTGCAGTTTATTTTCCGTTGCAAACGTTTGAGAAAAAATTTACAATTGAAAATATAAATGAAACAATATTAAAATGTGCTGATGTTCAAGAAATTCAAGAAAGTGAAATTATAAATGAAATATTAAATGGTAAGGTGATTATTCTTGCAGATTTTGATGAGAAAGTGCTTAGTTTGGATTTATATCAAGTGCCTGTAAGATTGCCTTCCGAACCGCCTACATCTCCCGTTCTGCAAGGGCCACGAGAAGGTTTTGTTGAAGATTATCAAACAAATATGACGTTGCTTAGAAGACGCATAAAATCTCCAGATTTGGTATTTAAAACTATTGAAATAGGCTCTCTTTCCCAAACAAAAGTTACAATATGTTATATAAAAGGAATTGCAAGGCAAGATATTGTTGAAAAAGTGAAAGATAAACTTAAAAGAATTAAGATTGATGGAATTTTAGATTCCTACTATGTCCTTTCGTTTTTGGAAGAAAGACCAAATTCTTTGTTTAAACAAATAGGCAACAGCGAAAAGCCGGATATTGTTTCTGCGAAGATGCTTGAAGGCAAAGTTGCAATCATAGTAGATAATTCTCCCATCGTCCTTACTGTCCCATTTATTTTTATCGAAGATTTGCAAAGTAGTAATGATTATTACACAAATCATCATTATTCGTCTTTTGTGAGAATAATAAGAGTTGTTGGCCTTTTGATTGCTATCATTGCATCTGGTTTTTACATATCACTTCAATTATATCATTACAATATAATTCCGTTGAATTTTCTTATAACCATTGCTGATACAACACAAGGGCTTCCTTTTACGCCATTTTTAGAGATTTTGTTTATCTTTTTGTTGTTTCAAATTTTGTATGAAGTCAGTTTGCGTTTGCCTAGTTATTTGGGGCTTGCAACTTCAGTAGTCGGTGCTTTAATTTTAGGGGATACTGGTGTAAAAGCGGGGCTAATTTCTCCGCCTGCGGTTATTATTGTGGCACTTTCCAAAATAGCATTATATACAATTCCCGAACAATCATCTCAAATTACAGTTTTACAATTCCTTTTCATTATAATAGGTGGTTCACTTGGCCTTGCAGGGATAATTGCAGGAATGGTTTATATTGTCAACTATCTTAACACTATTGATAGTTATGGCACGCCATATTTAGCGCCATATAGTCCACGTATTCCACGTGATTTAAATGATGCAGTGTTTGCAAGTTCTCCTTCCCAGCAAAAGTATCGCCCCAAAACATTTAAAACACAAGACGAGGTGAGAAAATGAGAGCAAAAATTTCTGTTCGGCAAACGGGGATATTAATCGTTTTATGTTTGCTTTCAAACAAACTATTGTTGTTGCCATCATTAATGTTTGAATCTTCAGGCGTTGATAGTATTATTTCGCTTATCATCGCTTTTAGTGTCGAACTGGCTATAATTCCAATATTTATTCACCTGAAAACGAAATATCCGAATGTATCATTTTATGAAATTGTTCAATTGCACCTAGGGAAAATAGTTGTTAAAATCCTTTTTGTTGCCATTATGCTCTTTATGTTTTTAAAGGCAATATTAACTTTCGGTATAGTTTATGCTTATTTTAAGCAGGAAATATATCAGGAAGAATTTTTGTTTTTAATTTTAATCTGTATGCTTCCTGTGCTTACGCACGGTGTAATGTCCGGACTACGAGCAATTTCTCGCACAATGGAGTTTTTCTTTTATCTTTTAATTGCTGGCTTTTTAGTTTGTTTAGCAATGTCGCTGTTTACATCTATTACTGTTCCTGTGTTTTTTACAAATAGTATAGATTCCATATTTTCTTCAGCTTTTAAATATTTCATAGTTTTTGATGATTTTTTGTTGCTTTTTGTGATTATGGATAGGATTGATTTTAAAAAAGGGCAGGAGAAAAAAATATATTTGTATGTTTTTCTAGGAATAGGTTTGGTATTATCACTATTTATCTTTTTTTATTCAAAATATCCTGTTACTGCATTTATGCACGATAATGCTTTATCCGATTTGTTGGTTTTTTCAGTGCAGTTTAGTGCTATTGGCAGATTAAATATAATTGCAATGATAACAATTATGCTTATCACTCTTTTCCAAATGGAGATTTATTGTTATGGTTTTTGTCAAAGTTTTGAATACCTGTTTCCTAAATTAAATAAGAAATACGCAGTAACTGTGTTCGATTTATTCGTAATTGTTGTTTTTAATTTGTATGTGGGAAGCCATACAGATATCGTTGATGGTGCAAGTGGGTGGTTTTCAATTTTTGCACTTGCTTTAGGCATCGCGCTTGCTGTGATATCAATTTTGCTATGTTTGTTAAGGAGAAAAGATGAAAACAAAAATTAATCGAATATTTAAAAATCCAATGCTTATAGTTTTATTGTTAGTTTTAATCTTGTTTACCCCACAAGGATTATATTCGCCAGGTCAAAGTAGAGAGATTGCAGTGGTTGTCGCACTTGGGTTTGATTTTGCCCCAGAAGGATATGAAGTGTCGCTGCTTACCTTTATCCCTAAAGCAAATCAAACCTTTAAAGAAGTAAATTCAGTTGTTTCTGGCAAGGGAGAGAATATATCGCAAGCATTATATAATGCACAAATCGCACTAGGCAAACGAGTAGGCCTTTCTCACGTGCAGACAACTGTTTTAAGTGAACAATTATTAAAGGAGAATGTTCCGTCAATTGTAGATTATCTTACAAGACTTGCAGCCCTTTCATCAAGCACTGTTTTTATAGGAACAAATGGCTCTGCGAAGGAACTTTTGTCACTTTCATCGAAGCTTGAAGATGGAATAGGGCTTGATCTTGAACAAGTTATTGGTTTTAATTCAGTTCGTATTTTTTCGTCAGAGACTTCATTAGAAGAATTTTACAAGGGGTTTTATGGAAGAAGCCACTCTTCTTTAATAGGGTATTTGCCAGTGATTGAAGGCGAAGAAAACAAACAAGGGTCTATTATTGCAGAGGGAGCAACATCGGGTGGCGGCTCGATTTCGGACAGTGGAGTCGAAGGAGAAGGCGGAAATTCTGGTGGTAAAGAAAAAAGCAAATACATTCTCAATTCTGGGCAAGCAGTGCTTTTAAAAAATGGCGAAATGGTTGAATTATTGTCATTAGAACAAGTCAACAGTATTAATTTAATCAATAACAACACAAAAGGTCAGATTATAAGGATTGATGATGCAGAGATAGATGGTGAGACGCATAATATAAGTTATCGAATAAGAGAAAAATCTGTTAAAATTGCTACAAAATTTGAAAATGGTTATCCTGTTTTGCAGGCAAACATTAATCTTGGAATGGAACTTATGGAAATAAATGGACAGCATCAGGATTTAGTCGTTCGTAGTGAGTTTAGTAATCTAACGCCGGAAATTATATCCAAAATTGAGTATAAACTGAGAAAAGAATTTAAAGAAGTAGTTGATATTTTGCAGAAAAATAGCGCAGATGTTTTAGGCGTAGGAGATTTGTTTTTCAAGTATCGCAGAAAAGAGTATTTGTCATTTATCAAAAATTTAGAAAGTGAAGATGCGTTTATAAAAGATGTCCTTTTTCAACTTAAATTTAACATTGAGCCA
Organism: Clostridiales bacterium; assembly: GCA_015069325.1. Classification (GTDB taxonomy): domain Bacteria; phylum Bacillota; class Clostridia; order Christensenellales; family UBA1242; genus Caccovivens. The sequence continues at coordinate 238,732 of SVIV01000001.1, forward strand.
AACTAAAATTGTCGAATAAGAAAATAATCTTCATAAAATGTAAAAAAAAGTCCTTTAAAAGTTGTCAAGAGCAAAAAAATGTGATACAATATCTTGTGAATATTTAAAGGAGGAATAAATGGAAGAAAAACAGCAAAAACCAAAATTTAAAATTTCCTATATTTTAATGCTAATCCTTCTTCTTGCACTTGCCGTTATGGTGCTTTCTAATAATGGCTATAAAGGGGAATTTTTAAGTGGCGGCGAAGTTGAAATTCAACAGTTGATTGATGGGACGCACACAGACAAAGAAGGGAAAAAGGAACAACTTGTTGAATATTACTCAGATGGGGCAACTATTTATTTTTTAATAGAAAATTCTAAATATGCTACATCTTTTCCAGAATATAGTGATTATCATTATGTTTGCAGGACTGAAGAAGTTTTAAATAACATTCTTGATGCAATTGATGCACACAATTCTAAGGAAGGACAAACTATTTTCATTAAAGATGCAGGCATTGCTGTTGCAGGCACAAATTGGTGGGATATCATTTATCCAGTGCTTTATATCGGATTTTCAGTCTTTATGGTGTTTATGATTTTCAGACTTCTGGGCTCTTCAAATAAAGGAGCTATGAATTTTGGAAAATCAAAAGCAAGGGCATACACAACAAGTAAAGTTCGCTTCAACGATATTGCTGGCACTGAAGAAGAAAAAGAAGAACTTAAAGAAATTGTAGAATTTTTAAAAGCACCTAAAAAGTTTACTGACCTTGGTGCAAGAATTCCTAAAGGAGTTTTGCTTGTAGGACACCCAGGAACAGGTAAAACGTTACTTGCAAGGGCCGTTGCTGGTGAAGCAAATGTGCCATTTATATCAATAAGTGGTTCTGACTTTGTTGAAATGTTTGTTGGTGTGGGTGCATCAAGAGTGCGCGATCTGTTTGATCAAGCAAAGAAAAATAAACCTTGTATTGTATTTATCGATGAAATCGATGCCGTTGGTCGTCAAAGGGGAGCGGGCTTAGGTGGCGGAAACGACGAAAGAGAACAAACGTTAAATCAACTTCTTGTTGAAATGGATGGTTTTGAAGCAAACGAAGGAATTATTGTTCTTGCCGCAACAAATAGAAGTGATGTTTTAGACCCAGCACTTATGAGACCGGGCAGATTTGACAGGCAAATTTATGTTAATATCCCAGACGTAAAGGGCAGAGAAGGAATTTTAAAAATTCACGCAAGAAATAAACCACTTGATGAAAGCGTTGATTTTGCTACACTTGCAAAAATTACAGTAGGATTTACAGGTGCAGATATCGAAAATATGCTAAACGAAGCAGCCATTTTAGCCGCTAGAGAAGGCAGACCTAAAATTACAATGACAGATATTACAGAAGGCATTAATAAAGTTACTATGGGGCCACAAAAGAAAAGTCGTTTAGTTACTGAAAAAGATAGAAAAATCACAGCTTATCACGAATCTGGGCACGCAATTTTAGCAGCAAAATTAAAACATTCTGACTCAGTGCAAGAAGTGTCAATTATCCCACGTGGAATGGCAGGTGGATACACTATGCAAAGACCAGAAAATGACAATTCTTATCGCAGTTACAATTACCTTATGGACGAAATTGCAGTTTGTATGGGTGGAAGAATTGCTGAACAAATCATATTTAAAGATATTACTACCGGCGCGTCAAGCGATATAAATCAAGCAACAAAGATTGCAAGAAAAATGGTTTACAACTATGGAATGAGCAAAAAATTAGGATTTTTAAGCTTAGACTCTGAAGGTATGGTGTTTATCGGAAGAGATTATCAAACTAAGAATGATTTTTCAGAAAAACTCGCAGCGGAAGCTGATGAAGAAGTGAGAAAAATTTTAAATTCAAATTATGAAAGAGCATTAAAATTACTTACAGAAAATGAAAATCTGCTTCACGAAATGGCAAACCTTCTTCTTGATCAAGAAACAATTAATAAAGAAGAAGTTGATATGCTTCTTGACGGAAAAGATGCAGAAGAAATAGCTGCTTATATGAAAGAAAGAGCAGAAAAACAAAGGGCTAAAGAAGCAGAAATCAAAAAGGCTCAAGAAAAAGAAAAAAGGAAACAACTTCTTGAACAAAAAGTTAAAGAAGGAGAAAAACTTGTTTTGGCAGGAATAATCACTCAAGAAGAGTTTGATGCAATTAAACAAAAGTATCAAGCAGAGCTCGAAGAAAAAGTAGCTATCGAAGAAAAGCAAGTAGAAATAAAACTTAATAGTGGTGTTTCATTAGACGAGAAAGAAGAAAAGCCAAAACAAACAAGAAAAAGAACAACAAAAAAAGAAACAACAGAAGATGACGACAAGGGAGAAGACCAAAAATGACAGACACAGTAAAACACAGTGATAATGTAAATCACATTTTAGATAGCGTAAGCGATAAAATTATTGCTAAGAGAAAATTAAAAAAGACAATAATATATTCAGTTATATTATCTGTTGTAGTAGTTTTATCTTCAGTGATAATTATGCTTGCAAGTATTAATGCAAATCTTCAACCAAACTTTTTGCAAGGTGCAGATGCCTATAGAGTTTATATCTCTAATGTAGAAAAAAGTTATATCGACGAAGACAGCAAAAACTATGAAAAATTCTTAGAAGAATACAATGGACAATTTTACACTTCAATCTTAGCAGGAATGTTTACAGGCAGATTATCTGCTTATGAAATTCAAGAAACAAACACTCAATTTTACAGCAATAATGCAGAAAAGTCAGGTATGAGTTCTACTTTAAAATCAGAACTTGGAAGCAATTACATTAAACTTATTTTCAATCAAGAAAGAAATGTGCTTAATAAGAATGGAAGCATATATTACAGCAAAGAATACACAAAAGACCAGTATGAATTAAAGTTTAAAGATTGCTACTTAAAACTTGATAGTGAAGACACCGACACAATGACTTTTTATCTTGGCACACAGGATCCTGATTGGGGGAATAAGACTGTTATAACAAAAATTGTAGTTAAAGCAAGTTCATTCGGATTATATGAATATTTTACTGCTTAACAAAAAAAGTTCTACGTTTCGTAGGACTTTTTTTTGTTGAAACTATTATTTTGTGGGGAAAATAAAAAAGTATTGACTTTACCCCCTATGATATAATGAATGCAGTTTGTTGAAATGTGAAGAAGGGGGATGATGATGAGAAATAAAAAAGTTGTCAGTTTTTTAATTGTAATGTTTTTGTTGATGGTTCTTGTATTGCCAACAGCTTGTGCTTTTATGCCATATAGAAAGCCTTATTTTTCTGAAACTACAGATGTATATTTTGACATTGATGTTTATAAGGTAGAAGTTTATGCAGATTTAAAAAATGCCACCTTGGTTATAAATGGGAAACCATACAAAGAGTTAAAAGTAAAAAGAAGACAAGAAAGGTCTCTTGTCAATTTAAGATCAAGGGCAAACTTCTTGTAATAAATTTAAAAGCAGGAGCATATTTCCCAGATGTATCAATTACGGTAGATGGCGAAGTGCCTAAGTTTAGAAAAATAAAACAACACTCTTTCTTAAAAGCAGCTGATAAGAGAGAAGAAAAAAATACTTCAAATTAATTGAAGTATTTTTTTTATTGTGTTTTTTGAAGCAATTGCACTATTTTCTCTCGCCATCTATCAATTCGTTTTCGGTTTAACTTAATTAAGACAATCAAGATAATTGAAACAAGTATGATTGCAAAGAATGTTACAAATACAGTAAATGTTGCAGCTTTTATGTGGAACAGGGCAGGCAATATAAGTATTGCACCTGTTGTTCCTATAAACGAGATTGCAAGCGTAGCCCATTTTAGTGGGGTTGCAGGATAGCATAGTGATGCTAGGTTTAAAAATCCAGTATAAGTCATTATAAGCACACAAATTGTAGTATATTCAACATCGCTCATAATAAGTGCAGGTTGAGAGTGATATAGACTCATTACAATGATAATATTTATCAGCATAAGTAATGCTCTTGGTAAAGCCCGTTTCAAAACCTGTGGAATAAAGTTTCCTGTGATTGGTTTGACATTAGGTTCAAATGTCAACATAAATGAAGGTAGACCAATTACAAATGCTTCTAAAATAAGCATCATACTAGGAGTGAAAGGATAGTTTAATCTAAGGAAAAGTGTGAGTATTGTAAGAGTTATTGCAAAGAATGTTTTCATTAAGAATAAAGATGAAGAGTTTTGCACATTGTTGACAACCTGCCTGCCTTCTTTTACAACTGAAGGTAGAGATGAGAAGTTGCTTTCAAGCAAAACGATCTTTGAAATATTTCTCGCCACTTCGCTTCCATCAGCCATAGCGATGGAGCAGTCAGCTTCTTTTAATGCAAGTGTATCATTTACACCGTCGCCGGTCATTGATACAACCTTACCTTTATTTTTTAAGGCTTTAATAAGAGTATATTTTTGTTCTGGTGTAACTCTCCCAAAAACAGTGAATTCTGTTGCCATTTGTTCAACATCTTTTAAACTTGCGTTTTCAAGAGAAACATATTTGTCGCTGTTTTTTACGCCTACTCGGCTTGCGATTTTTGAAACAGTTGCAGGGTCGTCGCCAGAAATGATTTTGATTTCCACGCCATTATCTTTAAACCATTGAATTGTTTCAGCAGCATTTTCTCTGATTGTTTCTTCTAAAATGATTAAGGCAAGAAGATTTGATTTTTCGCCAGTCATTTTTTTGTCGAATTTTTCACCTTCAAGTTCAGAGAATGCCATAACTCTCATTCCTTTTTCAAGTTGGCTTTTAATAAACTCTTTTTGTTCCTGTGAAAGTTTGCAACCAATATTTGAATAAGAACCTAAGAAATATATTTTTTTGTTTGAAAGTTGAGTGATTGAAAATTTTCGTTCTGATGAAAATTCGGCAATATTTAATGCTGAAAATTCATTATTTTTCCCAAATTCTTGAATGAGTGCCTGAGCGGTAGAGTTCATCGTCTTTTGGCTGTTAAGCACGTTGGATAATAATTTTTTAACAACAGTAGTTTTCTTATTTGATGTGGTAAGGAAATCCACAACGTTCATTGTTCCATCAGTAATAGTCCCTGTTTTATCAAGACATAACACATTTGTTCTTGCAAGCATTTCAATAGAATACAAATCTCGGACGAGTGTTTTCTTTCTTGCAAGTTTTACAACGCCAATTGCTAAACTTATTGTTACTAAAAGAAACATTCCTGAAGGAATCATACTAGTAAGGGCGCCACTTGTGTTTCTGATTTGGTCTTGAATAGTAGAGCCTGCAATGCCAAGTTCTTTAAGGAAAGTAAGAATTCCGATAGGAACAAGCGCAATTCCGATGTATTTGATAAGTCTATTCAAGTCTTTAAATAGGTCAGATTGTGGAGCTTTAAATTCTTTTGCTTTTTTTGCCATTTGATTGATATAGTTGCTGTTTCCAACCTTATCAATCCTTGCGAAACATTTTCCGGCAACGACAAAGCTTCCTGAAAGAAGATTCCCATTTACGCTTTTAGGTATAGAGTTTGATTCGCCAGTAAGCAAACTTTCATTTACATCAACTTGACCTTCTATAATCACGCAATCAGAAGGGATTTGATTCCCACTTGTGAGCACAATTATGTCATCAAGAACAAGTCTTTCTGAAGGTATTTTTATTGTTTTGCCTTCTCGCACCGTCGTAACCATAGGAATGGTCATCATCGACAATTTTTCAACGGCTATTTTTGCTCTTATTTCTTGTATAATAGAAATTGCGGTGTTTGCCACAATGACAAATACAAACAGTAAGTCTGAATACGCTCCAACTGCAAGAAGTGCAACAACGATAACCATCCAAAGCATATTGAAGAAAGTGAAAATGTTTTTCAAGAAAATTGATTTATATGTTTTTGTTGTAGGAAGCTTTGCATTATTCACAAGCTCTTGACTTTCTCGCAAAGCGACCTGCTGTTCGTTTAATCCTTGTGCAGGCTCTGGTGAAAATCTTTCAATTTTTTCATCAACAACAATTATATTTTCTTCTACTTCTTTAGTCTTTTTTTGTTTGGTATATTTTTTCTTAAATTTTTCAAAAAAACTTATATTGTTGTCTATTCCCGCTTGGGAGCAAAACAGTTTTTCCAGTCTAAAAGGTGCTGGAAATTTGCGAACATATCGATGTTTTGTTTTTACTATTGCGTTTGGTAAACTCTTATACTTTTTCATTAATTCAATTATATAATATAATATGACAAAAGTCAACTTTATTACTAATTTGATTTGACTTTGTTTCAGAAAATGAGTATTCTATTAGTAGCAAATGACAAAAAGGGAGATAATATGAAAATTGAATGCTCAAAATCGCTAAAAAATTTAGCAAACAAATTTCCTTGTGAACTTTATATAGTAGGCGGTTATGTGCGAAACCATCTTTTGGGAATCGAAAGAGAAGATGTGGATATTTGTTCTAAGTTGACTCTTGGTGAAGTGGAACAACTGTTGCAGGGAAGCGAGTTTGAAATTACAGTCAAAAGTAAAGTTTTGGGGTCTGCTTTGATTATCGCGGGTTCTGAAAAATATGAATATACAACTTTCCGCAGAGACTTTTATGCAGAAGGTGGCAATCATATGCCTGAAAGAGTGGAATTTATCGATAGCCTGGAAGAAGATGCAAAACGCAGAGATTTTACTTGTAATGCCATTTATTATGACATTAAAAATGAAAAATTAATTGATTTTTATAATGGGGTTGAAGATATTAAGAAAAGAATTCTTAAAACAGTTGAAACCCCTGAAGATGTCTTAAAATATGATGGATTGCGAATTTTTAGACTTTTCCGTTTTCAATGTGAATTAAATTTTAAAATAGATAGGACAACACTTCTTACAGCGTTTAAATATAAAAATAATTTAAGAGACATTTCGGGTGACAGAGTGCTTTATGAAATAGAACGCATTTTACATAGTCCAAGTAAGTATGAAGGATTATCAAAGCCAAAAGCATATATGAAAGCACTTAAAAATTTCAACAAAGGTGCACTTTGGCCAACATTTGGTATTGATTGCAATAAATTAAGGTTTAAAATGGTGAAAAAAGTTGACCATAAATCACAGGGCTTTTTGATTGATGTCGTTGACAATGTTAAGCCAATTTCAATCTCATACTACCTTAATTTAATTCTCTCTGAATCTTTTGGTGTTGGTAAAAAGTTGTGTGATTATTATATCAACATATTATCAGGGTATTATGAAGCATTAAATTTTAGGCAAAACAAACCATATTTCTTTAAATATTTTGACAACTTCCCACAAATTCACGAACTTCTTGTGCATAAGTCAAAATATCTTGCAAACAAATATGAATTTTTCTATAAATACATTATTTCGCATAGACTTGTGGTAACAGTGAAAGATTTAAAAATAACAGGGGACGATATTAAAGAAAAATATCCAACCGTTCAACCGCATAGATATAAATCTATACTTGAAAGTTTGCTTAGTGATGTCTTTGATGGGCTACTTTTCAATGAGAGAGAAGCGCTTATTAAAGCGGTTGAAGGAAAATTAAAATATCTATAAAAACAGCATTATAGCTGTTTTTTTGTTTTGTGATGCACATTTGTTGTGATACAATGATATAAAAGGTAAAGGTGATTATGAAAATTGTGATTGATAAGCTTATAAATATAATAAAACGAATGGCAAATGACGAAAAGTATTCTGACATAACTTTTTCAAATAAAGAAAGAGATTGCTTGGAAGATTTAGCAACAAGTTTTGAATATTTAGTTTGTTATTCGCCTAATTATAAAATTTGCAGTGTTGATATGGCAAATAAGATTTTGCAAGAAAATACAATTTTTAAAGATGTTTATTATCTGCAAAGTAAAGACTGTCAAGAGCTTATTAATGACAATGAAGAATTGAAAGACTTTATCATCAATGGAAAACCTTATCACAAAATGTTGACTAATATTTCAAGTTTCATTGCACTCAATCAACAATTTAAAAAAGATGATAATTTTTTGTATGAGTATATTCAATTTGGATGTAATAAATCACAACAATTAAAAATATCTGGCTCGACTTTTCCCATTAAATATTATGTGCCTGTGGAAATTTCGCAAGAAGATGTAGATGGGCGTTTTTCAAAATTTATTATAGAAAAGACAGATGAGCAAATTGCAATAAATATATATGCTTTTGAAGAAACTTGGGATTTGTCAGATATGAAAAAATTTAGAGTGAAAGCAGATTCGTTTTTTGAAAGACAAAAAATTATCAATACAAAGCTTCGTAATTGTGTAAATTATTATATTAAAGTTGCAGACAAGTGGATTTTAAATCAGATTTATGATTATGAATGGCAAAAGACAATAGAAAAAATGAGAGAGCATCAAACAAAATTCTTGCTTGTTGATCAAAATGGCAAGATTCTTGACAACAGTAAGGAAGATGCTAAATCTGTTTTAAAATTAGCAAGAGACACAATTACGCACGAAAATATGTATAATTATTTTGTAGAAGAACCACGAATAGGAGCATTTTCTGGCAAGGTGTTTATTTTAGATGAAAGTAAGGCGCTATTATTCCCTGAAGATATATATCCAACCCTTGCACACATCAATAGATTAAATTATTTAGAAACAAAGCATAATTGTTTGTATGTTTATAGTCCGAAAATAGAAAATCCTATAATTTCAGAACAGCAGTGGCGAGAATATTTCAATGCTTGCAGAATAATTGAAGTTGGCAATTTTTTAGATGATGAAAAGAAAAAACTAGATATAGTGATTGAGCATTATTTAGAGAAGTATAACAATGAATATCAAGATAGCAGTGAATTGCCAAAATATTTAGAAAGTAATTTAAAAAACATCTTCAATAATTTAACATTTACATTAACAGAATTTGAAAATGTAGATTTTTTAATAGCAAAACTAATGACAAATCAACATATAAATCAAGCTTCGGCTGATGAACAAGGCGATGTAATAAAATTTTACTTTAATATGTTTTACAGCACCAGCATTGTGCGTAAAGATATTCTATTGGCGAATGGTAAAAATGATAAATTATGCTTAAAGTCAACAGCATTCCCGTGTCTTTGGGGGAATATGTATGCAGACTTATTTGCAAAAGATAAACGAGGAACGTTAAACAATTTTGCGCATTATAGAGATGAACTTTATTTCTTCTTGTGTAGCTTTCTTATCTATACAAATTTAATTTACAACAACTTTGATGATGACATTACATATCGAAAAAGCAAGTTGTCTGATAGTGAGATTAATAGGTTGAGATTGTTGCTGACTGATGAAATTTTTGCCGATTTCAACAAAATAAACAAAAAGGACAAAACGCAAAGCAAAGTTTGTAAATTGCAAGATAAACTTGATGTGATTTCAAATATGAGAAATTGTGTTGCGCATTATGAATTTTATGTCAAAATGTCAAAAAACGGGAAGCCAGAAGACCATACTTTAATCTTTGTTTATAATAAAGATCAAAAAAGGCCAAATACATATTTTAATATTACGGTCAAAAACTTTATTAAATTTATCACAAATCCTATATTTGTAAATTATAAACCTTACAACTATAATTATATAGAAACAAACAGTTTTGATTCCTTGATTGATAATGTTGCAAGTAAAATTAAACAATATAAAAAAACAGTCTAGCGGCTGTTTTTTATTTTAAATTCCATCTGGCTTTTGCGTTGTCGATGGTGTTTTGTGTTATTTTTTGCGGAGGGATATATTTGACTGAGCTACTTGGCAGGGTCATTCCTTCTTCTAATGAGAAAGTTCCTTCAACAATTACTCCATTTTGTGGTAGATATCGGTCATTTCGTATTTGTTTTTCTTGGATAAGTTCGCCATTTTTATAGTATTGCACAAATCCTTTTGATTCATATCCTTCAATTGGATACTTAAGCCGATAATATTCTCCTTTGTATAGCACCTTATCTTCATATTCGCCTTTTGTATCTGCAATGATGTCATCTCCGCCGTGCGGAATGACTTTAATAAGCTCTGCTTTAGTTGATATGGTTAGCCCTTCTTCTAAAGGCTCTCCATATACTTCAACAACTGCGTTATTGTCGGTTGTATAACTTTTGATAAATATTGGTGTATCAAGATTATTTTGAAAAACTAGGTCTGCATAGCCTTCGCTTACCATTGCATCAAAAGATAACGGAACATAAGAAGCCGGCAATGTGTGATGGCAAACCTGCAAAACATCTATGTCAGATAAGAGTAGGGCGTTATAAAGCGTAGTTGATGCTTGACAAACACCACCGCCTAATCCAGGGACATATTGACCGGCAACAATAATTTTTGCTGTTTTATATCCATTTTCTTCGTTGCGCACGCCAGTTGTCGCATTAAAAGATATTTTTTCTCCGCTTTCAACAATCATTCCGTTGAATTTTGAAAGAGCAAGAGAGATATTTTCTTTCCGATCGCGTGCAGATTTTGAAAAGTCTGTTGAAAATTTCCCCCTAAGGCTGATGCGAGAAACAAAATCGTTTAAGTCGTTTTCAGGATAAATGATTTTAGTAGGAACTTCAATAATTGGTTGAATTGTGCCAGCAACAGCTTGAGAAATTTGTTTTTTTAGTAATGCTTCATCAACAATTTTTAATTCTCCATTTCCGATCACGGAAAACATTTGATCGGCATTAGGATTAAATGCAATGTTTTGAGATGGTGTAGAAGACTCAATCTCGCTTTTTATTTCCGCTACTTTTTGGTCTATTCCGCAGTATATATCTTCTGCACTGATGTCAGAAACTGGTGTCATCTTATCATTACTTTGTGGATTAGGGCGACTTGAACGGGAAAGTGCGATTGAGTTTAATGGGATTGAAATATTAGAAGAAACTTCCAAGTCATCTCCTGTTATCTGCCAGCTTTTGTTGTCTGATTTTATGGTTATATTAATGTTTTCTTTGTCAACAAGTGCCTTTTTAGTAATTTCATCTTCTGCTTCTGATGTTGTTAAGCCTGAAACATCAACTCCGTTTATATATGTTCTGTCCGCAAATTTATCTTGAGAAGTTGTTTTGTTGTCTCCAAAATATAATTGACAAAACACAAGCAATCCTACTGCAATACAAGCTACAACTCCAAGCCAAATTATTGATGATTTCTTGTTTTTAGACGTATTATTTTTCAAATTGACTCTCCTTTTTAGTTATTTTTTGCAAGCATTTCGAAAATATACAATTCAGAATAATTATCTTTGTAATGAAAATAATACTAATATGAAAAAGAGAATATCTCATATTTTGATTGTTGTTGGTGCTATAGTCCTAATTATAGGGGCAGTTTATTTAATACTTTATTGGACGGGAGTTTGGGAGAAAATTAATTCTGTTGAAAAACTGCAAATGGCGATTAAATACTTAGGTTTTTGGGGAAGAGTTGCATTCGTGTCATTACAATTACTTCAAGTAACATTTTTGCCGCTTCCTTCGCCAATAATTGTGGGGGCAGGGGCTCTTATTTATGGGCCGTTTGAAGCAAGCCTTCTTTCTCTTGCAGGAATTTTAATGGGCAGTGCACTTGCATTTTTTATAGGAAGAGTTTTTGGCGAGAAAGTAGTGGTGTTTATGGTGGGGGAAGAAAGCTGTAAAAAATGGCAAAAATTTTTAAATAAGTGCAAATATTCTTTTATATTAATGATGCTTTTACCCCTTTTCCCTGACGATATATTATGCTTAGTTGCAGGCCTTACCGATATGAGCTGGGAATTTTTTATGACATCGCAATTCATAGCAAGACCAATAGGGATTTTTTTGGTAAGTTATTTTTCAAGTGGAACCGTTATTCCATATCAAGGTTGGGGCCTGATTGTTTGGGGAATCTTATTGGTTGTAAGTATAATATTGATTTATTTATCAAGTAAATATAACGAAAAAATAGAGAAATTTATAAAGAAATTTTTTGTCAGGCAATAGGACAAGAGAAAGTATAAAAAAGACTATCCATTAATACCTTATTATGAGGAAAGAATGAAGTCTTTATTTAAAACAGTTGCTTTGATTACGGTATTTACCTTTTTAACTAGAATTTTAGGATTTGTTTTTAGGATTATTTTATCAAGAAGTGTGGGGGCAGAAGGTATTGGAATTTACCAAGTCGCATCTTCCATCTTTATGGTCCTTCTTACTATTATTGCAAGTGGTATTCCTTTTATTATTTCAAGAATCAGTGCGGGCTATTATGCAGATAAGAAAAACAAAGAAGCATCTTCATTTGTCTCTGTTGTATTGATTTTTACTTTGATTTTATCAATTGCAATTGCTTTAATCGTTTTTGTAATGCAGCGATTCTTTGCAAAAATGTTTACACAAGTAGGTGGAATAGCTGTGCTTCTCGCATTGTTGCCAAGTTTGATATTTTCAGCAGTTTATTGTGTGTTTCGTGGAGATTTATGGGGAAAAGGTAATTATTTCGCACTTTGCGTAACAGAATTTTATGAGCAGATTATCAGAATCGTTCTCAGTCTTTTGCTTATAAATATTTCATTTTCAGCCCTTCAAAATGCGTTTAATTTAAGCTTAGCAATGAGCATTGCTTGTTTCTTTTCAATGTTGCTAGCGATAGTAATGCATTTTTATTATGGTGGGAGATTAGGAAAATTTAAAAAAGGAATGTTGAAGCCCTTTTTAAAACAAGCCTGTCCAATAACATTTATGCGTGTGGCTGGTTCATTTGTTCAGCCATTAGTTGCAATAATAATCCCTATGCGACTAATCGCAATAGGATATACAAGTTCGCAAGCATTGTCGCTATATGGCGTTGCGATGGGAATGACGATGCCACTTTTGTTTGTGCCGACTACGATTATAGGTTCTCTTTCTACAGCATTAGTGCCTGACATTTCAACTGCAGTGGTGCAAAACAATCAAACACATATAGAGCGAAGGATAAACTTTTCTCTTGTCTTTGCAATGGCTGTATCTGCGATGTTTGTGCCTGTGTTTTTGGGAATGGGTGAAATTTTAGGGGTGTTTTTATTTGATAATGTTTTAAGCGGATTTTTATTGCAGTCATCTGCTTGGATTTTATTACCATTAGGTTTGACAAATATGTCATCATCACTTTTAAACTCGTTGGGATTGGAAAATAAGTCATTTTATAGTTTTTTACTTGGCGCAATTGTTATGTTTGCGTGCATTTGGTTGATGACTCCATTGATGGGGATTAATGCACTTGTTTTGGCGATGGGGCTGAATTATGTAGTGGCATTTTTGATGAATTATAGACTGTTAAAAAAGCACGCAAAAGTTAATTTGAAAATTGGGAAAATGTTTTTAAAATTTATTTGTGTTATAGTGCCTTCAGGTGCGTTGACTGCTTTTATTGTTAGTTTAAGCGAATATATTTTTCCTACCTTTGTTATATTGGTTGTTGGTTCAATTGTTTCGTTTGGAAGTTTTATTCTTTTGTCGATGACCTTTAATTTGATTGATATAAAGACAATTTATTTTGCAATAAAACAAAAGATTAACACAAAAATCAAAAAAAAGGTAAAAAAACATAATTTTTGATAATAATAATGTTATGCTTACGATAATAATTAGGTCGATTCTTATTTATGTGATAGTGTTATTTGTGTTTAGGGTTATGGGCAAAAGGCAATTGGGGCAGATGCAACCATTTGAGCTTGTTCTTACTTTAATTATTGCAGATTTGGCTACAATTCCTATGGCTGAAGTATCAGTCCCTGTTTTGCACGGGGTAGTGCCTTTATTAACACTTGTTGTCTTGCATTTTTTGTTGACTTGGCTAACGAAAATTAGTCAAAGGATAAGTAAGATAATCAGTGGGAAACCTGTTATTGTTGTGAATCCTAAAGGTATAGATTTTGAAGCGATGAAAAAATTAAATCTCTCCATCGATGACCTTTTTGCTGCTTTACGAGAGAATGGTTATTTTTCGATTGCGCAAATTCAATATGCAATTATGGAAACAAATGGGAAAATAAGCATAATGCCAAAAGCACAAAGTGCACCAGTTACAAATGGGGATATGAAAATCAAGTGTGATGATAGTTTTATCCCTATAATTTTAATCAACGAAGGGAAAATAATGAAAGACAATTGTGCTTTGGCAGGCATAAATGAACAAGAATTATCAACTATTGCTAAAAAACAAAATTGCGAGAAATTAAAAGATGTTTTGATATTATCGGTTGACCAGTCGGGAGAAGGGTATATTCAAATACAAGGTGGCGAAGGGCAATCCTTTAAAACTAAAAGGTTGGTTTCTGATGAAAAGTAAAGTGTTTCATTATTTGAATTTTGTTTTTATTTTGCTTGTTCTGATTGTAATTTGTGTTGCTGAAGAAGTGGTTGTGTCATCAAGTTTGTCTGCAGTTCAAAATTACTGCTTTAAAATTGAAGAATTGTTAAAAGATTTTGACAGTTTAAAAAATATGGATATTGTTATGGCGGTTGACAATTTGGAGTATGAGTGGTTTGAAGATGAAATGAATTTATGCTATATGGTAAATCATAAAAGTATTCAAGAAATAGGACAAGAAATAGTAAGATTAAAAACATATATTGCCGAAGATGAAATTACTGAATTTAAGGTTTCCCTGCAAGAAATAGAAAATTATTGCAATAGTTATTTGCATTTTATGGGGGCGAACATTCACAATGTTTTATAAAAAAGATTGCTTAATCAAGCAATCTTTTTAATATATCTTTTCTTTTTTAATTTTTACAAATACAACAAGAGATGTAAGAGCTATACACAATACAACAAAACCTGCAATAATCCAAATGATTGGAAGAGTATTTGTTAGCTTGCCGAAATGCAGTTCGTTGCTAACAACAGTGTTTGTTGTTCCATAAGGTGCATATTCACACCAAACCGTCCATTCTCCATCAGGTAATTCTGCTCGCAAAAGAGAGAATTCAAACCCTGCCCTTTTTGTATCTTTATACAAATATTTATCGCAGTTTAGTTGTTCAAATTTATCAATGTTTAAATCAGATTGTAAAAGAGAATAGTTTTCCCCATTGGTAGTTTTTCCATATACATACCATTTGATTTGATTTTCGTCAACATATCTATATTCGCCTGTAGTGTCAACATTAAAAACATATTTATCACTATCTTTGTTGTTGAGTGGTTCGCCTATAGTAGGTTTGCCTACTTGCATTTTAGGTTGCAAAATAAAAAAGTCTGAATAGAGTGAAATATTGTTTCCAAGCATTACTTTAAAGCGATAAATTCCCCAATTTACTTTAGAGCCTGGACATATATCAACAGTAAGTGTTTTATCTTTAAAACTTGTTTCTTTATCCCAAATGGACGTTAGTGTATTGCCGATAGTGTTCGTTGTTACGGCGCTGATTATGTTATCGTGTTCGTCAGTAAACTTCGCAGATGAATAACCTTTTAAATATTCATATGTGACTTTTAAAGTGCAATATCCTTCAGCATCAGTTGAAGGGATTTGCTCGTCGCTCAACTGCGAAAAATCAAAGTGAAGTTTAAATCTATAAGTATTTTCCACGTTGTAAACAAAAGCTTTTGCGGTGCGAAGTTCGTTATATGAATAATCAATAGTTTCAGAAGCGGTAAGTGATTGATCTGATCTATCGGAAACTTCAACCCAGAAACAAGCATTTTTTTTGTTTGCATCAAGGGCATAAGTATTAGTAAAATGTAATCCGCTTAATAAAAAAGCAAATAGTAAAACAAAGGTAACAATTAACAAAAAAACAGTATTTTTAGACTTTTTTGAAAACATTTTTTTCTCCTTTATATCAAGATAATAACATATTTAAAAAAATAAGGAAAACAATTTTAATTAATTTTTTGTTATTTTTAAATATTTTTAATTTATTATACTTTTTTATTGTTGACAAAAGATGATATAAAATATATACTAAAACTATGGAAACGATGGATATAGAATTTGAAATTGCCAAAAATCAAATTGCGATTGATTTTGAAAATTTAAAAGATCAAGACGGGCAAGAAGAAAGTTTGGTTTTGCAAAAGTCGGTTATTAAGCCTGTAAACTTCGATTGGATTAAAAATGAAGTTTTATTTGTCGTTGTGAAAGCAAATAGAATTGAAGTTTGTCCTGGATTTTCATCTTTAAAATTGTGCGGAAAGACAATGACCGATTGGGTGCTTATGGCAAGTGGGGGTTGTCAAACAATGGTTGTTAATGATTGTGAAGATATCATTGACAAAATCAGGACGATCAACACCGATAAAAAAATCATTGCATTATTTTATAGCGATACCCCACTTTTGGATAAAAGTGGATTTTATCGAATTATGGATTATTTTTCGTCAAAAAGTATCAACTTTTTGCAACTCGCTAGGGGGATAATTGTTAAAACAGGCTTCTTGAAAAACAACCCATCGTTTATGTCAAGTGCAACAGGGGGATATGAAGATGATTGCTTGTTTGTTGTGGATAGCGGGCAAGCACTTTCTTATGCACATAAGCAATTAAACCAAAAAGTTTTAAATTTTCATAAAGCAAATGGAGTGGTAATTTTTGGTGAAAATAGTGTGTTTGTAGATGCTGATTGTGAAATAGATAGCGGAGTAATAATTTATCCTAACAATGTCATCTCTGGACAAAGTATTATATCAAGCGGATGCGTTTTGCAAAGTGGAAATGTAGTTGTTGATAGCATTTTGGCTGAAAACGTTGAAATTCAAGGG
The DNA here is from genome assembly GCA_015069325.1 of Clostridiales bacterium. Lineage (GTDB taxonomy): Bacteria > Bacillota > Clostridia > Christensenellales > UBA1242 > Caccovivens. Next base: position 255,415 of record SVIV01000001.1, read on the forward strand.
TGCTACATTGAAAACAGTAAAATTTGTCAGGGAAATGTTGTTAAAGCTGGCGAAAAAGTCATAAACGAGGAAAGATAATAATGATTGTTGTAGTAGGACTTGGAAATATTGGTAGAGAATACGAAAACACCGTGCATAATATGGGGTTTAAGGTTGTTGACAAGTTGTCGCGACAACTTGGTTTTACTTTTTCAAAAGAAAAATATAAATCTCAAGTTGCAGAAGGTAGAATTAAAAATGAAAATATAATTATTATGAAGCCAATGACTTACATGAATAATAGTGGCGAAGCGGTTGCATTAGTTAAGAAAAAGTTTAACGATGCAAGAATACTTGTTGTCGTTGATGATATTGATTTGCCTAGGGGAACTGTGAGATATCGCGAACGCGGTAGTGCAGGAACTCATAATGGGCTTCGTTCGATAGTCTCTTATATTGGACAGGAGTTTGAAAGGGTAAAGGTTGGAGTAGGTAGAAATGAAAATATAGATTTGGCGGATTATGTCCTTGCTAAACTTAATAAAGATGAACTTTTGCAGTTTGAGAAGCCTATAGATGATGCAGTGAAAATTATATTGGAGCATATAAATTGAAATTTTTAAGCAAAAAAATTGAAAAAATTTTAAAAAATCAAGTGATTTCTGGCGTAAAAGAAGGTGAAAAGATAGTAATATCAAATCACTTTCAACGCTTGATTTTTTTGTGCAATAATTTTGTTTCGGCGGGAAAAATCAAACGTGGTCTAGAAGCTTTTGGGAAGAGGGTAGAGATTGTTTCAAGTGCAAGAGAGAATCAAGACGAAAATGACAAAAACCTGCTTCCTTTCGTGGAAAATTTAAATAAATATATTGCAGGCGAAATAGATTGTTTAATAGTTTTGCCTTGTTCGGCTATTATAAAATTTGATAAAGAAGCTTTAGTTCCTTTCGGGTTGAAGTTGGGGCAAGAAATACAGCGTGCTGAATTAACCAACAGGCTTGTTTCGATGGGATATGAAAGGTCGTCTTTGGCACAATTGCCAGGACAATTTGCAGTCCGCGGAGATATTTTAGACGTTTTTGTTACAACGGGCGAACATCCTATTAGGGTGGAGTTTTTTGATGATATAATTGAAAATATATCGATTTTTGACGAAAATAATATGAAAAATCTTAAAAAAATTGATTTTTGTGAAGTTTATGCCTCAAAATTGCCTATAGGTGAAGATTGCATCTTTGATTTGGAAGGCGAAAAAATTCTAGATGAACCAAAAAGAATTAATGAAGAAATTGAAATGCTTATTACTAGTTATAAGGCTACTTCATTTTTTAATCATAAGTTTTATCAAGATTTTGATAATCTGTTAGACAAAGCTGATTTGACGTTTGACAACTTTCATATTTTAAATGAAGGTTATCATAATAATATGATTGCTGTGCAAAGTTATTTGACTGATTTTATGGCATTAAAAACCGATATTTATGATTTTAAAAACTTAAATCAAGCAATTATTTTGTTTGCAGGGGAAGAACGTTTTAAAAGAAATCTTGAAAGTTTTTTAACGGAAAACGGATTTGCTTATCGCGATTATGATGAAAATTGTGATTTGGTAAATGGGCAAATTTATCTGTCGTCGCTTGCGATGCCTTATTCATTTTCTTTTCTTAAAGAGAATGTTGTGGCGATTGGTTGTGATAGCCTATTTCGATCTTCTTCATCAACATTTTCAAAAAGCAAACATTCGTTGTTTTATTTACCTAAAGTCGGCGAATATATAGTTCATACTTTTCATGGAATTGGTAAGTGTGTAAAAATTGAAAGGCTTAAAATTTCAGACATTGAAAAAGACTATTTTGTAATTGAATATAAGAAGGGAGATATTCTTTATCTTCCAAGTGAAGAAGCAAATACTCTTTCTGCTTATGTAGGAAGCGAAGAAGAACCAAAATTGTCAACACTTGGCGGCACAGAATTCACCCGATTGAAAGAAAGAGTAAAAGCAAGCATCAAAGAAATGGCAATAAGCCTTGTCGAAATATACAAGGAGCGTCAACTTGTAAAAGGATATGCTTTTTCTCGAGATGAAGATTTGGAAAAGCAATTTGCTGATTCTTTTGGTTATCCCGAAACGCCTGACCAACTTAAAGCCATTAGTGATATTGATAAAGATATGGAAAGCGATAAGGTTATGGAGCGCCTAATATGTGGAGATGTAGGCTTTGGCAAAACAGAAGTTGCACTTCGCGGTGCATTTAAATGTATTTATAATGGAAAGCAAGTTGCGCTTGTTTGTCCAACAACTATTCTTTCAGAACAACATTATCGCACTGCAAAAGAAAGATTTTCCCAGTTTGGAATAAGAATTGAAGTTATTAATCGATTTAGAACAGAACTGCAAGTTAAAGATATTTTAAGGAGACTTGCAGAAGGCAAAGTGGATATGATTATAGGCACTCATCGTCTTTTAAGTGATGATATAGTGTTTAATGATTTGGGATTATTAATTTTAGATGAAGAGCAACGCTTTGGCGTTGAACATAAAGAAAAAATTAAAGATAGAAGCAGAAATATTGATGTATTAACACTTTCTGCTACTCCAATTCCAAGAACTCTTAATATGTCGTTATCGGGAATTAGAGATATTTCAATTATAGAGACCCCACCAAGAGAAAGGCTTCCAATTCAAACCTATGTTGCGGAAGAGAGTGATCAACTTATTAAAGACGTCCTTTCAAGAGAACTTGCACGCGGTGGACAGGCATTTATTGTATATAATAGGGTTGAGACTATAGAAGAGTTTGCATCTTATATAAGAAATCTCGTTCCGCAGGCGAACATTGGAGTTGCGCACGGGCAAATGACTGAAAGGGCACTCGAAAAAGTTGTTACACAGTTATATGATGGGAAATTTAACATTTTGATTGCGACTACCTTGATTGAAAATGGCATTAACCTTCCATCTGCTAATACAATGGTTGTTATTGATTCTGACAGATTGGGGCTAAGTCAACTTTATCAAATCAGGGGAAGAATTGGCAGAAGTGATAAACTAAGTTATGCATATCTCACTTATCAAAAAGATAAGCATTTGACTGATGACGCTTATAAAAGGCTTGAAGCCATAAAAGAGTTCAGTCAACTAGGTTCTGGATTTAAAATTGCAATGCGAGATTTAGAACTTCGTGGTGCGGGCAATATTTTAGGTAAACAGCAACACGGGCATATTGCAAAAGTAGGTTATGATATGTTTGTGCGCTTGCTAGATGAACAAGTAAAGGAAATTAAGGGCGAAAAGGTCCGCAAAAAGAGTGATGTTAAACTTGAAATTGCACTTTCTGCATATATCAGTGAAGATTATATCGAGCAAGGGGAACAAAGGATTGTTTACTATACAAGAATTAGTGAAATTTCTACCATTAAAGAAAGAAATGAGATAATTGATAGTATTCGAGACGGATTTGGGCAAGTCCCACAAGAGCTTGTTAATCTTTGTAATTTTGCATTACTAAGAAACTTGGCAGGAGAGTTTGGGGTAAAAAGAATAGTCATTAATAAGCTTGAGAATATGATAATTTTGGAAAAACAAGAGAATATTTTAGATAAGAGATTATCTCAAGTGCTTGAAAGTAGCGAAGGCAGACTTTCTTTTGATTCGTTTGTAAAAATCAAATTTAAACCTGCAAGTTCGGTGGCGGAAAGTTTAAAATGTATGATAGATTTTTTCTTAAAGGCGCAAGAAGTGCAAGTAAAATAAAAAAATTAAGAAACTATCAAAAAACACTTGAATTTTATAGTTTATGTGTGCTATTATATGTCTATAAATTTAATATGGAGAGAAAATGAAAAAGAAAATTACGTGCTTAGTTATGTGTCTGCTTGTGTTTTGTATGACTGTTTTCACAGGTTGCTCACTAGTTGAAGTTGACAGCGATAAATATTATAATTCAGTTGTTGTTGAAATTAAAGATGAATCAGGAAAGGTTGTTTCAAAAATTACAAATAGAGAACTTCTTAGTGGATATCAAAGTGTAGGGTATTCTTATGAGTATTATGGCTATACTAAAGAAGAAGCCATTAATATGACATTAAAACTCCTAGAAAATAGAAAAATTGTGCTTATGCAAGCTGAAAAAATCTGGGGAGTTGATCAAACTGGTAAAAATTTAAGCGATACTGAAAAAACTTATCTGTGGGAGCAAACAGTGTCTGCTCTTCAAACAAATCTCAACAGTTATTTAGATACAGAAGAAAGCAAGGAAGAAGAAACAGAAACAACGATAATTACTTATGATGCCTATAGTCCAAAAGCAGAACTTGAAGTTGATAAAGATGGAAATTTCAGCATTAAACTTATCGACCAAAAAGATGGCGTTCTTGACAACTATACACCATCAGTAAGTAAGAAAGACTATTATGGCAACGAAGAAGATAAAAATCTTATCTATGAAAACTTTTTTGAAAACAATAAGTTTGGTAAGAATTTTGATGCTTATAAACAGTATTTAAATGATCTTAAGTATTCAGAAAAAGGTCAAAACTTAAGCACAGATCCAATGAAGGTTTTTGAAAGAGAAATCGATAGATTATATACTCAAAGTTATGAAAATTATATTATTGAAAAATACACAGAACAGCTTTTAGAAACTAACGGAGTTTCAAATGTTGAAGTTCAAGATATCCTTGATTTATATTCAAGCAAGGTTAGGGCTTCTTATACTCAATTTGCTTTAGAAAAAGATGAAGAATATGACAACACTATGCAGGAATCATCAAATGATGTGTATTACTACTGTGAAGGGCAAGAAAACAATACTTATTTTTCAGTTTTAAATATTCTATTTAATAAAAATGAAAAAGAAGAAGGGAAATTTGACCTTATTATCAGAGAAAAAGATGAAAATGGCAATTATGAACAAACATCAACAGAAGTAGTAAGCAAAAATGAAATTTATTCATTTGTCGAAAGTAACATTGCCAATATACTTACAAATGCACAAAATTCATCAGATGACGAAATCCTATATGATGCAATGACTGAATGCGTGTTTAAGTATAACCAAGATCCAGGAATGCAAACATCAGATGCGAAGTATGTTATCGGTATTGATGCACAAGGAAACCCAGTTTCAAACTTTGTTGAATCATTCAATACTGCAGGTAAGGCCCTTTACAATCAAAATGTAATAGGAAACATTGAAATTGCAGAAAGCGAATTTGGTATTCACGTGCTTGTTTATACAGGGAAATTTGAAAATTTATTTAAAGATGCAAACGAAACATTTGCATTGAAAGCTGAACAGGCGCAAGAAGGAGAACTTTCAGCAATTCAATTGCTTGATAGCACGCGAGTAAGTCCAATGCTTGATAAGACATATTTTGATTTGCTTTTCGATGAGCTTTATCAAGACAACTCGTCTTCTGTTCAACAAGCCGATGTTGATGTTTTAAGAGCAAATTATGAAATGGTTTACTATAAAGGAAGAATTCCTGACAGTTTAAAAGGATAAAATAAAAAAAAGAACGGCTTTAAGTTGACAAGGCTGTTCTTTTTTTGTTAATATATAATTATGGACAATAAGATTGAGATGAAAGATCAACAAAATATTACATCACCTTCAGAATCTCTTGATGTAGAGATCTCTTTTTCTCAACCAATTAAACAAGAAGATTCTCAAGACATTCAACAGCAAAAACTAAATGAAATAGAACAATCAGTTTCCAAACAAAAATCAAAGAAAAGTAAAATAATTAATATTGTATTTTTTATTGTTAATATAGTTGTAGTTGCTGGGATTTTAATTTATCAGCTGATGGGTGAAGATTTTCAAGTTGATGAATCTGTTAAATTAAGTTTAAACCTTTCTTCGTTGGTAGTAGTCGCACTTCTTTTGTTTGCGGTGGTAATTTGTGATACATTTGCAATAAGCTATTTATTAAAACAATCTACAGGTAAATGGCGATGGGGAATTTCTTATAAAACGAGTCAGATTGGGAGATATTATGATAGTGTGACTCCTATGTCGACGGGGGGACAACCTTTTCAAGTGACTTATTTGAAGGGCAGAGGAGTGCCTATACATAATGCATTGTCAATTCCGCTTGCAAAATATATGTTTAATCAAATTGGTTGGCTTCTTGTTAGTTTAATGGCTTTGATTGTTTCGTGGGTTGACAATAGTTATGGGACGTTTGTTTCCATTGCCAGTATTGTTGGTTTTGTGTTGGCGTCTTTTGTTTTATTCGTGATGTTTTTCTTGTCTATTTCAAAAAAAGTAGGCAGGGTGCTTGTTGTAAAAACATTAAAATTGTTATATAAAATGAAGATAGTCAAAAATTATGATAAACAGTATGAAAAAATAACCAAGGCTATTAGCGATTATCAAGATGTTATGAAACAATTTGCAAAGTCACCAAAAGATTTTATTATTATGTCCTCGGCAAGTTTTTTAAAATGTTTTGTAAATTACTCAATTCCATTTTTTATTATTCAATTGTTTGTTCCTGCAATTGCTGGTGAATATTATTTTAAACTGCTGGTAATGACCACATTGGTAGACTTGTCATCGTCTTTCTTCCCAATGCCGGGTGGAACTGGTATGAATGAAATTTCATTCTCTGCTGCATTTGCTGCAGTTGTAGGAAAGCAAGCTCCAATTGTTTGGGTGCTTCTTGTTTGGAGATTGTGTTCATATTACTTCTATCTTGTTCAAGGTATATTTATAATTACTTATGATGTGGTTTATGGTAATCGTAAATACAGATGGCAGGTTGTTAAAAATAACTTGATGGAAGAAAGTGCAGTGTTTAAACAACAACAAATCAATAGATTTAGGGCAGATCGGGCAAGGAGAAGAAAAACAAAAAGCAAAGTATAATTTTCTTTAATTTCAGCACAATAATTTTATGAAAGTTAATAAAGAAAAAGCGGGTTGTCTTTTTGTTATTGTGTTTTTGACTGTTGCTCTTGGCGTTTCAATATATTTTGGAATTTCAGGTTGGTATTTTTATAGCGAAACAAATTATGTTACAGACCTTAGTTTAGGCAAAACCGTGCAAGCGAATATCAAAGGAAATCAGGCAAATGCAGTTTTCTTTAATTTGGAAGGAAGTTATTTGCCAAATTCAAAGTTACCACAAGTAATTAGCGTTAATAATATATCTGAGTCACCATTGTTCATTCGTGCGAAATGTTGTATATTGAGTAGTGCAAATTCAACTAGCCCGCTTGAGCTATCATTGAATTCCAATTGGGAATATCGGCAGGAAGATGGCTATTATTACTACAACAATAATTTAGAGATGCAATCAAAAACTACACTGTGTGATTTTATAATTATGCCGAGTGATTTATTTATACAATCAAATAAAAAATATATCGTTTCAGTTGTTTTTGAATCGTTAAATGGCAGTCAAGATGCAACTGTATTATGGGGATATAATCCTTTGGGAAATAAATAATAATAAATAAAACGAAAGAGGAGATAGTATGAGCGAGAATCAAAATTTTGGTCAAAAACGAATTATTCCACCACCTCCACCACCACGTCCGACAGTTAATCAAAGGCCAATTCCAAAAACACCAACTAGGGTGATTCCACAGCCGCCTGTTAGACCACAAGTAAAACAGCCGGAACAGGTAAAAGTCCAAGAAGTTCAAGCAAAAGTAGAAAGTGTGCAGCCATCAGTTAAACCGGTTTCTCCTGTTTTTAACAGGGAGAACGTTAATGAAAATGTTGGAATAAAATCAACAATCGAAACAAAGATTGAGCCAGCTAAAATGCATGAATCATTAAATCAGTCCAGACCTGTAATTCCGCCAAAGCCTGTAAAACAAAAAATTGTTAAGGGGAAACAGGAAAGAGAACCGTTAAGCAATCAATCCAAAGGAATTTTGTTCGGTTTACTAGGTGGGTTTTTCTTGTTTGGAAGTGCGATATTGCTTGCGCTTGTGTTTATATTATAAAAATCAAAGTTATATATTTAAATTTTTAGGCAATCATTCTTTTATGAAGAGACTGATTGCTTTTATTTTTGTGGTTTGTTGTATGGTAATGGGGCAAAGTGGGGAAAGCGTAAAATTAGATTTTGACAATATACAAAAAGTTGTTTTGGTTTCATCTTGCGAAATCGAAGGCAGAGAATTTTTTATGTCTGGAAATGACTATTACACAACAATAAATCAAGATTATGCGGGAATTTTTCAGCAGATTGATGCTATTGACGGAATAAAGGGGGTTAATATTTATTTTGACAAATCGACGAAGTTGAGTTATTTTAAAGATAAACTGGATTTTATAAGTGGCGATAGTGAAATTGAAGGTAATAAAGTTTATCAAGGTTATACTCATAAATACAAGAAATTTAATTGGATTGACGGCAAGAAAGAAAACTGTCAACTTGTTCAGACAAATGATTGTTGGATACTCGGATTTCCGTTGGTCCTTACAGGTTTTTAAAATTATTGTATAGATTAAAAAAAATGGTCAATAAAAAGCCTAGGAGGTTTATATGGAAATAGAAAAGAAAAATCGTGTAGTTGAGTTTATGAAGACATATTGGTTGTATGTTGTCGTGGGGATAATGGTTTTCTCGATGTCTATGATGTTTGCATTTCTTGCGTCTGTAAACAACTCTGTTCCAGTGGGCACAAGCACTGTTAAATTTTTTATGCCAATGACAGATGCTTATGTTGTAAAAGATTTCTCTAATTCAGAGCTTCAACTTAATGAAACATTAAATCAATGGGAAGCACACTTGTCTGTTGATTTGACGTCAGAGAATGGGGATGTTCTTGCTATTTTAGACGGAGTCGTTGCAAGTGTAGATTATGATGTTTTAGAAGGCAACTCGATTACAATTAATCACTCTAATGGGTTAGTGGCGACTTATTCATCTCTTTCTTCCGATATTTTGCTTAAAGCAGGAGATAGAGTGAAAGGTGGAGACAAAATTGGGGAAGCGTCAGATTCTGCAACTAGTGAGCTGGATTTAGGCAAACACTTGTGTCTCACAATGAAGCTTAACGACAAGCCTGTTGATCCAAATCTTTATCTTGATTTGCAATCTAAATAAACAATGCGACAAGTTCGTCGCATTTTTTTTGTATATTGACAATATATTTATTTTGTGCTATAATTGCAAAGAAATAAAGGAGATAATTATGATGATTGACAAGGTAAAACAAATTATCGCAAAAGAGTTTGGGATTAATGAATCTACAATTAATGATAATGATCATTTGAAATATGATATAGGGATTAATTCACTTGAAATGGCAGATTTGATTTTTGTAATTGAAGAAGAAATGGGTATTTTCTTAGGAGATGATGCTTCTGAGTTTGATACAGTTCGTGATCTTGCTGATGCGGTGACAAAAGCAAGTGATGCTAGCAAGGAGTTGTGATAAAAACGTTGACAAAGATAGGTTTTTAATGATATAATAATATTGGAGGCAAAAAATGATAGACATATTTAAAGTAAAAAAGATATTGGCAAAAGAATTAGGTGTAGAACCATCAAAAATTGGTGACAAAGATAGTTTCTGTGAAGATTTAAAGATGGATTCAAAACAAGTGGCAAGACTCATTGCAAGGGTTGAATCTGAACTTAAGATTAAATTTGAATATACAAAAGAGTATGTTGCTAGGGCAAATACGGTGGAAATTTTAGCATATCTTGTAAAAATTGAATCTGATAATCAAATCAAATTAGATGATTCTGTTTTAGAAAATGAAACTAATTAAAAAAAATAGTGTAATTTGTTTGTAAATAAAAAAAAATATGCTATACTTTTGATATATGGAGGGCATTATGAAAACAATTGATAAGGTTAAACACTTAATCGCGGAACAACTTTGCATTTCAGTTGAAGATATTAAAGACGACGCAAATATTATCGAAGATTTAGGTGCGGACTCACTTGACGTTGTAGAACTTTTGATGAGCTTTGAAGATGAGTTTAAGGTTTCTATTCCTGATGAAAAATTGGAAGAACTTAAAACCATTCCTCAAATTGTTGCAATTATTGATGAATACGTAAAAAAATAGGGTTGTCCTATTTTTTTTATTTCTCATTATTAAATATCATAATTCGACAAATTTCAACATAGGTTTATGTTGGAGGGATTATGATAGATCGCATAAAAGACAGGGTAATGCAAGAAGCGCAATATATTTATGAAACCCATAGCACAATAAGAAAAACCGCACAAATATATGGTGTGAGTAAAAGCACAGTGCATAACGATATTTCAAAAAGTTTAGAAAAACTTGAGTATGATTTATACTTGTCGTTAAAAGAGATTTTGCAAGAGAATTTCAAGCAAAAACATATACGTGGCGGCAAAGCCACAAAAGAAAAATATATGAGTAATAATAGGGGAAATGGATAATTATCCCTTTTTTTGTTATTTTTTAGCAAAATAAGTCATATAAATACCCAAAAGTGGGGGGGGTGATATGAAACAAATAATTGTTTTACTTATAGTCATATCAAGTATTTTGTTGACAGGTTGTAATGGAAATAATATTCATTCTGTAATTAGTGAGAGAACTACGGATTATTATTATGGTGAAATGGAGAATGTAAAAGTTAGTTTAGCGGTAGGACAACGGGAAGAACCATACGTGTTAGATGGTAAACACGGCGCAATGGTGGATTTTTCTTTGCTTGCTATAGATACGGGAAAATCTTATTCACATGCGACCATTGATGCAATGGTGTCTTTTGGTGGGAGCATAATGGAAGTGTCTTTAGAATTGAATCCATTGAATATGACGTATATGGCGGACTTAGGAAAAATACTGTGGAGTGAATCGGTTTGTGTGGAAGTGGAAAATCAAGAAGTAAATCTGCGCAAGATTAGTGATGATTTTTCAATTGATTACAAAAAGGCAGTCGAAATTGGTGAGAGTAATACTGAAATAGGCGATTTCAAACAAAATGGAAGATATTCTTGTGAAGGGTATGTTAAGATTGTTGAAGGAAAATCCTTCGGACAAACAGGGTTTTATTGGTGTGTTACAATCTTAAATGAAAGTAAGAGAAGTAATGTTTTAATAAATACGCTTGATGAAAAAGATATCATAAAATTATAAAATTGGTTGAAAATATTTGCTTTTTATGATAACATATACTTATGGCAAAGATTATAGATTTAAAACAAGAGAAAGAGAATGCAATAGTTATTGTTGTTTGTTCTAAAAAAGGTGATAATATTGAAAGAAAAACAGAAGAAATAAATCGTCTGTCTTTTTCTGCGAATTTGAATGTTGTAAAAAATTTTTATCAAATAATTAAGGATTTTAATAAGGCTTGCGTGATTGGCAGTGGGAAAATTGATGAAATAAAAAATTATATTGAATCCTGTGAAGAAATTATAGATGTAGTAATTGTCGATTATCCGCTTACCGGCTCGCAAATGAAAAATCTTTCCGATCAATTTAAAGTGAAAGTTATTGATAGGGTGGGGCTTATTATCGATATTTTTGCAGGTGGAGCAAAAAGCCGAGAGGCTCGTTTGCAAGTTAAGCTTGCCCAGGATTTATATGTTTTGCCACGTCTTTCTCAAATGCAGGGAACAAGTGGTCGTTTTGGTGGAGCGGGCGTTGGTATGCGCGGACCGGGCGAAACTAAGTTGGAACTTAACAGACGTATTTTAGAAAAAGAAATGGAAGTATTAAAAAATCAAATAGCAAAAATTAAAGAGCAAAGACAACAATCTCGAAAAGAAAGACTAAAGTCCGACATTCCAAAGATAGCACTTGTGGGTTATACTAACTCTGGTAAAACAAGTTTGTTGAATTTGCTTGTTAAAGAAAATGTTTATGCAGATGATAAGTATTTTGCAACGCTTGATACTACCACTCGCAAATTGTTTTTAGGTGAAGGTAAATATGCGGTGCTGACTGATACGGTAGGCTTTATTTCAGATTTGCCACATCAACTAGTTGATGCATTTTCTTCAACATTGGAAGAAGCGTCTGATGCAGATTTGTTGCTTCACGTTGTGGATAGTTCGTTAGATAAAGATATCGATGGGAAAAAAGAATATGAAGTGAATATGCAGGTTACGAATGAGCTTCTTGATAAGTTGGGTGCAACACAAAATCGTATTGTGGTTTTAAACAAATCTGATAAGCTTAGCGCTCCGCAGGTTGTAAAAGAAAATGAGATTTTGATAAGTGTTAAGACGAGAAAGGGTATTGAAAATTTGTTGGCAAAAATACGTGAAAATTTATTTAAATAATAAAAGCAATCATATGTGATTGCTTTTATTATTTGTTTTGTTTGTATGTTTCATTTAGTTTTTCAATTAAAAAATCCACATCAACTTGATGAACAAATGCTGCTTCTTCAATTGTTTCTTCTAGGCCCATATGACAAAAAATACAGTGCATACCAAACCCCAAAAAAATATCCCCTAGTTTTTCGTCGAGTTGAATTACATCATCAATAATCATATCTTTTGTAATTGATTTAACTTTTAAATTTTTCTTTCTCATATTTATATTATACAACAAAAAAAAATAATGTCAACTAAATTTTTTTCGATATTTAATCATATTTTTGAAAAGAGATTAGTAGATTAAGAGTATGGAAAGGCTTAACTCATTAATATCTAAAAATATCATTTCGCTGCAAGAAGGGAAATTGTGTGGCTATGTGCTGGATCTTGTTTTTGATGAAAATTTAAAAAGGTTTGAAGGTTGTGTTGTGTGCGATGATGAAAATGAAAACACTTTTTTTCTCAGGCGTCAAGATATGGTTTCTGTAGGAGATGACTGCATAGTTGTTGAAGGGGAAGATAAACTTGAGTTTGAAATTTCGTCTTCATCGGGTAATCCTATCGGGAAAAATGTTTATGACGATCAAGGGTGGTGCTTAGGAAAGGTTGTTGATGTGTGTGTTAGCGGAAAATATGTAAAAAAAATAGTAACAAATAAATGTGAAATTCCGCAATCATTAATATATAAATCAGGAGTTGATTTTATTATTTTTGGAATTCATAAAAAAAGTAAAGATAGAAACAAAAAACTTATTTTTAAAAATCAAGAAAAATTATCAAATTTTAAAGAAAAATTGCCAAAAAGTGAAATAAAAACAGCAATTAGTTTAATTAACAATAAAACTGGCAATGAAAATCAAATTAGATTATTTGCAAATCCGAATATATTGCTGGGCAGGACAATTACGAGTGATTTGTTTGGTATGAATAATGAATTAATTGCGAAAAAAGACGAAATAATTAATAAAAATACAATAAAAAACGCAAAAAATCACAATAAATTGAATATTTTAAGCTATTTTAGTAAATAAAAGTTGAAATTATTAAAGAATAAAATAAAATTTGTTTTATTCTTTTTTTTATGAAAAATTTGGCATATAAATAATTTTTAAAAATAGTAAAAATCTTGTTTAATCGTTTGTATTTTTGATATATTTTGTAGTAAAATATTATTAATATAAAGGAGAAAAGAATATGGTAAGAATAGTGCCAAGAAGGACGAAAGTTAAATTAGAATTTATTAAAGGTTTTACTGCCATTGATATTTTACTTGCTGTTATTATGTTTGCTATTCTTGCCGTGCTTGCAGCATCAAACTTTCCTGGGCATATTTGGATTGCAATTGTGTGGGGAATTTTTGGCGTGTCAATGTTTTTTAAAATCGCAGATAGCGATAGGTTTTATGTTACCATCGGGCATCTTTTGCGATATTCGATGCAGAAGAAAAAATATCTAAAAAATCCAACAAAGGGTAAGGGAAATATAAAGGACATTATTCCTTTTGAAAAAATTTATCAAGACAGATGCATCTCTTACGGAAGCTATTATGCGGAAGTATTGGAAGTGCAACCAATTTTATTTGGCCTGTTAAATGAGTATAGCCAAAACAATGTTATTGATGTGGGGTTTGGTAATGCACTTAGAAGACTTGATGATGGTCAAGTTTGTGAAATTGTAAAAATAAACAAGGCAATGGTGCTGGATAGCTATGCTTACAATGAAAATAAAAAATATGATAGACTTCTTGATCAGCTTTATGAAAAACAAATGAGTCAAGAGGAAATCGATGCAAGAACTCCAATTTTTGATGAACGTATTTCTTTCATCGAAGATAAAAATAGAACAAATAAAATTTATAAAGACTTCTTCTACTTGGTGGTTTTGGGCAAAGATTTGGAAGCACTTGAAAACACAGTTAGTGGTATGGCTGCATCTTTGGCAACAGCACTTACTCCTGTTACGACAAGAAGGCTTATGGGGGCGGAGCTTGCAGTATTCTTAAGAGCAAACTACAATAGAGAGTTTAATGAAAGAGATTTGGAAAGTGTGCCATTCTCAGAATATGTTGATTGGGCTATTCCACAAAAAATTAAATTTTCTTCAGCGAAGTATAATATTGATGGACAGAATTATAGGACTTATGCTATTACTGAATATCCTTTGCAGGTTGGCAATGCATGGGGAGCATCATTCTTCTTGCTTGACCGAACTAAAGTTGTGATGAAATTTAAGAAAGCTCCTAAGTATGAGTCTGAAAGAAAAATTGATAAAGCCATTATGGATATGGAAACAAAACTTTATAGAACAGGAAAGAGTTCTACTCGAATTGAAATTGAAACTCACCTTGATACACTTCGCAACCTTTTGGCGGAACTTAAAAATTCAAATCAACAACTTTATGATGTAAATACATTCATTACTTGTGAAGATGCGGCAAGAAAAGATGTTAAAGCAGTGCTTAAGCAAGAAGGTTATCGTTACACTGAAATGTTTGCAAGACAAATTGATGCATTCATAAGCACTGGTATTTCAATGAGAGACAACATTGTCGAGCTTCAACGTGGAATTCCTACATATACTTTAGCAGGTGTTTTCCCATTCATTTCATCAGAACTTCAAGATGAAAATGGGTTCTATCTTGGTGATAATGAATATCCTGTGTTTATTGACTTTTTCAAACGTGATCCACAAAGAGTAAACTCTAATATGATGATTATTGGAAAGTCTGGTTCAGGTAAATCCTTTGCGACTAAAACACTTCTTGCAAACTTTGCGGCAGATAATACCAAAATATTTATCTGCGACCCAGAAAAAGAATATGCAGTTCTTTCAGAACAGTTGCACGGGAAACTGATTGATGTAGGTTCATCAATTCACGGTATCATCAATCCTTTCCATGTAATCAGGGCTCTTGACAAGAGTGATGACGAAGAAGAAGATGAATATGATGACTATGGGAATAAAATTGTCAAATTAAAACCAAAAGATGACTCATTTAATCAACACCTACAATTCTTAGAACAATTTTTAAGAACAATTCTGGAAGGTATTTCTTCCGATGCGTTTGAAACTATCAACTCACTAGTTTTAGACCTTTACAATAAATTTAATATTAATGAAGATACAAACCTTAAAAATTTAAAACCAACAGACTATCCAACATTTGATGACTTGTTTGCGCTGTTAAATGCAAGATTGAAAACAGCTAAAGAAGAATTTCTTATCAACAACTTAAGGGTTGCACAAACTTATATTCGTAAATTTGCCAAGGGCGGAAGAAATGCAAACCTTTGGAATGGACCTACTTCAATTGAAACAAATGAAAACTTTGTATGTTTCAACTTCCAATCATTGATTGCAGGAAACAACGAAATGTTGACGTCTGCTCAAATGCTTTTGGTATTTAAGTATATCGAAAGTGAAGTTATCAACAACAAGGATTACAACGAACTCCATAAAACTAATCGTAAAATCATTGTTGTCGTTGACGAAGCTCACATTTTTATCAACCCTAAATATCCAATTGCGTTAAACTTTATGACTTCAATGGCGAAACGTATTCGTAAGTATGGCGGAATGCAAATTGTTATTACTCAAAATATCAACGACTTTGTTGGTTCTGAAGAAATCAAACGTCAATCAACAGCGGTTATTAATGCGTGTCAGTATTCGTTGATATTC
Source organism: Clostridiales bacterium (assembly GCA_015069325.1). GTDB lineage: Bacteria > Bacillota > Clostridia > Christensenellales > UBA1242 > Caccovivens. Next base: position 271,362 of record SVIV01000001.1, read on the forward strand.
TCTCTTTCTCCAAACGATGTAAACGACCTTATTGAACTTTATAAAAACTCGGGTGGTATTAATGCTGAAGAAAGAAATAGAATTGTTTCTGCGTCGGTTGGTCAAGCGTTTGTAATTACTTCGCCAACTGCGAGAACGATGGTGCAAGTTCACCCACTTGATTATGTTCACTCTATTATTGAAAAGAAATAATAAATAAATATTGCTTGATTTTTATACTCTTCACGCACAAAAGGAAGGTAATAATGACGAAATCAAAAAAATTGAATATATTTTTATTTAGTTTAGTGCTTGTGTTATCAAGCCTTCTTTTTGTTGCGTGTGGAAAACCTGATTACTCTCAGGTTTATATTTCAACATCTTCAGAATACGTTGAAGTTTTTGTAGGGCAAGAAAAAACACTTACAATTACAATTGAAAATCCAGTGGCAAATATGTCAAAACTGGTTAAGGTGCACGTAGAGTCAGATAAATTCTCTATTATAGATACGTCCCCTATGGATTATTCGATTACTTACACGATTAGGGGAGATGAAGGTGGTAATGGATCAATTTCTTTTGTGACTGATGATGGTGCAATAGAAAAGACGGTTGATGTTGTAGTAAGAAAATATTCAGAAACATTCGCTTCTACTTCTCAAAAGATGGTAGTGACTGAACAAAGTATAATGATCCCTTCTGATAATGATTTTAGTTTTGATGATTATGTATCAGAAAAAGAATTAGATTTTTACTTTTACGGACTTTATGATGAGAGTGCAGAAAATGTTGCCGCAGGTGTTAAAGATGACGGCGGAGCATATATAAAATCTTTTGTTTCTGTAAAAGTTGAAAAGATCGGCGAATATGATTATTTGATTTTTGAAGATAAATTTGAAAATCTTTATACTGTTGCAAAATCTATTCTCTATACGGAAAATAAATTGTATTTCGTCAATGTTGACTATTCACAAGAAGATGGTTATACACTTGCCGGAATCGTTGGCAATTATGAGTATTACACAATATCTGCAGGAGAGAAATTCTCATTCGTTGCCAAATACAACACTATTGATGCGGCCGGTGAAAATGTAGAACTTACAGCAATTAAACATTTTGTCTATTATAAATCAATTTCTAGTGCTGCTACAGAAATAACTTATAAGGAAAATACTCAAGAAGCAATATTTAATAAAGTTGCAGGTGCACTTGAAAACACGATTACCATTGAAGGAATTGATAGAGATATTGTTACGTTAATTCCTTCATATACTCCAACGATTGATGGAGTGGGAACGGTCGATTTCCTGACTGCATATGTGGTGATAAAGATTAATAATTATAATGAATTAATCAAATTTAAGGCATACAGCGCAAATGACAATGTTGTTACTAGCAAATTTTTAGGGCAAAGTGTAAGCGGCGATATTGTTTGCTATCAACTTACTTGTGCCCAAGGAAACAAGGCAAATACAAGTTTTGTTGTTGAGTTTTATTATGACGAGTTTGAAAATTCAAATAATGGGTTAGTAAATTATAAGTGCGAAATTCCAGTTGAAATAAGAAACATTCCAAAAGCATTGTTAATTAATAATATTAGTTATACTCAAGATGACAAAAAAGTCGATAATAAAACTATTTTCTATAATTCATATATTGGAACAGCAGGTTGGCGAGCATTTGATTTTGATGTTAATCCAACTGAAGCAGAATTTACTTCATTTGCGTTTGATTTAACGGGGACAGGGCTTTCTGTTAAATATAAAAACAGCATTTACAACGAAGCGGATTGTGCTGATGGACTATTATATATTAATGATATGTCTCAAACAATCTATATTCGTGGACAAAATGGCACCGAAGTAAAAAATGAAGCCTTTTTGCCTATTTATGTAGGTATAGATATTCTTAAAGAAGAAACTTTACAATTTTTCTTCTGCTATTCAATAGAGCCTGGTGTTTCAAAAGCAACTTATGAAGATTCTTATTTTAAGACAAATGGAATATTTGTTGATCTCAATGCAAGTGATGTTTCATTAGAATTTAAAGAAGAAATATTTGTAGATGCACTTTATCAATCGGCAACAATTTCTCATTTAACGGGGGAAAATGTAGTTGCAATTTTCTTACAAAACAGGACGGCAAAATCTGCAACAGAATATTATATAAACTTAAAATTTAAGCCAATTAAGGCAAGCAATCAAATAAGCTCGTATTTGATTACATTAGATAACGGTTATTCGTTTGAAATTAAGGTAAAGGTTGTTGAGGCGCTACAATCAATTGCAGTTGAAACAACAAATGAAAATAATTTAATTAAATTTCAATCAAATGCTCCAAATACATACTATTTATATAGTAAGGACGGAGACGACTGGACAACAAAGACTTTAGACTTCTTTGTATATGCCAATAACAACCAAAACTCTCAAGCTATAACAGAAGTAGATATTGAGATTACAGATTCTTCAACATTTGCAATCCAAGACCAAACTGCAGATGGCAAAAATTTCAACATTCAACTTTTCAAAAATGGTGCACTTGAAAATGGAATTATTGTCAAGGCAAAAGGATCTGCTGTAATTGGATTTAAATCAATAGAGATAAGTCTTGAAAAACAATTATCGCTGTATGCATACAGTTATATTGATGGATTTACAACGAAACAAGTAATTGTAGAAGAAGGTGTAGAAAAGAAACTTAATGCAAGTTATGTTTCTGTTTATACAAATATAAACAATGAAGATTTGCGAACAATAGTTCTTGACTTTGATACTAGTGGAGACGGCTATATTTTCTATGATTATAGCGAAGAAGCATATATTTCAAGTGAGTTTGACAAAAAATTTATTTACTGGGAAATTTTAAGCAGTAAAGCAGGTGCAACAACTCAACTTTTATCGCATAAAGATGATAGTTTAACAATTGCAGAAGGCACCTTTATTATAGACAACGAAAACGGTAGATTGTCTTTTATTGCAGGTAGTGAAGGACTTAATGGTGGGGAAGAAATTTATTTGTTGACTCATATCCAGCAATTTGGAAAAGTCTTTACATATACTACAAGAATACAAGTGCAAAAGTATGTTCCTGTTGACCAAATTAGCTTGCAAGAAGCAGTAGAAAGCCTAAGTCTTTCAGTTTTAAACCAGAATGCATCAGTAATAGCAATTCCTATTATCACAACCGCAGGTGAAAGTGCGACTAATCCTACCATTGGGTGCTCTGTTGAAACTGACGTGGAGTTATTAAAAGGGGTATTTACTCAAGATGATAAGTGGGGCAATAAACTAGATGTGGTTTATGATGAAGGGACAAATAAAACACTTATTTCTTTATCCATTACGGATGCGTTTATTGCAGAGATTGCAGGCAAAACAGAAAGTTTAACAGCAACACTTAAAATTTTTGCAAATGACTGGCTTTCAGGGACGATTATTGCTCCTGCGTATAAGGCAGAAGTGCTTTCGTTGCAAATTAATTTTGAAAATGGAACAGAAGCAAATCGTCTGTCCATTATTACGACACAACATTTAGAATATGTAGCAAACAATCTTTCCGCGCATTATCAACTTCTTTCTATAATAGATGCCTCATCAATGGTAGAAAGCGAGAAGTTTCCACTAGGGACGCTAGGCGGCTCAATAGTAGGAATAAAAGATTATGCTAAAATTACAGGTTTAGATTATACTAATAGTGAAAAAACAGGGGTATTTACTTCAATAGCAACAAGTGGATACATTAAAAACATTTCTTTTGAAGGTTCTTTTAATTGGGAAAGCGATGCAAGTTCTGCTGTTGGATTAATTGCAGGTATCAATGAAGGAACAATTGAAAATATTTCGGTAACAATTAACGCATCTGATATTGCTATGGGCAGTGAGAGATATTTTGGTGGCATTGTTGGAGAAAATAAGGGTTTGATTTCGCAAGATTTCAGTGTTTATGGCTCATCTAACCCTATTTATAGAGACTCTACTCCAAAGACACTTGTTTATTTCGATTCTACTATGAAGATCAAAACAGGGGAAAAGGTTAAAATAGGTGGCGTTGCAGGAGTAAATGGTGGGACAATTCAAAAGATAGATAACGATTCGCTTACTTGTTATGGATATACCAATTATACTGCTTTTACAAACATCTCAACTACAGGTAATCAAAGCGGAACAACTTTAGGTGGCATTGCAGGAGTAAACACAAATTTAATTGACGGTATTTTAGTTGGCGGACATATTGCAGGATATGGAATGGTGGCAGGTGTTGCAGGGACAAGCACTGGAGAATTGTCATCTCTTACGACGAGAACATTTGTTCGCTCTCATACAGGACAAATTGCAATTGTTGCAGCGACTAGTAGCGATGTGTCAAACATCACAATTGAAGCGGTTGATAACGGTGCATATGGAAGAGAAGCATCAATGGCAATTGTTTATACTTCAGAAGATTCTTATACGGCAGAAAAAGAAAGATATTTTGGAGACGGAACAGGAATTACAAGTCTTGTTTCAATAACAATTAAAACTTATGTTAACAGAGATGTTACAGGTATTATTGAGGAAGGAGTAAATGACAACATAGCTTCTTCTGCATATCTTGGCGATTTTATTGTTGTAAAACACGAAGCTGGGGCAGACACAGACATATTGCTTTCAAGTTATACTTTTGGCTTGGCTGCTGAAAAACTTGAAGTATTAGCGGGCTTTGACAATGAAATGACTGGGGCAGAAGAATTGACAAATAAAGTCTTCTATACATATTTTTATGGCATTGAATCATTCGCGATAGATGCAGGTGCAGCTAACGATCAAATGGAAAAAGAGTTTGAAACAGTATTTAATCGCCTTACTGCTTCTGCGGACATTTATCCGTTTGAATTTAATATTAAAGACGTTATATTTACAAGCAAAAACACAGACGTTTTGACGATTGATCAAAATGGAATTATTCAGATTAAAGGGGCGGGGCTTGCTTATATTAAAGCTCAAAGCATACTCAACTTAAATGAAGGGCTAGATTTTTATATTTATGTTACAAATTACATCAACAGAGATAGCACTATTTCAATTGTGTATCCAAATGCATCACCTTCAGCAACAGCTTTAGATGAGACTGAAATTGTATTACGAGCAAATAATGTCGCAACCCTTTATATAAGGCCAGACTACTCTTATGAAACAGCAGATGTGGAAATCTCAGCATTAGGGCGTGGTAGATATAAAAATGTTATTTTTAATCTAGCAAAAAATGATGAAGTAACGGCGGTAGTTACACTTGACGAAGCAATTTCAGTTAGTCAAGATGGGCAAAGTATTTCACTAAGAAGAAATAATGCTGAAGATGATAAATACGAATTGGAGATTCAACCAATTCTCACCTGTCAAGTTGAAGATGTAAGATTTACGGCGAATGTAAATAAGCATATTGAAAACTCAAAAATCGACTACAAGAAAGGTGCGCTTCGTATAAGCAATAAACGTTATATAGATACGTCTATTTGCACTTCGGTTGATCTTGTTGATACATTGATGGTTCAATCAACTGCTTCTGATGAAGGAAATCCACTTTATCAAATTATTGATGAAGACGGAAAAGTTGTTCAGACCAATATTGGTGGAACTCACGGTAATTTATTTAATGTTGATATTACTGTTAGCAAGTCTGAAGATAAAACAACTTATTATAATCACTATTTTGATTTATCAATAAAAGTAAATCAAGGCAGTGAAGAATTTGCAAATAGATATAACAACAATATTTATAAAAAATATACGTTTGTTGCGTTTGCACAAACAAATATGACTAAAACTGTTTCGTTTACATTTAGTTTTGATCAAACAGAGATTATTGCAGTGCCTATTGATAATTATTCAAAGTTAGCTGATACTCTTAGCGGAACATTACCAAGCAAGAGTGAAAAAGCATATCCAGGAGAAAGTGGCGTCCTTGCAATTTCAGTTACGCCTGTTGATGCGGGCTTTGATAGTGTTGTGATACGAAATGCAGATGATAATTATCTTCCTGGTAGAACAAATGCAGTATTTACATTGATTGCTAAAAAGACTACAGAATATAATGCTCATTTAAGTCAAAATTCACTATTTGAAAATACTACAATAGTTGGATCTCAAGGTAAAAACGGACTTGAAATAAGATTGCAAGATATTATAGATGTTTATAGTGAAACTTATGACGTCAATAAAAACAAGTATGAAAAATACAATGGAGTGATTTATGTCCGTTATGATTTCAACTCTCAAAATGTTGACGATAATTCAGTTTCAAGAATTTATGCTGATTTTATGAAAGATGGGCAAAAAGAGCCTATTGCGTATGGATTTAAAGATCTTACAATTAAACTTCAGTATTACGTAGGTGTAGAAATTGTTGGCAAGGCTAAAGATGCCGATGAAAATGGATATTATAGTTCATATACAGTGGCAAGCGGTCTTAAGTATGAATTAAAAGTCAACTCTTATGGGTTCGCAAAAAATGATATTACACTTATTTGTGCAAATGATGCTATCGCTGAAATAATCAAAGAAAACGATAAATATTACTTGCAGATAAAATCTCCAACGCTTACTCCTTCAAACAATAAATTTGATATTTTTGTTGTAGGTGATAATGGAGAAAAATCAGAATCAAGTAAAACAAGAATAAAAGTTCAAGACTTTGTGCTTAATTATAACAGCGAAATTGAAAATGATTTGCTTCCTGATATAGTTGAAGGTATGGAAAGTGGAGTAATCAACGTCCAAATTGGAACTCAAACAACATTATCGATTGATCTTTATGATTATATTGAATATGATGCAAACAATAATGAAGTTGTCAATAAAATTAAAAACTTCCTTCTGGAACTTGCTAAGACGGCAAAGTGGACAGCTTATACTAACATAGATGAAAACTCTTTAAAACCAGATTATAACCTTACTGCAGAAGAAGGAAAAACCTTTGAAGTTAAGGGAAACGTATCAATAGAAAATTATTACTTTAAAACAAATGGCTTGAATATCATTAATTTGAGAAAACATTCTGTAGTTGAAGATTATTATTTCTTTACACTTGAAGTGCACTATAAACAAAGCGGAACAGGATATGTTGCAAGTGCTTCAGGACGAGAAATTTCTACTAAGTTTAAGTATAATGTTTACACTTCAAGTTCGGAAGAACATCCAATTCCAATTGAAAAGTATGAAGATTTCAAATCAATGTATGCTGGCTCTCATTACATACTTTTAAAAGACATTGTTCTTCCAAAGGATTATAAACCATTCCTTGCAAATTTTGCTTCATTTGATGGAAATGGAAATACAATTCATTGGCAGGGCGAATATGATTTCGGCAATCTTGACAATATGGGAATCTTCACCGAAATTGAAACTAATACAGTTGTTAAAAATTTAAATATAAACTTTATTCAAACTAAGTTGGGTTCGACAACCACTCCAGTAACAATTACGTCTCAAGCGGATAGTTTTGAATTTGGGGCACTTTGCTCGTTAAATAATGGGATCATCACAAATTGTCAGGTATTTTCTTCTATTAAATCAGCAAACAGGCTTTCTCCTGCGGGCTCAGGCTTAGATAATCAATCAGATATTATAGTCAGCGGAGCCGCAAATGCAAATAATATACTGGCAGGCTTGGTGGCGACAAACAATGGCTATATTACAAACTGCTCAGTTAAATTAGATATTACTTCAACGGCTTCAATTGCTGGAGTTGTATCAACAAACAACGGGAAAATAGCGGCTACTTCATTCAAGGGCGGAACGCTACTTGGTGAAGGTGCAAACCAAAACACTGCAGGATTTGTTGGGCTTAATAGTGAAAATGGTCAGATCATAACAAGTTATGTTTCAGGTAATGCTCAATCAAATGTAATTTATAGCACAGGTGCAACGCTAAATTCATCACAGCCATCAGCGGGATTTGTGTTTATAAATAACGGTATAATACAAGATTGCTATAGTGATATTGCAATGAATAGTGTATCAGCAAGAAATGCAGGATTTGTTTATAGCAATACTGGGACTGTTAAAAATTCATTCTCACTTTCAATTATCAAAAGCAACAATACAAGTTCAGCCGGCTTTGCAATGGAAAATGCCGTTTCAGCGACGCTTACTAATTGTTATTATTATTATGATCCAGGTCAAAACGTAAACACAGCACTTGCTCAAGTAGATAAGACTTATGGAATTACACGTCTCAATAACGAAGGATTTAAAGATTTAACTAATTTTGTAGAGTATTCTTTTGTGGCATCGCCAGATACAAAATCAATTTGGTTCTACTGTGTTGGCGAAAGTTCTGACCAATTCTTTGAAAGAAGTATTTCATTTGAATATGATGCAAATAATGATATAGTAACTTCTTATCAAGAAAAGCAAAATAAGGCGTTTGCAAAAGGTCGCTTAGAACTTGTCAGTGCAAATATTATAGCGTATTCAAAACGAGATTTCTTTAGTGTAGAGAAAGATCCACAGTCAGGCGATGAAGTTTATTATTATATAGATTCGTTTGATGCTTCAAATAGGGGAAGTGTTTATAATCCAATTATAATTTCAACTGCTCAGCAAATGGAAAACTTGTTCTTAGAACAGGCATCGTCTGCATTAGTTAATACTTCAAATTATAGAATCATTAGTGATATTGATTATAATAGTGAAGAAACAGGAATTGAAGGATATTCAAATCTATTTAAGCTTACATTTGCGGGGATTATTGAAGGTAATGGAATGGAGCTTGACCAAATAGGTTTAGTTTCAATGGATAAGCTTTCTGATGCCGGATTGTTTGGGCAAATTGGAAAATCTGCGTCTCAAATAGGAAGTGTAAAAAACCTTACAATTGCTCCAAGAGAGGTTGCATTTAGCAGTGCAAATAGTGTAGGAACATTAGCAGGGACAATTAGTTATGGTTATATTTATGATATCAATGTCGTAGTGGCACAAGATACAAATATGACCGTAACAGGATTAAATTTTGTTGGTGGTATTGTTGGTAAAGCAATAAATGCATTTGAAATTAAAAATGTTTCTTCAAATTTGAATGCTTCAGCAGGACAAAACCCTAAAGAAGATTTATCGTTTACAGATAATAACATTAATTACAGCAAATATTCTTATGCGGGTTCTATTGCTGGTTACATTGGAAGCGGAAGCGTTTACAATGCTTACGTTAGTGGGGTAAGTTCAGTTATGGGGGGACGAGCAGGATTTGCTTATGGCGGATTAGGCTTAAATGCAAATGTTAACTATACCTATGTTACTATGCTTACAGGAAGCATTGTTCGAGCATATAAATATGGCGGATTTGTTGCCGGTGAAGTATGCGGAACGCTTAACTATAGTTCGGTTGAAGGCACAGGCATTGAAGAGTCATTCTTTGCATCGATCCCTGATGTTGCTTTGGCAGTAGGTGGAATTGCGGGAAGATTAAACTCTGGCCATATTAAAAATGCGGTAATGAAACAACCATTTAAATTAGTTCAAGATAATAGTGGAAAAACAGTAAGTTATATTGGTGGAATTGTTGGGCTTGTTCAAGGAAACGGAATTGTTGTATCACACGTTAGCGATTGTATAGTTGACGCAAATATAACTACCTGCACAAACTTAGGTGGTGCTGTAGGGCAAGTTTATACTGGACTTATTATGGATTCTGTCGCAGTTAAATCGCAAGAATTGACAGTTGCAGGACAAACTGCAGATCCAAAATTAGGCGGTTTGGTTGGTAATATCGATATGCTTACAAGTAATGTTAGCATTTCAAATTGTTATTCAACTTCAAAATTACATATCAATACTTACACTTCAGGCATTATGTCAATAGCAAAAGTAAGTGGATTTGTTGCTAATGCTGAAAATGCAAACTTCTCTATGAGAAGCTGCTATACAACAAGTAAAATTGAAGCAAGCGTATATGATATCCGAAAGGTTGACAACGTTGTAAACTTCAGTCAAAAAGACAACGATTTAGGAGATGTTAACAATTGTTTAAGAAAAGTTTCTTTCCAGCAAATCATTCGAAGAAATGCCAATATTCAAGATGTTTATTATCTTGGCTCGGCAAGCGAAGGGTTGAATAAAGATTCTTATACAACTTCAACTCAAAATTTCGTTGATTTTACATCGAAATCAAAATCTGTTGAAATCGGCTTAATTGTAAATCAATATGGAATATCTTCTATGCAATATATGTCAGCGGGTGCAGTTGACAAAAATAATTTAGATAAACCATTCTATGGTTTGTTTGGAAGTGACTATGATTATGTTGATGAAGAAACTGACAAGCACTTTATACTTCGTTATAATTCTACAACAGGTTATTATGAAGCTTATGATGCAATAAGAAAGTATATTGTTGATGGCGGTTTTACAGGAAGATGGGGATTTGGTCCTGATGCATATGAAAAAAAGACCTTATGTAGCACATTGACATTTAAAGAATTTGAGCAAAATGGTGATGACTATGATATAAAAGGGACGGAATATAAGAGAATTGTTTACTATTATATGGATAAAGAAAATGGGGTAACTGATCACCTTGAATGCAAAGAAGACAATTTGTATCCATATAAAAAATATTTAAAAACAGAAGATGACAAAATTTATGTTTGGGATGGAACTGGCTTTGCATTATGGGAAAGTAATAATTTTATTAGTCCAAAAGCTTATATTGACTTAACTAAGATTTATAAGCATGAAGCAATCAAAGGATTGATTGAGGCTTCAATTTATACATACGATCTTAATCCAAACAATAAAAATCAACTTGTATATAAACAACAAGTTGATACTGATCCAGCAGAATTAGGCGATGATGATTATTGCACGCAAACTGTAGATATGACAAAGTGGGTTGCAATGTCGCTTTATAAAGATGATGAAGATAATATTTATAAAGCACAAAAAGATGACGCAGGAAATATAGAGTATAAGAACATTTATAAAAACAATGTTTTTGAATGTATATATAAATTCCAAGAATCGGATATATCTTTTCGGGATGGTTTGCATCAATTGGATTTATCAAAGCTTATAAACAGTTCGGGAAAGGCTATAATTGAATTAGAAGAGTGTAAGAGTGGAGGTAAACTTGATGCTGGCAAGTTGACTGATTATTTAAGCGGAGCGAGTGGATTGAAATATGATGTTTTTGATTGTGAGTATAAAAGCGGAGACAAGACAATTGCTATAAAGAATTTTAAAACCCGCCTTATCCCAATATGGAATCCTGATTTGACTAGAAATCGACTCACAACGCTTCTAATTGAAGATAATCTTGGCTGGTTAAACAAAAAATAATTCAAATAATTTTTAGTTTAATAATGACAAAAAAGACTTTTGGCCGGGTGACTGGCTGAAAGCCTTTTTTGTGTTGTTTTTGTTATTTTTTTACAAAAAAATGAAGGGTAGATGTATAAAATTTAAATTTTTGGCAAAAAAGTATTGACAAAAGTAGGTCGATTTTGTTATAATAACATAGACTAATTATCGGCTGTGAAAAGATTTGTGATTTTGTAACTTAATAGGAAGGGACTATTATGCCATTTTTATGACATAAAGTCCTTTTTTTACCGTAAAATCAAAGTATGCTTTTTTGTAGTCGATTAAAAGAAGGAGAACTAAAAAATGTCTGTTAAAGTAAAAGAATTAAAACAAGGCAAAACCACTAGATATTCTTTTGGTAAATGCAAGGAACTTATGCAAGTTCCAGCACTTCTTGAAATACAGAAGAAGTCTTATAAAGATTACTTAGAAAAAGGCATCAAGAAAGTTTTTGATGAATTTTTCCCTGTAACAGATTACTCTGGCAAGGCAAAATTGTATATTACAGAAGTGTTGCCTTTTGCAGAGCCTAAGTATGACATCAAAGAGTGCAAACGTAGGGGAGCAACATACTCATCTCCACTTAAAGTAAAAGCACGTTTTGTTGTTGAAGAAACAGGACAAGCGGTTGAGCAAGAAGTTTTCGTAGGCGATATGCCAATGATGACTGAACAAGGCTCTTTCATCTACAACGGAATCGAAAGAGTTGTTATCAACCAAATTGTTCGTGCTCCAAGTGTTTATATGCAAAGAGACAAAGAAGACAATGCAACACTTAAAGCGCAAATCATTCCTGTTCACGGGACTTGGATTGAAGTTAAACAAGGTGCAAATGAAAATTTAAAAATTGTGCTTGAAAGAAAGAATGTAATGAGCCTTGGCGTTTTCCTTAAGTGTTTTGGTTTCACAAATGATGAAATTGCAAAACTTTTCGGAGACAACAGATATATTAAATATGTTTTAGAAAGAGAAACACAAGTTACGCAAGAAGATGCTCTCTTAGAATTCTCAAGAAAGACAAGACCAAGCGACGTTCCTTCAGTTGAAAGCACAAGAAGTTTCATTAACGCATCATTCTTCACAGATGCTTATTATAATCTTTCAAATGTAGGCCGTTATAAAGTAAACAAAAAACTTGCATTAAAAGAAAGACTTCAAGGTCTTATCAATGCAGAAGACATTATTGTTGATGGCGAACTTCTTGTTAAAGCAGGCGAAGAGTTTAATAAAGAAAGTGCAAGTCGCGTTCAAAATTCAGGCGTTAATGAAGTTTGGGTGCAAATCAATGGCAAACGCCACTTAATGCGTGGTAACGCAAGAGTTAAACTTAGCGAAGTTATTCCTTGCAACGAAATGGAATATGGAATTTACGAAGACGTTTACTATCCAGTTCTTAAACAAATTATGTCTGAATACAAGAGCAAGGAAAAGCGTCTTGAAGCAATCAAAGCTAAAGCGAAAGACCTTATTATCACAACTCTTACAATGGACGATATTCTTGCAACAGTATCTTGCTATCTTGATGTGCTTGAAGGCATTGCAGGAATTGATAAAATCGAACACCTTTCAAATAAACGCGTTGCTACAGTAGGCGAACTTACTTGCAACGAATTTAGAAAGGGCGTAACAAAACTGTCAATTAATATTAAAGAAACTCTTCAAGGAAAAGAATTTAGTGAAGTTACTCCTTCTCAAATTATGAATCCTAAAGCAGTAAATAAAGCTGTAAGAGATTTCTTCTCACAATCACAGCTTTCGCAAATTATGGATCAAAAGAATCCACTTTCTGGTATCACTCAAAAACGTCGTGTTTCTGCGATCGGACCTGGAGGTATCAAAAAGGAAAGAGCTGATCCTGAAATTCGTGATATTCACTTCACTCACTATGGAAGAATTTGTCCTATCGAAACTCCAGAAGGTCAATCAATCGGACTTTTAAATACTCTTGCTCAATACGCGAAAGTAAATGATTATGGATTCTTAGAAACACCTTATAGAATTGTTGATAAGGAAAAGGGTGTTGTTACAAATACAATAGTTTATAAAATGGCAGATGTTGAAAACGATCACTATATCGCTCAAGCAAACGAACCACTTGACGAAGAAGGTCATTTCATTAACAAACAAATTATTTGTCGTTACAACTCAACAAATGTTGAAGTTCCAGCAAGTAAAGTTGACCTTGTAGATGTTTCTCCAAGACAACTTGTTTCAGTTGCTACTAGTTTGATTCCATTTGTTGGATCAAACGAAGCGAACCGTGCACTTATGGGTGCGAATATGCAAAGACAAGCGGTTCCACTTCTTAGACCAGAGTCTCCTGTTGTAGGAACTGGTATGGAAGCGATTGCTGCTCACGATAGCGGTTGCGTTCTTCTTGCAAAGAGAGCCGGAACTGTAAGCTATGTATCAGCCGATGAAATTAGAGTGCTTACAGAAAACGGAGATGAAGACGTTTATACTCTTACAAAGTTTGCAAAAGCCAACGATGATGTATGCTTCAACCAACGTCCTTGTGTAGTTAAAGGTGAAAAAGTTCAAGCTGATGATGTTCTTACGGATGGATACTCAACTGATAAAGGGGAACTTGCTATTGGTAAAAATGTTCTTATCGGTTACCTTAACTGGGAAGGACAAAACTTCGAAGACGCTATCCTTATCAATGAAAGACTTGTTAAAGATGACGTTTATACTTCAATCACTCTTTATGACCAAGAAGTTAAGTGCAGAACAACTAAACTTGGTGATGAAGTTATCACTCGTGATATTCCAAACCTTGGGGAAGATGCTCTTAAAGATCTTGATGAAAATGGTATTGTAAGAATTGGTGCAGAAGTTCACCCTAACGATATCCTTGTTGGAAAGGTTACTCCTAAGGGAGAAACAGACCTTACTCCAGAAGAAAGACTTCTTCGTGCTATCTTTGGAGATAAGGCAAGAGACGTGCGCGACTCATCACTTCGTGTTCAACACGGTAAAGGCGGTGTAGTAGTTGACGTTCAAGTATTCTCTAAGAAAAATAAAGATGACTTAGAACCAGGCGTTACAATGATGGTTCGAGTTACTGTTGCTCAAAAACGTAAACTCTCTGTCGGAGATAAAATGGCAGGAAGATACGGAAACAAAGGTGTTGTTTCAATTGTTCTTCCAGAAGCAGATATGCCATATATGGCTGATGGAACTCCACTTGATATTGTGCTTTCTCCACTTGGTATTCCATCTCGTATGAATATCGGTCAGGTTATGGAAGTTCACCTTGGATTGGTTGCTGGCACGCTTGGCTGGAAAGTGGCTACTCCTGCGTTTGATGGAGCGACAACTGAAGATATTAAACAACTTCTCAAAGAAAACAACTTCAGAGAAGATGGAAAAATTCAATTATACGACGGAAGAACTGGTGAACCATTTGATACACTTTCAACCGTTGGTGTGAAATATATGCTTAAACTTGAACATATGGTAGATTCAAAAATTCACGCTCGTTCAATTGGACCATATGCCCTTATCACTCAACAACCACTTGGAGGAAAATCTCTCTTTGGTGGACAAAGATTTGGTGAAATGGAAGTTTGGGCTCTTGAAGCGTATGGCGCAAGTCATATCTTACAAGAAATGCTTACAGTTAAGTCTGACGATCTTAACGGAAGACTTAAAACTTATGAATCAATTATTAAAGGACTTCCAATTGCAGAACCTGGAATTCCTGAATCATTTAAAGTTCTTGTTAAAGAATTGCAAGCACTTGGACTTGATATTAAAATTCTTGCTGAAGGAAACAAGGAAATTTCTCTTGCAGAACTCAGCCAAGATGAACAAGATCAACCAAATAACATTGCAGTTGAAACAGAGAAAGATCTTGCTGAAGGAATTTTTGACTTTGAAGAAAATTCTAGTCCAGCACTTTCTGCTGAAGAAAAGAGCGACAATGAACTTCACGAGATTTTCGAAGAAACTACAACTAGTGATTTATCTAATCTTGATATCTTTGATGATTTCGGAGATTTTGATGAATAAGAAAAAGGGGATTTGATATGTTTGAATTAAACAATTTTGATTCTATTAAAATTGGAATCGCTTCACCTGAAAAGATTAGAGAATGGTCTTATGGCGAAGTTACTAAACCAGAAACTATCAATTACAGAACTCAAAAACCTGAAAAAGACGGACTTTTCTGTGAAAAGATTTTCGGACCTAGAAAGGACTGGGAATGTCAATGCGGAAGATACAAACGTGTTCGTTATAAGGGTGTCGTTTGTGATAAATGTGGAGTAGAAGTTACAAGAGCGAAAGTGAGACGTGAACGTATGGGGCACATCGAACTTGCCGCTCCTTGCACTCACATTTGGTTTTTCAGAAACGTTCCTTCTAAAATAGGAACGCTTCTCGAACTTACTCCAAAAGTGCTTGAACAAATTGTTTATTATGTATGCTATGTTGTTCTTGATCCTAAGAAAACAGACCTTGCATATAAACAAGTTCTTAGTGATAAAGAATATTATGAAGCCTGCGACAAGTATGGTTATGATGCTTTCGAAGCAGGTATGGGGGCAGAAGCAATCAAACAACTTCTTGCTGATGTTGATCTTAAGAAAGAAGCAAAAATTTTAAAAGAATCACTTCTTACTTTAAAAGGTCAGAGAAGAATGAAAGCAATGAAGAAACTTGACGTTGTAGAATCATTCATTAAGAGTGAAAACAATCCTACTTGGATGATTCTTGACGTAGTTCCTGTGATTCCACCAGACCTTAGACCTATGGTTCCAATTGATGGTGGTAGATATGCAACAAGCGACCTTAACGACCTTTATAGACGTGTTATCAACAGAAACAACCGTTTAAAGAAACTTATGGAACTTGGTGCTCCTGATGTAATTGTTAGAAATGAAAAGCGTATGCTTCAAGAAGCAGTTGATAACCTTATTGACAACGGTAAACGTGGTAAGGCTGTTCAAAGTGCAAAACAAAGAGATTTGAAATCTCTTACCGCTATGCTTGGCGGAAAACAAGGTCGATTCAGATTAAACCTTCTTGGTAAAAGAGTTGACTACTCTGGTCGTTCAGTTATCGTTGTAGGACCAGAACTTAAAATGTATCAATGCGGACTTCCAAAAGAAATGGCTTTAGAATTATTTAAACCATTTATTATGAA
Source organism: Clostridiales bacterium (assembly GCA_015069325.1). GTDB lineage: Bacteria > Bacillota > Clostridia > Christensenellales > UBA1242 > Caccovivens. Next base: position 287,829 of record SVIV01000001.1, read on the forward strand.
TAGACTTGTGGATATGAATGAATCTCATAATATTAAGTCTGCAAAGAGAATGATTGAAAAAGAAAAGCCAATTGTTTGGGATATTTTGGCAGAAGTTATTAAAGATCACCCAGTATTCTTAAACCGTGCTCCAACACTTCACAGACTTTCAGTTCAAGCGTTCGAGCCTGTTTTGGTAGAAGGTAGAGCATTAAAACTTCACCCATCAGTCTGCGCTGCTTTCAACGCCGACTTCGACGGAGACCAAATGTCTGTTCACGTTCCACTTTCTCTTGACGCGAGAACTGAAGCAAGAACCCTTATGCTTGCATCAAACAACATTTTAAAACCATCTGACGGGGAACCTATTGTTACTCCATCTCAAGATATTATTCTTGGTTGTGCTTATATGACAATGATTAAAGAAGGTGTTCTTGGGGAAGGCAATATCTTCGCTTCGCCTGAAGAAGCAATTATGGCTTACTTAATTCAAAAACTTCACATTCAAGCAAAAATCAAAGTGAGAATGACAAAAGAAGTTGAAGGAAAAGTGTATTCTAAAGTTATTGAAACAACAGTAGGAAGAATTTTATTTAACGAACAAATTCCACAAGATTTAGGATTTGTTGACAGAACAAACCCTGAAAATTACTGTGAATTAGAACTTAATAAAGCAATTGTTAAGAAAGATCTTGGAAATATTCTTGCTCGTGCTTATGATAAACACGGAACTACAGAATGTGCTAAACTTGTAGATAAAATTAAAGCTACAGGATATAAATATTCAACACTTGGTGCTCTTACAGTTAACGCTTTTGACGTTGCAGAGCCAAAAGAAAAAGCAGAGCTTCTTGCAGAAGCAGAAAACCAAGTAAGAGAAAATGAAAAACTTTTCAGACGTGGTCTTATCACAGCAGATGAAAAGAAAAAACTTAATGAAACTACTTGGAATGAAACTAAAGGTAAAGTCGTTGATGCGCTTGTTGCTAGTATGAAAGACGACAACCCATTCAAGATTATGTATGTTTCTGGTGCCCGTGGAAATACAGACCAGATCAACTCAATGGGTGGTATGATTGGTATGAAAGTTACCGCATCAGGTGAAAGAGTAGGACCAATTAAATCATCATTTAGTAAAGGTCTTAGTCCAATTGAATACTTTATTACTGCCCGCGGTATTAGAAAATCACTTTCAGATACTGCTCTTAAAACAGCCGACTCAGGTTACCTTACAAGAAGACTTGTTGATATTTCACAAGACGTTGTAGTTACTACTGATGACTGTTTTGCAGATCTTGGCGAAAAAGTTAAGGGAACTTATGTTCAAGAACTTATTGTTGATGGAACTGTTCAAGAAACTCTTGCTGATAGAATTTATGGCAGAGTTGCTGTTGACGATGTTGTTCATCCAAAAACTGGTGAAGTTCTTGCTCAAGCAAACGAAATGATTTCTTTAGAACAGGCCAATGCAATTCAATCTGCAGGAATCAAGAAAGTTCAAATTCGTTCATTATTTACTTGCCGATGCAAACATGGTGTGTGTGCTAAGTGTTATGGTAGAGACTTGTCAAATAAAGATATGGTTACAGTTGGTGAAGCAGTGGGTATTGTCGCTGCACAATCAATTGGGGAACCAGGAACTCAGCTTACAATGAGAACATTCCACACCGGTGGTGTTGCTTCAGCGCTTGATATTACTCAAGGTCTTCCACGTGTAGAAGAAATTTTCGAAGCAAGAAAACCAAAAGGAGAAGGTCTTCTTTCTGAAGTTGCAGGTAAAGTTTCTATTAAACAAGATGCTAAATATGCATATATCACAGTTGCTTCTCGTGATGGTGATGTTGAATATGAAGTTAAGAAGCCAGCAGTTATTCTTGTAAATAATGGAGATTCTGTTGAGCCAGGAACTCAGCTCACAGCCGGAGCTTTAAACCCAGCCGATCTTCTTAGAATGAAAGGTGTTAAAGGACTTCAAGAATATATGCTCGAACAAGTTATCAACACATATAGAAGTCAAGGTGTTAAAGTTAATGATAAACACATTGAAATCATCATTCGTCAAATGCTTAAGAAAGTTAAAGTTGAATCTGCAGGAGATACATCATTACTTCCAGGTGAAGTTGTTGATGTTTATAGATGCGATGAAGAAAATGAAAAAATTCTTCAAGAAGGTGGCGTTCCTGCTACTGTTAAGAGAATTTTGCTTGGTATTACTAAGGCTTCTCTTTCAACTGAAAGCTTCCTTTCTGCGGCTTCCTTCCAAGAAACATCAAGAACTCTTACAGACGCTGCTGTTAAAGGTAAAGTAGATAATCTTATCGGTCTTAAAGAAAATGTTATTATCGGAAAACTTATTCCTGCAGGAACAGGCTTGAAATCTTATAGATCAGTTATGCCTGTAGTTGTAAAAGAAGAAATGACACAAATTTTTGATGATACAGATATCGCAGAATAAAACAAAAAAGCTTATTGAATAATCAATAAGCTTTTTTTATTTCAAAATTACTATTTTAATGAAAAGAACATTTAAATTGAATTGTTTTCATTTTCGCACTCGTAATGATAAATGATTTGTTCGCAAATATTTGAAATCTCACTTCTATTTTTCAATTTATCTTTGGTAAGAGTTTCTCTGACATTAAGCCACGTCCTTTGTTTTAAAAATTCATTTTCGGGCTGAAAAAACAAATCGTTTGTTGATATTTCTAAATTGGCATATTTATAATAATTTTTCAATCGTTTTAAAAATAAATTATTATTGACAGATATGTCATTTGCAGGATTGCGAATAGGGTAGTCCTGTCCTAATTGCAAAAACACAGTATTGTGTTTGTTGAGAAAATTTCCAATTTGTTTTTGTAACAATTGGATTTTTGGGTGAAAGAAATTAATAGAGTTCCAACCAAAGCTTGCTGGTGGTGAAATAATAAATTGCTGATCAGATGTTGAAAATATTTTATTTAAAACATCAAAAGAGAATTTATTTAAATAGTAAACTTCGTCATAATAACTTTTACATTTATCTATAGAATTATGATAATCATAAAAATCTTTGTAAAATTGTTTGAGTCCGCCTAATAGGCTGTTATAGAAACGGTATAAATCAACTATTTCATAGACCAGGCTAATTTCTTTTTTTGTTTCGTCTTCTGTTAAAGGAATATCTCTTTTAATTGATTTTAATTCATCTATTTGTGTTTCAATAAAATACTGTTGCATTTTAGGTGATTGTGAAATTAATCCTCTATATTCAGCTTCAATAAAGAATAACAAATCATCAGTATCAATCATTGGCAGTTTTGTCTTCTCGGATAATGCTGACGCAATTAAGCTTTTCCCAACTCCGCAAGGTCCTAGCACTACAATAGATTTTTTCATAAAATCTCCTTAATTGAGCAAGATTATATCATATAAATTTCCATTTTGCAATATTCTTATCAGAACATTGTTGTATCAATTAATAAAAAACATCAAAATAAAACTCACAAACTTTTGAAACTAGTAAAAAACAACAAGAAATAACATCTTGTTGTTTTTTTATAATATAATAAAGATCAAACAACGTTTTATTTGAGTTGCGATCAATAATATAATTTAGTTCAATTAAACAAATTTATTTTCTATTAAACAATACACATTCTCTTTTTAGAATAGGGCCTAAGGCGTTCTCATATTTTTGTTCACTAAGAAATCTTTGAATCCTTACCTTTCGATTATATAAGAATGGTTTGTCTGCAATATAAAATATATTATTATTGTTTTTATAATGACTTTCTGGATAGTAATATGGATCAAAAATATATACAAATTCATTGTCTAAATCTGTTATTGACACATAGTGTTCGCATCCTTGATAAGTTCTAAGGTTTACACAGCCTTTGTTTTTAATACAGTTTTTAATTTTTTCTAGTGTAACATTATTTCCAGACAAATATTCACACACAATTCCAAAATCTTTATTTTCACTAAAGTTGGTTATCCACCTAGATAAATATTGAACAGCTTCTCTACTGGTTCCTTTTTGGCCTAAGTTCCCAAATTCGTCATAACAATCCAAAGTATAACTACTTATCGCTTTTACTAATTCAGCAGGAATTTCTTCTCGTTTAAACAAATAAGTAATGCAATTTAATAAACTAACACTTCCACAATCGAATTCTGTTATTTGATATCTTAATGGTGTTTTCATGTTCACAACCTCTTCAAAATTATAACATATCCAATTATTAATTGCAAACATATTGTTTGTATAATTTGAAATTAATTTAAATGTGAAATATAAGCAGAACTATTTGTTTTTTGTGGTTGTTATGAGAGAGTAAACAAAACACCTTAACCATAGTTGATTAAAGTGTTAATATTTCGCTAGTTTCAAAATGTAGCCGCTAAAAATAAGGTGTTTTTTTGTTAATCAGTCAATAGTCCTTTACTTTTTCGACTAAAAATGATAAAATATAACATATTAATGAAAAATAAAACGATGTATCTTATCAGTGGAATTTTGATAGCAGTGTCTCTTGTGATAGTGTTAGTTTTTGTTTTGCTTCCAAGAGAAAGCACTGGGCTAATACGTCCATTAAATTATTCTTTTGAGAATGTAGAACTGAAAGTTGGAGAAAGTAAAACGGATTTTTATCAAATATCTGTTAGTAATGCACTCCTTACATTTTCAGTGGATCAAGAAGGCATTATAGAAATTGATAATGAACATATTAAAGGATTAAAAGCAGGCAATGTGGTTGTTTGTGTAGAAATTAATCATAATTCGCAAGTTTTGACAGAAGAATTTAACGTAACAGTATATCAAGATGAATATCATTTAGAAATAGATGTGGTGCAGGGCGGCGAATTTAAAGATGGCTCGCTGATACTCTCATCTTCAATTTGCGATTTTAATATATTTATTTACGATAAGTATGATAATCTTGTTGTTTGCAAACTGAATATTGTCTCGTCAAACGATGCAGAAATTTCTTTTTTATTTAGATTATACAGACTTACAACTGAATCATCTTGCATTCTTACCATAGAAGCTGAAGAAATTAATCTTATTTATACAATTTCGGTCATAAGTCTGTATTAAGTTTTTTGGGAACGCAAAAGCACAATATTTTTTTTAATAACTTAGGAGATTGTCCTTTTGCGTTTGCGCTTAAACTTTTTAAGCACAACTTTAATATATCATAATTTTTTACAAAAGTAAAGCAATTTTTGTAATATTTTACAAAAATATTAAAAAATTTTACAAAAAAGTATTAAAATTGTAAAAATTTACACATTTTTATATTAAAAAAGACGAGTTTTCTCGTCTTTTTTTGCTTTTTGAGAATTTTGTTGGTTTTATTTTAACAATTTTTTTAAAGAATTATCTTTAAATAATAAATTAAAACATAATCGCTTAAAACTTTTCTTATATAAAAATTTATTTGGTAGCCCCTAGGGGAATCGAACCCCTGATTCCACCGTGAGAGGGTGGCGTCTTGACCGCTTGACCAAGGGGCCATTAATTAAAGCAAAATTAGTATAACAAATAAAGACCAAATTTGCAAGTATTATTAAAGATTTTTATTGAATTATTTTGTTTTTTTAGATTTTTTTATTATACTAATTTTAGGAGTAATGTATGTTTTTTAATAAAAAAATCAAAGTAGGCCTTGCATTAGGTGGTGGTGGAGCAAGAGGATTTACCCATTTAGGTGCTATGAAAGCATTCGAAGAATTCGGAATTAAATTTGATTTTGTTGCAGGCACATCGGCAGGTTCTCTTGCGGGGGCTTTTTATTCAGCTGGTTATACATACCAACAAATGTATAATGTGATAAACAATGTAAAAGAAAAGGATATTAGGACAAATGTTATTCCGTTTACAACTTCAAAAACTGATGGAATAGGTGATATTTTACGAAAAAATTTAGGTGATATTAATATAGAATCACTAAACATTCCCTTTGCTGCAGTTGCAGTTGATTTAAAATCAGCGAAAGAAGTTGTAATCGCAAAAGGCAATTTAGCAAAAGCTGTCGAAGGAAGTTGTGCTGTTCCGGGGATATTTCAACCTGTTTTATTTGAAGATATGATTTTAAGCGACGGGGGGTTGCAAAACACAATCCCAGCGGATATTCCTAGGTTGTTTGGTTGTGATTACGTAGTATCTGTTGACGTCAACAAATCGCGTGCTTATGGCACAAATTCAACAAAATTTTTAGATGTTATTATGTGTTCAATACGCATTTTAATGAAGAGCAATGCCGTTCGTGGTTATGTAAATTCAGATATTGTTGTTATGCCTGAAACAAAACGTTTTAAATCGACTAAAACTGACGGGATTGATGATATGATTGAAGAAGGGTATAAGGCAACAATTGATATTATGCCACAAATTATGGAACTGTTTACACGCAAAAAGCGTTCAAAATTTAAATTTGTTCCGCCAAAGGATATTAAAATAATAAAATAATGAATAATCAAAAACCTAATTTGTTTGCAAAAGATACAACTAAATTTAATCAACTTATTTTTAAAGTTAGCATAACGTTGTTTATTGCTATTATTTTTGTTGTCTTCTTTTTATCATTTGGTGGGCTTGCGACTTTTGAACCTGCTAGATATGTTGACTATTTTAAAAATTACGAGTTTCAATTGCATACTATTGATGTTGAAAATGGAGACGCTTTTTTATTGAGGCTTCCTAATGATAAAGTAATGCTGATTGATTGTGGTGATAGCGAGTATGAAGATAGGGTTTTGTCTTATATAAGTCAGTTTATGAAAAGTGAAAATCTTCAAAAAATAGACTATTTTATTCTCACGCATACAGATAGCGATCATATTGGAAATGCATCGGCAATTATAAATAAATTTAATGTTGTAAATTTGTATAGGCCCAAGATTTATTCAAAAGATGAAGAAAAGTTGTTGTCACAAAATGAAGGTTATAAAGTCGAGAGTTCAAAGACCTATAATGATGTAATTTTGTCGGCATATGCCAAGGGGTGCAATATTATATTTAATGAAGCGGGTCTGTCAATTTCATTGTCGTATTGTCAGATAGATTTTTTGTCGCCGAATTTGAATGACTATGCAAATGACAATGATTATAGTGCAGTGGTTATGCTAAAATATTTTTCTACAAAAATTTTATTTATGGGCGATGCTAGCAGTCAAGTAGAAGAATCATTAATCGATAAGTATGGCAACGATTTGCAAGCAGATATCCTAAAGATAGGACATCACGGGTCAAAGAGTTCCACTTCAAACGAATTTTTGCAAGCGGTGAAGCCTAAATATGCAATTTTATCGTGTGGCGATAATTCTTCAATTTTACCAAATAATGAAGTGATTACATTACTTGAAAATAATAATATACATATTCTTTCTACAATGAAATTGCAAAATTTTGCGATATCTATTTATTTGGGAGATATAGCTTTTAAAGCGCAGGACGCGTATTTTAATTACTGGGCAATCATCTTTGTTGTGTTGACCATTGTGGTTGTAATTTTGTTTAAAATTGATTTTTCGCCTAATAAAGTAACTAAAAAATGATAAATTGATTTAATTTAATTTGATAATTGGTGTTTTTGTGTTATCATATTAATATGGATAAATCAATCAATATAATTTTAGTTTCACTAAATGATAAATTTTGTAAATCTGTGGGCATTCAGTTGTCGGATACCCTAGAAATGTTTAGTGCAAATTGTGAAGAACTCATTATTTATGATTTGATTAATCCAAAAGAAGTTTTACAAAAATGCGGAATAGAATATCTTAGAAAGAGAGAAAAAGCGGTCGTTAAGAATTGCAGTGAATATGAAAATACTGTGATAACTGTAAGTTATGATTTGTTTAAATCTTATAGTGATTTGTTTAATCGTTCGCTTAAAGTTTATATAAAGTTGCCACAAGGCAAACAAGATAAAGTTCCAAACTCTTTGGATTATGTTGTTCGTGATGAGTTGTTGACTAAAAATAGCGACATTACTGTTGAACTGGAACAAAAATCAAACAAAAAGTGCATTGATTTACTATTAAAAAAATTGGGAGATTATTATGAAAATTGCTGAAAAAACATTAAATTATGTTAAGTCATTGACTGCTCAGTCGATAGCTGTTGCAAAAAATGGACATACGGGTTCTTGTCTCGGTGCAAGTGCAATAATGCTTGCATTATTTAAAGACCATTATAATTTTGATGTTTCTGATACTGATTTCTTGAATAGAGATAGATTTATTTTGTCAGCAGGTCATATTAGCCCGTTGTATTATACAATGCTATCTTTGTTTGGGTTTGATGTTTCGTTGCAAGACTTAAAGGATCTGCGTAAAATGGGCAGTAAAACCCCAGCATATGCCGAATATCGTGTGACTGATGGCGTTGAATCGACTACGGGATTGCAAGGGCAGGGAGTAGCAAATGCAGTGGGCTCAGCCATTGCACAGGCAATGCTTGCTGAAAGATTTAATAGTGTAGGCTTTCCTATCATCAATCATTATACATATTGCCTTGTTGGAGATGGTGATTTAATGGAAGGCTGCGTTCAAGAAGCCTGCAGTTTGGCAGGAACGCTAAGTTTGAATAAATTAATTTTATTATATGATTCCAACGATGCCACTATGGACGGGACATTAAGCGCATCAAATAGAGAAAGTGTGGCAAGAAAGTTTAAAGCTATGGGCTGGAACGTAATTCGCTGCTTGAAAGGTAATCGTTATTCTTCTTGCTCAAAGGCAATAGCCCTTGCTAAAAGATCGCTTAAACCAACGATTGTAATATTCAAAACGACCATAGGAATAGGGACATCAAAAGAAGGAACCTCATCTATTCATAGTGCAGTTTTGACAGAAGAAGAACTTAAAAGATTTAATAAGTCTCTTGAAGTATTTGAAAATTTTTATGTTCCAAACGATGTTCGTGATTGGTGTATGGCAACAACAAGAAAGGGGAAACTTCTTCACGAACAATGGAATCAAGATTTGGCAGTTTATGCAACATCAAACCCTGTATTATACAGAGAATTTAATTCTTTTTTTGATAAGAAAAAATTAGATATCGAAAAATTTGCACGAAATAGCTATAAATGGGAAGGGTTAAGCGGACGAGAACTCAATAATGTCGTGCTTAATGAACTTAGTCAAAAGTTTAGTGCGATTGTTGGTGGAAATGCGGATTGTGGTTTAATTACAAAATCCAATATTGAAAATGCAGGATATTTTTCAACAGCAAATAGAAGGGGAAAAAACATTCATTTTGGTAGTCGCGAACAAGCTATGGCGGGAATTTGCAACGGTATTGCGCTATATGAAGATTTTTATCCGTTTGCAAGCACAACACTCGCGTATGCTTCTTATATGATGTCTGCTATTAGGCTTTCTGCAATAATGAAATTAAATACAATGTATATGTTTACTTCTGACAGCATCAAGATTGGACAGGAAAGTGTGGCGAATTTGCCTATAGAACAACTTGCTTGTCTTCGTTCGGTGGTAGGATTAAACGTTTATAGACCTTGTGATGGCAATGAATTATTAGCAGGATATCAAACGCATTTTGAAAAAGGCGGCCCAACGGCGTTTGTTCTTTCACAAGAGAGAATGCCTTCAGTTGAAGGTAAGTATGAACAAGCTTTGCAAGGTGGGTATATTTTAGTTCCTGCAAAGGCAAATGCGGACATTGTGATTTACGCATCAGGTAGTGAAGTTGGGCTTGCATTAAAAGTAGCAGAATCGCTTAAAAAACAATATGATGTGTCTGTTGTATCAATGCCTTGCACGCAAATATTTGACAAACAGTCAGATTCATATAAGGCAAAGGTAATGCAAAAGTCGGCAAAATTGCAGGTCGCAATCGAAGCGTCAAATGATAATATTTGGTATAAATATGTGGGAAGTGATGGACTGGTTGTTTCTGTTGACAACTATGCAAAATGCGGAAATGGCGAAGAAGTTTATAAAAGTTTTGGATTTGATGAGAAAGAGATTGTTAGAAAAATCATCAAAAAACTTGCAAATTAGCCAAAATTTTACAAACTTATGAAATGATTTTAAAACATTAAACAACACCTTTTTAGTATAATATACAAAGAGGTGTTTTTTATGTTTGTAAAAAAGAGTTTAATTTTAAAATCGATGGACGGCAGTGAAAAAAAAGCGATTTTGACGATGGAAAACCATGGATATGAAACAAAAGGGAAATTAAGATTATACAATTTTCCATCTGAACCTTTAGGGATCATTAGTTTGGGAATATATACCGAAGGAAAGGTTGAAAAAGCGGGACTTACGAGATGTGAAAATATGCTATATTCGTTTGTTTGTAATCTTAAAAATTTACCACAGAATTTTTCTTGTGCTGTTGTTAATTTTTCAAAAGGAGATTTTCAGCCTATTTTATATGGCAATAGCAATGGCCTGACTCAAGAAAGTGTATTTGATAATGTAGTGTTGGCTCTCCAAGAAAGCACAAGTATGAAGGAAGTGGAAAGCATTCTTGATGATAATAATATAGATTATGAAGATGAATTAAAACAAGAGATACAAGGGGAATTAGATAAATGCTTAGGTGACTGCGACAACTGTGAATATAAAAAGTTTTACTTTGAACAAAAACTGGCTCAAAGTCAAGCAATCGATGAGCCGAGCAAAGAAGACGGACTTAATTTTTACAAAGAAATCAAATCTCAGATTGAAGACTTGTTTGAAAAAAATCCAACAGAAGAATATTTGCAGAATTTAATACCTAATTCTAAGTGGGTTAAGGTCAAGGTAGACGAAAATGATAATTTCTATGTGCTTGGATTAATTTATGAAGACGATCAACTGAAATATATTTGTTATGGAGTTCCCGGTGTTTATCAAGAAACTCCGCCTCGACAACTTTCAGGTTATCCAGTTTGGTTTGCTTTAGATGAAAACAATCCGCAAAATTTTGGATATTGGCTTAGCTATCAAGACGCATCAAGCGGGGAAAGTGTAAAAGCAATTGTTGTATAGGTGAAATATGAGAATAATTTTGATTGTATTGTTTACAATGTTGGCGATTGTGCCATTTGTTTTGGCTGTGGCTTGCTTGGTTAAAGCGTCAAAACAGAAGAAATTATCAAATAGGAATAAACCGCAGACTTAGTATGTTGTATAGCGGATTATTAAATGCTTTTTAAGCTTAATATTATACTTTTGATGCAATGGGATTTTGATTGGTAGTATTGCACGCATTAAAATTTGTGATAAAAACATAAATAAAAAAGTTGGGTTGATTCCCAACTTTTTTGCAATATTGTATAGTCTATGTTCAATTTTAAATAGTAGGTTCAAAATTTTCAAAAATGATGTTATCGCAGTGCTTTACAACTTTTAAGTATTCGCTTTGACTTCGCACCGTCCAAGCAAGAAGTGGAAGCTTTTTATACTTTCTTACGTATATATTAGGAAGTTTCTTTGCTTCATAGGCGATAAAGTCAGGGTGGCTGATTTTTTTGTTCATAAGCATTCTTTTAAGGGCATATCTTTTAAAGAAAGAAAGCTTTTCACCTTTAAAATAGCCTGCAAGCTGTCCACGAAGAATATGTGGGGCGTGCTTATAAAAATATTCTAAAACATAAGGATTAAATGATTGGATTGCATATTCTCCCTTATAATCTTTTAATGTTTCAATTACTGCCTTTTCAAGCTGACCTACTTTATCATTGTTTTTAATTTCAATCAAAAGCGGAACTCGTCCATTCACGAAAGTTAATACATCTTCAAGAGTTGGAATATGTTCTTCGGTGCCTTTTAGTTTTAAAAGGCTTAAATCTGCTTTATTTAAAAATTTCACATATCCATCATTTTCGGTAAGGCGAGAAAGTGCCTCATCGTGAAAAATGATAACAGTTCCGTCAGCAATAATTCTTACGTCAAGCTCAATAGCATAACCCGCATTAATAGCTTTTTCAAAAGCGGATAATGAATTTTCAGGAGTTGCTTTATCGTGCAATCCACGATGAGCAATAGGTTGCTGAACTAGCCAAGAATTAAATAAATCCATATTCACCTCAAAATATTTATATATAATTAATATATCATAACTAACGGTCAAAATAAAAGCGATTTTTTGCCTTTTTCAAAAAAATATTGTTTTCTTGCATTATTATATGCTATTTTTTAAAAAACAATTGATTTCTTAATAAAAAATAGATATAATCTAGAGTATGGAAAGAATAAAGAAAATACGAAATTTTTGCATTGTGGCACATATTGATCACGGCAAATCAACTTTGGCGGATAGATTAATTGAAAAAACAGGCACACTTGCAAAAAGAGATATGCAAGAACAATTGTTAGATTCAATGGAACTTGAAAGAGAAAAGGGCATTACCATTAAACTCACTCCTACTAAAATGAACTATACTCTTGATGGCGAAGAATATGAACTCAACTTAATTGATACCCCAGGACACGTGGATTTTACTTATGAAGTTTCACGTTCTTTGGCAGCCAGTGAAGGTGCGATTTTAATTGTTGATGCATCTCAAGGAGTGGAAGCACAAACACTTGCAAATGCTTATCTTGCAATAGATAACAATTTAGAGATACTGCCAGTTGTAAATAAAATAGACCTTCCTTCAGCAAGACCAGAAGAAGTAAAACAAGAAGTTGAAGATGTTGTGGGAATTCCTGCAATGCACGCACCTTGCATTTCTGCAAAAGAAGGCACTAATATTGAGCAGGTTTTAGAAATGATTGTCAAAGAGTTTCCTTCGCCAACAGGTGATGAAAATGGCAAGCTGAAGGCACTTATATTTGATAGTTATTATGATAATTTCAAGGGGGCAATTTGTCTTGTCCGCCTTTTTGATGGATCTTTAAAGGTTGGCGATAAAATTAAAATGATGCAGACTGGCAAAGTATATGATGTCATCGAAGTTGGTGTATTTGTGCCAAACGCAAAAGCGGTTGACATTCTTAAAGCTGGCGATGTTGGGTATCTTGCGTGTTCTATTAAAACAATCAGCGACGTTGCGGTTGGAGATACCATAACAAAGGTTGATGACCCGATTGATGAAGCGTTGCCGGGATATAAACAAGTGCAACCGGTTGTATTTTGCGGAATTTTCCCAGTTGACGGAGCAAAGTATGAAGAGCTTAAAGAAGGTCTTGAGAAATTGAAATTAAACGATGCTTCACTGCAATTTACGCCAGAAGTATCCCAAGCACTTGGTTTTGGGTTCCGCTGTGGGTTCCTAGGGCTTTTGCATCTTGAAATTATTACAGAACGACTTGAAAGAGAATTTGATTTAGATATTATTACAACAGCACCAAGCGTGTTTTATCACGTGCATAAAACAAATGGAGAAATGATTGAACTTTCAAATCCATCATCACTTCCAAATGTTGTTGAGATTGATTATATAGAAGAACCTATTGTTAAAGCAAGTGTATTTGCGCCACCTGAGTATGTAGGGGCGATTATGGAATTATGCCAAGAAAAACGTGGCATCTATAAAGATCTTACTTATCTTGATGCAAACAGAGTTCGTTTAAATTATACACTGCCTTTAGGAGAAATCATTTATGACTTCTTTGATAGTTTAAAGTCAAGGACGAAAGGTTATGCAAGTTTTGACTATGAAATGGCCGGCTATGAAGAAAGTGATCTAGTAAAAGTGGACATTCTCTTAAACGGAGAGAGATGCGATGCTCTTTCTATTATTGTGTTTAAAGATAGGGCATATACAAGGGGAAGAGCTTTAGTTGAAAAACTGAAGAAGATTATTCCTAGACAACTTTTTGAAGTGCCAATTCAGGCGGCAGTTGGCGGAAAGATAATTGCAAGAGAAACAATTAAAGCGATGAGAAAAGACGTGCTTGCAAAATGTTATGGTGGAGACGTTACAAGAAAACGCAAACTTCTTGAAAAACAAAAAGAAGGGAAAAAGAGAATGAGAAAGGTGGGCTCTGTTGAAATCCCTTCAGAAGCATTTATGTCAATCTTAAAACTCGATGACGGAGAGTAAAATGTTGGGCGTTTATATTCACATTCCTTTTTGCGAAAGTAAGTGCAATTATTGTGCTTTTTCATCTTTTGTGAAAAGTAAAGAAGAACAACGACATTATATAACCAAATTAATTGAAGAAATAAATTCTTATAATGGCGAAAGTGAGATTGATACTATTTACATAGGTGGCGGAACTCCTAGTATATTAGATGAAGACCTGTTTGTTATGCTTGCAAATGCAATTAAAAAGAAATTTAATTTGCTTGAGAATTATGAGTGGACTATTGAAGCAAATCCTTGCTCTCTTAGCGAAGAAAAACTGGTTTGTTATAAGAATAACGGTGTAAACAGAATTTCATTAGGTGTGCAAAGTTTATTAGATGAGCAACTTCAGTTTGCAGGAAGAAAACATAACCGCGAAATGGCGATAAACGCAATTCAACTTGCCAAAAAATATATTGATAATGTTTCTTGTGATTTGCTTATAGGATTGAAAGGGATGAATAGGGAAAACTTTTTATCTCAAATTCAAACATTGGCAAATCTAGAAATATCGCATATTTCTGCATATATGCTTCAAGTAGAGAATGGAACTCCGCTTTTTAAAATGGTTGAAAGAGATAAATATCTTCTACCCGATGAAGATGAAAGCGTTGATGTTTACAATGAAATGGTGCTTGTGCTGAAGAATTTAGGATATGACCGTTATGAAGTTTCAAATTTTGCTAAGAAAGAAAAGGAAAGCAGACATAACTTCAAGTATTGGACGGGAGACGACTATATTGGTTTTGGGCTTGGTGCACACTCCTATCTACAAGGAAGAAGATTTGCAAATTCATCAAATTTTGAAGATTATTATTCTGGAAAGCTTGCAATAGAAGAAGTTTTGACAGAAAATCAACTTTTAGAAGAACATATTATGTTGGGACTTCGTTGCAAAAATGGTATCAGTAAAGAGTTTTTATTGAAAAAAGATTATGATATCAAGAAAAACGAAAATTATTTACTCTTCTTGAGTCAAGGAATTTTAATTGATAAAGGAGATAAAATATATTTAAATCCAGATTTTTACGGGGTAAACAATTATATAATTGTTCAATTATTGCCTTAAATTAAAAAAGATTGCAAAAAATACTTGCAATCTTCTTTTTTTTGTGCTAGAATAGACCTGTAAAGTAAAAATGCTTTACAAAACAAAGTTATGAAAGTTGAAGAAAATATTATTTTAAACAAACTTTTTGATACTTATGGGTTGTTGCTTAGTAGTGGGCAGCAAGATATTATGTCGTCTTATTTGCAAAATGACTTGACAGTAAGCGAAATTGCTGAAAATTTAAGTGTTTCAAGGCAGGCAGTTATGGATAGTGTAAATAAGGCAGAAAAAAAATTGTTTGATTTAGAAAAAAAATTGGGACTTTTGAAAAAGATTGAATCTTTAGAAGAAGAAAACAAATTGTTAAAACAAAAACTTTCAAAAAATAAGGAGTTATAATGGCACTTTTTTCATCACTTTCAGAAAAATTCAACCATATATTCTCAAAACTTACAAAACGTGGTAAACTGACCGAGCTTGAAATTAAAGAAGCAATGAGAGAAGTGAAGATGGCACTTCTTGAAGCAGATGTTAACTATTTAGTTGTAAAAGATTTCGTCAAAACAGTTTCAGAAAAAGCAGTAGGAGATGATGTTTTAAAAAGTCTTACTCCAGCACAACAAGTTATTAAGATTGTAAAAGAAGAACTTACTTCTCTTATGAGTTCAAACGAGCAAAAACTTGCTGTAAGCCCAGCACCACCAACGGTGATTATGATGTGCGGACTTCAAGGTGCGGGAAAAACTACAATGTGTGGCAAACTTAGTGCTCATCTAAAAAAATCAGGGAAAAAAGTTTTACTTGTAGCGTGCGATATTTATAGACCAGCGGCAATCAATCAACTTCAAGTTGTAGGAAAGCAGGCGGGTGCAGAAGTATTTGAACGTGGCACACAAAACCCTGTAAAAACAGCAAAAGAAGCAATTGCACACGCAAAGAAACAAGGATATGATACTGTAATTATTGATACGGCAGGTCGTCTTCATATCAACGAAGAATTGATGAATGAACTTAAAAACATCAAAAAAGAAGTATCTCCAATTGAAATATTGCTTACCGTTGACTCAATGACTGGTCAAGATGCAGTTACCGTAGCGGAAAGTTTTAACAATGACCTTGATATTACAGGGGTTGTGCTTACAAAGCTTGATGGCGATACTCGTGGTGGTGCTGCTCTCTCAATTAGGGCTATTACTGGAAAGCCTATTAAGTTTACAGGTGTTGGCGAAAAGATTGGAGATATCGAGCCTTTCTATCCAGACCGTATTGCAAGCAGAATTTTGGGAATGGGTGATGTGTTAAGTCTTATTGAAAAGGCACAAGAAGCAGTCACTGAAGAACAAGCAAAAGAAATGGAAAAGAAGTTTAGAGAAAATTCATTTACTTTTGACGACTATCTTGCTCAGCTTGACAGTATTAAGAAAATGGGCAACATTAAAGATATTTTAGGAATGATTCCAGGAATTGGAAGCAAGATTAAAAATCTTGACATTGATGAAAAACAACTTGCGATAAATAAGGCAATCATTCAATCAATGACACCAAAAGAAAGAAGAAATCCTGAAATTATCAAAGCTAGCAGAAGACAACGTATCGCTAATGGAAGCGGGACGTCAATTCAGCAGGTTAATCAACTTTTGAAATCTTTTGAACAATCAAAAGAGATGATGAAACAAATGAAAAACGGAAAATTTAAAAACAAATTTTTCTAATTAAGATGGTATATCATTGCAAAGGCAATTATATATAAAAATTTTATAGGAGGACAAAATGGCAGTTAAAATCAGACTTACAAGAATGGGAGATAAAAAAGCACCTTTCTACAGAGTTATCGTAGCTGATTCTCGTGCACCAAGAGATGGAAAGTTTATTGATGTTATTGGAACATACAATCCACTTACAAATCCAGCAGAAATCAAAATCGATAGCGACAAAGCTAAAACTTGGCTTAAAAATGGCGCAACTCCAACAGAAACAGCAAAACAACTTCTTGTAAAGAGTGGCGTTATTGAAAAATAATAAAGGGAGATAGATTAATGAAAGAAGTAGTAGAATATATCGTTAAAAGCCTTGTTATTGACAAGGACGCAGTTAAAGTTGCTGAAACTGAAGATGAAACAGGCAGTGTGATTAACGTGTCTGTCGCAGAAAGCGATATGGGTAGAGTTATCGGTAAAAGCGGTAACATTGCATCTAGCATTAGAACAATAATCAAATCAATCTCATCAAGAACAGGCAAAAAGGTTTTTGTTAAATTTGGAGAATAGTATGCTCGAAATTGCAAGAATTTTAAAGCCACAAGGTATCAAAGGTGAAGTGAAAGCGGAACTTTTGACAGATGTGGTTTCAATTTTTGATGTTTTATCGCAGTGCCTTGTCGGAAATAAGATAATGCATATTCAGCATATCAGCCTTCGACAAGGCTTTTTGTATATTAAATTTGATGAGATTAAAACGCGTAACGATGCCGAACTTTATCGCAACCAAGTTTTAAAAGTTGAAAAATCTTTACTTGAAGAAATGAAAGATGAAGATGAATTTTTGGTTGATGATTTGATTGGTTCAATTTTATATAATGATAAAGGTGAAATGGTAGGACAAATAGTTGAAATTTTAAACTATGGTGCAAGCGATATCTTTGTAGTTGAAAAAGAAGGTCGCACTTACGATATCCCTTATGTAGAAGAAATTTTCTATGTAGAAAATGGCAATTTAGTGGTTGATAGCCAACGATTAGATGAGGTTATGGTATGAAAATCGATATCTTAACTCTTTTTCCTGAGAGTTTTAGTTATCTTGATTCAAGCATTTTGAAAAGGGCAAAAGAAAATGGAATTTTAGAAATTAATGTCATTGATATTCGCCCATTTTCAAAAGATAAGCACAAGAAATGCGATGACTATCCTTTCGGTGGTGGGGCAGGAATGCTAATGAGCGTTCAGCCTATTTATGATGCAGTGAAAAATGTGAGAAAAGAAAATTCTCACATAGTTTTTGCAAGCCCAAGTGGGAAACGACTTTCTGTGTCTAAAGCACAAGAGTTGTCGCAAAAGGAACATATTATTTTTATTTGTGGGCATTATGAAGGGGTTGACCAAAGAGTTATTGATTTGCTTAAACCTGAAGAAATTTCAATAGGAGATTATGTTCTCACTGGGGGCGAACTTCCTACAATGGTTATCATCGATTGCCTTTCAAGATTTATAGATGGGGTTATCACTAAGGAAAGTTTAAGTGAAGAAAGTTTTTCTTGCGGAAATTTGGAATATCCCCAATACACTCGTCCACAAGTTTTTGAAGGGTTGTCAGTGCCTGAAGTGTTGGTATCTGGCAATCATCAAGAAATTGCTAAGTGGAGAAAAGCCCAAAGCGAAGCGAAGACAAAGGCTGTGAGACCAGACTTATTAGGGGGTAAAAATGAAGATTAATTGGTTCCCAGGTCATATGAAAAAGACTATGGCGGAAATTAAAAGCAAACTTGTAAATATTGATGTTGTGATTTATTTGCTTGATAGTCGTGCGCCTATATCATCAATAAATCCAAGTTTGTCAAAACTTTCTCAAAACAAGCCTGTGCTTTATGTTTTTAATAAAGTTGATATTGCAGACGAAAAAAGAGTTGAAGAAATTGCAAAGGATTACAAGAGCGAAAATAGTGATTATATCATTATGAACAGCACTCTTTCAGGTGGGGCAAAATTGATGAAACAAAAGATTTTAGCACTTGCCAAAGACAAGATTGAAAAATTCTTAAAGAAAGGGATTAAAACAGTAATTCGTGCAATTGTGATTGGTGTGCCAAACTCAGGGAAAAGCACCCTTGTAAACAACCTTTGCGGTAAAGCAAAAGCTGTAACTGGCAATCGTGCAGGGGTTACGAAGATGACTCAATGGGTATCTATTGGCGACAACATTGAAATTTGCGATACTCCGGGGACACTTTATCCAAATCTTGAAGACCAAGAAATTGCTAAAAAACTTCTTTTTGTTGGTAGTATTAAAGATGAAGTTGTTGCGGATACTGTGGAACTTGCACAAGAACTTATTTCTCAAATTCGAGAAAAATATCCTTCTTTGTTGCAAAATCGTTATGGCGAAGATTTGACTTTAGAAGGCATTGCAAAGAAACGCGGATTTATTTTAGGAAAGGGTGAATATGACATTGAACGTAGTGCAAATGCAGTGATTGATGATTTCAGAAAATGTCGTATCGGAAAAATAACTTTGGATTAATTTATGGATAAAAAGTTTAATAAAATTAGTGGTCAAATAGGCGAAAATAAAGCTGTAGAATACTTACAAAATAAAAAATATAAGATTCTTGCTCAAAATTTTACAACTCATATTGGGGAAGTGGATATTATTTGTGTATTCAAAAAAACAATTGTCTTTGTTGAAGTCAAGGCAAGAGAAACTTTGGCTTTCGGCAGGCCAAGTGAAGCAGTAAACGAGCTTAAACAGTCGAAAATCAGAAGAGTGGCTGAAGAATATTTAATTAGAAATCACTTAGAAGATGTGCCTATTAGGTTTGACGTTATTGAAATAGTCGGTAACTACATAAATCATATAGAAAATTGTTTTTAACGGGATAATCCCGTTTTTTTATTTGTTAAGCATTTTTTAATATAAAATCCACATTAAATACAAAAAAGTTGAAAAATGAAATCAAATCGCTTGACTTCCCCACCCCGCATTTTGCTAAAATAAAGATGACTGTATTGTTTTATAAACAAATAATGAAAGTCGGGCGACAAGTCTATTAAAGTGTTATACTCGTTTAATTTAGTTGTCTATATATTAGCAGGCAATAGCTAAATCGGGCGACATTTGGTCGCAAAGGAGAAGAAAGTGGGAAAGCAAATTTCAAACAAAAAATTCAAAACAACGGTTGTTTCATTATGCCTTGGCTTTTTAATGGTTGTGGGTGCTGTGATTGGCGTATGGGCAGCAAGCACACAAAACTATAAAGCAGGATTTAATATAAGTTACTCAGTAGGCGACAACGTTGCAGCAAAGGTCAGGACAGAGTATTATGTTCCAAATGCAGACTATGACTCAAATGGAGTTGAAGATGGAGCGCACACAGTGACTACAAATGAAGCGGGCGATACAGTAACAGGCGAAGATGGATATGTAACATTTAATGCAGGAGATAGTAATGAAACTGGTGCAGAAGTATATATTGGTAATTTCAACCTTACACCACAAACTCCAAAAATTATTTTTTACTTCACGGTTTATAATATGCTTGAAGAAGGATACTTACAAGTAGTTGTAGATGAAGATTACACAACAAAAGAAAACGTTTCAGTTAAAACAACATATGTAAATCCAGAATCATTTGCACTTTCATCATCCGCATCAACAATGTCAGTAGATGATTATACAAATAAACAATATGACAATGCATCGGCACAAGGTTATAAAATCGTTAAAGTTGAAATTGCCGTAAAAAATCAAAATGCGTCTGCCGCAATTGCAGGGGATATTGCTTTAGGGCTTTATTATCACGAAGAAACCGAAAGTGCATCATTAATTAGTAAAGAAAAATTTGTAGCAGAGCGTCAGTATAGAGACACATTGTTGTTTGATTATGCTCAAAGAGACTCTTCTTATCCAACAACGGGCACTGATGTCTCCGAAGCTGGAGATTGCAGTATTTGGATGGTAAATAATAGAGTTTATTCATATAATACAATTGTTTTGCCGGAAGATTCGTCTTCTATGTTTGAATCGCTTGGTGGAGATATAATTTTTAATAATATTAATACATCAAAAGTAACAGATATGTCGTGTATGTTTCAGGATTATGCAGGTGATACACCATTAACATTATTGGATTTATCTATGTTTGATACATCAAATGTAACGGATATGTCAGATATGTTTTTCCAGTGTCGCATACGACAGATTGATGTTTCAAGTTTTAATACATCAAAAGTAACAGATATGTCGAGTATGTTTATTGCTATGATTACCAGTATCGATGTTTCTCATTTTGACACATCAAGTGTAACAGCTATGTCATGTATGTTTGAAAATGGCTATTTTACCAGTTTAGATTTATCTGGTTGGGATACATCAAAAGTAACAGATATGTCGAGTATGTTTAACTACTGCTCTAATCTTACAAGTTTAAATCTATCTGGTTGGGATACATCAAAAGTAACAAATATGTCGAATATGTTTGCAAACTGCTCTAATCTTACAAGTTTAGATTTATCTAATTGGGATACATCAAAAGTAACAGATATGTCGAATATGTTTGAACTGTGCGAGTCTCTTACAACAATCTATGTAGGAAGCCTGTGGTCAACAGATAAAGTAACATATTCGTCAAATATGTTTTATTATTGCACAAGCCTTCAAGGTGCAGTTGCATATAATTCAAGCAAAATAGACGTTTCAATGGCAAACTGGGAAACTGGGTATTTGACATTAAAACAATAAAAAAAAGATGCAAAATTTGCATCTTTTTTAGTTTTGTGATTTATCTTTTAAAGTTTCAAGTTCTTCAAATGCTTGATTTTTTTGCATTTCAAGCAGGCTTGATTTCCCATTTTCTTTGGTCTGAGCAAATCTTCGTTGAGAAGATAAAAATTCGTCAAACAATTTTTCGTTGTAATCGCTTTTTAAAACAAGTTGATTTGTGATTGGATTATAAGTATACATTGGCCAGAATCCGCTTTGAACAGCTTGTTTAGAGTGCGTCATCATATCAGACATTTCAAAGCCTTGATTGATGCAAGGGGCATAAGCGATAACAATACTTGTGCCTTGATAGTCCTGTGCTTCTTTAAGAGTTTTAATAGTGTGATTTATGTCGCCACCAAGTGCAATTTGTCCCACGAAAACGTCTTTATATGAAAGTGCAATTTGTCCGAGATTTTTCTTTCTTGTTGTTTTTCCGCTGTCAGCAAGTTTTACGCTAGCACCTGTTGGAGTTGCCTTGCTTGCTTGCCCGCCTGTGTTTGAATAACTTTGATTGTCTAAAACTAAAATGTTTACGTTTTCTCCGCTTGCGAGTATATGGTCAAGTCCGCCAAACCCGATATCGTTTGCCCAGCCGTCTCCACCAATTATCCAAACCTTTTTATCTTTATTTTTAGTATAAGTATTAGAAAGTTTTAAGCCAAGCCCAAATTCGCTGTTGTCTTCAAATAAACTATTTGCCCAGAAAATTCCGCCATTTTCATCTTTACCATAAGGGCAACTGCCAAACGTGCCACCATAGATTGATGAACAACCAGTTGCATTGGCAATCATTAAGTTGCTTCCATTAAGCATTGTTAATATTTTGATGTAAGGTGTTTCTCCGCAGCCAGCACAAGCACCAGAAAATTCAAATAAACTTTTTTCAAATTGAAGTCCTTTTGCGGTAGCTGTTGCGAATAGGTTTTGCTTAGTTGTTGGAAGAATTTTGGATTTTTTGTATTCTTCTTTCTTTTCATCTAAAAGTTTTTCTGCTCCTTCCATTGCAAGCGCTTTCTTAATCGCAGGGCAGGTATTTGCGCATACTCCGCAACCGGTGCAGTCTTCTGGACTTAGAAGCACTTTAAACATTTTTTCTTTAAGTCCCATTGCAGGAGAGAATGAATCATCTGCATATTTGCTTTCAACGAGAAGAGATGAAAGTGCGCTATGTGGGCAGGCTAGAACGCAATGTCCGCATTGAATGCAATTTTCTTTTATCCAGTTTGGAAGTCTTGATGCTATATTTCTTTTTTCAAATTTACTTGTTTCAAGCGGAACACTTCCGTCTTTTGAGAATTTAGAAACAGCAATTTCGTTTCCTTTTAGTGAAGCAATTGGTTTCATAATGTCATTATAAAAAGCATCATTTGTGAAGCATTGAGAAGAAAATTCGGTTCCATTTAATGAATTTATGTCAATTTCAACTAATGCCGAAAGGGCATCTTTCATTGCCGATAAGTTTTTCTTTACGACGTCTTTGCCTTTAACTGAGAATGATTTTTCAATATTTACACCTAACTCTTTGTATATCTCTTTATCATTCATAAGGCCAATTGTTTTGAAAAGAACAGCTTGCATAATAATGTTGATTTTACTGCCTAGGTTATGCTTTCTTGCAAGACTTTGGGCATCAATGATAAAAAGTTTTGCCTTTAATTTTTTAAGTGTTTGAACAAATGAGATTGGCAATACCTTGTTAAGTTCATTTGCATTAAAAATTGTATTTAAAAGGACAATTCCGTTTTGTTTTAATCCTTTCAAACAATCATATTTATTGACAAATGAGAAGTTGTTGATTGAGATGATGTTTGCTTTTTCAAGAAGATACTCGCTTTGTATCTCTTGGTCTGATATACGCAAATGCGAAGTCGTTAAACTTCCTGACTTTTTTGAATCATATTCAAAATATCCTTGCACGTTTTTGTTTAATTTTTCTCCCAAAATTTTAATTGTAGATTTGCTTGCCGACACAGAACCATCTGAACCCAGCCCGTAAATTTTAATTTCAAAAGCTTTCTCTTTTGACTTGTATGGCACTAGATTGAGAGAAGAATGCAAAACATCATCATTTATTCCAACGGTAAAGTTTGTTTTGTTTGTATTGGTCATATTTTCATAGACAGTGTGGACATCTGATAAAGTGAATTCTTTGCCACCTAATCCGTAAATACCACTAAATGTAGATAAATTTAATCCTTGCAGTGCACTTACGCAATCTAGGTATAGTGGAGATTGTGCGCCTTGTTCTAAAGTCCGGTCAAGCACCGTAATTTTCTTAACGCCTTTTGGTAAAATGCTTAGGAATTTAGTAGAATCAAAAGGACGATAAACACGCACTTTTATAAGTCCGATTTTTTTTGATTTGTTTTCTTTTAAATATTGTTCAATCGTTTCGCAGGCAGAGCCCATTGCTACAACAATATTTTCAGCCTGTTTATGTCCATAGTATTCAAAACAGTGGTAGTTTGTATTGGCGATTAAATTAATTTGATTAAATGCTTCTTCAATTTTATCGGAGATACCTGCATAATGTGATGCATTTTTTATCTTGTTTTGAAAGAAAGTGTCAGGATTTTGCGCTGTGCCGAATTGAAAATCTTTGGCAGAATTATTGTAGTCTTTTAAATATTCCTTAAACAAAATCTTTAATTCACTATCTTCAAAAGTATCAATCTTTTGAATCTCGTGGCTTGTGCGAAATCCATCAAAGAAGTGTAAAATAGGGGCATTATTTTGCAATGCAATTAAATGTGAAGCAATTGCCATATAATGAGAATCCTGCACAGAGTTTGATGCAATAATAGAAAATCCTGTGCCTCTTGCCGCAAAAACGTCAGAGTGGTCGCAAAAAATAGACAGTGCGTGTGATGCGACTGAACGTGATGCAATATGCATAACAGCAGGTAAACATTCGCCCGCCATTTTATACATATTTGGAATCATTAAAAGAAGCCCTTGACTTGACGAAAATGTTGATGAAAGGCTATGTCCAAGTAAAGCTCCGTGCATAAGGCCGGCAACTCCGGCTTCTGATTGCATTTCAATAATCTTCACTTCCTGCCCAAGAATGTTTTTTTGCCCTTTCGACGACAGTTTACTGCAGTATTCTGCCATAGGCGAAGAAGGCGTAATTGGATAAACGGGAATGACCTGCGAAAGTTTGTATGCTATTTGAGCGGTAGCTTCGCAAGCGTCAATAATTTGTTTTTTCATAATTTCTCCTGCTTTAAGTATATTATTTTTAAAAAATTTAGTCAATCATTTAAAAAGCAAAAAATTTCAATTTACATTTTTATTATTATGTTGTATAATAAATATATGAAAAGAATATTAATCACAATTCAGTATGATGGAACTAATTACTCTGGTTGGCAAAAGCAAAAAAACGAGAAAACTATTCAAGGTGAAATAGAGAATGCAATATTTCTTGCGACGGGTAAAAATATAGAAATTTTTGGTAGTGGTAGGACAGATGCGGGAGTGCACGCACTTCATCAAACAGCACATTTTGATTTAGATATTCCTATTCCTATTGAAAAGTTGCCGCAGATAATAAATAATAGGCTTCCTAAAGACATTTCTATTTTGTCAGCACAAGAAGTGGACGCGTCTTTTCACGCAAGATTTGACATTAAACAAAAACAATACTTATATAAAATTTATCAAACAAAGGAAAAACAACCATTTATTGCTAATTACTTTGCGTTTGTTAAAGAGAAAATTGATATTGATAAAATGAGAGATTGTGCCTCATTATTGATTGGCGAGCACAGTTTTAAAGGATTTTGCAGTGCGGATACGAGTGCGACGAATTTTGTAAGGACTATTTTTGATATAGATATTCAAAACGTAAGCGAAAATGAAATTCATATCGTTGTCAGCGGAAGCGGGTTTTTATATAATATGGTCAGAATCCTTGTTGGGACAATGATAGACTACAGTCAAGATAAACTTGAATTAAATGATGTTCAACAGGCCCTTACTAATGGTGATAGGGAAAAAGCGGGGCAAACTATGCCACCAAACGGATTATATTTATATAACACTATTTATTAATATCAATTGATTTTTAATAAATTTTGTGATACAATACCTTTATTAATTGGAGAAAAATATGAAAGTAACAAGTAAACAACTTAGAAAAATGTGGTTGGATTTTTATAAAGAAAGGGGACACGTTGATATTGGTGCTGTTTCTTTGATAGGAGATGGCACAACGGGCGTTATGTTCAACGTGGCAGGTATGCAACCACTTATGCCATATCTTTTAGGACAAGCACACCCGGAAGGAACAAGACTTTGTAATGTTCAAGGCTGTGTGAGAACAGTTGATATTGAAGAAGTAGGTGACGAAAGCCACTTTACTTTCTTTGAGATGATGGGCAATTGGTCGCTAGGAGACTATTTTAAAAAGGAAAAAACAAAGTGGTCTTTTGATTTTTTAACAAAAGTATTAGGTTTTGATAGAGAAAAACTTTGCACTACTGTTTTTGCGGGAAATGAAAACGTTGAAAGAGACGATGAAATCGTAGAATATCTGTTAGATGCAGGTGTTAAGAAAGAAAACATTTTCTTTCTTGAAGACAACTGGTGGGATTTGCCGGGGACAGTAAATACTCCTTGCGGACCAGATAATGAATGGTTTTATCCTAGACACGACAATCCTTGTGGAGAGAACTGCAATGCCACTTGCGAATGCGGAAGATGGGTTGAAATTGGTAATGACGTTTATATGCAATATAAGGTCAAAGAAGATCGTTCGGTAGAGCCACTTAAAAATAAAAATGTAGATACTGGTTTTGGATTTGAAAGACTTCTTATGTATATCAATGGATTAACAGATGGATATAAAACAGACCTTTTTACAAAAGTGCTTGAATTTATTGAAGAAAAATCTGGAAAAACTTATGGTGTAGATAAGGAAGAAACTAAGGCGATGAGAATTGTCGCTGACCATATCCGCACAGCTGTTATGCTTATTGGAGATAGAAATGGAATTATCCCAAGCAATGTTGGCGCAGGATATATTTTAAGAAGATTGATAAGACGTGCCCTTCGTTATGCAAAATTTTTAGGGCTTACAAAAGAACAGCTTGTCTGTGTTGCTCAAATTTATATAAATGAAGTTTACAACGATTCATATCCACTTCTTAAAGAAAAAGAAGCATATATTTGTGAAGAACTTTTGAAAGAAGCGACTAAGTTTGATAAAACTTTGGAACAAGGAACAAGAGAGTTTAATAAATTAATTTCAAACCTTGCAAAGTTTGCTCCTGATGTAAAGACTATTAGCGGGGATAAGGCATTTAGGCTTTTTGATACTTTCGGATTCCCATTAGAGCTTACTGAAGAAATGGCAACAGAAGTAGGTTATAAAGTAGAAAAAGATGGCTTTAAAAAAGCATTTGAACTTCATCAAGAAAAATCTAAAGGAGTTATGAAAGGCGAATTCAAGAGCGGGCTTGCTGATGATGGAGAAATGACAACCAAATATCATACTGCAACACATCTTTTGAATGCAGCGTTAAAGGTTGTGCTTGGAGAAAAGTGTCATCAGATGGGGTCTAATATTACTGCTGAAAGACTTCGTTTCGATTTCCCTTGCGATCATAAAATGACTCAGGAAGAGCTTGCTCGGGTCGAAAGTCTTGTAAATGATTGGATTTCACAAGAATTAGTTGTTACTAAAGAAGAAATGGCTAAAGAAACGGCTGTTGACATTGGTGCAGAACATCAATTTATTGAAAGATATCCAGATATTGTTTCAGTTTATACAATAGGCAACGTTTCTAAAGAAATATGTACAGGTCCACACGTTGCAAACATAAAGGATTTAGGGCATTTTAAAATTGCAAAAGAAGAAGCGTCGTCAAGTGGAGTTAGAAGAATTAAAGCCGTATTAAACTAATTTTATAAACAAAAAGGAGAAAAAATGGCAGGAAAGGTTAAAAAGGGATTCGGAACATATCTTTTTATATTGTTTCTTATGCTTATTGCCGCATTTTTGATAGTATTGATGGTAATGATATTCAGTCCTTTTAAAAAGGTTGCAGGATTTCAATACATATTTTATGATGATGAATACTATGAGTATAATGTAACGGGCGGAAGCAGTGATGCGATATTTGATTTGTCTAGTTTAAAAGAAATCAAAGTTAATTGCAATTATGCACAAGTGTCATTAGAAAGAAGTGACGAAGCAGATAAAAATATGGTAAAAATCATAAATGCAGCGAATGGTTTTGCAAGTGCAGAAGCTGATGTGGATTTTTCTTATAAATTATATTATGAAGCCGGTTCGGACAATTCAATATTATGCATAGATGTTCACGAAGCAGAAGCATCATTATTCTTTTCGCAAAGAGTGGAAATAGCGATTGTGTTACCAGATGACAAAGATTGTAATTTACAAAATGTTACACTCAATATTGCAAATACAAGTGGCGATATATTTGTAGGATATTTGACACCAGCTGTCAACAGAATTCAACTTGCTGGACTTAATATTAAGACAACAAATGGCGGGGTTTACTTGGGTAATATGCTTAGTAAGGACATTAGTGATGTTTTCATTAATTCTGAAAACGGCGGGCTTCTATCTAAAGTAGATTTAAATGCGACAAATTCATTTGCTATTAATGCAAAAAGTGGGCTTTTAGAATTTCAAAACATTAATTTGGGGCAAAACATTGCAAAAATGAATCTCGGGAATTGTGAATTTAAAGCAAATGAGATTATTGGAAATATTCAACTTCAAATTGCAGATGGATACTTTGATGTTATTAGGCTATTAGGAGATATTAATGGCAACAATCCAGCTGAACAACTTACAACTTCAACAATTACTATTGGTGAGATTCAAGGTAATGTTAGTTTCCCTTTTGCAAATGCATCAAGATTAAATATAGGGAAATTAAGTTTGGGTAAACTTTATGTTAACGGAACAAGTGGTCAAGTAAAGGTTGGAGAACTTAATGGATATGCTTGGATAGAACTTACGTCAGGAAGTGTTGATATTCAAGCAACGACTGATTTTGAAGTAAAAACAACAACAGGCAAAATTAATGTTGTATATGACTCAAATACAATCAACAACAAAATTTCGCTGACAAGCGAAACAGGAGAAGTTAAACTTGCAGTAAATCATATGCTAAACTTTACTTTAAGCGTTTTTGACTCGCAAGGACAACTCAGATCGTCAAACAATGTTTCGGTAGAAGGGTTTGATGGAATATTTAATATACCACTCGATATCAATAATGGCGGAAAGGCGATAGACATTACAACAAATTCAAAAGTGGAAGTTCAATTAAATAAAGTAGCATAAAATGCTACTTTTTTATTTGCGATAATTGCTTGTTTTTGTTATAATAAACAAATAAAAGGAAATAAATATGAGAATTTTGCATATTGCGGATTTGCATTTGGGGGCGAAGAATAGCAAACTCCCAAAAGAAAATCAAGATCTTTTAAAAGATGAAATGCTTGAAAATTGTTATAAATTGTTTACTGAGATTGGCAAAATTTATGATGCCATAGTAATTTGTGGAGATTTGTTTCATAGCAAAAACATCGCGATAAAAATTATAAATACGTTTTTTGCCTGTGTGAAGGAGTTTCAAAAACCAGTTATTTATGTCGCAGGAAATCACGACGAGAAAGTTGAATTTTTAAATCAGCCTGAAAACTTTATTGTATTAGATCAAGTCTCTTCCATTTATGAAACACAAGATTGTGTATTCTACAGTGCAGAATACACACAAGATATTGATAAAACTAGGAATGCAGTTCTTTTATTACACGGAAATATTGAAAACACTCAAGATGGCGATTTTGTTGATATAAATCCTTTTTTAAACAAGGGATTTGATTATATCGCGCTTGGTCATATTCACACAGTTGCAAAATATAAAAAGGGGATGAATATATTTGCTTATAGTGGAAGTCTTTTCTCGAATGGCTTTGATGAATGCGGAGAAAAAGGCTATATAGATGTTGAAATTAAAGACAAACAACTGACAAAATGTGAGTTTAAAGTTCTTCCGCAAAGAAGTTATGTGATTTGTGAAATAGATATTACAAATGCAAAATCAAACAAGGAAATTATTTTGTCTATAAAAGATAAAATTACAAATATGGATAGTTCGTCAAAAGATATTGTTAGGGTTGTGCTGAAAGGATATTATGACGAAACCTTAAACAAGTCGATTCCGCTAATTAAAGATGCATTTGATGATTTCTTTTACATTGAGTTTATCGACAATACAAAGTTAAAAATAGACATTGATGGCCTGAAAAAAGAGTCTTTGTCACTAAAAAATGAATTTATATCTTTAGTTGAAAATGCCAATTTGGATGAAGAATATAAACGTAAAATAATAAATTTGGGCATTGAAGCTTTAAAAGGAGATGATTTGTCGATATGATTATAAAAAAAGTTCATATTGATAATTTTGGGCGGTTGCAAGATAAAGAGTTTTCTTTTGGCGAAGGACTTAATCAGTTGTTAAATGAAAACGGTTGGGGGAAAACCACTTTAAGTATATTTATCAAGGCGATGTTTTACGGAATGCCACCTGCTAGAGATAATGTAAAAAACGAAAGAAAAAAATATATGCCTTGGCAGGGTGGAAATTTTGGTGGTTGGATTGAATTTGCTGCAGATAAAGGGGATTTTAGAATTACTCGAGTTTTTGGGAAAACCCCTGAAGGTGATTCGGTGCAACTGTTTAACTTGAAACATAATTGCGAAGTTCCACTACCTAAAGAAGAATTAGGAGAATGGCTGTTTGGAGTAGGACGAGAGACTTTTGAGATGACAGCTTTCTTTCCACAAACAAATTTTACCGCATCAATTAATGAGCAAATTTCAGCTGGAGTGTTAGGGCTTGATAAATTTAAATATGATTTGGCTAATGTAGGACAAGCGGTTGCAAATATAAAAAAAGAGATGTTGGCTATAAAGAAAAATATTGTCAAATCCAGCGAAATTGAAAGATTAAAACGTCAAAAGAGTGATTTAGAGCAGGACATTTCACAAGCGAACTTGCATATGGCAGATTTGCAACAAAATATTGAAAAACTTCAAAAGCAAAACATCATAAATGCCCAGAATCTTGAAAAAGAGAAGATTAGATTGCAAGAGCAAGAAAAAATATTTGCAAGTCAAATGCAAATAGAGAATGCGTTAAAGGCTGAAAATGAAAAATTATCAAATTTGCTTTTGCAAAAGGGCGACAAAAATAGTAAAAAGGGCTATTTAATAGGTATATGGGCGGTTGCTTTTGCCGTTATCTTATCAGGAATAGTTTTAGGTGTTATTCAAACAATTTCTTGGTTGGTTGCAGGCGTGATTGGTGCTATTATAACAATTTTAGCGACGATTGTGTCAATTAAATATTTTAAGAAGGTAAAGAGTGGTATTGCCAGTGGAGAAAAATCAAAAGACCTTCGAAATCTCATTAAAAATTGTCAAGATAGAATACAAGAACTAAACGTATTATTACAAAGTTTCAATAATGTAATTATACCAAATAAAGTTGACTATGAACTGCAACAAGAAATTGTTTTCAGTTCAAAATTGAATTTAGAACGGTTGCTTGCTCAAAAAGAATCATTGGGACATCAAAAAGAAAGATTGCTTTTAGAGATAGAATCATTATCTTTGGAAATAGAACAAAAAGAAACAAACAATAAAATGTTTGCAGAAAGATTGCGTATTTATGAATTGACTAATGATTATCTCATTGAAGCAAAAGACAATGTTTCAAAGAGATTTGTAGGGCCTATCAATGAAGAGATGAACAACTTGTTGGCTAAATTTGATATGCGGGGACGGGAATTTGTGGTAGATGCTAATTTTGATATAAAACAGTCAACGCATGCGGGGTTTAAAGAATTTGAATATTCAAGTCAGGGGTATAAAGACATTCTTTCACTTTGTATGAGACTGATTTTGATAAATCAAGTTTATAAAAATGATAAACCTTGCATAATTTTAGATGATAGTTTTGTCAATCTTGATGATAAAAACTTTGAGAAGGCAAAACTTGTGATTGATGAATTTAGTAATAAAATTCAAATATTATATATAACGTGTAATGAAAGTAAACGAATTTATTAAAAATGATTGACAATACAATATGGATAATTGTAAAATGATATTGAAAATTAAGAAAGGAGAAAAATATATGAAAACTACAAAATATTCAGGCACTCAAACTGAGAAAAATCTTTTAGCTGCATTTGCAGGGGAGAGTCAAGCAAGAAACAAATATACGTATTTTGCTTCTACTGCAAAAAAGGAAGGATATGAACAAATTTCAGCAATCTTTACTAAAACAGCAGATAATGAAAAAGAACACGCTAAAATGTGGTTTAAAGAACTTCAAGGGATTGGCAATACTGCCCAAAATCTAGAAGCTGCTGCAGAAGGTGAAAATTATGAATGGACAGATATGTATGCAGAATTTGCAAAAACTGCAGATGAAGAAGGCTTTCCAGAACTTGCAGAAAAATTCCGTAAAGTAGCTGCTATTGAAAAGCATCACGAAGAAAGATATAGAAAACTTCTTCAAAATGTAGAACTTAAACAAGTTTTTGAAAGAAGCGAAGTGAAAATTTGGGAATGCAGAAATTGTGGACATATTGTTGTTGGCACAAAGGCACCTGAAATTTGTGATACTTGTGCACATCCACAAAGCTATTTTGAACTTTTGTCTGAAAATTACTAATAAAAAAGACGATTTAATTATCGTCTTTTTTATTATTTGCATTATAATAAATTTTCTTCTACTTCTTTATTATTGTGTATATGGCTTAATGGATATTTATATAATTCACTTTCAGGGACAAACATTTTCCCAACTCTAGATACAGGCACAACAAAGCCGCGTTTGGTTAATCTTTCCTGATCATATTTTTTGTAAGCAACAAACCTTAAAATTTCTGCTTCTGTTGAATCTTCAAAATAGTATTTTTGTTTTTTATCTTCAAAATAATATAAAGTGCACATTACAGTTTTTTCCATAAAATCTCCTTAAAACAATTCTATAATACTATAGTTTTCAAACTTTTTCAATGCCTAATGTAAAATTGATATAAAAAAACTAAATCAAACCCGATTTAGTTTTTATGTGGTGCTGGTGGTGGGAGTCGAACCCACACGGTGTTGCCACCTCGGGATTTTAAGTCCCGTGCGTCTGCCATTCCGCCACACCAGCATATCTTAAAATAACAATAGCGACCTTGATTGGTCGCCACGTTTGGAGGTACCACCCGGATTTGAACCGGGGAATAAAAGTTTTGCAGACTTTTGCCTTACCGCTTGGCGATGGTACCAAATTGGCAACTTTTTGCCAAAATTAAATTGGAGCGGAAGACGGGATTCGAACCCGCGACATTTGCCTTGGCAAGGCAACGCTCTACCACTGAGCCACTCCCGCAGATAGCATAGCCCTGTTTACTACATTATATGTATCAATCAAAGCTTGCTCTATTACTATAGCAAATTTATTTATAAAAATCAACTGTTTTTACAAACTTTTTTGATTTTTTTAAAAAATGTTGATTTTTTGTTTATTTATGCTAAGTTGTGATGGTGATTTGTTGGTAAATAAATTTGACTTGGTAAATAATTATAATAAATGACGATTTTCTCTTGCAAAATATGTTTTATTATGCTATACTAAGCGGGCAAGGAGGATTTATGCCAATTATTAAGGTTATGATTGATGGACAAGAAAATAATTATAAAATTCCATCTAAAATCGCTTGTGCGAAAGATGATATGATTGCAGTCTTTGAAGCGTCTTCAAAACAATATGAATGCTGTGATTGTGAATGGACAATGAGCGCAAAAGATTATATTAGAAAGAACAATATTCAACCAGAAATAGAAGAAGAAAACAGTATGAATTAATTTTCTTGCTGTTTTTTTATTTCTCATTTTATTTTCGTTGACTTAAAATTTAAATTATGATAATATATTTATGACAAGTCGAACAAAATAAGAGAGGATATAAATGAGCATAGAATTTTGGGTATGGTTTGGAGTTGTGGTTTTATCCGTTTTGGTTGAAATTGTAACGCAAGAGCTAGTATCAGTTTGGTTTGCAGTTGGTGCATTAATTCCTTTTATTTTATCAATATTCAATGGCGTTCCAATTTGGTTGGAAATCGTGATATTTGTTGCTGTTTCAATAGTTCTTGTGTGCTTTATGCGAAAAGTTGCGCAAAAGTGGCTTTTTAAGTATGGCGGAGCTAGGACAAATGCAGATGCCCTAATAGGAAAAACATTAAAACTGTTAGAAGATGTTACTCGCGACGACAAAGGCGCAGTGAAGTTTAATGGGGTGGTTTGGTCAACCATAACTGAAGATGACAGCGAAATAAAAGCTGGGACTTATGTTGAAGTAGTAAGAATGGCAGGAAACAAATTGATAGTAAAAGCAAGTGACCAACAGGTTACACAAAAAGAAAATGGCAAAGATGCCAAATTAAAGGAGGAATAAATTATGCCAGCTTGGGCTATTGTAATTATTGTAGTAGGAGTGCTTGCACTCATCACACTTTGTTGTTCAATTAGAATTGTAAAACAATCAACAGCTGTAATTGTAGAAAGATTGGGGAAATATCACAAAACTCTCGAAACAGGAGTGCACCTTGTGTTTATTTTCTTCGATAGAACTCACAAGCCAATCAGTTTAAAAGAAACAGTTGCAGACTTTAATCCACAGCCAGTGATTACTAAAGATAATGTTACTATGCAAATAGACACAGTTGTTTATTTTCAAGTGACCGATGCGAAACTTTATACTTATGGTGTTGATAGACCTATAAGAGCAATTGAAAATCTTACTGCAACAACTCTTAGAAATATTGTAGGTGAACTAGAACTCGACGAAACACTTACATCTCGTGATACAGTAAACTCGAAGATGAGAATGATTCTTGACGAAGCAACTGATCCTTGGGGAATCAAGATTAATCGTGTTGAACTTAAAAATATTCTTCCACCACAAGATATCCAAGAAGCAATGGATAAACAAATGAAGGCTGAAAGAGAAAGAAGAGAACAAATTCTTAAAGCGGAAGGTGAAAAGAAGGCAAATATTTTGGTTGCAGAAGGGGAAAAACAAGCTCAAATTTTACGAGCAGAAGCCGCAAAAGCAACAAAAATTATGGAGGCGGAAGCACAAAAAGAAGCACTTCTTGCAATCGCAGAAGGTGAAAGTAGGGCAATTCAACTTATAAATGAAGCGAATCCAAATGCAGCATATGTTACTCTTCAAGGTTTTGAAGCACTAAAAAAACTTGCTGATGGAAATGCAACAAAACTTATTATTCCAAGTGAAATACAAAACGTAACAGGTCTTCTTGCTTCTATGAGTGAAGTTGTTAAGAAGGATACAACAACAATCAGTATGCCAATTGCAAGTGAATTAGATGTGAAAAAAGTTAAAACAACATCAAAAACAACAAAAAAATAATTATTAAAAACTTCGCTGGGTTGCGAAGTTTTTTGTTGTTATTTGCACATTTATTATTGTTTTACAATATATAATGATGGTCTATGTTTTTATTAGTCAAGTATTTTCAAAAAGCATTGAAAATGCTTGACATCCCCCCCCCGCACTATGCTAAACTAAAATCAACAAGGGATTGTTAATAAAAAAAAGGAGAAAAAATGAACAAAAAGAAACTTATTTTAGATTCAGTTGTCACAGGATTAGGTCTCTTTGCAATAATTTTTATGGCATTGCCATACTGTATTGCATCTGGCTATGACTTCTTATCTGTTGGAGCACTTGCTCCAGTGCTTATGATTGGAGCACTTTTTACACTTCTTTCAGGTATTGTTATGCTTGGAGCAGGTGTTGTTAATATCTTAGTTGATGCTAATGTTATTAAAAGTAATGGTCTCAAAAAAACATTTAACGTTATTCAATTCATTGCGACTATTCTAGCTGTTGTAGCACTCGTTTTAGTTGTTGTTGGCATTCTTATGATAGAACCATCAATGTTTACAGTTATAGGAGCAGGATTTATTCTTAATGCTTTAATCGCAATTGCTGCTCTTGTTTGCGGAATTTTAGCATACAAGACTGCAAAGAAAAACTAATTAAATAAAAATTTAACAATCCTTTATTGTAAGAAGAACGATTTATATCGTTCTTTTTATTTGTGCAATAAAATATGTTTAAATACTTGCATTTTTTCTGGTTTTGTTATATAATCAAATTTAGGCAAAAACCTTTAAATTTAAGGAGAAAAACAATGTTAGATAAAAAATATAATCCACAAGAAAAAGAAGGGAAGTGGAGAAACTATTGGGAAGATAATAAAATTTATCAATTTAAAAGAGATGGTAGGGAAGTTTATTCAATTGATACACCTCCACCAACAGTAAATGGCAAGTTGCATATCGGACATATCTTTTCTTATTCTCAAACTGAAATGATTGCGAGATATAAAAGACTTAAAGGGTATAACGTTTATTATGCCTTTGGTTTTGATGATAACGGACTTCCAAGTGAAAGATTGGTTGAAAAGGAACAGGGAAAGAAGGCTCATCAAATAGGAAGAGAAGAGTTTTCTAAACTTTGTTATGAAACAACAGACAAATATGAAGCACAATTCAAGGATTTGTGGGGTAAAATGGGTGTTTCTACTGATTGGGATAATGCATATAAAACCGTTAGTCCTTCAACAATTAAAATCAGTCAAGCATCATTTCTTGATTTGGTTGAGAAAGGACATTGCTATCATAAAGAAAGCCCAGCACTTTGGTGCAATGAGTGTTTGACTTCAATTGCTCAAGCAGAACTTGAAACAAAATCTATCAAGACAACATTCAATTACATTCATTTTACAACGGTTGAAGATGGAGAACAGTTTACTATTGCCACAACGAGACCAGAACTCTTGCCTGCAATTGTCTGCGTTTTTGTAAATCCTGAAGACGAAGCGAGAAAGCATCTTATTGGAAAAACCGCTCACATTCCAGTTATTAATGTTGACGTTCCTATTATGGCTGATGAAAAAGTTGCGATTGATAAAGGGACAGGCGTTGTTATGTGTTGCACATTTGGTGATCAAACAGACATTGAATGGTGGAAAAAATATAATCTTCCACTTAAACATATTTTTACTGCAGACGGAAGAATTAATGAAAATGTGCCAAACTATGGTGGCTTAAAAATTAAAGAAGCAAGGGCTAAAGTCATTGAAGATCTTCAAAATGCAGGTGTTGTAGAAAAAATCGAAGAACTTGAACATGAAGTTCAAACTCACGAAAGATGTGGCAAAGAAGTTGAATATGCCGTTATGAAGCAATGGTTTATTGATACAACAAGCCATAAAGACGATTTTATTCGTATGGGAAACCAAATTAAGTGGCACCCAGAACATATGCACAAACGTTATGATGAATGGGTAAATAATATTGCTTGGGATTGGTGTATTTCACGTCAAAGATATTTTGGCGTTCCATTCCCAGTATGGTATTGTGCAGATTGCGGAGAACCTATTTTCGCAAGAAAAGAAGACTTACCTGTAAATCCTTTGAAAGATAAGCCTTTCGTTCAATCTTGTCCAAAATGCGGTTGCAAAGAGTTTGCTCCAGAAAAAGACGTTATGGATACTTGGGCAACTTCTTCAGTAACTCCATTAATTAATATGAAATATGGTGAAGAAGAAAACTTAGTTGACATTTTAAAGCCTATGAGCCTTAGAACAAACGCGTCTGAAATTATTAGAACTTGGGATTTCTATACTATTGTTAAATCATTCTATCACTTTGGGCAGATTCCTTGGGAAAATGTTATGATTTCTGGCTTCGTTATGGCAGGAAAAGGTGAAAAAATCAGCAAGAGTAAGGGCAATAGCAAGAGTGAACCTGTTGAACTTGTTGCTCAGCATTCAGCAGATGTTATTCGCTATTGGGCTGGTTCTGGTCGACTTGGCACAGATATTGTTTTCTCTGATGAAACAATTCTTCGTGGTAGAAAACTAGTAAACAAGATTTGGAACGTTGCTAAATTTATTGAAATGCATTTGCAAGATTATAAAGATAGCGATTTCACAGATTATGAATATATTGATAAGTGGATTTTAGGCAAATTCCAAGAAATGGAAACAGGATTTATTAATTATCTTGATGAATATGAAGTGGGGCTTGCTTTAAATCATTTAGAAAAATTCTTCTGGAATTTCTGTGATAATTACATTGAAATTGTAAAACACAGACTTTACAGACCTGAAGAATTTGGGGATAAAGCAAGATATTCAGGACAAAAGACAGTTTATACTATACTTTACAAACTCCTTCAAGATTTCAGCATTTTCTTCCCATTTATTACAGAAGACATTTATCAGGAACTTTATCACGACAACAAATCAATTCATTTGACAGAAATTAAGCCACTTGCATTCAACTATGCGGAAGAAATTAAGAATGGTGATTTGATGGTAGAAATTATAAGTCAAGCTAGGGGAGAAAAGACAAACAATAATGTGTCTTTGAAAACGCCTATCAGAAATCTTAATGTGAAAGTTGATGAAGCATTAAAGATTGCTATTGAAAGTGCAGTTAAAGACTTTAAAGCTACTTTATTCATTGAAAATCTTAATCTTGATAGCACAAAAGAAGGTTATGAAATCGAAAAGATTGAACTTAATCTTGACGATATCGAACAAAAATAACCAAAAATCAAGATGTATGGGCTAGTATTTTGATACATCATACTATATGTTGTGTTTTTGGTGTTTTATATACAACAAAAAATAACGCAAAATTTGCGTTATTTTTTTGTTTTATTCTCGTCTAAGTGATTCAACGGGGTCAAGTTTAGCCGCTTTTGATGATGGATAAAGCCCTGCAAGAACACTTATTATCACGCTGATTAAAAGTGCAATAGCGAAGTATTGAATTTCCATACTAATTGGTGCAAATCCGAGAAGTGAATTAAATACTATTGTAAATATGCCACCGAAGATAAGTGCAAGAATTATGCTTACAATCCCGCTTAAAAGCCCTACAAGAAAACTTTCACTGCTGAAAATTAAGCGAATATCTTTCTTTCGCGCACCAATACTTTTAAGCACGCCAATTTCTTTAGTTCGTTCGGCAACACTCATATAAAGCACAACTAAAATCATAATAAGGGCAACAAATAGGGCAATTCCGCTAATAACTGTAAGAGCAATTGAGAATGTATTCATAAGTTCACCAAACATTCCTGCAAGTTGTTCTTCTACAGAGCCTGCTAGTTCTGGCTTGTTTTCTTTTATATAAGAATTGATAAGGTTTGTTGTATTTTCTCCATCTGTTGAAATATATAGAGAAGATGGTTGCATTCCAGTAATTTCAAGGTTATTGGCTTCTTGATAGTCTTTTATGCATTTGTTGAGATAATCATAATCTACATACAAAATTGTCATCATTGAATTGTCAATAATCGCAGAAATTTTTACAGTTTTTGTAATTGAAATTTGAGTTGATCCATTTGTATATGTGAGATTAAGAGTGATTTCTTTTCCTACAGCATCGTCAGCATTATCAACTTCCAACTTTTTAAGAATTGTGCTGGATACCATAATTTCATCTTCCCCACAAAGATATCCAGTTTCTTTTGAAGCGAAATCTTTTTCATCATAGTATGGGGGAACGGTATAAGTTACCATAGCGGGTTCTGATGCGGTTGTTCCGTCTGTTTTTGTATAAGTTAAATTTACTAATGCTTGCATTGGTGGAAGCATAATTCCATAAGAAAGATTTTTGTTTTCATCATTAGAGTTGATGATTTTGAAACTGTTTCCTTGAGTTTTAAGATGGGTATTTAATTCTTCAACGAGAGAAGATATGTCTTCATCTGAGAATGTGCCTTTAGTATTTGAAATAGTTACAATATCAGGCCTTGAATATTCATCTGCCATACTAGAGATATAACTTGTAAGCCCGGAGCCAAACGATAACATTAAAATCATTGAAACAAGAGCAATTGATACGCCAAAAGCCATCAGTAGATTTTTGACTTTACCAGCCCACATATTATGAAGGGATAACCTAAATGCAGAGAAGAAGGATAAGTGGCCTTCTTTCTTCTTTTGTGGGATATCAGTTTGTTCTTCAACTAATTTATCGTGGACTTGCGTCTTTTTGTAGTTCTTCTTTTTGCTATCCCGAACGATTCTACCATCTGCAATTTCAACTATACGAGAAGATATGCTTGCAACTTTTTCTGAATGAGTAACCATTATTACAAGTTTTCCGTCATCTGCAATTTCTTTTAAAATAGATAAGATTTGTGAAGTAGTTCCGCTGTCAAGTGCTCCTGTTGGCTCGTCCGCTAAAATGATGTCAGGGTCATTGATAAGAGCCCTTGCGATTGCTACTCTTTGCTTCTGTCCGCCGGATAGTTGAGTGGGTTTCTTTTTTATTTGATCTTTAAGGCCCAATTTTGTTAAAAGAGTAGTTGCTTTTTGTAATTTTACACTTTCTTTTTCATTTGAAAGGGTAAGACCTATTGTTACATTATCTAAAACTGATAAGTGTGGAATAAGATTAAAAGATTGAAAAACAAATCCAATTTTTTTCTTTCGATAATCATCAAGTTGTTTGTCTTTAAAACTTTTTAAATCTTTTCCGTCAATGTTGATGATTCCGTCATAGCTAGAATCAAGTCCGCCAATAAGGTTCATTAATGTGCTTTTGCCACTTCCGCTCTCGCCAATGATAGATACAAGCTCGCCTTTTTCAAAAGCAACATTTACATCGTGCAAAGCACGAAAATTTTCTTTATTGGCAAGTTTGTAGTCTTTATTGACATTAATAAGTTCTAAAACTTTCATAATTTCTCCTTAAAAATTTTCACCAGTTTCAAATTGACTAGTATATAATTCTTTATAAACACCGTTTTTAGCTAACAGTTCTTTATGATTTCCTGTTTCAACAATATTTCCGTCCTGCATTACGATAATTTTATCTGCATTTTTGATTGTAGATAGACGATGTGCAATAACAAAACTGGTTCGTCCTTCTGTAAGTCTATCCATAGCGCTTTGAATTAAAATTTCAGTTCTTGTATCAACAGAACTAGTTGCTTCGTCCAGGATTAGCATTGGCGCATTTTGCACCATAGCCCTTGCAATAGTTAAAAGTTGTTTTTGACCGGCAGAAATACTTGTGTCTTCATTTAATATCATATCATATCCTTTTGGCTCGGTATGAATAAAGTGGTCAACATTTGCAAGTTTGCAAGCGTTGACAAGTTCTTCGTCGGTTGCATCGGGTTTTCCAAAACGCAAATTCTCTTTGATGCTTCCTTCAAATAGCCAAGTATCTTGTAAAACCATTCCGAAAAGCGAACGGACATAATTTCTGCTCATATCTTTGATTGAAATGCCATCAATTAATATATCGCCTGACGTAATGTCATAAAAACGCATAAGAAGGTTTACCATCGTTGTTTTTCCTGCTCCTGTTTGCCCGACAATAGCAATCTTTTCTCCTGGCAGTGCGGTAAAATTAAAATCATATATAATTTGTTTGTCTTTCGAATAACCA
The DNA here is from genome assembly GCA_015069325.1 of Clostridiales bacterium. GTDB lineage: Bacteria > Bacillota > Clostridia > Christensenellales > UBA1242 > Caccovivens. The sequence continues at coordinate 328,918 of SVIV01000001.1, forward strand.
AAGTTGACATTTTTAAATTCAATTTTGCCTTTAACAACAGGAATTGTTGTAAGTTTATCGTCATCTAAAGGCTGTTCGGTTTCTGACAAGAATTCAAAAACTCTTTCTGCTGCTGCCATTGTAGATTGCAAGTTTGATGAAATGGAACCAAGTTGCGAAATAGGGTGATTAAATAATTTTGTATATGTCATAAATGTCCCAATTGTTGCTAAAAATTTAGGGTCATTTGATTGAATTGCGATATATGCACCAACTAAACATATTAAAACATAAATTAAATTGCTGATTAAATTTACAATAGGGTGCATTATGTTGGAGAAAAATTGTGCTTTATGGGCAGTCTTTTGAAGTTTTTTGTTGATTTTTTCAAACTCTTCTTGTGCTTTTTCTTCGCCATTAAATGCTTTGATTACATTGTGTGCTGAATACTGTTCTTCAATATAGCCATTTATTTCGCCAAGATATTTTTGTTGCCTGATAAAGTGCTTTTGATTGTTTTTCACGACAATTATTACGATTGTTAATGAAAGTGGTATTTGTAAGAGTGAAATAAGCGTAAGTTGCCAATTGATTGTAAGCATTATTATAGGTATTCCGATAATCATTACAACAGCTGTTACGATTGAAGACAATGTTCTTTCTAAAGTGCTGGCAACAATGTCAATATCGTTTGTTACTCTCGACAACACATCTCCATAACTATTTTTGTCAAAATAACTTAAAGGAAGTTTGTTGATTTTTTTAGAGATGTCAGTTCGCATCTTCTTTGCTACTTTAATGCTCATTCTTGAAATTAACAAGTTTTGAATATAGTTTAATCCGCTTGCGAGAAGATAAATCCCCAATATTATAAGTCCATATCTGACAACTGTGCTTGTTTGATAATCAAGAACCCCATTTCCATCAGGAATGATAATCTGCATTAACTCGTTTAAAATTGACGGCCCGATTACGACTAAAATAGAAGAAATAATGGCAAATATTACAGCAATGATAATAGATGTCTTATAAGTGCCTACTCTTTTCAAAAGCAATTTCATTGTGTTTTTAAAGTTTTTCGCACGTTTTCCGCTTTGAATTTGGGCTTCTTTTTTATGTTCTTTAAGTTTTCTCTTTTCTTCTCTTTTTGATAAAGAAGGACTTGTTAAATTAGTTTGATTATTCATTTGTCAAGTTCCTCCTTTGAAAGTTGAGAAAGGGCAATCTCTTTATAAATCTCACAAGTTTTTAATAATTGTTTGTGAGTCCCAATGCCGACCATTTTGCCTTCATTTAAGACGATGATTTGGTCTGCATTCATAATTGTCCCGATTCTCTGTGCGACGATGAGTTTTGTGGTATTTTGAAAATGTTTATTAAGATTTCGTCGGACCAATCGATCTGTTTTGAAATCCAATGCCGAGAAACTATCATCGAAGATTAATATTTCAGGGTTTCTTATAATGGCTCTTGCAATTGACAAACGTTGTTTTTGACCGCCAGATACATTTTTCCCGCCTTGAGATATGTGATGATTAAGGCCATCAGGAAACTTATAAATAAAGTCTGATTGTGAGATTTCAATCGCTTGTTTGATTTCATCTTCGCTTGCATTTTCTTTACCATATTTAATGTTGGCTTCGATTGTTCCACTAAACAGAACTCCCTTTTGCGGAACAAAACCAATTAAATTGTGAAGGTGAGATTGATTGTAATTTTTAACATTGATATCATTGATTAGGATTTCTCCGCTTGTGCAATCATAAAATCTAGGGATTAGGTTGATTAATGTGCTTTTACCACTTCCAGTTGAGCCGATAAATGCTACAGTTTGACCTTCTTCAACTTTAAAAGAAATATTCTCAAGCACGTCCGCATCTGCATCAGGATATCTGAAACAAACATTTTTAAATTCAATTGTCCCTTTTGTATTATTTATATTGTTGTCAACAACGCCATCACGAATAGACAAGTTGGTATCTAGAATCTCATTTACACGTTTACCTGAAATAATGCCACGTGGAATAAACATAAAAAGCATTGATAAAGAAGTGAAAGCAGTGATTATATACATTGAAAATTGGGTAAAACCTGTCATTAATGCAATCAGTGAAGGGTTTTGATGCGCAAGTATTCCCACCACCCAAACGATTGCCAGAGAAGTGCCTTGCATTATTAAGGTCAGTGTCGGGTCAACAGCGGACAAGATTTTACTTACAAACCAATCTAGTTTTGAAAATCTTGTGTTAACCTTGTCAAACTTGGCTTCTTGAAGATTTTGAGCATTGTTTGCCCTGACAACTTTAATTCCGGTAAGGCTTTCTCGTGTAACTTTATTTAGGTCATCAGTAGTCTTTTGAATTTTTTTGAATTTAGGTATAACAGATAGCATAATACTGAAAACTGCAATGCAAATTATTAATACAGAAACGATATTTATTATTGAAAGCGAGCCAGCACCGTCTTGCGTTGCTAAATTTACAACTTTGAGAATAGAAAATAACGCAGTAAGTGGGGCATTAAAACCTAACGTAATTGATACTGTTAACACCTGTTGAAGTTGAGTCAAGTCGTTTGTTGAACGTGTAATAAGAGAAGGAATTGAAAAGTTGTTGATTTCTTTTGAAGAAAAGGAGTTTACCTTTTTAAAGATTCTTGCTCGGACTCTTGCAAGCAACTTTGTGATGATAAAACTTGCCAAATAGTTTGCTATAAACGCACATATCAAAACTCCTGCGGTAAGGCCTAGCATAATTAAACAGACATTAAGTAAGCTTCCCCAACTTTGTGATAAATTTTCTCCTAATAAGATATTGCTTATTTTTATAGTATAATCGGGAAGAGTAGTGCTTAATAATGCTTGAGTAGATATGATGGCGATTGTTAATATGAGCAAAAGCCATTCTTGCCATTTTAGGTATTTAAATAGTTTAAACATTGTTTCTCCTTGAATAGTCGAATTTTATTAATAATTAATCTTGAAATGATTTTCAAAAGTTTATGATTTTATCGTCAATTTGTATAATTAATAGTATATTCATCTAAACTTTATGAGTCAACAAAATGCAATTTTTTTTATTAATTTTTTAAAATTTTTCAAAAATGATTGCATAGTGATAATTATTATGTTAATATATTTATGTAAAGGGTTATCATCAAAATAAGGAGGCTAAAATGCTTTTTAAAAGAAAAGAAAAGGTTATAGATCCAATTATTCACGACGAAGAGTCAAATTTCACGTTATCTTCAGGGGTGCATATACTTAATAGATGCAACAATGTTACGCTTTCAGGAAATGTTATCGTTTTAGAAAGTTTCAATACAACATTTAAGGAAATTTCTGGAAAGGCGAAAGTTCAGATGATGGAAGATGTTGAAATTGATGTTGTTTCAGGAAAGGCAAAAATTGGCCTTTTTAAAAGCGGAAAAATTAGAGTTGTTGGCGGAAGGGCAAGCATAACAACTATCAACACTTGCGAAATTGACTATGTGCGAGATAGGTCAACAGTTGGGACTATCAATGGTGGCTTTATCCGATTTGTTGATGATAAGGCAGAAGTTGCAACTATTACTTCAGGAGAAGTGCTTTTTGTCCGCAATAAATCAAGAATTGTTACTATGATTACAGGAAAAATTACTGAAATTTCAGGCAATGCAAAACTTGTAAGTATGCTCAACGGAAAAATTCAGTATTTATTGAATGATAGTAAAGTTGGCACAATGAATGATGGTTCTATTAAACTCTTTGCAGATAATAGTGAAGTATCAACATTCAATAATGGAAAAATTGATGAAATGCTTGGAAGGGCAATAATTTCTGCAAATATGAATGGAGAAATTAAGTATCAAGACAAAAATACTATGATTTTATATTCTCCTAAAGAAAGTGAAAAGAGAATGAGTGATTATCTCCTTGTAAAGCATATGGAAGAAGAGAGCGTTGAGTCTTCCGAAGTGGAAGAGAAGCAAGAAGAACAGCTTGCAGAAAAAACAACTCAAGAAGAAAAGCCAAAAAGAAAAAAAGGAAAATCAGAATCAAAGGCAAAATAAATTAGGAAATTTATGGAAGTATTTTGGGAAGCGTTGTTAGATGCTTTAAAGGATACAGCATTACTTGTTCCTTTTCTGTATTTAACATATTTATTAGTGAGTTATTTCTCACATAATGAAAATCAAAAATATTCAAAACTATTGCACCGCACCAATAAGGCAGGTCCTGTAATTGGTGCTTTTTTGGGTTGTGTGCCACAATGCGGATTTTCATCTGTTATGAGCAACCTTTATTCAAGGAAGATTATTACTCTTGGAACTTTAATGGCTGTGTTTATTGCGACGTCAGATGAAGCAATTCCTTTAATGATTCAAAAGCCGGAATTTATACCAAAACTATTAATATTACTTGCGATTAAGATTGTATTTGCCATAACTGTAGGATACATTATCGATTTAGTAATAAAACTTTTTATACATAAAAAGCAAACAAAGTTTGATTATCACGATCATCATTGTATTGAAAATGAACATAAACATTTAAAACAAGAAGTGTTGGAGGAAGAAGATAAATTTCAAGTAAAACAAAATTTATCTGGCGACGCTTTCGAGCATAAATCTTGTTCTTATCATCACGAAGAAGATCATATTGCACATTGTCATTCTCACTGCTGTGCAACGAATATCTTTTTAGATGCACTTAAGCATACCGTAATCATAGTTGCCTATGTGTTTGCAATTACTCTTGCGATAAATCTTATTAGGGGATACTGCGGCGGACTTGAGCCATTACAAATCTTTTTTGGAACGAATCCTTATGTGCAGATGCTACTTGCTTGTGTGATAGGCTTAATTCCAAATTGTGCATCTTCTGTCTTCTTGGTAGAACTTTTTATGGAAGGCGTAATTTTATTCCCTGCATTGGTGGCGGGGCTATGTGCTGGTGCGGGCGTTGGCTTAATTGTTCTTTACACTTGTAATTACAAGCAAACTGGGAAAAACTTGTTGATAACGGCACTTTTGATTGTTCTGGCATTTTTGGCAGGTTTAATTACAAATTTTCTGCCAATTTGGTAAAAATTTTAAAATATTTCAATATTTTTGTAAAAAAAGTTGACAAATTGTAAATGCTATTTTAAAATTTATATAAACTTAGGAGATTAAAATAAATGACAGAACTTAGAGATGAACAACGTCAGGTTCTGGTTCAACGCTTGGGAGTGTTTGAACTAAGGGGTTTGGCGCGCGAAATGGGGGTTCCTTCGCCTACGACAAAGAAGAGAGATGAACTTATTGATTTGATTTTGCAAGCTTTTGATAAGGGAGTAAACCAAGAAAACAAAAATCAAAAAAGGGGCAGACCTTATAAAAAATTAAATTCTCTTGATGAACTTCTTTGCACAGTTGTAGATGAAGAGAAGGAAGAATTGAGTTATGAGTCGCTTTTATCTTTTGCTCAAGAAGAAAAGCCTTTTGTATCCTTTGCTGGGGAAAATGTTAGGTTTGAAGGCGTGAGCCGAGTGGCTGAAAACAAGGTGTCTATCCGTCCTATAAATGGGAATGAAGTAATTTTTGTTGGGGATATTTATGGCAAAGAGAAACTTGAAAACGGGGACCTTGTTGAAGTAACAGCACAAAAGATCAACAATAACGATGAATATAATGCACTATCTCTTAGTTTAATAAATGGAGAAAGTGCAGTTATGTATCAAAAGAAAGAGTTTGATTTAGGGAAAGAGATTATTTCTGATAATAAATTCTATTTTGGTGAAAGCCCAATTTATTTTGGCAGAAGAAATGCTTGTCTTTTACATAATGATTTATATGAAACTGATAATTTGAAAAAATTGAATGATTTGTGTCTGCGCAATGGAAATGTATTAGTTCTATTAGGTGCAAATACTTCTTATGAAAATCAAATTCTATTCAAAAATCTTGATATAAAATACAACTTTACAACGCCTTATGCAACCAATGCAAAACTAAACTTGAATAAGACTATTGATGGATTAAATTTTGCTGAAAATGCGCTTAAAAATGGTCGAAATGTAATAGTAGTAGTTTCAGATCTAGGTGGGCTTCTTCTTGCTCTTGATGAAAATTTTGATAAGGAAAACCGAGAACATAGCAAGGCTGCCGAGATTATTGCAAAGAAAATATTAGCTCTTGCAGGTGCGTATGATTCTGCGGTAAGTTTGACTTTATTATTATGTTATTCTGAGGTAGATAAGTGCGATAAATTTATTCAATCAGATCTTTTAAGAGTTTGCAAAAAATGTTAAAATAAGTGAATAGAAAGTTTAAATATGCATATATTAATAATGTAAAGCAATAAGCTTTACAAAAACAAACCGCAAGTGTGAGTTTATTCTCTAGTTAGGCGGTTTGTTTTTTTAAGTATTGTATTTAAAAAATTAATACAAGGTATAAATGAGTTGACTTTTTTTCATTAAAAAGTCATAATATAGTTGTATGTTTGGATTTTATGATAAGTATTTTTTATTGTTTGGCTTAAACATCTCTTACTATGGCTTTTTAATAGCTGTAGGAATGGGGATAGGTGTTTTTATTGCTTGTAAACTCGCTAAATTTAGGGGGTTAAAAACAGAAGACATATTAGTTCTTGCCTGCTATGTTTTGCCACTATCGGTATTGGGGGCGAGAATATATTACGTGTTGTTTTCTGGTCAAACTTATGACTTTTGGGAAGTATTCGCTATTTGGGAAGGCGGAATGGCAATTTATGGCGGAGTAATAGGCGGTGCGATAGGTGTAGGACTTTATTGTCTTATTCATAAGAAAAACTTTTTTGATTTGGCAGATGTTGCAGTGGCACCGCTTCTTTTTGGGCAAGGGATAGGAAGAATTGGTTGTTTCTTCAGTAAATGTTGCTATGGCATAGAAATTACAAATCCTTCAATGCAATGGTTTCCACTTTGCACTCAAATAAATGGAGACTGGCATCTATCTACCTTTTTCTTTGAAAGCTTTTTTGATTTGTTGTTGTGCATTGTGTTTATTATTTTAATTTGCAAAAAAGTTCGCACTAGGGGAATAATGATGAGTTTATATTTTATTTTCTATGGAACTGTAAGGTGCGTGATAGAAACATTTAGGGGCGATAGTCTTATGCTTGGAAGCGTAAAGGTATCGCAACTTTTAAGTGGCTTATTGATTGTTGCTGGTGTTGTGTTTCTGATTATATTTTTAATTTTAAAACATAAAAGACAAAAAATTATCGCATAACTTTGTGCTTTCGTGCAAAACTAAAAGTATGAAAGGACGGGTGTTTAATATAAAAAAGACAACTATCTTGAAGTTGTCTTTTGTTTTTAATGCTTTTATGAGTTTGGGACTGAGTGTTTTTTCTTTGTCTCTTAACGGAGCAAATGATGATTATTTTTTTATTGTATGTGTATTTTTAGGTGTTCACATTATTCTAAAAGCAATTCTTTTTAAATTAGACTCTTCCTGTTATTTTGGAGTGGCGTTGTTTTGTTTAGGTATTTTTTATTTTTATAGTGAGAATTTGTTGTTACAACCTTGTTATCCTGTGTTTTTAGTTTTAGCATTTGCAACAGCATCGTTTGTTGTTCATTGTTGTTTTGATAGACCCATTCACTTAAATGTGGCAATTTCGCTTTTTTTCGCTAGCATTTTTACATTTTTATTTATCATAAAATGGATATCTCTTGCTGTTTTTCTTGCTTTTCTTGGGGGAACTGTGCTATTATTAAGTATAAGATTGTTTATATTTTAACAAGGGAGATTGATAATGTTTTCAAGCGAAACTAATGGATACAACAGAAAAGAAGTAGATTTGTATATTGCGCGAATGAAAGAATCTTACGAAAAAACATTAATGGAAGACCGTCTAAAAGTTTTGGATAATGAAAAAAAGATTTTAGAACTGAAAAACAAAAACCGCGACATCGAAAAACGAGAGAAAAACATTCAAAATATGCTTGAATCTTTTAAGCGAGTTCAAGTTGAAGGAAGCAATAATATTGAAAATTTAAGGGGCGAACAACTTCGCATCATTTATCATCAATTTCAAGATTTTATGCAAGAACTTAATGGCAGATACCCAGGTGTGCTTGTAAACAACTCTTATAAAAAATTAATGAGAGATATTGAATCGGTGTTGTCAAAAGGAGCAATTAAAAATGCCGGTGTTGACAATGACCCTATGAGAGCACTTCTAATTAAGATGCAAGAGAAAAGAGAAAGTGGCAGTATAAGAGAAATTAAAATTGAAAGAAGTCCGGATGCAAAGGAAAGAAGTCGTTTTATAAGACCTGTTACTGAAATGGAGCTTAAAGAAGGAGACGGATTTGATAGCTTAGTAGATAAGTTTTTGGCTTCAGAGCCTGTTGAACAAAAACAAAAATCAATCAAGCAAACCAGTGGCTTTGATTTGAGAGAAGCAGTGACTCCGACAGAAGATTTAAATGAAATTATGAAAGCATTTGACTTCTTTGGCGGAGATGACGAAGATAAGGATGAGTAAGGGATTAAGCTTTTGTTTAATCTCTTATTGTGTTTAAATAGAAAAGATATGTTTAAGTACAAAAAATCATTAAAAATTATAATATAATGTGTAGATTATAAATAAAGAGGTATACTATGGAGTATAGGAAAGCAACGATTGAAGATTTAAAAAAAATTTGGGATAAAGATATTTTAGACAATCCCAATGATAGCAATTATGAACGTTGGAAACATCAATATATTCAAAATAATTTATTAGGTAAATGTGCGACATTTGTAGCAGTTGACAATACAATGCCAATTGCTCAAATTACAGTTTTGTTTTCAACGGATTGTTCTGCAGTGTCAGGCAGGCCAATGTTATGTGATGGAAAAATTCGTGCTAATATGAATGCCTTTAGAATTGATAAAAAATATGAAGGGCAAGGTCATATATCTAAACTTGTAAAAATGGCTGAACAATATGCAAAAAGTCAAGGAATAACATATCTTACTATAGGTAGTGAAGCAAAGGAAAGCAGAAACTTGGCTATATATTTACATTTTGGTTATACTGAATTTATTACTAGTTTTATAGAAGATGATGATTTGATATTATTTTATGGCAAAAGGATTTAAAAACAAAAAGGACTTCAATGATGAAGTCCTTTTTGTTGACATAAAAAATGCTCCATACCGCAAAGGCATAGAGCATTTGGTGGGCAGGGATGGATTCGAACCATCGAAGTCGTAGACGACGGATTTACAGTCCGTTGCATTTGGCCGCTCTGCAACCTACCCATAAATTTTAAGCACCTTTTTCAAGGTGCTTATTTGGAGCTGGTGAACGGAATCGAACCATCAACCTGCTGATTACAAGTCAGCTGCTCTACCATTGAGCCACACCAGCGTATAAAGTGTATCTAAATTATATAGGTACACCTATGGTGCCCTAAGGTGGAATCGAACCACCGACACAGGGATTTTCAGTCCCTTGCTCTGCCAACTGAGCTATCAGGGCAATCAAACCCATAAGGGTTATGGCGACTCGAATGGGGCTCGAACCCACGACCTCCAGCGTGACAGGCTGGCGTTCTAACCAACTGAACTACCGAGCCACATAATTTTCTTATGTGATATACCAACTTCTGTGTCAATAAGAAGTGGTGGGCCCTCAGGGACTCGAACCCCGGACCAACCGGTTATGAGCCGGCCGCTCTAACCAACTGAGCTAAGGGCCCACAAGCAAACTTAAACAACTCTATTGAGTGGTCGGGGTGGAGAGTCTCGAACTCCCGACCTCATGGTCCCAAACCACGCGCTCTACCAACTGAGCCACACCCCGTAAGTAAGTTTGCATTGCTATTTTAATACATTCTTACAGCGATGTCAAGAAAAATTTGCAACTTTTTTAAATTTTTTTATAAAATTATTATTTTTGCTTGTTTTTTCATTAGTAATTTAAGTTACCTTACTAATATACTATATTTTAATATGAGTTGTCAAACGAAAAATAAAAGTTTTTTGAAATTTTAGTATTTTTTGGGTAAGTTGACTTTTTTATTAAAGTATGTTAAAATACTTTAGGAGAAAATTTAATGGATAAACAAGAAATTTTAAAAAGAGCTTATCAAATTAAACCTGTAATGAGATTGCAAAGGGGAAAGATAGTTGTTATTAATAATGGGGTTTTACCTTCAAGAACAAATTTGGTTTATATAAGTTCACAAGATCTTTTGTCATCTGCTTATATTTGGGATCCAAAAGTAATTGCACAGACACCAAAACTTAGAAAAGTAGGAAAAGATATTACTACATATCATACTTATGGTCATCCATCGCTTTTTAAGCCTAGTGTAAAAGAAGTGTTGGAGCAAATCCCTGACGGTTATATTAAAAAGGGTGTAGTAGCGTTTGAATTGTATATAGAGTCTGATAATGCAAAAGAAATTACCACAAAACTCTGTGGAGAAGGTGTGCATAGGGCAAAAGTAAGATTGTATAAGGTTGTGGAAGGAGAAGTGCCTGACGTGGTTAAAAATGAACCTATTTTATATAATAAAAAAATGTATGGTTATGATGGAAAAGAAATTGTCGAGATTAGTTCAAGCAATGATGAAATGGAAATATAAAAATAAAACCTTATAAAAATAAGGTTTTATTTTATTTTGATAATTAAATTAAGAATGATATACTATAATGGTAGGAGAATTTATGAGAAAAACAGTTTTAATTACAGGCGTAAGCGGAACAATAGGTGAAGCAATTGCAATAGAGTTTGCGAGAAATGGATATGACATTATTGGCACTTACAATAAACATCAAATTTCACAGTCATTAAAGTTATTATGTGAAAGTGTAGGGGCACGTCTGACACCGTTTCAATTGGATATGACGAATTCTATGCAAGTGAAAGAAGTCTTTAGTCGTGCTTTCAAAATGTCAGAATACTTAGATTGTGTAGTGTGTAATAGCGGGATTTCACTTGGCGAGAAGATGCTATGTGATGCGACTGATGAAGAAATAAACATTTTAATTCAGACAAATTTAATTGGCACCATATATTGCAATCGAGAAGCAAGCACATTGATGCTTGAACGAAATTACGGAAACATCGTCAATATGTCTTCAATTTACGGGGTAAACGGTGGAAGTTGTGAAAGCGTGTATAGTGCTAGTAAAGGCGGGATTATTGCGCTTACTAAATCTTTAGCGGCAGAAATTAAAAATTCAAATGTGCGTGCAAATGCTGTTGCACCTGGCTATATTGAGTCAAATATGACGGCCCACTTTACCGCAGAAGAAAAGGAAGAGATAAGAAAAAAATCGCCATCGAAACGCTTAGGACAGCCGGAAGATGTTGCGAGAAAAATTTATGAAATTTCTCAGAGCCAAATGAATGGCGAAATAGTTGTTATTAATTAAATGATATAAAAAGTTGCGGAGATAATCTGCAATTTTTTATTTTATTTGACTTTCTTGTAGATTTTTCGCATTTAAAACTATGTTATGATGAAAGTATCAAAGGAGAAGATATGCGAATCAAAAGTAAAATTTCCAATCAAACACTTTATGTTGTTTTAGTAGGAGAGCTTGATGAACATTCGGCAAGTCATACTCGTATTACATTAGATGATATATTTGCGGGCGGAGATTTTTCGCAGATTATCATTGATTTGTCAGAACTTGAATTTATGGATAGCACAGGTATTGGCGTGTTAATAGGCAGATACAAAAAAATGAGAAACAGGAATATTCCTATTTACATTTGCAATCCGTCTAAACACGTAGAAAAAATTTTTAAAATGACAGGATTATATGACCTGATGCCCAAAATTATATAAAGGAGATAGTTATGAATAAAAATTTTATGGAAGTTTCATTTAAAGCAATTTCTATTAATGAAGGTTTTGCAAGGATTGTTGTGTCGGGTTTTTGCCTGCAACTTAATCCATCTGTTGATGAGCTAGATGACATAAAAACAGCAGTGAGTGAAGCAGTTACAAATTGCGTTGTTCACGCATATCCACAATCGCAAGGAATTGTTTACGTTAGATGCACAATAGAAGGCAATGAAATCAAAATTATAGTAAAGGATAATGGAGTGGGAATAAAAGATATTAAACAGGCCAGAGAGCCTTTCTTTACAAGTAAACCCCAAGAAGAGCGAAGTGGTATGGGCTTTACTGTAATGGAAAGCTTTATGGATAAAGTTGAAGTTTCATCAAATGAAGGTAATGGACTTGTAGTCGTAATGCATAAAAAAATTAATGGCATTGTGGCTAAGGTGGAGAATGCTTGATAACGACCAAGTTTTGCGTTTGGTTCAACTTGCTCAGCAAGGTGATTTGACTGCAAAGGGGTTGCTAGTGGAAGAAAATGCACCACTAATCAAAAGTGTAATAAAAAGATTTCGTAATAAGGGCATAGAGTATGAAGACTTATATCAAATAGGTTGTATGGGATTTTTAAAGGCAATGAAAAATTTTAATCCTGACTTTAAAGTAAAATTTTCCACCTATGTTGTGCCTATGGTTATAGGGGAAGTTAAGCGCTTTATGCGAGACGATGGTGCAATTAAGGTTTCAAGGGCATTAAAGACATTAAATCTAAAGATAAACAAATTTATAGAACAATATTATAAAGACAAAAACACGTCTCCTACAATTGAAGAAATTGCTTTGCATTTTGAAGTGGATAGTCAAGATGTGATTTTAGCGATGGATTCTGCTAAGATGCCGATATCATTAAGCACACCAATTGAAGACGATTCAGAATCAATTACCCTTGTTGATAGAATCGAATCAGAAGAAGATGAGAACGCGAAGATGATAGACAATCTCGCATTATCTGAGATAATTAAAAAAATGGATGAGAGAGATAAAAAAATAATATTACTTCGGTATTATTTTGATAAAACGCAAAGCGAAATTGCAAAAGAACTTAATATATCACAAGTTCAGGTTTCAAGACTTGAAAATAAGATTTTGGAAAATATGCGAAATAAACTGACGTCTTGATGTGGATGATGCAAAATGAAGTAAATCAAATAGACTAATTATCAGGGAATGTAGAATGGAAAACAAGGACTTTTGAGAGTTCTTGTTTTTTTGTTATCAATTATAATAGTAGCCATTTTGATAATGTCTATTGTTGTAGTTATTGTAATATCCATTAGGATTGTATCTGTAAGTATCTATATTTCTAAATCTAGCATAAAAAGAGTCGGTATTACGATTAGGATTGAATCTCATATTAGTATAGTTTTGGTAGTTTGGATTATATGGATAGTTTTGTGAAGCATTTTGGGTGTTTTGTATAGGGAAAGGGCGATTGTTTGAAAAACTATCAATGTTTGTATTGTGTTGTGTTAATTCTTCATTTTGCGTGTTTGTATCATTCGTTGCTTGGGCGTTGGTGGTCTGATTTTGTTGGCTGTCGAGTTCTAGTTCTAAAATGCGATAGATATGTTCTAAGTTTGCAAAAATATTACTTAAATATGAAATACGTTCATTCATATCATTGTTGAGAGAAATGAAATTGCTTTGCGCTTCAATTAAACTTATATCATTATGATTTAAGTTTTTTTTGATTTGGTTTACATTGCTTTTTACTGAATTTATAGTGCCATCTAATTTTGAAATATTTTTATTAATATTGTTTGTAGCAATAATAATAGAGTTTGCTTGAGAAAGGTTTAATTTATAAGGCTTGCTTGTCCAAGATTTTAAATTTGTGTTAATGGAAAGTATATCGTTTTTTAAAGCGGTTTCTTGGTTTAAGTTGTTATAAGTGGTGCTTTTATACGACTGAATGGAGTCTATAGTTGTGTTGGCGTCAATTGTAGGGGAAGATGCAATTGATAGTATTTCATTTGTTGTGTCTGCAGAAACGTTGTTTTCAATGTTTTCAATTTGTGCATTAAGCGATTTTATTGCTTGAGAGTCTTTCCCATAAGAACAGCCACTTATCAATAAACAAGCAATTAAACATAAGATTATCAAAGTTTTTTTCATTTTATCTCCTTTTGTTTAGTTTGTAAGAATTAGCTTAAATTATTCTTTATGTTTAAAAAACTGTTGATGGGCAATAAATTTAAACAAGGAGTGATATATGACAGAAAAAGAGAGGAACAGGGCTTATAATAGATATGTAAAGGCAAAAATACCAAAAACTCACGCTTGGCCAAGCTTATTCAATTCGTTTTTCGTTGGTGGGATTATTTGTTGTATAGGACAGGGGATTAACGATTTGATCTTACTGGGGTTCCCCACTATGGCAGAACAAACGGCTTGGGGATATACTTTAGTTATATTAATTTTTATTGCGTCTTTTCTTACAGGAATAGGCGTGTATGACAAAATAGGCAAATTTGCGGGTGGCGGCTCAATAGTCCCTATTACAGGCTTTTCAAACTCAGTTGCTTCGCCATCAATCGAATTTAAGCACGAAGGTATTATATATGGCATTTGTGTAAAGATGTTTACTATCGCTGGACCGGTAATAGTTGCAGGGGTAGTTTCAAGTGTTGTTGTGGGATTAATATATTTATTTGTGTAGGTGATTGTAGTGGCGAAAAGGACAGTTATTTTTAAAAACAAACCAACAATAATAGGCAGTTATTCAATTGTTGGCCCCAAAGAAGGCAAGGGGAATTTTGCATCGTATTTTGATTTTATAATGAAAGATGATTGTTTTGGTCAGGATACTTATGAAAAGGCAGAGAAGAAGATGATTGAAAGTGCGGTGGCGGGAGCTATAAAAAATGCGAATATTCAAGCGAGTGATATAAGTCTTTTGCTATCAGGAGATCTTTTAAATCAAATCATTTCTTCGTCTTATGCTGCGAGAAATTTTGATATGGGTTTTTTAGGTTTATTTGGTGCGTGTAGCACGATGGCGGAGGGGTTGGCAGTAGGAAGCAGTTTAATTGATGGTGGACACTTTGATAATGTTGTCTGTGCAACGGGTTCTCATTTTTGCACCGCTGAAAGACAATTTCGTTTTCCTTTGGAATTAGGCAATCAACGTCCACCTACGTCGCAATGGACAGTAACTGGTGCAGGTGCCTGTGTTTTATCTCGTAAAGGCAATGGGCCCAAAGTAACAATGGCAACATTTGGGAAAGTTGTTGATTATGAAGTGAATGATGTAAATGATATGGGTGCGGCAATGGCACCGTCAGCAATGGATACAATGTTGACTCATTTTAGAGAAACAGGAAGGACTCCAGATGATTATGATTTAATTGTTACGGGAGACCTTGGTAAACTTGGAAGTGAAATTTTAATAGATTTGATGGAGATGAATGGTATTAAGCTGGGACTAAATTATAATGATTGTGGGCAAATGTATTTCACAAGAAATCAAAACACGTTATCTGGTGGAAGTGGTTGTGGTTGCAGTGCAACAATCTTAAATTCTTATATAATATCAAAACTACGAAAAGGCGAGTTGCAAAGGGTTTTATTTATGCCAACGGGGGCTCTTATGTCAACAACTGCTTCTCAGCAAGGGGAAACAATTCCGGGCGTTTGCCACGCAATAGTTATTGAAAGCGATGTCAAACCACAAGGTGGCGGAGTGCAAAGCAAATCAATAAACAAATCAACAACTGCTTCTAAAGGTAGGAGTAAAAAGGAGAGTTAAATGTATTATTTATGGGTATTTTTGATAGGGGGATTTATCTGTATGCTAGGGCAAATGCTGATTATTTATACAAATATAACTTCGGCAAGAATACTAGTAACTTTTGTTTTAATCGGTGTTATTTTGCAAGCATTTGGCATATTTGACCCTATCTCGCAGTTTGCAAAAGCAGGAATTAATGTGCCAATTATCGGTTTTGGGGCATCACTTGCTAAAGGTGCAATTGGTGCGGTGCAGGCAAAAGGGGTGATTGGCGCCTTTACAGGCGGATTGGAAGCGACCGCTGGCGGCATCGCAGCTGCAGTTGTTTTTGCATTCATATTTGCACTTATATTCAAATCTAAGACAAAAAGCTAATTATATTACTATATATGGTATATTGTATGATATACAAAATACTATATAAGACAAAGCAATTGTTTGGTTCAATTTTCGATGAAAGAAGCATATATTTATGATATGCATATTAAAAAAGATGAGAAGAAAAAAAGAAAGCTTAAAGTTAAAACTAAGTTTAAAATAATTTGCTTGTGCTTTCTTTTTATTTTTGTGTGCGTGCTCGTTTACTACTTTAAGGTTGTTTGCCCGATAATTGTTGACTTAAGCAAAGAAAAAATTTATTCGATTGCAACGTCAAGCGTAAGCGAAGTAGTTGGTGATGTTTTAAGCGAGAAACAAATTGCTTATGGCGATTTAGTTGAAATAGTCTATTCGTCCAGTGGAGACGTTGAAGTAATTGAAGTTAATAGTGTTGTAATAAACATTCTCATTAAGGATATCAACAATTCAATCCAAAGCAAATTTGACAGACTTAATAATCAAGGCATTGATATCCCATTTGGTGCGTTTACAGGGATTCCTTTTTTATTTGATGTGGGGCCTACTGTGTCAATTCAATTAGTAGCTATTGGAAGAGCTAAGACCTTGCTAGATTCGTCATTTACATCTGCAGGTATAAATCAAACATTGCATAGATTGAACTTAATCATATCTGTGAATATAGGAATGGTTCTTCCGGCTAACATACAAAAATTGGAAACAGATATGGAAGTTATGATTTGCGAGTCCATTATTGTGGGAAAGATACCCAATATTTACCTGCAAGGTCAGTTGATTTAATGCATAAAGGCAAAAAATTGTAAAGAATTTTAAGTTTTTTCAAAAAAATAAAGGAATTTCCCCAAAAATGTTGTATAATGGGATTAAAGTATATTTTTTTGGAGTTGTGATTTGCAAAATAAAGGGTATCCTGCTGATTGGTTATATCAGCTTAAGCAAAAAAACGACATTGTGTCCATAATAGGAAAATACATTCATCTTGAAAAGAAGGGCGGTAAATATTGGGCTTGTTGTCCATTTCACAATGAGAAGACGCCATCTTTTACTGTGAGCGATGAAGGGCTTTTTTATTGTTTTGGGTGCAAGGAATCTGGAGATGTGATATCGTTCGTTCAAAAATATGAATCTTGCGACTTCCCAGAAGCAGTTGCTTTGCTTGCTAAAAATGTTGGTATGGAAGTGCCTGAATTTACTGCAGACAAGGAAGTTGTGCTTAAGAAACAAACAAAAGAAAGAGTGTTGAAATTGTTGGATTGTGCATACAAACACTATCAAGAAAATTTATACTTATATCAGGCGAAAAAAGCACAAGATTACATAAAATTAAGGGGATTTACAAGACGAGAACTTGAAGATTTCAAATTGGGATACTCGCTTGGCTGGACTGAAATGATAGAATACTTGCGTAGGCAAGGATTTACTTACAAAGAAATGATGGACGCAGGTGTAGTCAATGCGAAAAATGACTCCTATTATGATGTTATGGCGGAAAGGCTGATGTTCCCTATTTTTAATGCCTTTAATGAGTGTGTTGGTTTTAGCGCAAGGGCTCTTGAAAAAACAGATATGGCTAAATATAAAAATACAGCCGAAACGGTTGTTTTTCAAAAGGGCAGAGTTGTATTTGGAATAAATCTTGTTAAAGCAATAAAACAACAACAAGGCATTGATAATATTATAATCGTTGAAGGTCAAATAGATGTCATTGCTATGCATCGAGCAGGCTTTAAGACTACTGTTGCGTGTATGGGGACTGCTCTTACTAAAGAAAATGCGAAAGAACTTAAAAAACTTTCAAACAATATAATTCTTTGTTTTGATGGTGATACGGCAGGGGTAAAAGCAACTATAAAAAGCATAGATATTCTGAAAGAAGAAGGCGTCAATGTAATGGTCGCTGTGCTTCCAGAAGGAAAGGACCCTGATGAAGTGCTTAAAGAGAGTGGTAAAGAAGGGATTGAAAGAATTATATATAACGCGTTGCCACCAACCGATTATTTAATTAAAAGCGAACTGAAAAACTTTGATTTAAATACTGCAGACGGGAAAGGACGGTTTGCTAAAGTTGCGCTTGAGCACATAAGTAAATTAGGTTCTAGTAGCGCGGAAGATCCTTATCTTGACAAAGTTAGGGCATTGACAAACATACCTATAGATGTGTTAAGGCGAGATTTGGACAAGCTTGAAGGTCGAGAAGTAATAAATGCAAAAAAACAAGAAAAATCACAAGATGAAAAAGTTATAATTTCCCGAGAAAATGGCAATATTAGGGCTATACGATTTATTTTGGGTGCATTGATTTACAAAAAGCCATTCGTAAATAAAAATATAGATTATAAGAAGTTGTTGCCTAGATATAGCGACATTATTGAAAAGGCACTGCAAGGAATTGCAGTAAGTTCGTATTTTGATTATTTTGATGTTGAAACTAATCAAATGTTAAAAGATTGTCTTAGTATGGGAGATGTTGATTTTAAAGAAGGAAACGAAAGATATTTCAATGAATGTGTTTGGTCAATTGTAAGCGTAAAGCTGATGGAAGAGCAAGCATTATTAACAGAAAAATTCAAAACTAGTGAAGACAAACAGCAAAGAATGCAAATTATGCAGCAATTAAATACAATAAATAAAGCATTAAGAGAAAAAAAATTGGAGGATTATTATGTCAGATAATAAAATGGATGTCGAACTTAAGCGCATTTTCGATATCGCAGCAAAAAAGGGGTCAGTGAACGAAGAAGATGTTTATTTTAGACTTTTAAAATTTGACCTTTCTGCTCAAGAAATTCAAAAATTTATTAAGAAAATGGAATCTCATGGTATTAAAATTATTAAATCGTCAGATGATGGAACAGATGATGATGGGGCGCTTGAATTTAATGGATTTTTATCTGTTGATGATCCTGTCAAAATGTATTTAAAAGATATTGGTAAAGTGCCACTTTTATCACCGGAAGAAGAAGTAGAACTTGCTAAAAAGATTTTAAATGGCGACCAAAAGGCAAAAGCAAGACTTTGTCAGGCAAACTTAAGATTGGTTGTTTCAATTGCGAAAAAATGGGCAAGCACAAACACACTTTCTTTTCTTGATTTGATTCAAGAAGGAAATATGGGGCTTTTAAGAGCAGTTGAAAAATTTGACTATACTAAAGGTTTTAGATTTTCAACTTATGCTACTTGGTGGATAAAGCAAGCTATTACAAGAGCAATTGCTGACCAATCAAGGACAATCAGGCTTCCTGTTCATATGGTTGAAACAATCAATAGATATTCAAGAACAGTTCGCCAACTCACACAAACACTTTCTCGTGAACCTACACTTGAAGAAATTGCTGAAGCAATGGGAATTAGTGAAAGCAAGGTTGTAGAAATTAAAAAGAGTGCGCTTGATCCAATTTCGCTTGAAACACCTATTGGTGAAGAAGAAGACAGCAAGATGAGTGACTTCATTGAAGATGAAAGTGCAAAAAGCCCAATGGAAATTGCTTCTCAAAAACTTTTGCACGAACAATTACTTGCGGTAATTGAAACTCTTACGCCTAGAGAGCAACAAGTCATCAGAGAAAGATATGGCCTTATTGATGGGAAGAGCAAAACACTTGAAGAAGTGGGCAGAGAATTTAGAGTTACAAGAGAACGCATTCGTCAAATTGAAGCGAAGGCTTTAAGAAAATTAAAACATCCAAATCGTAGTAAAAAACTTTTAGATTTCATAAACTAAATTGATTTTACAGCAGAAGGCATAAACTTATTTAAGGAGAAGAAAATGAAAGTAGAGAAAATACTGGAATATCAAAAGCTTGATAGAGAAATGTATAAACTTGAAAGGGAAATAAAAGACAACCCAAACAAAGAAAAAGCAAACAAACTTCACGAGACTATGAGAGTGGCTCAAGAAAAGTCAGTTGCTCTTGAAGGCAAAGCAGGTGCTATTTTAAAAGAAATAGACAAAGTTAAAGGACATTTAAAATTACAACAGGATAAAATGGCGGAATTTACGGCTAAAGACTTATCAACATTGTCAAAGCAAGAAATTGAAAAGATTGCTTCTTTGAAAGATAAACTTGCACAAAATCTTCAAATTTTAGAAAAGAATTTGACTGCACTTGCTGAGAATGTAAATTCAGTATTATCTGAATTTAATAAAACTATTAAAACCTTCAATACAGCAAAAGAAGATTTTGCAAAATGTAAGACAAGCTATGATAATGACATTAAAGCAATTGAAAGCAAAAAGGCTGAAGTTGCAAAAAATTTAAGTGTAATTGCAAAAGAGATTGATAGTGTGATAATGGAAGCATACCAAAAACGTAGAAAGGAAAATATTTTCCCTGTTGTTGTTCAACTTATGGAACAAGGTAAAGGAAGTTATTTTTGTGGAGGGTGTAGAACGCAACTTTCAATTGCAAGTATTAACAAACTTGATAGTGAAGCGGTTGTTTCTTGCGATCATTGCAGAAGACTTATTTATAAACACAAATAAACAAAGCGGGCAAAATTGCTCGTTTTTTTATTTCTTAATGAAAATCACTTGATTTTGCGGTAAATTATAATTATAATATAAATTATAAAGAGTAAGGCAAAATATGATTTTTAGAAAATTTTTTAACAAAGACGCCGACAAAGTTCAATATTTTGCACAAAAGTTTAATCTATCAACTAGAATTACAGAGCTCATTTTATCTAGAGGGCATAACAGCGAAGAGAAAATTGAAGAATATTTAAATCCAAAGGTTATGCACGACCCATTTCTTTTAAAGGGAATGAGTGCTTTGGTGGATAGGGTGAAACTTGCAAAAGAACTTAAAGACAAGGTTCTTGTTTTTGGCGATTATGATGTAGATGGTGTTAGTGCTACTGCAATAATGATAAAAGCATTAAAACAATTTGGCATTGAGGCAGATTATTATCTCCCCAATAGGTTTATTGATGGCTACGGACTGACAAACGATGTAATAGATAAGGTGGCGGAGAAATTTGAACCTAATTTAATTATTACAGTTGACTGTGGAGTCTCCTGCGCAAATGAAATTGAATATGCAAAAAACAAGGGTATAGAAGTTTTTGTTACCGATCATCACGAAATTCCTGAAGTTTTACCTGATACAATTGTTGTCAATGCAAAGCAGGAAGATCAGGAATATCCTTTCAGAGAACTTTGCGGGACTGGCGTTTCATATAAGTTTGCACAGGCACTTTTAGGTGAAGTGGAAGCACAGCAGTTTTTACCTATTGCAGCGATTGCAACAATCGTTGATATTGTGCCATTGGTTGGTGAAAATCGAACAATTGTTACACAAGGGTTAAAACTTTGTGAGAAATATCTTCCTATCGGGCTTAAAATGATGTTTAAGGAGTATGGAATACCGGTAAGCAACCCTAATGCAACAAGTATTTCATTTAAGATTGGTCCAAAGTTAAACGCGTCGGGAAGAATGGGAGATGCTACAGACTCTCTTAAAATCTACTTTGAAACAGATTTTGTAAAGATTAAAAAAGGCTTAGAGAAAATCAAACAACATAATTTGAAACGTCAAGACATCTGCAATAAGATTTTTGAAGATTGCGAAAAAGCCCTTGCAAGTGTTGATATGAAAAATCAGAGAGTAATTACACTTGCGTCAAAAAGATGGGACAAAGGTGTGTTGGGTATAGTTTGCTCAAGACTTGTTGAAAAATATCACAAACCGACATTTTTGTTTGTTTCAGAAGGCGATATGTTAAGCGGGTCAGGAAGAAGCATTGATGATATCAATATTCATCAACTTCTGTCATCTATGCAAGACATATTAGAAACTTTTGGCGGACATTCAATGGCCGCAGGATTGACCCTTAAACTTGAAAATTATAAATTGTTCTCACAAAAAATCAATGATTTCGCGCTTAATCACATAAGTGAAGATGTGTTTATGCCAATTGAATATTATGATCAAGAAATTACTGAAGAAGAAATCACTCCTGAATTTGTGAACGAACTTGCATTGCTTGAACCGCTTGGTTGTGAAAACCCAAGACCTAAATTTAAAATTACTACGCAAGACGTTGATATTGTGCCGCTAAAAAGGTTATCTCAGCACGCAAACTTCAAGATTGGCAAGTTGAATTTGATGTATTATAACTTTGTGGATAATCTTACAAAAATTAATTTTTCTCGCCAAAAGTCCTTCATTTTTGAATTGGAGCCTTGCTCGATGAATGGAACTATCGAAGCGTTTGATGGGGGAAGTTTTATTGTTGAAGATGCATATAAAACCCTTAATGCAGTTGAGCTGGCACAGTTACTTTATGATGCTCAAGGTGAAACAAAATATAAGTTATATCCAAAAAGCGAATTATTGAATTTTGTCAGTGGAACAACAAATTCTGTTTTTGGCACTTGTTTTGTAACTTATTCTTGTTTTGAATATGTTGAATTTTGTAAGAACTACAACATTAAAGACATATACCATTTTGGGATTTATGAAGATAGAGAAATTGGTTACAACAGCATTTTGCTTTCGCCGAAAGGTTTAGATTGGGCGAAAAATTATAAGAAGATAGTCTTTCTTTCACCGGTAATAGATATGAACTTTGTTACACAGTTGAATAAAGTTTGTAGCGCGGAAATATATATACCGTTGGGGAGAGACGGCTTTGACCCACGAAAATTTGCTGGCGTTGATTTAGATAGGGAGACCTTTGCAAAAGTATTTAAAGCATTAACCACTAAATGTGGTAAAGGGATTTATAACATTTTTGATCTTTATAATAAAGCTGACTTGAAGGAAGTATCATTTGCAACTTTTTATTGTGCGTTGCAGGTATTTAAACAACTAAATTTGATTTCTGTTGAAGAAGGGCTTTCGCTTATAATAAAAGTCAACAAGGGACAAAAGAAGGAACTTGCTTCATCAAATCTATACAATAAACTTTTATCAATAAAACAAACTCAAAAAGGAGAAGGTGAGAATGCAAAACGTGTCAACACAAATAAATAAAATGATATGCGACAATTATCAACTCACAGATAGAGAATGTGATCTTGTTGAGTATTCTTTGTCTTTTCCATTGAATTATCCGAGACTTTCAAAAATTATTGAATTATCTATAAAAAACAAAATGGATAAAACGACAGTCGTTTGTTTCTTGGTTTATCAACTGATTAAAAGTAGTCCTGACAAAAGTGATATTTGTGATAAATTGACCAAAGATGAAAAAGTTTTACTTGCAGATTTTCAAAGCATAAGCAATATCAATCAGCTTACAACAAGTGAAGAAGTTGAAGATATTAAAAAGATGTTTCTTGTAATGGGTAAAGATTTAAGAGTGGTTATGTTGAAGCTTTTTGGCGTATTTTATGACATTTCAGTATTAACTTTACCACTTTCACAAGAGCAAATGGGATTTGTAAAGCAAGTGAAAGAAATTCACGTGCCATTATCAGAACGTTTGGGGCTTGACAATTTAAAACAACTTATGAATGACAATGTTGTTCGTCTTGAACATCCAGACGAATATAATAGGCTTAAAATAGCTATTGAAAGCAAGCAAGAAGAAAATGCTAAGCAATTGGAACTTACTAAAAGAAAAATTGAAAACTTACTTAAGGAATTAAATATTAAGGGAGAAATTCATAGTAGAATAAAAAAGGTTTCTTCAATTTTTAATAAACTACACAATAAGCAGTTGACGCTTGACCAGATATATGATATTTTGGCAATGAGAGTAATCGTTGAGTCTGTTGAAGAATGTTATGAAGTGTTGGGCAGAATTCACGGAATTTATAAACCAATGGTTGGCAGAGTAAAGGATTATATCGCAAATCCCAAACCAAATGGATATCAATCACTTCATACTACAATTATAGTTGACAATCAACATCCAATGGAAATTCAGATACGAACTGTTGAGATGAACAGAGAAAGCGAATATGGCGTATATTCACACTGGCTTTATAAAGAAAAGAAAACGAAGCAAGATGCTTTAGATAAAAGAATGACTTGGTTTAGAGAAACTATTGATAATGCAAAAACAATGTCAAATGAAGATTTTATCGAAACGTTAAAAAGTGATTTATATGAAGGGTTGCTTGTTGTTCAAACACCAAAAGGAAGAGTATTAGAATTCCCTGAAGGGTCAACTGTCATTGATTTTGCTTATGCAATTCATTCGGACATTGGTAATCAATGCGTTGGTGCGAAGATTAACGGAAAACTTAGACCATTTAATACAATCCTTAAAAATGGTGATATCGTTGAAATAATTACTAATGCTAATTCTAAAGGGCCTTCAAGAGATTGGCTTAAAGTTGTCAAAACTGCATCTGCTAGAAGTAAAATCAAATCATTCTTTAAAAATGAACTTAAAGAAGAAAACATAAAACTTGGCAAAACAATGTTTGGTCAGGCAATGCAAGACAAAGGGTATTCAAGTGCTCAACTTTTTAAAGATGAATATCTTGCACAAGTGCTTAGAAAATATAATATGGAATCGCTTGATGAATTGTATGCGTCTATTGGTTCAGGCTCGGTTGCGACAAGTCAAGCTTTAAGCAGATTTATAAATGAATTTAGTAAAGAAGATAAACCATTACCTAAGGTAACGGGAGTAGTTCACTTAAAGAGAAATAATGATGGAGTCTTGATTGATGGTGATAGTGGAATGATGGTTCGTTTCGCAGGTTGCTGCAGTCCTATTGAAGGCGATGATATTATAGGGTATATTTCTCGTGGTCGCGGTGTTACAATTCACAGATTAAACTGTCCAAATTTAAATTATTTAGAAGAAGAAAGATTAGTAGAAGCTAACTGGCATTCTAAAGAAAATACAACATTTACTGCTATCATTAAAGTTATTGCGGAAAAGTCAGATAACAATATAGGAAAGATGACAAATCAGATAACATCATTAAAGATATCAATAAAGGGATTTGATGCAAGAGATGTGGGAGACTCTTTCCTATGCACGCTTGTATTAGATGTTAAGAATAAAGCTGAACTTGAAAGTGCGATTAATGCTGTAAGGTCAATAAAAGGCATATTAAGCGTTCAAAGGAGTGAAAGATGATTGTCCGCACTAATGTAGAAGAATATCTGACAGAACTGCAAGACTTATGCAAACTATTCGAAGTAAGTGAAGATATAAGTATTATTCATACAGAGCAGAATGACGGTGAGCATTATATAGATAGGTTTGAATATATTAAAGATGATATACGTAAACAATTTTTATATAGTTATAAACTAGATAAGGCATTATCTCCACTTCGCGCAAAGTCATATAGAAAAAGAATGGTTAAGAATCATTTATATAGTTTGCTTTCAAAACAATTAGGTGTTACTTTGCCTTGGGGATCACTAACAGGAGTCCGTCCGACTAAGTTTGCAAGAGATTTAGTTGCGAATGGAGAAATTAAAGAGTATTTAATTCCCGAGATTCTAGCAAACAAATATTATGTGTCTCCGCATAGAGCTAAACTTGTAGATAAAATTATTAAAAACCAGAAGGGGATTATAGAGAATGATAATATGATTGACCTTTATATCAATATCCCTATATGTCCTTCTAGGTGTTTATATTGCTCTTTTATTTCAAGTGAACTTGCTTTGGTTCAAGATAAGGTTGAAATGTATTTAGACTGTTTAATTAAAGAGTTGCAGGCTGTAAAAGAGATTATAAAGAAAAAGTCATATATTGTGAGAAACATATATATGGGTGGCGGAACTCCATCTGTTTTGTCGGCCAGTCAACTTGATCGTATATTTTCGAATATACATTTTTCTGTTGATGAAATCACTGTTGAATGTGGCAGGCCTGATACGGTAACTGCAGAAAAATTAGATGTTTTAAAGAAACACAATGTTTCTCGCATTTCAATTAATCCACAAACGTTTTGTGAATCTACATTAAAAAGGATTGGCAGAAAACAAAAAAATTCACAAGTGCTTGAAGCATATACTATGGCATTAGAGCGAAATTTTGTTGTTAATATGGATATTATTGCTGGACTCCCAGGAGAAAAACTAGGGGTATTTAAAAGGACAATGAATACACTTTTAGAACTTTATCCGCACAACATTACAGTTCATACCTTGTCTGTTAAAAATGGTGCATTATTGCGAAATAGCCAAGAAGTAATTGACGATCGAGATGTCGAGAAGATGATTGATTATGCAGAAAAGACTTTGGCAGAAAATGGATATAAACCTTATTATTTGTATAGACAAAAAAATCAGTTGAAAGGTTTAGAAAATGTTGGGTATTTTAGGGATAACTATACTTGTATGTTTAATATTGAAAGTATGGAAGAAACTAATACTATTATCGGAATAGGTGCAGGTGCTATAAGTAAAAGAATTTTCAACATTGAAAAGCGCATTGAACGTCAGCCAAATGTCAAATTTATTGAAGACTATATTGCCCGTATAGATGAAATGATTGAGAGAAAAAAAGAATTTTATAAATAATGAAAAAATCTTGTGAAAAATATAGACAAAATAAAAATAATATGCTATAATACCATAGTCGAGATTACCTTTTACGCAGTGGATAGATATCTTCTGACTTCCAACTTTGTAATTGGTGAAAAAAGAAGAATAGGAGGAATGTTATGGAAAAGAAAGAAATTATTGCAAAATATAAACTTTCTGAAAATGACACAGGTTCAGTTCAAGTTCAAGTTGCTCTTTTAACTGAAAGAATCAACCACTTAAACGAACATCTTAAAGCTAACCATAAAGACAACCACTCTCGTCGTGGACTTCTTCAAATGGTTGGTAAGAGAAAGGGTTTCTTAATGTATCTTAAAAATAAAGATATCGAAGCTTACAGAAGCCTTATTAAAGAACTTGGCATCAGAGAAATTAAATAATGAATTAGGGGGTGGGCTTTTTATTGCCCACTTTTTTCAAGAATAAAGGAGAAAAAATGAAAAAAGACGCTAAAATTTATAAAATTGAAGTAGGTGGAAGGGAAGTCTCTTTTGAAACAGGCAGACTTGCAGAACAGTCTAACGGTTCTTGCCTTGTTAGATGTGGCGAAACTGTTGTGATGGTTAACGTTACAATGTCTGCTCAACCAAGACCAGGTATTGACTTCTTCCCACTTTCAGTTGATTATGAAGAAAAAATGTATTCAGTAGGAAAAATTCCAGGCGGATTTAAAAAGAGAGAAGGAAGACCTTCAGATAAGGCAATTCTCACATCAAGACTTATCGATAGACCACTTAGACCACTTTTCCCTAAGGGATTCTATCACGATGTATGTGTAGTTGCGACTGCACTTTCTGTTGAACCAGATGTTGAACCAGAACTTTTAGCTATGCTTGGCTCAAGTTTTGCTTTATCAATATCTGATATCCCATTTATGGGACCTACAGGCTCTGTTAAGGTTGGCCTTATCAATGATAAGTTTGTTATCAATCCAAACAGTGAAGAAAGAGAACAATCAATTATGAATATGACTGTTTCAGGAACCGATGAAGCCGTTCTTATGATTGAAGGTGGTGCACAAGAAGTTCCTGAAGAAACTCTTCTTGAAGGAATTATGACTGCTCACGAAGAAATCAAGAAAATCGTTGCTTTCTTTAAAGGTGTTAAGGAAGAAATAGGCAAGCCAGTTGCTGATAATCTTGTGTATGATATTGTCCCAGACGAAATCAATGTTGCTGTTAGGGAATATGCAGATAAACTTTTAGACAATGCTTTAGATACATTTGATAGACAAGAAAGACAATCAAGACAAGATGCAGTTGATGCTGACGTTAAAGCTCATTTTGCTGAAATCTTCCCAGAACAAGAAAAACAAATTGCAAATGTTCTTTATAAGATGACTAAAGAAAAAGTTCGTGCAAAAATCCTTGATAAAGGAATTAGACCAGATGGACGCAAACTTACTGAAATTCGTCCAATTTGGTGCGACAGCGGAATTCTTCCAAGAGTTCACGGAAGTGCAGTGTTTACACGTGGGCAAACACAAGTTCTTACAACGCTTACTCTCGGAACGGTGTCTGATATGCAAAAGCTTGAAGGGCTTGATGATGAAGAAGTAAATCGTTATGTTCACCATTACAATATGCCTGCTTATGCAACAGGAGAAGCTAGGGGAATTAAGAGCCCAGGCAGACGTGAAATTGGACACGGTGCACTTGCTGAAAGAGCATTAGAACCTGTTATTCCAAGCGAAGAAGTATTCCCTTATGCTCTTAGACTTGTTTCTGAAGTGCTTTCTTCAAATGGGTCATCTTCAATGGCATCAGTATGTGGCTCAACTCTTGCTCTTATGGACGCTGGTGTGCCAATTACAGCGCCAGTTGCAGGTATTGCAATGGGGCTTATTAAAGACGAAAACTCTCAAAGAGTGGCAGTTCTTTCAGATATTCAAGGATTAGAAGACTTCCTTGGAGATATGGACTTTAAAGTTACAGGAACAGCTAAAGGCGTTACTGCAATTCAAATGGACATCAAAATCAAAGGAATTGACAGACAAATCCTTACCACTGCTTTAGGACAAGCTAGGGAAGGCAGAATGCACATTATGGGTAAGATTCTTGAAGAAATTCAAGCGCCAAGAGCAGAACTTTCTAAATATGCTCCAAAGATTATTTCAATGAAAATTAATCCAGATTTCATTAAAGATGTTATTGGTTCTGGTGGAAAAACTATCAATAAGATTATTGATGAAACAGGTGTTAAGATTGATATTGAAGATGATGGACAAGTATATATTGCAGGCCAAGATATGGGAATGCTTGAAAAAGCAAAACGTATTATTTCAGGAATTGTAGAAGTTCCAGAAGTGGGTGATGTTTATGATGCAAAAGTAGTAAGAATTATGAATTTTGGAGCTTTTGTTGAATTTGCCGGCAATAAGGAAGGAATGATTCACATTTCAAAACTTTCAAACAAGAGAGTTGAAAAGGTTGAAGATGTTGTTAAGATTGGTGATGCTGTTGAAGTTGAAGTAATCAAAATTGACGAAAAGGGCAGAATAGACCTTAAACTCATTCTTCCAAAAGAAGAAAAAGTTGATAAAGAATAAGTTAAAAAAGACTTTCAGATGAAAGTCTTTTTTTTGTTGACTAGTCTTATTATTCAACTAGTATGTTATAAAACAATAACTATTACATAATAGCCATTTTTCGTATTTGCTTGACTGCGTTTAAGAGCTTTTGTATGTCTGAGAAAGTGTTAAAGTAAGATAGTGAAGCTCTTACCGCACCTTGTTGTAATGTCCCTAAGGCTTTATGTTTAATTGGTGCACAATGATAGCCACCACGCACGCAAATCCCATACTTTTGACTTAAGATATTGGCGACCTGATTTGAATCTATATCTAGAATATTAAAAGCTACTACTCCAAACGTGTTTTCTGGATTTGTATAGGTTGTGATGTCCATTTTTGTAAGTTCATATATCAAATATGTTGTCAAATCATCAATTTTACCATTGATTTCTTTGAAATTTCCTTCTACAAATTTTAAACCAGCATTTAAGCCCAAAATAAGCGGGGTTGAAATTGTGCCGATTTCTAATCTTTCAGGGAATGTGGCAGGCTGATATAATTCAAGTGAGTTAGTGCCAGTGCCACCAAAAAGTATGGGTTCGGGATAAAAATAATCATTCAGGACAAGGCAACCTATACTTTGTGGGGCATAAAATCCCTTATGTCCCGCTACTGTTAAAAAGTCAATACAGCATTCTTGAATATCAATTTTAATATGACCGCAACTCTGAGCCCCGTCAACTAAAAATATAATATTATGTTCTTTACAAAATTTTCCAATTTCTTTAATTTGGCTTATTGCAGCATTTACATTTGAAATATGATTACATACAATCATATAAGTATCGTTTTTTAAATGTTTTTTTATGTCATTAAGGCATATGCCCTTATCATTTTGTTGAAATGCAATGTCGTAATCAATTATTCCTTTTGATTTTAAAAATTCTAATGGTCTTAAAACTGAGTTATGTTCGTTTTCTGTTGTTATTATGTGCCCGCCTTGCTTTACTGAGCCTAAGATTGCTATGTTTAGTGCTTGAGAACAATTTTGTGTCCAAATAATGTTTTGGCTTGTTGGTGCATTAAAGTGCTGTGCAATGCTTTCGCGTGCTTCTTCAATTTTTAATGCCCCCTTAGTGCTTGCCTGGTGTCCGCTTCGCCCTGGATTGGCACTGTAAAATAGCAAAGAATCATTGACGGCTTTTAACACTTCTTTAGGTTTAAAATAAGTAGATGCACTATTATCTAAATAAATCATTAGTAAACTTTCCTTTATAATTACAATATAGTGTAGTGAGAGACAAATTGTGCATTAGGAGTTTATATGAGATATATTATCGTGGCTTTTAAATCCAGAAACGAAACATTATATTTTGCAAATTTATTTATGAAAAATGGATATCGAATTTCAATAGTAAATACTCCTAGCGAAATAGGGCATTCTTGCGGAATTTCAGTGCAAATTAATCAAGGTCTGTTAAGCAAAGCAAAAGATTTTCTTGCAATAAAACCATTTAAGACGTTTTATGGTATTTTTAGCATTGAAAGAAGAAGTGGTAAATCGATAGTGATAAAATTATAAAAAAATGAATTTTTAAACGTTATTTAAGTAAAATAATAATGTGAAAAATGTAAAATTAAAACTTTTTTTTCTATTGTTGTCGTCGGCAATTATATTTATAATTTTATTTTATAGCATAAGTGCTTATTATGCTTATTTCTTTCCTATGAAATATCAAGAAAAAATTGAAATTTTGTCGGATAAATATGATGTAAGTGGAGCTATTGTTGCATCAATTGCAAATGTTGAGAGCAATTTTAATGAAAAAGCAGTTTCAAATAAGGGGGCATTAGGAGTTATGCAATTAATGCCATCAACTGCTGAGTGGCTGGCA
The DNA here is from genome assembly GCA_015069325.1 of Clostridiales bacterium. Taxonomy (GTDB): domain Bacteria; phylum Bacillota; class Clostridia; order Christensenellales; family UBA1242; genus Caccovivens. Next base: position 359,721 of record SVIV01000001.1, read on the forward strand.
GAAAAAACAGGGATAGAATATGATAAAGAGAAACTTTTTGACGGAGAATATTGCTTAGAATTAGGTGCTTACTATATTTCGTTTTTAATAGACTTCTTTGATGATGAACGTCTTGCGATATGTGCATATAATGCTGGACAAGGCAATGTTTCTTATTGGCTTACTAATAAACAGTATTCAAGTGATGGAAAAACTTTAGATTATATTCCCTTTGAAGAAACGAGAAATTATCTTGCAAAGGTGTTAAATCAATATAATTATTATAAAAATAAATATAAATGATTGACTTTATCGCCGTTTTGTGCTATCTTTTCTCCTGAAGGAGAAAGAAAAAAATGGCAGAAACACAAGTATTATCAAATGAAGTTGACATTAGAAGACAAAAAATTAATGATTTAATTGAAATGGGAGAAATCCCATTTAAAGATAAGTTTGACCGCACTTGCACAATTGCTGAGGCAAGAGAAAAAGTTGGCGAAAGGGTGAAAGTTGCAGGAAGAATTGTATTTAAACGTGTTATGGGTAAATTTGGATTTATGCAAATTCGTGATTTAAATGCAAAAATTCAAATTTCTGTAGGAAGAAATGAACTTGATGAAGAAGCATATAATTTTTACAAAAAATACATTGATATTGCAGACTTTGTAGGCGTTGAAGGTGAAGTATATCTCACTCAGACAGGAGAAGTAACGGTTAAAGCAGAGAAGGTAGTGCTTCTTTCAAAAACATTAAGACCACTTCCTGAAAAATTCCACGGTCTCACAGATACAGAAGCAAAATATCGTCAAAGATATCTTGACCTTGTTTCAAATGAAGAATCAAGAAATGTGTTTATCGGAAGAAGCAAGCTCCTTGCGTTTATCAGAAAGTATTTAGGTGATAATGGATTTATGGAAGTTGAAACTCCAATTCTTCAAAGTGCAGTTTGTGGTGCTAGTGCAAGACCATTCTATACTCACCATAATGCACTTGATAAGGAATGCAACTTACGTATTGCACCTGAAACTTATCTTAAACAATGTATTGCTGCCGGTTTTGACAGGGTGTTTGAAGTGGCAAAATGCTTTAGAAACGAAGGAATGGACACTCAACACTTGCAAGAATTCACACAAGTTGAATGGTATGCATCGTATTGGAATTTTGAAGATAACATCAAATTTTTCCAAGGATTTATTAAAAATCTTGTTTTGGAACTTACTGGTAAAACAACAATCGAAAAAGATGGTGTCATTTTAGATTTTGGCAAGGAAAATATTGAAAGAATCAATTATACCGAAACAATGAGAGAACTTATGGGCTTTGATTTCTTGGCAATTGCTGACCCTGCTGAACTTAAGTCAAAAATTGTTGAAGCTGGTTTATTTAAAATGGCTGAACTTGAAGATTACAAGTCTTTAAGTCAAATTATTGATTTTGTTTATAAGAAAAAGATTAGAGAAAATATTGTTCAACCAACAATTCTTTACAACTATCCAGCTGTGCTCATTCCACTTGCAAGAAGAAATGATGCAGACAAGAGAATTATTGATGTATTCCAAGTTGTTGTAATGGGAACAGAGCTTTGTAAGGCTTATTCTGAGCTTGTTGATCCAATTGTTCAAAGAAAGGCATTTGAAGATCAATTAGAAGCAAAGAAACAGGGCGATGACGAAACTATGGATTTAGATGAAGGATTTATGCTTGCTATGGAACACGGTATGCCACCAATCTCTGGGCTCGGCTGTGGACTAGATAGACTTTTAATGCTTATTTATAATCAACCATCAATTAGAGATGTAGTTTTATTCCCACTTATGAAATAATATGAAAAATTCTGAAATAATAGAAAGCTTAAATAAACTTTTCCCAAATCCCAAATGCGAGCTGGATTATAATAGTGAATATCAACTTCTTGTAGCGGTAATACTATCTGCTCAATGTACTGACAAGCGGGTGAATATCGTTACAAGAGAGTTGTTTAAAGATTATGGAAGCCCAGAAAAAATGATGCTTTTGTCTCAACAAGAATTAGAAAAGAAGATTCATTCTTGTGGATTTTATAGAAATAAAGCAAAGAATATTCTTTCGATGACAAAAGACTTAATTGAAAAATTTGATGGTCGAGTTCCTAATAATTTAGACGAAATGCAGTCGCTGGCGGGTGTTGGAAGAAAAACAGCGAATGTAGTGTTGGCAGAAGCTTTTAAAGATGATGCAATAGCAGTGGATACTCACGTTTTAAGAGTATCAAATAGGTTGGGACTTGTAAAATCGGATAATCCTAATGTTTGTGAAAAAGCTTTGATGAATACTTTTGATAAGTCGCATTGGAGCAAGCTTCACTTGCAATTAGTTCATTTTGGGCGATATATTTGCAAAGCCCAAAGGCCAGAGTGCGAAACGTGTCCATTTAAAACTATATGTCAAAAAATAAATTAAACACTAAATATAATATGTGTTATGTCGTAATAGCAACAAAATAAAGGGGTAGTATGTTTTTAGATAGAGTAAAAATACAAATTAAAGCTGGAAATGGAGGAAATGGTTCTGCTTCTTTTTTGCGCACTGCCCAAACAGCTAATGGGGGGCCAGATGGTGGCGAAGGCGGAAATGGTGGAAATGTTGTATTTAAAGCAACAAACAATTTAAACACCTTATATGATTTTCGTTTTCATAAAAAATTCTTCGCTGAAAATGGCGGGAATGGTGGTCAAAGGCTTAAAACGGGGGCAAATGGTAAAGATGTTGTAATCAAAGTGCCTTGCGGAACGGTGGTTATTGACAGCCAAAGCAATAAACCTATTGCAGATTTATATGAAGATGGTATGGAATTTATTGCTCTTAAGGGCGGTAAAGGTGGACACGGAAACCATTACTATAAATCTTCAATAAAACAAGCTCCACACTTTTCTCAAACAGGAGAATCGACAAAACAAAGGGAAGTTATTTTAGAACTAAAAACAATCGCAGATGTTGGGCTTGTAGGATTCCCAAATGCTGGCAAATCAACACTTCTTTCCTGCATTTCAAACGCTAACCCTAAAATTGCTAACTATCCATTTACTACCATATATCCAAATCTTGGTATGTGTGAAGTAAAAGGGCAAACATTTGTTGTTGCTGATATCCCTGGGCTTATTGAAGGTGCAAGTGAAGGACAAGGTTTAGGACATTATTTCTTAAGGCACGTAGAAAGAGTAAGGCTGATATTGCATCTTGTTGATATTTCGCAGTCTGATTGTAGAGATTTTATTGAAGATTATAAAGTTATTAATGCAGAGCTTGAAAAATATAGTAAGGCACTTGCAGAAACGCCACAAATTGTTGTGCTTTCAAAATCAGATATTTTAGATGAAGAAACATTAAATGAAAGAATAACTCGTTTTGAAAAAGAAATAGGCGGTGATTATGTTGTTATTTCTGGGGCAACATATCAAAATATAGACAAACTAAAACTATTGACTCTTGAAAAATTAAGTAAATTGCCAATCAAACCACCAGTTGAAATTGAGAAGTTTGATTTTGACAAACGAGATGTAGAAAGTTTAAATATTACTAGAGACGATGAAGGTGCTTTTGTTATCAGTGGTGGCAAAATTGACAACTTTATTAGGGGAGTTGTTTTGTCAGATACACGTTCTTTTGCATATTTCCAAAAAACTCTTAATGAAATGGGGGTAATTGATATGCTTAAAGAGAAAGGACTTGTTAATGGAAGTATTGTGAAAATTAAAGATATTACTTTTGAATACACAGATTAAGGAGAAAAAATGATCACTACAAAACAAAGAGCTTTTTTAAGGGGATTAGGCAACGCACTTGAGCCTGTTATGCAAATCGGAAAAGAAGGATTAACTGAAAATTCAGTTGAAGCGATCAATTCCTTACTTGAAGCGAGAGAGCTTATTAAAATTACAATTTTAAATAATTGTGAATTAACTCCAAAGGAAATGATGGTGCAAATTTGCAGTGCAAACAAGGCAGAACCTGTTCAGGTTATTGGAAGACGTGTAATTGTATATCGCAAATCTTCAAAAAAAGATTTTAAACACATTGAATTGAATTAATAATATAAAAAAAGAACTAGTATGTTATGAAAAAATAACAGTTTTATACTAGTTCTTTTTTTGATTTGTTTTGCGGAAACAGTAAACAGATTGATGCAAATAAGAGAAGAATTGTTGCGGTAAGTTTGTAGTATATATTGTAAGGGATATAGGAAGATGATATCAATAAAATTAAACCTGCAAATAGATATCCTTTTGTCTTGGATTTATTGAAAATTGTATTAAAAAGATTTTTACACGAAAAGTTGTTTTGTTTTGGAACGTTTGCAACTTGGGGATAGTATTCGTATTCGGTAAAAATTTTATTATAAGTATCATATTTATTTAAGATGATGATTTCCTTTTTTAGCTTATATTGTTTGCAAGTGACAGAGAAGTCGTTGCAGGCAATAATAATTTTATCGACTTCATCACTTAGCTTAGAAATCGAAAATATGTCATCAATTTCTAATGTGGAGATTTTAAGAAAAGGATAAAATAAAGTTTTTTTGCCATCTTGTTCTTCTAAAATGAGATAATCTTTTAGTTGATTAATGGTTTTATATCGAGTAGAAAACAAATTGAAGAAGAAGTCTGTTGCATTTTTGTCAGTTGCAAGAGAGAAAAACATATTTTCTGCATCTTTTAGCTGCGCAGCTTTTAAATTCTTTTTTGCTAGTTTTTCACGTGAAATAAAAAGTGTAATAACTTCTAAAGTCAAACTTATTGCAATCGCCAGCGATATTGCAAAGGCTTTATCATAGAGATATGAGTTTAACCAAACAAGAGAAACAATGAAAAATATAATCAACTTTATTATTTCTTGAATTAGTATTGAAAGTTTTTTCATAAACTATTTATTACCGAAAATTAAAAATTTACACAAATATTTGACATAAGTGAAAAAAAACTTTATAATAAGAGTAATAGAATCACAAAGGGAGAAATTTTAGTGAAGCAACATTTAAACAATTTATATAATTATTTGGCGGAAAAGGGTGCTGAAGATGCGAGAATATATGATTTATCAAACGAAGACCAGCACTGTGATTATATTTTTGTGGCATCAATTGATTCATCTGAAAACAATAAAAAACTTGCTCTTGAAATAATGCAAGAGTTTGAAATGGAAAAATATCCAGAGGGGTTCCATAAGGGAGAATGGATTGTTTTTGATTTGGGCAGGTGTGTCTTACACTTGTTTGTAAGCTCGGTTCGAGAAAAATACAATTTAGACAAGCTTTGGCAATCAAAAAAAATGGCAATTTAATTTAATATTTGCAAATAAAACAAGACAAATCATTGTATTTGTTTTGTTTTTTTTGTTTTATATGATAAAATTGGAGTATTGAGAGGTCTATGATAAAAATTTGTTTTATCTGCACTGGGGGGACTTGTCGCTCTATAATGGCAGAACGGCTAATGAAAAAAATTATTAAAGAACGAAAGATTGAAGACGTAAAAGTGTCGTCAAGAGGGCTGTTTGCGAATGGCGATAATATTGCAGAAAATGCAAAACGAGCTTTAAAAAAATTGAAAGCAAGCAGTGCAAATCGGAAATCGATTCAATTAGCCAAAATAGATAAACAAACCTTATATGTTGTAATGACCGAGCCGATGAAAGAAAAAATACAATCTCAAAAAGTTATTACTATGAAAAATTTAATCGGGCGAGATATATCCGATCCTTATGGCCAATCAGAACAGGTATATTTACAGACGGCTTATGAAATAATTGAAGGTATTGAAAAGTTACTTCAAAATATAGTTTTATGGAGAGAAAAATGATAATTTTAGCAAGTGATCACGCAGGATTTCAATTAAAGGAAGAAATTAAAAAGTTTTTTAATAAAGAAAATATAATTGCCATTGACGTTGGTTGTCATTCAAGAGAGCAAATTGATGATTATCCAGACTTTGCTAAGGCTGGCAATGAAAAAGTGCTTGAAGATTCTCGAAATGTCGGCATTTATATTTGTGGAAGTGGAATTGGAATGAGTATGGTTGCAAACCGTAATCCTAAAATTAGGGCTGCTCTTTGTCATAATGAAATTACAGCAAGCCTTTCTCGTAGGCATAACGATGCTAACGTTTTGTGTTTAGCAGGAAGGACTATCTCAGTTCGCCAAGCAATAAAAATAGTAAAAGTTTTCTTGACTACAGATTTTGAAGGCGGTCGCCACGCAAAAAGAATAAAAAAATTTTAGGAGTCAAAGATGTTAAATGTGATTATTCCTATTACAGGAGAAATAGCAGGACATAGAGCTTTGCTAGATGCACTTGATGGAGCATTAAATGTTCAAGTTTATATTGGTGTCCGAAATGATATTTATGATTCTGTGTTAAATGAATATGGAGATAAAAACAACTTCAACTTTTTTGATTTTGATAAGAATACAAACAAAGAAGAAATGATAAATGCAATTCAAGATTATCTTGAAGAAGGAAGTATTTTGATTTTGCGTAAACCGGTATCTATTGAAGAGTTTGAAAAAATTGTTAACTCTGATAGAGATGTAGTAACAAGCAAAAGGGAAAGAAGCAAATGTAAGGCATTCATTTTTAATACTTGGCAGAACCTAATAAGAATGATTCTAGGTGTTAAGATGTATGCAGGTGATTATTCCGTAGTTTATATGAACGAAGATATTGCCGATGTTGCAATGAGCACAGGGAATTTAAGTTATTCAAGTAGGGTTAATCGTTGGAAAGGAATCAAGCAAGGCGTGATTACAACACGAGCAAAAGATGAAATTGAATATAAGCGAACAAATAATTTGAAATATATGTTGCTAGCCATTTTACTTCTAGTGTTGGGTGCTGGAGTAACAACGGTGGTATCAATCTTTGCTCAAATGTCAATAATAATAGCGTTGTTTTTATTCTGTTTAGATGCTGTTTGTTTGGCGATTGCATTTATACTAATAGTGATGATGATATTTACTAATTTAGTGGGGAAAAAACAGTGCAGTAAGGCATTTATAATGAATAAAAAAGTTCAAAATAAGGAGTAATTAATGAAAAAGGTTACAAAAATTGGAATAAATGGTTTTGGTCGTATTGGAAGACTTGTTTTAAGATGCTGCGCAGAAAGAGATGATGTTGATGTTGTGGCTATAAACGACCCATTTATTGATCTTGAATATAGTAAGTATATGTTTACTTATGATTCTGTTCACGGAAAATTCAAAGGTGATTGCGAAATTAAAAAAGATAAACTTGTTGTTAATGGCAAACCTATTACTTTTTATGCAGAAAAAGAACCTAGTATGATTCCTTGGGGAAATCATAAAGTTGATGTTGTTATTGAAGCAACCGGCAAGTTTACTAAATATGAAGATGCAGTAAAGCATATTGAAGCAGGTGCAAAAAAGGTTATTGTTTCCGCTCCGGGTAAAAATATGCCAATGTTTGTTATGGGGGTGAATGAAAGTTCATACCACAAAGATATGAAAGTAATTTCAAATGCATCTTGCACAACAAACTGTTTGGCTCCACTTGCAAAAGTTATTCATCAAAGCTTTGGAATTGAAGAAGGGCTGATGACTACAGTCCATTCCACTACCGCAACACAACTTACTGTTGATGGACCATCAAAGAAAGATTGGCGTGGTGGCAGAGCAGCTTCAGCTAATATTATTCCATCTTCTACAGGTGCGGCAAAGGCAGTTGGGGAAGTCATACCAGAGTTGAAGGGCAAACTTACAGGTATGAGTTTTCGAGTTCCAACTGTTGACGTTTCAGTTGTTGATCTTACGGTTCGACTTGCAAAACCAACTACTTATGAAGAGATTGTAAAAGTGGTTAAAAAGGCCAGCGAAGGTGAACTGAAAGGGATTATGGGGTGGACAGAAGAAGCTTTGGTTTCTTCAGATTTTATTGGCGATGCAAGGACATCAATTTTTGATGTTAATGCAGGTATTATGATTAGTCCTACTTTTGTTAAACTTGTTGCCTGGTATGATAATGAATGGGGTTATTCAAACAAGACCGTTGATCTTGCAAGGTATATAGGGAGATAAAGTATGTCAAAACAAAAAATTACAATTTCATCAAACACTTCTCAGAATACGGTTCTTTCTCTCATTGCCTATATTGGTATAGGGTGTATTGCGGTATCGTTGCTTCTTACATTGATTTTGGCAAATAATTCATCTTTATCCAATGCGTTTCAGGCTGTGGGAGAATGTATTGCTTACGTTTTATCAATAATTTTAGCATTTAATTGGGTTAAAAGTCATAAACACGTTGCTTGGGTAGTTTGTTATGTTGTGTTTGTAGTTACAATTATTGTGCTTTTTATTTTGAATGTGATTTAACTGAGAATTATGATTAAAAATAAAATTTGGATTTCGATAGGACTTCTAGTCCTAATAATATTATTTGCTTGTTTAAAAGAAATTTGGAAAGGGTTTATTTACTTTTCCTTATCTTTTTTAGTCGGCTTATGTTTTTATTTGACTTTCGTTTTGATACATAAATATTTGGAAGACTATAAATGGAATTTTGAAGAAGACTTTGCCTATTATAAAGCGCAGACTATTAACTCTACTTCACTAACTGAAAAGGATTTTGAAATGGCTAGAGATGTTTATGTAAAAAAATATAAACAATCACTCGCGAGAGATAAAATGATTGATATTTTTAAAATGTTGTTTTGTTTATCAATTGCAATTACTTGTATAGTTGCGATGTGCACTGTAACGATACTTTAAAAATATTCACTTAAATTAAATTTTCACTTGCAATATTAGTGATATTGTGATATAATCTCAGAGAAAAGGAGAAAACAATGCATACATTTAAGAAAAAAGACCAACAAGGTATTTTAACAGTTAAGGTTTCAAAAGAAGAATGGGAACAAGCGGTAGAAACCGTTTATCAACAAAACAAAACAAAATTTAAAGTGGAAGGATTCAGAGCAGGGAAAGCACCAAGAAGGGTTGTTGAACAACACTATGGCGACCAAGTGTTTTTTGAAGACGCATTTGATGCAGTTGTAAATGCAGCATTTTCAAGCTTTTTAGCAGAAAATAAGAAAATTGTGCCTGCATCTCACCCACACGCAGATATTAAATCTTTTACAGTAGAAGAAGGACTTGTGGCAGAACTTAAATTTGACCTTATGCCTGAATTTGAATTGCCTGACCTGACAACAATTTCTGCAAAGAAAGGGGAAGCTGTTGTAACAGATGAACAAGTTGAAGCAGAACTTGAAGCAACAAAGGCATCTCGCGCAAGATATGTTGAAGAAGACAAGACTGCTGAAAATGGCGATTTCGCTATTATCGATTTTGTTGGGACAGTTGATGGAGTTAAATTTGACGGCGGAGAAGCAAAAGATTATAGATTAGAATTAGGTTCTCATACATTTATCGAAGGCTTTGAAGATCAAGTTGTAGGAATGAACAAAGGCGAAGAAAGAGACATTAATGTTACTTTCCCAGCAAATTATCCTGCAGAAAATTTAGCAGGCAAGCCAGCTGTATTCCACATTACGCTTAATAAGGTTGAAAAGAAAGTGCTTCCTGAAATTGATGATAAATTTGTTTCAGATACTACAGAATTTGAAACTGTAGAAGAATTTAAAAACTCAATTAAAGAAAACCTTCAAAAAATGGCAGAAGAAAGAGTTGAAAGAGATTATGAAGTTGCTCTTCTTGATGAAATTGCAGAGAAAGCAAACATTACTCTTGGAGATGCTATGATTGAACACGAACTTCTTCATATGGTAGAAGATTTTGAACATAGATTATCTCATCAAGGAATGACTCTTGAAGGATATTTACAATATCTTGGAAAAACAGTTGAAGAATTTAAAGCAGAAAGAAAATCTGATGCAGAAAAGAATATTAAAACAAGACTTGTTCTTCAAAGAATTATTTCTGAAAACAAAATTTCTGTTACAGAAGAAGAAATGGATAAAGAAATTGCCCTTTATGCAAGCAAATATCAAATGAACGGGGAAGATTTTAAAAAGGCAATGTCTCCAAACGATTATGCTTTCTTCCAAAACAACGTAATTATGACAAAAGTTTTAGATTTAATTAAAGCCAAAGCAAATAAACAATAAATTTTTGGCGTATAATTAATATTGCTTAAAGAAACAAAAGATAAAAGCCCTTTCATTACAATTAGTGAAGGGGCTTGATGCTTATTATAGGGAATAAGGAGGGAATTATGTTAATTCCAATGGTTGTTGACCAAACAGGAAACAGTGAAAGGTCTTATGATATTTACTCAAGATTACTTGAAGATAGAATTATATTTTTAAATGGAGAAATAGAAGATAGTATGGCCAATTTAATTGTTGCGCAGCTTATCTATTTAGAAGGAAAAAATCCCAACAAAGATATTTCTATTTACATTAATAGTCCAGGCGGAAGTGTTAGTGCAGGGCTTGCAATTTATGATACGATGAAATATATTAAATGTGATGTTTCTACCATTTGTGTAGGTCGTGCAGCCTCTATGGGGGCATTTTTGCTTGCGGGCGGAACAAAAGGCAAGCGGTTTGCTCTTCCAAACAGCGAAATTATGATTCATCAGCCATTAGGTGGGGCTCAAGGTCAAGTAAGTGATATCCAAATACAAGCCAATCATATTCAATATATTAAAGAAAGAATGAATAAAATGCTTAGCGAAAATACAGGTAAGCCTTTAGCAGTGGTTGAAAAAGATACCGATAGAGATAATTATATGACAGCTGTTGAAGCTAAGGAATATGGAATTATTGATGAAATATTTGTATCACGAGATATTAAAGCTTAAAAAGGAGATTTTATGAGCGAATTTATGCGAAAATGCAGTTTTTGTGGCAAAAGTGAAAAAGATGCAAAAAAACTTATAGAAAGCCCTGGTGGAGATGCATATATTTGTGATGAGTGTATTTCTATTTGTAAAGATATTATTGCTGACAACATTAAAAAATCAACATTTGAGAAAATAGAGCTTCCATCGCCAAGAGAAATTAAATCAAAGTTGGATGATTATATTATCGGTCAAGATGAAGCGAAACGAGTGCTTGCAGTTGCTGTTTACAATCATTATAAAAGATTAAATTATAATTATACTAAGACTATAGAACATAATAATGATGAAGTTGAACTTGAAAAAAGCAATATTTTAATGGTAGGGGCGACAGGCTCGGGGAAAACTTTACTGGCAAAAACATTGGCGAAAGTTTTAAAAGTTCCTTTTGCTTCTTGCGATGCAACAACACTTACCGAGGCGGGATATGTTGGCGATGACGTTGAAAATATATTGCTTAAGCTTATTCAAAACGCTGATTATGACATTGAAAAAGCCCAAAGGGGAATTATCTATATCGATGAAATTGATAAAATTGCAAAGAAAACGCAAAACGTATCAATTACTAGAGATGTCGCAGGAGAAGGTGTGCAACAAGCGCTTTTGAAAATTCTAGAAAGCACAGTTGCATCTGTTCCGCCTCAAGGTGGGAGAAAGCACCCGCAACAAGAAATGATTCAAATAGACACAACTAATATTTTGTTTATTTGTGGTGGAGCGTTTGTTGGGCTTGATAAAATTATCGAATCACGAAAGAATGACACTTCCTTAGGCTTTAATGCTCATATTAGACAAAGCGAAGAAGAGATTAAGAGAAACTACGCAAAGGAGATTCAACCAAACGATTTGATTAAATTTGGGCTTATTCCAGAATTTATAGGTAGATTGCCTGTCGTAGTTGGGCTTGAAGAACTTGATGAAGATGCTTTGGTTCAAATCCTTACGCAGCCTAAAAATTCTATCGTTAAACAATATAAACTTATGTTTAGAATAGATGAACTTGATATTGATTTTACTGATGAAGCAGTCCGTTCGATTGCATCAAAAGCGATGGAACTTAAAACGGGTGCTAGGGGACTGCGCACAATTATTGAATCTAAAATGACAAGGCTTATGTTTGATGCTCCAAGCTGGGAAGACGTGCAAAAAATCATTATTACAAAAGATTTTATCGAACAAGAAGATGCTCAACCGGAACTTATTTATAAGCAGGCAGACAAAAAAGAGATTTGTTAATCTCTTTTTTGTTCAATTAAAACAAATCCTTTATCCATAGGCTGTAAAATATTTTGTTGCAAAATAGAATAACTTTGAATATATAACATTGGGGGGGATATGAAAGGATTTTTTAATGTATTAGACCATTCTGCAAATAAAACGAATGAGTTTACCACCTTGCAAAATGCAAGATTAGATTTGGTGGGCGAATTAGAAGCTATTGTGCAATATGAAAATCATTTGATGCAAACAAACAATTCGTCAGCGCAAAACGTCATCAAACATATTGTAGAAGAAGAAAAGACTCACGTTGGAGAATTAATGGGGCTCATTTTTATGTTAGACCCAGAAAGCAAGGGGTTGTTTGAAAAAGGGCTTAATGAGTTTAATAGAGAATATAAAGAACGTTAGAATTTTCTAATGTTTTTTATTTGTAATCGTTTTGATGAGTTTATGGATTCAGGTGTTTATTGATTGAAATTATCAAATAAATTCAACTTTTTACAAAAAATAATAAAAAATGCTTGACAATTTGTTTAATTATAAATATAATAAGAAAGTATCATATATAAATGTGCGGGCGTGGCGGAATGGCAGACGCGCTTGTTTAAGGGGCAAGTGAGAAATCGTGTGGGTTCGACTCCCACCGCCCGCACCAAGACAGGCTTTGACCTGTTTTTTTGTTGAATTTGATTAGGTGGTTTAAGTTTATGAGAAAATGTAGGTTTATTGATGCGAAACAAAGCATTGCAAGTTATATGGTAGGATTTCATAAGAGAGAAATGACTTTCCTTGAGTTTAACAAATGGTCATCATATTTAGAAAAAAGATTATCAAATAATGATTGTCAAACAATTGTTTTATGTGGAAAAAGATATTTAGACGAGTTAAAGCGAGAAGATTGTTATAATTTGTTTAATATTGGCAGGGAAACAATAAGACTTGCAGAAAATAAAACAAAAAGAGATTTAGATATGCAGATATTTTCATATATAGAGGTTGATACATTGCTTGATTTGCTAGATGCACCAAATGGATATGAAGTAGATCGTGAAGAAAATTCTTTATAAAAAGTTTAATATATTAAGACGAATAAAAAAACACCCTTGAGTGGTGTTTTTTTTATTCATTTTCAATTTCTTCTTCAGCTTCTGTTGCTTGTAATTTTGCCATAGCATCTTCATCTAAAGAAACTCGGCAGCCGTATGAAGGGTAGCTAAGATGCAAGAAGCCGTCAGTAAATTCAATTGTGTCGTGATTTGGTTGATTACAAATAATAGCTTTGATAGATACTTTTTTCATTTTTAGATTTGAAAATGATTCAGGCAAACATAATTGCACAGGTTTTCCGATTAATTTAAGTAACTGTTTGCCTTGTGCAGATAAACAGTTGTCGTTATGTTTATAGATTCTAGCTTTTTCATAAGCTCTTTGTTTAATTGCTGGATAATCTTCATTTTTAAAGATGATGTTTCCTTTTGAATCTTTTATTGTGTTTATATAAAGGTCGAAATCATCTCTATCATATTTAGCATATAAACTAAGAAATTGATGCCCTTTAGTGTTGTCTTGACCTAAATAAAGCCCTAAACCGCTTTCGCTGACGTAATAAATCTGTCCATTGTCACCTTTTTTAGCGAGTAAAATTCCTTTTGTAATAAATTTTTGTCCAATATAATTGATGCCATTGATGGTTACAACTTCTTTTTTATCGCCAAGTTTAACAAATTGTTCCATCATTTCTTGTGAGATTGCCATATTCAACTCCTTATGCTGTATTATATCATAGTCAATAGTAAAAATCAATAGCTTTAGGGAAATTTTCAAGAGTAAAGTTATAAATTAAATTGATTTTTATGTTAAAAAAAAGAGAAAATTATAATCAAATATCCTATATTTTGAAAAAGGGCTAGTCTGTTATCTTTTAATAACATACTAGTCCTTTTATTGTCATAGTATAGCCATTTTAAATTCATTATATTTGCTCGATTTCTACAAATATAAAGCTATTATGAATTATTTTCTCTTTTTTTCACACTCTTAAAGTATGAAAAATTTTATATGTATGTTTGTTGCATTGTTGATTTGTTTATTGTCAAATTATCCTATAAATTTGGCTTTTGCATTTGATGGCGAGATTATTCAATATGATATTTATGATGAAAATGGCGAACTTCTTTCGTTTACAAGCGAAGCGGAAGTAGGTGATACAATTTTGACAAAGGATTTTGAAGAATATCAAATTTATGAAATTGATGGGAATAAATGTTATGCAAGATATTTTAGAACTTTAAATTGGGCTAAGCCAAATAAGGCAAAAAACACAAGATCGACAGGAAAAGATAAAAAATTATGTTTGTATATGACACATAATGATGAAAGTTATACTCCTTCTGATGGGTATGATAGTATCTATGGTCAAGGCGGAATTCACGACGTAGCAAAGAAGTTGCAGGCGGAGCTTGAAAAAAATGGGATTCAAGTTGTTTTAGATGAAACTTTGCATATTCCGCACGATTCAAGTGCTTATTCTCGTTCGGCAGTTACAGCAAAATCTTTATATACTAAAGAAAAACCAGATGCACTGTTTGATATTCACAGAGATGGGGTTGCAAAAAAGTATTACTACATCACAAACAATGGGCAAGATTTTAGCAAAATTCGAATAGTTGTAGGCAAAAGTAATCCGAATTTTGAAGAAAACTATAAATTTGCACAACAACTTTTTGCTACGGGCAATCAACTTTATCCGTGGCTATTTTTAGACGTTTATTGTGGAAAGGGGCATTATAATCAGGAGCTATTGAAAACAAATTTGCTTTTTGAAATGGGAACATATTTGATTGAAAAAGAGTTTGTTTATAATAGTGTCCCTTATTTAGTGGATTCAATTAACACAACAATGTATTCAAATTATTATTTGCCGGAGAATGATATAATTGAAGAAGATCCGACAGAAGATGAATTTGTAGATGAAGATGTCAAACAAGATGATTTTCTCGAAAATGAAAAAGACAACACAACAACTGAAGAAAATAAGGATAAGAATAGGGATGGAAGTGCTTTATTAATAGTTACAATATTGTTAGTTGGGTTACTTTCCTTTGCATTTGTTGCAACTTTCAAGAAAAAAAATAAATAAAACACTTTGCAAGCAAGGATTTTTGTGCTATAATCTTAGCTATGGAGAAAAAAGATATGGCAAATTATTATAGAACAAACAATTGTGGAGAATTGAGAATAACAAACGTAGGACAAAAAGTTGTCCTTTCAGGTTGGCTTGCAACAATTAGAAAACTCGGCGGTATTGTTTTTGCAACCCTTAGAGATCATTTTGGAATAACTCAACTTTTAATTGAAGACGAGAAAATGATTGAAGGTATTTGCAAAGAAACAGTCGTTAAAATTGAAGGAGAAGTGTTTGAAAGAACTTCTAAAAATCCTAATATGGAAACAGGGGATATTGAAATTAAGGTTGAAAATATCCAAGTTTTAGGGAAATGTCAAAACGTGCTTCCATTTGAAATTGCAGATGCTCCAAATACAAAAGAAGATTTAAGATATAAGTATAGATACCTTGACCTTAGAAATCCGCAAAACCACAAAAATCTTGTTATGCGTGGAAAGGTTTTAAAATACATAAGAGATACATTTGATGATATGGGATTTTTAGAAGTGCAAACGCCAATCCTTACATCAAGTTCGCCGGAAGGGGCAAGAGATTATATTGTCCCTACAGTATTTTCTAAAGGTGAATTTTATGCTTTGCCACAAGCTCCACAACAATTCAAACAATTGTTGATGGTGTCAGGTTATGATAAGTATTTTCAAATTGCACCTTGTTTTAGAAATGAAGCTGGCAGAGCAGATAGAATGACTGGTGAATTTTATCAAATTGACTTTGAAATGTCATTTGCAACTCAAGAAGATGTTTTTGCTGTTTGTGAAAACTTTATTACAGGTCTTTATAACAAGTTTACAAATTTACAAGTGTGCAAAGCACCATTTGTTCGCATTCCTTATAAAGAAGCGATTGAAAAATACTGTTCTGATAAACCAGACCTAAGAAACCCACTTGTGGTAAATGATGTTACTGAAATTTTCAAGGGGACTGAATTTAATGCATTCAAAGACAAGACAATTAAAATGATAGTTGCTCCTTGTCAAGATAAACCAAGAAGATTTTATGACGATTTAGGCAAACTTATCGTAAGTTATGAAGGGAAAGGTCTTGCTTGGCTTAAATATGATGGGCAAGAATTATCAGGATCTATTGCTAAGTTTGTGACTGACGAACAAAAGCAAGCCTTATTACAGATTGCCAACATTAAATCAGGAGATAGCTTATTCTTTATTGCAGATACAAAAGCTATGGCTATTATGCTTACAAATGTGCTTAGAAATGCCCTTGGCGAACAATTAAATCTTATTGATCAAAATAAAGTTGAATTTTGCTGGGTAGTAGATTTCCCATTCTATGAAATTAATGAAGAAACAGGAAAACTTGACTTTTCTCACAATCCATTCTCAATGCCACAAGGCGGACTTGATGCTCTTAATAATCAAAATCCACTTGATATTGTGGCTTATCAATATGACCTTGTGTGCAATGGTTATGAAATGTTAAGCGGAGCTGTTCGTAATCACGACCAAGAGACAATGGTTAAGGCTTTTAATCTTGTTGGTTATGACCAAAGCATAGTTGAAAAGAAGTTTTCTGCGTTATTTAATGCGTTTTCTTACGGGGCCCCACCACATGCAGGTGGAGCATTTGGATTTGACAGAATGTTGATGCAAATTATGGGATATGACGTAATTAGAGAAATTGCTGCTTTCCCACTAAATAAAAATGGTAGAGACTTACTTATGAATGCACCAAGTAAAATTGATGAAGCTACGTTAAAAGAACTTGGAATAAAATTAGAAGATAAATAGGTGAAAAAATGAAAAAAACAGATATTAAAGCATTATATGATAATAAAGAAGCATTGACAGGAAACGAAGTTGTTGTTGCTGGTTGGGTTAAAAGCTGTCGCGGAAATGGTAGTTTCGGGTTTATTGATCTTACTGATGGCACTTGCTTTAAAACTTTACAAGTAGTGTTCAGTAAAGATAAGCTTGAAAACTTTGATATCATTGAAAAAGTTAATACAGGTTCTTCAATTATGTGTAAAGGGAAAATTGTTTTAACTCCAGAAAATAAACAACCTTTTGAAATGCAAGCAGAAGAAGTTACTGTTATTAATGCAACGGATAGCGAATATCCACTTCAAAAGAAAAAACATTCTCTTGAATTTTTAAGAGAAATTGCGTATTTAAGACCAAGAGCAAATTTATTTAATGCAGTATTTAGAGTTCGCAGTAAACTTGCATATTTGTTGCACGAATTTTTTGAGAATGAAGGTTTTGTTCACGTGCATACACCACTTTTGACGTCTTCTGATTGTGAAGGGGGAAGTGAACTTTTCAGAGTAACAACTCAGAATATTTATGAAGAAGAAAAGAAATTTTCTCCTGAAGACGAACTTTTTGGGAAGAAGGTTTATCTTTCACCAACAGGACAACTTGAAGGGGAAACTTGTGCATTTGCATTCGGGAAAATTTATACGTTTGGACCTTCGTTCCGTGCAGAAAACAGTAATACAACAAGACACGTAAATGAATTTTGGCACTTAGAACCTGAAGTTTGCTTTATGAATCTTGATGAACTGATGACTCTTGAAGAGAAAATGATGAAGTATATTATAAGCAACATCATTCAAAAGTGTCCAGATGAAATGCAATTTTTCAATAATTTTGTTGATAAAGGACTTCTTGACAGACTTAATAATGTTATTAACAACGAATTTGGTCGTGTTACATACACAGAAGCGATTGATATTTTAAGCAAAAACAACGATAAGTTTGAATTCCCAGTTAAATGGGGTAGTGATATCCAAACCGAACATGAAAGATATTTGGCTGAAGTTATTTTCAAAAAACCTGTATTTGTTACTGACTATCCAAAAGAAATCAAGGCTTTCTATATGAAGCAGAATGAAGACGGAAAGACTGTTCGTGCTTGTGATCTTCTTTTCCCTGGCATTGGAGAAGTTACTGGCGGAAGCGAAAGAGAAACAGATTATGATAAACTTGCAAATCATATGAAGACATTAGGGCTTAAAGAAGAAGACTACTGGTGGTATATGAATTTAAGAAAATTTGGTTCTGTTGAACACAGTGGTTTTGGTCTTGGCTTTGAAAGAATTCTAATGTATATCACTGGTGTATCAAATATCAGAGATGTTATTCTCTTCCCAAGAACACCAAACAATTGCGAATTTTAGATATAAAAAAGATATTTCGTTAAGGCAATATCTTTTTTATATCTTGGGGATAATCGATTTCAAAGGAAAGCTGTTTCTTTAAATAAGGGTGAAAAAATGACAGTTCTTTACACACAAGGGCGGTGTGCGAGATCAGAGTGCTTTTTGTCCCGTAAATTTCGTCTCCAATCAAGGAATGTTTTATTGATGAAAGGTGCAATCTGATTTGATGAGTTCGTCCGTGTTTCAATTTCAGAGAAATTAAACTGTATAATTTGTTGTGAGAAATAGGAGTAACAAATGTGGTTGCGTCTTGTCCATCTTGGGAGAGAATTCGTTTTCTATTATTAACCCCGTTAATATTGATTGTTTTTATAGGAGAATTGATTTGAATTGATTTGTCAATTATCCCTTCACAAATTGCGTGATAAGTTTTATCTAGATTTTTAATATCTTTTTGTGCGATACTGCTTTTAGCAACAATTATAATTCCTGCAGTATCTTTATCTAGCCTATTCAAAATGCGGACTACAAAATTTGATTCTTTATCTTGCATATAGTTTAAAATTGCGCCGGCCAAATTGTTGTCATAATGTGATTTGTTTGGCATACAAGAGATGCCACTAGGCTTGTTTATTAGTATGTAGTATTCATCTTCATACACAATATCTAGTGGTAGTATGCACGTTTTTATGTCAGTCTTTTGATTTGGAGATGAGTTGATTTTTAAAACATCTCCAATGCATAAAGGGCATCTGATGTTTACGATTTTCTCATTTACTAATATGTTGCCCCAATCTTTTCTTAGATTTTTAATGTAATTTTCTGAGAAATGCATTGTTTTTAAATAATGATAAACCGTTTGATAGGGCTCGGCAATTTTATATTCTTGATATTTCATATTATGATTTTAGCAAAAAATAACTCTAAACACAAATAAAAATCAAGATTTACTTGACAAAAAAGGCTGTTATAAGGTATAATTGGTTCATAAAATGCGATGATAAAAGACTAGTAGTTTTGGAGATGTGTTTTCAGAGAGCATATTCACCGGCTGAAAGGTATGCAACAATATCCATGATGAATTCACTTTTTAGCAGCATTATGAAAGCTTTTTGGCGAGTAGTTTTAGCCGTATGTCTGCGTTAAGGACAAATAAGGGCAGTTTGTCTGCTGAAATTAGGTGGTACCACGAAGAGTTCTCTTTCGTCCTAAGTGAGGAAGAGAACTCTTTTATTTTATTGGAGGATTTATGATTTTAGATGAATTAAAATGCACACAGGTGCAAGTTATTGATGAAATTAATAATGCAAAAACAATGAAAGATATTGGAGAAATTAAAGGAAAAGTTTTTGGCAAAAATGGTGTATTGACTTCTCTTTCAAGGGGAATGAAAGATGTTTCAGCTGAAGAAAGGCCAAAAGTAGGCGCTTTAATTAACGAAGTGCGAAATGCAATTGAAAAGGCACTTGCAGAGAAAGAACAAGAAGTTGAAAATGCAGAGCTTGCTTTAAAACTTGAAAAAGAAAAAATTGATATTACAGAGCCTGCACAAGGGGTTAAGAAAGGTGCATTACACCCAATTCCAAGTGTAATTGATAGGCTTTGTGATATTTGTGTTGGTCTTGGATTCTCTGTTGTTGAAGGGCCTGAAGTTGAAAGCGATTATTACAACTTTGAAGCAATGAATATTCCTAAAAATCACCCATCAAGAGATATGCAGGATACTTTCTTTATCAACGATAACATTTTGCTTCGTTCTCAAACATCTGCAGTTCAAGCAAGAGAAATGGAAGTGAAGAAGCCACCTTTTAAGATTATTTGTCCAGGAAAAACTTACAGAAATGATAGCGATTCAACTCATAGTCCTGTATTCCACCAATTAGAAGGTCTTGTTATTGATGAAAATGTTTCAATGGCAGACTTAAAATCAATGCTGACAATTATTATGAAACGTTTGTATGGTGAAGATACTGAAATTAGATTTAGACCATCTTTCTTCCCATTTACAGAACCAAGTATTGAAGTTGATGTATCTTGTCCTACATGCCACGGAAAAGGTTGCTCGCTTTGTAAAGGGACTGGTATGTTGGAACTTTTAGGTGCTGGCATTGTCAATCCAAAGGTTCTTGAAATGTCAGGAATAGATAGTAAAAAATATAGGGGATTTGCTTTTGGGTTTGGTCTTGATAGAACGGCAATGATTTTAAATAGTATTGGTAATATCAGATATCTTTACAAGAATGATAAAAGATTCTTGGAGCAAATGAAATAGTAAGGAGAAAGTGAAATGAAAGTAACATATAATTGGCTCAAAGAAATGGTTGATATTGATGTATCACCAGAAGAGCTTGCAAAAAAACTTACTTCTGCTGGAATGGAAGTTGAAGAAATCATTTATCAAAATGAACACCTTCATCACGTTGTGGTAGGCAAGATTTTAAAAATAGAAAAACACCCACAGGCAGATAGACTTGTTGTGTGTCAGGTAAATATCGGAAATGAAATTGTGCAAATTATTACTGCTGCAACAAATGTATTTGAAGGGGCACTTGTGCCTGTTAGTTTGGAAGGTGCGGACCTGTGTAATGGCATTAAAATTTCAAAAACAAAAATGCGTGGAGTTGATTCTTTCGGAATGTTTTGCTCTGGTGAAGAACTTGGAATCGATGACAACTATATCGAAGGAGCATCTGTTAATGGAATTTTAATTCTGCCAAATGATTTGAAACCGGGGACGGCTATTGATAAAGCACTTATGCTTGATGATGTGGTGTTTGATATTGGTATTACACCTAACAGGGCCGACTGTATGAGTGTAATCGGAATTGCACGAGAGGTTTGTGCACTTTTAGGCAAGGAACTTAAGAAACTTAATCTCAGTTATGATTTAGATGTTTATGCGAAAGATACTATTTGGGATTATGTAAGTGTTGACGTTAAAACTGAAAATTGTTATCGATATATGGCGACTGCAGTTACTAATGTAAAAATTGAACGTTCTCCATTATGGATGAGAGCAAGATTAAACGCAGTAGGAGTAAAGCCAATTAATACAATTGTGGATATTACAAATTATGTTCTTATGGAATGCGGACAACCAATGCATGCGTTTGACGGGGCAAACATTGGTGGGAAGAAAATTATTGTTCGTCAAGCTAATGAAGGCGAAACAATAGATGCATTAAATCATAGTAGTTATAATCTTGATGAAAGTGTAATGGTGATTGCAGATGAAAATCGTCCAATGGTAATTGCCGGAGTGATTGGTGGCGAAGATTCTTGTATTACGGATAAAACAAATATTTGCGTATTTGAAAGTGCTGTTTTCGACCTAAAATCCATTAGACTTACTAGCAGAAAGTATGGTGTGAGAACTGATTCATCTGCTAGATATGCAAAGGGAGTTAATGTTGCGAATGCAGAACTTGGAATGGCAAGGGCACTTCATCTTGTTTCAAAACTTAAGTGTGGCAAAGTCGTTCGTGGTAGAGTAGATATTGCTTCAAAAGAAAACAAATCACGTCATATCACAGGATCTGTTTCAATAATAAATGATATTTTAGGAGTAAAAATTGCATCTCAAGATATGGTGCGCATTTTAAATAGTTTAGGAATTGTTACAAAATGTTATGCTGACAAACTGGAATGTGAAGTTCCACCATACAGAGAAGATATTGAAAATGATTATGATTTAGCCGAAGAAGTAATCAGAATGTATGGCTACGACGTTTATGATAATTTAGGATACAATCTTTTTGAAAATGCGACTATCACTGAAGGTCAACACCACCAAAGATTATGGCTTGAAAGAAAACTTAGAAATGCCTTAGTGCAAGATGGTTATTTTGAAAATGTATCTTATACATTGGTTTCAGGAGATATTAATCAAAAACTTCTTTTAAATGAAGAAGAACATAAATTAGTGAGAATTTCAAATCCGATAGGAGAAGAAATTTCTTGTATGAGAACTTCACTTGCACATTCATTATTTCAAAATATTGCATACAACTTAAGTGTGGGCAATAAAGATATGAGATTCTTCGAATGTGGAAGAACTTATATTGCAAAAAGTTTGCCTTTAGAAGAACTTCCTATTGAAAAAAATATGCTTGCGATTGCAGTATGCGAAAATGATTATAATTTCTTCAATTTAAAAGCAGAAGTGGAAATGATTTTAAACTTTACTTCTTGTGAAACTAAAATTCAAAGATCTAATAAGCCATTTTTACACCCAGGTATATCTGCAGACTATGTGTGCGGAGATGAAGTTATTGCAAGTTTTGGCAAAGTTCATCCTGTGGTTGCAAAGAATTATGAACTGCCTGAAAATGTATTTTATGCAGAAATCAATACAGAATTTTTAGCAAAACTTTCAGAAAAAAGATACAACGTAAAAGCAATTTCTAAATTCCCTATTGTTGATAGAGACTTAGCGGTTGTTGTTGATGAAAATGTTACTTGCGGAGAAATGATTGAATCAATCAAATCGTCTTGTGGTAAGTTGTGTTATGATGTTTCACTTTTTGACATTTATCGAAGCGAAACGTTAGGTGAAAACAAAAAAAGTATGGCATTTAATATTCGACTCTCTGATGTAGAGAAAACATTGACTGAAGAAGATGTATCTGCAGTTATGAAGAAGGTATTAAAAGCGTTGACATTTAAATTTGGAGCTAGTTTAAGATGATTTATCTTGATAATGCAGCAACAACTCCAATGCTTGCAGATGCGGTGGGCGTATATCAAAAATATGCCTGCCAATCTTTTTATAACCCTTCGGCAGGTTATCGAGAAGCACAGGATATTGCAAAACAAATAAAAGAAGCAAAAGAGAGATTGCTTGTCAAACTAGGGGCAACTTGCGGTGATATAATTTATACAAGTGGGGCAACTGAAAGTAATAACCTTGCGATTATGGGAAGTCGCAGAAATGGCAAATGGGAGTATGTTTTTTCTGTAGGCGAACATCCTAGCGTTTATAATGTCGCAAAAGAACTTGAAATGCAAGGATTTAAAGTGCATTTTGTAGGTCTTTCTTCAACTGGCGAAATTAACTATGAAATGCTGGCAAGTGTTGTAAATGAAAAGACTCGACTTGTTTCTGTTATGCATATTAGCAATGAAACTGGTGCAGTCAACGATATACAACGTATCGTGGGTGTTATTAAAGACAAGGCACGAAATGCATTAATTCACGTAGATGGAGTGCAAGCTTTTTGTAAGGTGCCTATTTGTCTTAATGCATTTGATGTCGATTTTTACACAATATCAGCTCATAAATTTCACGGGCCTAAAGGTGTGGGCGCTTTGTATGTAAAAAATCAAAAACTACTAAAAAATATAGTTTTTGGCGGTGGGCAAGAAAATGGACTTCGTTCTGGAACGGAAAATGTTGCTGGGATTATGGCGATGGATTATGTTGCAAATCAGATTGATATTTTAAGCAATTATAATAAAGTTCAAGCTTTGAAGGCCTGTATGGTTAAGATTTTGTCAGAAAATAAAAATGTAAATATTTTTGAAAGCAAAAGCCCTTATATTTTGAGTGTTGGTTTCAAAGGCGTTAATGGAGAAACGCTCATGCGTGCATTACAAGATCAAGGAGTTATTGTTGGAATGGGGAGTGCGTGTTCTGCGAAAAAGTCTGGCAATAGGATTTTGGAAAGCATAGGTTTTTCAAAGGAAGATGTTAAACAACGAATAAGAATTTCGTTTAATTCTTTTTTAAGCGAACAAGAAGTTGCACAAGCGGGAAAAACAATATTAAAAGTTTATAATGAAATATGGGAGAAGGTTAAATGAAAGTTATTTTACTTCGATTTGGTGAATTATTTTTGAAAGGAGATAATCGCTATCTTTTTGAAAGTATGCTTATTAAAAACATAAAAAATAAATTAAAAGATGAAACTTTTAAATTCGAAAAAACGTTTGGGCGTTATGTGATTTCTAATTATGATGAAAGCAGAGAAAAGGTTATTATAGGCAAACTAAAACAAGTTTTTGGTTTGTATAGCTTGTCTTGTGCTTTAGAATTGCCATCAACAGTTGAATCAATCACAAGTGAGATTAATAAATTATCAATAGGCAAAAAATCGTTTAAAGTTTTTGTTAAACGTGCAGATAAAAAATTTCCTGTTTCATCAATGGACTTTGCAAAACATTTAGGTGGAGTTATTCTTGACAACAATCCAAACGCAGAAGTAGATTTATACAATCCACAAGTTGAAGTGCATATTGATATTCGCCTTAATGGAAAGTCTTATCTATTTTATGATACAATAAAATGTCAAGGAGGTTTGCCTTTGGGGTGTGCAGGTAAAGGGTTGCTACTTTTATCTGGTGGAATTGATAGCCCGGTTGCTGGTTACTTGGTAGGCAAACGTGGACTTGAAATTGAAGCATTACATTTTCATAGCTATCCTTATACGTCAGAAATGGCAAGAGATAAAGTGATTACTTTGGCAAAAGAGCTAGTTCCTTTTGTTGGTAAGATTAAACTGCATATGATTTCATTTACAAAAGTGCAAGAGATGATACATTTGCATTGTTCTGCTGAATATATGATTACTATAATGAGAAGAATCATGATGCGTATTGCCGAACAAATTTGCAATAAATACGAATTAGGTGCGATTGTTACCGGTGAAAGCTTGGGGCAAGTGGCAAGTCAAACGATGCAGAGTATGACAGTTACTGGTGGAGTAGTTGAAATTAAACCTATTTTTAGACCTTGTATTACAATGGACAAAGAAGAAATTATGAAAATTTCAAAAGATATAGGGACTTATGAAACATCAATTCTTCCTTATGAAGATTGTTGCACAGTCTTTTTGCCTAAAAATCCAGTTATAAAGCCTACAATAGACAGATGCGAAAGAGAAGAATCTAAATTAGATATAGATGCCTTGATAAAGGAATGTATGTTTAGCGAAGAAATTATTGAAATAGAGTAAAAATTGAAGCAATATTGTTTGATTTTAATATCAAAGAGAAAAGCAAGAATAATGAATTCTTGCTTTTTTATCTATAAATTAGCATTTGAACAAATATTCATAAAATACTTGCATAAATATTTGACGTGTTGTATAATAATCGCAAGATACATTTGTGTAATTTATTAAGGGGGAGTTATGGCACGAAGCGCAAGACAATCTAAAATTTTGGAATTAATATCAATTAAGGAGATTGAAACACAAGATGAACTTGCTCGTGAACTTCGAAATGCTAATTTTGACATTACGCAAGCAACAATTTCGCGAGATATAAAAGAATTAGGTTTGACAAAAATATTGTCTAGCAGTGGCAAATATAAATATTGTTTAGTTACTTCGGAAGAGCAAGGCATTTCGAGTAAATATATTACCATATTTAAAGAGTCTGTCATTTCAGTCCGCCAAGCAATGAATTTGGCGGTTGTAAGAACAATGAAAGGTATGGCGCAGGCAATTGCAAGTTTTGTCGATAAATTAAACATTAACAATCTTTTAGGTGCGGTAAATGGAGAAGATACAATTATGCTTATATTTCCAACTGAGAATTTTGCTAGTGAAGCAGTTGATGCTTTGAATGGGCTTTTAAACTAAGGGGGGATTATGCTTCAATCATTATCAATAAAAAATGTAGCCTTGATAACTAAGCTTGCAATAGATTTTTCAAAGGGATTTAATGTGCTGTTAGGTGAAACTGGTGCAGGCAAAAGTATTATATTTGACGCATTAAACTTTGTTCTTGGTGGCAAAAGCGATAAATCGCTTATCAGATATGGCGAGCAAGAAATGAGAGTTGATGCTGTGTTTACTCAGTTGTCAGAAAATTGTCAAAAACAGTTGCAAGAATTAGGATATGATGACGACGAAATTTGTTTATCAAGGACGTTATCAATTGATGGCAAATCAATATCAAGAATAAACGGTATGAGCACTACTGCAACAATTCTGAAAATGGTTGGTCAGTGTTTAGTTGACAGCTATTCACAGCATGAAAGCGTGGAACTTTTAAAGACTAAAAACCATTTGATAATGCTAGATAAATTTGCGGGGGATAGAATTCTTGCTCAGAAACAACGTGTGAAAGATTTATACGGGCAATATAATGATATTTTAACTCAAATCAGTAGTCTTGGTGGAAATGAATTTGAAAGAGAACGAATGAAAAGTTTGCTTGAATATCAGATTGATGAAATTGAATCTGCCAATTTGCAAGCAGGCGAAAGTGAAGAAATAAGCGAACGATTGAAATTCTTAAATAGTGCAGAAAAAATTTTTCAAGCAGTTTCTGATTGCGAAGAATTGTTAAGCGAAGGTGCAGGTTCGTGCATAAGAACACTTGTTGAATCAACGAGTGCCTTAAGTGTGCTATCTGCTTTTGATGAAATTGAGTCTTGTCGTCAGAGATTAGACAGTGTGCGATATGAAGTTGAAGATATTGCAGATACTTTAAATGATATCAAAGCAAAGACCGATTTTGATGAAAAAGAATTTGATAGACTTGATAGAAGATATGATACAATAAAGTCTTTGATGAAAAAATATGGCGGAAGCGAAGAAAAAGCCCTTGAATTTTTGTGTGAAGCAAAAAGAAAACTTAATGATTTAAGTGATAGCGACTTTTTGCTAGGGAAACTTGAAAAAGACAAGGAAAATATTTATAATCATCTTCTTAAAGAATGTGAAGTTCTGACAAAATTAAGACAAGAAACAGCATTTGATATTGAAAATAAAATCATATCGGAATTGCAACAACTTGGGATGAAATCTAGCAGATTTAAGGTTAAATTTGTTGAAACAGAACCAACATCAAGCGGGAAAGATAATGTCGAATTTGAATTTTCTGCAAATAAAGGTCAAGAAGTAAAATCTTTGGCTAAAACGGCTTCAGGTGGTGAGCTTAGCAGGTTTATGCTAGCTGTAAAAAATGTATTTAATGAAGCAGGTGCAGTTCAAACGTTGGTGTTTGATGAAATTGATAGTGGAATTAGTGGTGAAACAGGGAATATAGTGGGTGAAAAAATCGGCAATCTTGCCAAATCTGTTCAAATCCTATGCATTACACATCTTCCACAAGTGGCTGTGTATGCTGATCAGATTTATGTGGTTTATAAAACAGAAAATGATATCACGACACAAACTTCTATTCAACAAGTATCTGATGATGAAATTGTTAATTGTTTGGCACAGATGATGGTGGGGAAATCTCCAACTGATACAGCAAAGAAACAAGCAATTGAAATGCGTATAAGGGCAGGTAAATAGCATAATATATTAAATTTTGCAAAGACTAATCTATGAAGATTGGTCTTTTTTAATAGGAGAAAACAATGAAACAAATCAAAAAAATGTTGTCAATTTCATTTTTAATAATAATGATTTTAGTTACATTAATAAATGTTTCAATAAGTGAGATGATATCTTTGCCAGATGAATTCTATGTTGATTATCAAGAAATCGAACAGGCAAATCGAGAACATAAGTTTGGCAAGTTTGTCAATCTAGAACTAAAAACCACCGAAATTGACACATCAGATTCTAGTAAAGGAAATCAGGAAATTGTTTTTAAATTATTTGGTTTTATTCCTATTAAAAAGGTTGAAGCGAAAGTTTTGCCCGAAGAAGATGTCTTTGTAGGCGGTAATACAATAGGAATAGATGTTTCAACTGATGGTGTTGTTGTAGTAAGCGATACAATTGTTAATATGGGTAGTGGCGAAATTGAAAAAAACAGATACTTAAAAAATGGAGATGTCATTCAAAGTTTTAATGGCAAAAAAATTAAAACCTTAGCCGATTTGCAGGAAGCTTTAGCAAATAATACAAGTGAAAATCCAAGCATTTCTATTTTAAGAAGCGGAGAAGTGCTTAATAGCACAATCTCTATTTTGAAAAATAAAGAAAATGAATATAAATTAGGCATATGGGGACGAGATTCCTTTTCGGGTGTTGGGACATTAACTTTTGCATTGGCAAATAATGGCCAATTTGGCGCTTTAGGGCACGCAATAAGCAGTGGAAACGATAATTCCATTTTGCCAATTACAAATGGAGAAATCTATGAGTGTAATTTGGTAAACATCGAAAAAGGGCAGAAAGATATCCCTGGACAGTTGCAATGCGTTTTTGTAGGAAGAGATAAAAGGGGAACTGTAGAACAAAATACTAATGTTGGTATTTTTGGGAATATAACTGATACAAATGGTATTATCGATATAAATAAAAGGTGTAAATTGGGTGGAAGATTAAGCGTTCAAGCGGGCAAAGCAAGTTTGATTTCATCTGTTAGTGGAATTCAAGAAGAATATGAAATTGAAATTATTAAGATAAACAAACAAAAGCAAAGTGGAGATAAAAGTTTTGTTTTTAGGGTGAAAGATGAAAGATTATTGAAGCTGACAGGCGGTATTGTGCAAGGAATGAGTGGTTCGCCAATTATACAAAACGGAAAAATTGTAGGAGCTGTAACGCACGTATTCGTATCTGATTCGACAAAAGGGTATGGAGTTTATACTGATTGGATGCTTGAAAAATTGCAGTAAAAAAAAGAGTCTTTTGGCTCTTTTTTTAGTATTCTTCTATGCATACTAGTTTTTTTGTAGGCTATTTTGTTATGTTTGAATAACAAAAAAAGAGATTCTCCAAATTTTAGAAAATCTCCTTCTTAATGTGAAGCATATCTCCTTCACGCTATTATGATATGCTGTTTTTTTAATTTATTCATCTATATTGTGAATTTTTACTTTATTTGCAACATTTTTTCTCATATCTTCACTAATTGCAGCATAATGGCGTTTAGTTGTGTTTACATCTCTATGCCCAAGCACATCGGCAACAATATAAATGTCTTTAGTCTCTTTATATAAATTTGTTCCATATGTGCTTCTTAACTTATGTGGGGAGATATTTTTTAGGGGAGATGCAATTTGAGCAAACTTTTTGACCAAATTTTCCACTGCACGAATAGACAGTCTTTTATTTTGCAATGAGATGAACATAGCTGTTTCTTCTTCAGGCAAATTTAAAGTGCTTCTCTTTTCAAGCCAAGTTTTTAAAGCGTAAGCAACTTCATTTGAAAAATATAGCATTGTTCTATTTCCGCCTTTTCTTGTTACAATGAAAGCATTTTCAGAAAAATCGAAACTATCTAAGTTTAATCCAACTAGTTCGGAAATCCGTATGCCAGTTCCTAAAAATAGGGTAATGATTGCGTTATCTCGTTCAAACGTATTTTTATTGTAGGCTTGTTGTCTTTGCGTAAATTCATATGGAGTTTCAACAGCGTTAATTAATCGAGAAACTTCTGTTTCGTCAAGACGAATAATTTCTTTATCGTGAATTTTAGGGGTTTGAATTTTGCTAGCCACATTTGAAATTATTAAATCGTGATTAAATAGATATTTGAAAAGAGAACGGATAGCGGATAATTTTCGCGCTTTACCTTTTTCATCATTCTTATACATTTTGCCGTCTAATTCATAATAAGATAAATAAGATAGATATTGCTCTAAATCCTTGGCTTTAAGCAGGTTTAAATCGCTAAGCGTTATTTGATTTGCGTTTTTTTTAAATAAATAGTTGGATAAGTAATTGAAAAATATATACAAATCCATTGAATAGTTGTATCGTGTAAGCGAAGATGTGTTGTTTTCAATACCTATAAAATAGTCAAAACAAAAGTCAGGCAGTTGTGAAGTGTATTTTGCCATTTTCATTCTATTTTGCACATCTCTTTTTTGATAAAAATTCAAACTCTGATTTGCCATAATTATATTATAGATAAGATTGTTAAAATTTCCAAATAAAAATCATCGATGGAAGAAGTTTTTGGCAGGTAAAATTACTAAAACAATTGACTATTGCTGGGGATATGATTATAATTAGTATTAAGGAGATTTACTTATGATAGATATTAATTTGATTAGAACTAATCCGGAATTAGTAAAGGAAAATATTAGGAAAAAATTTCAAGATTCTAAATTAGAGCTTGTTGATAATATTGTAGAACTTGATTGTGCGCATAGAAAATTAAAGCAAGAAGGGGATAACCTTAGAGCATTAAGAAATTCTTTAAGTCAAGAAATTGGCAAACTTATGAAAGACAAGAGAATTGAAGAGGCGAATGCAATTAAGGCTCAAGTGGTTGCTAATAATGAAAAAATGGCAAAAATTGAAGAAGAAGAACAGAGATTAGGAGCAGAAATCAAACATATGATGATGATGATTCCTAATATTATTGATGATTCTGTCCCAATCGGCAAAGATGATAGCGAAAACGTTGAAATTCAAAAATACGGAGATCCTGTTATCCCAGAATATGAAATTCCTTATCACGCAGATATTCTTAACGGTTTTGATGCACTAGATAAAGAAAGTGCAGGGAGAACAAGTGGGAATGGATTTTATTATCTTTTAGGTAATGGAGCAAGACTTGTAAGTGCTATGTTAAGTTATGCTCGAGATTTTATGATTGAAAGAGGATTTATTTATGCACTTCCTCCTTTTATGATTAGAAGTGATGTTGTCAATGGCGTTATGAGCTTTGCGGAAATGGACGCAATGATGTATAAAATTGAAGGGGAAGATTTGTATTTAATCGGAACAAGTGAACATTCAATGATCGGTAGATTTAAAGACCAAATTGTGAAAGAACAACAACTTCCAATTAAAATGACTTCTTACAGTCCTTGTTTTAGAAAAGAAGTAGGTGCACACGGAATTGAAGAACGAGGAATTTATAGAGTTCACCAATTTGAAAAGCAGGAAATGGTTGTCCTTTGCAAGCCTGAAGAAAGTATGGAATGGTATAATAAGATGTGGAATTATTCAGTTGAATTATTCAGAAGTCTTGATATTCCAGTTCGCACTCTTGAATGTTGCAGTGGCGACTTGGCAGACTTAAAGGTAAAAAGTTGTGATATTGAAGCTTGGAGTCCAAGACAGAAAAAATATTTTGAAGTATGCTCTTGCTCTACTTTAGGAGATGCTCAAGCAAGACGTTTAGGAATAAGGGCAAAAGGTGAAAAGGGGACTTACTATGTTCACACGCTAAATAATACAGTTCTCGCTAGCACAAGAGCGCTTATTGCACTTCTTGAAAACAATTATAATGAAGATGGCAGTGTAAATGTGCCTAAAGCTTTAAGACCATATATGGGTGGAATAGAAAGAATTTATCCAAATAAATAATAAGTAGGGGAGTTTATGGCAAAAATTTCAATTTCTAAAGATTTGATTTTATCAATAGTAAATAAAAACAATAAAACCTATGTTAAAAGTATAACAGATAAAGTTAATGAGTTGTTAACAGCATCTATTGATAATTTGGCGTCTCAAGTGTCATATATTTCTTTAGAAAATGTTGTATTACAGCCTGTTAACGAACTTTTTAACGATTCTATGGTTGATGGTTCAGAATTTGTTTATATTTTAGGTGTCGAAAATGCTCAATTAGACCTAAATTCAGCAAAAAAATCAAAATTTTGGGAAATTCTGAAGACAAAAGCTAAAATTGCGTGGCAAAATCGTAAATTTTTTAAAAAAAGGAAACGCAAGAAGAAAAAAGCGTCAACTGAAATAGATTATTTAAATATTCAGTTTGATCCAGGTAAATATACAGTTTATAGTTTGACCGAAGATTTGCAACGTTGTATTTGTCAATATTTATCTCCAACGAGTATTGTTTATCAGGGGAATAATAAGCTGGAAATTATAGGAAAAGAAGATTTTGGACCAAATGTTAAAATTGTGATTTACTTAGTAAGTTTGGTTAATAAAGAATTTAAATATTATACAGGTAATAGAAGAGATCCATTTGTTAATCTCAGCATAGATACTCGTTATAAAAAGCTTAAGGAAAAGAAAAAAACAGCTGGCAAAAACTTCATAAAAACAATGAAAGTTTTTAATGCATTATATTATAATGCAAATGGTCGTATGCCAAATCAGTTGTTTATGGAAAGTGTTTTGTATAGTTGTCCTGATGAACTTTTTGCAGGCGAAGATGTTTATAAGGTATTTTTAAAAATAGTTAATTTTATCTCAGTAAAAACTATTAGAAAAATTCCATCAATTTTAGATGAACGACAAACGGTTTGTGAAGACAAACGTTGTGGAGATAGCGGAATAGGATTTAATAGAATACTGTCATCTGTTATGACGTTTGAAGAAAATCAAATAGACTAGTATGCAAAACATTTAATATTAGTGTATAAAAAACAACTATTAAACAATATTAATAATATTAAAAAATAATATTAAAAAATAACAAAATAGTTAAACAAATAACGCTAGCATTATTGTTCTATTCGTAAAACTTGTGTTTTACGCAGAGATATAGGTGTTGACAAATGCTAGCTTTTATTATTTCTCCTACCAGAATATAATAAAAATATCGGTGTTTTGATCGCATTTTTCTATGATTTTATAAGATTGTCGATATAAATTGACGGCATATTCACCATTTTTATGTTTAAAATGTTGTCAAAGTTGATATCTTGGTGTGTTTTACCCTTTTTATAAGTTATTTTGGAATATGTTATCGTTTGACTCCCCTTTTTTGAACTAGTATGCAATGCATAATAGATGAAATAATTGTTGTATTTCATCTATTTTTATTTGACTTTCCCCTTTTGTATGCACTATAATTTACTTATAAGAGGGTTTAAGTATGGATCTTTATGCAAAAGGACAATTGTCATATTTGATTTTGACTTGTATGCAAGAGCGTGATTTTTATGGTCTTGATATTATAAGCGCAATATCTGAAAAAAGTGGTGGAAGAATCAATTTAAAAAAACCTAGTGTTTATTCCAACTTGACAAGAATGGAAAAACAGGGATATATTTCGTCTTATCTACGAAGTAGTGATTTTGGCCCAAACCGCAAATATTACTCTTTAACAGAACAAGGAAGGGATTTTTATCAAGAACTAAAAGCATACTTTGATAGAAATCATATTGATGTTTTTCAGGTGTTTAGCGATGAAAATGCGACTAATATAGAAACAGAATCATTCTTTGCAGGCTCTTCAACTGATAAAATTGAAGATGTGATAATTGAAGAAGACATTACTCCGCAGGCGGAAAAAGCAGAAGAAGATTATTTTGATTTATCCTTTTCTGACGATTCTGATAAAGAAGAAACCTTAGAAATGGTTGACGTTGAAACAAATCAATTTGCTGTTGATGAAAAAGAAGACAGCATAGCAAAAGCTTCTGAATCCCCTACTCCACAACCTTATGCTTTTTCAATAAAACAAGCATTAACCCGCAAAGACGAGCCTGAAGAACTTGCACAAAATAAAAAAGATGATGCTGTGTTTTTAACGCAAAAACAAACTGATGATTATAATAGAAAAATCTATGACATTTCTAAGGATATCAATAAATATAAGAAAAAACGAAGTTTTGCTGAAGAGCAAATTTCAATGGCAACTACCATTCCTTTGGCAAAATCGCAAGATAAAGCAAAAACCAACATAGAAGACTTTAAGAATGCGTTGATGGAAAATAGAAATAAACATCAAGATGGCAGAATGGATCAAGAAACATTTCTTCGTCAGATGAGTGGATATCGAAAAGATGTTAAAAATGAACAAGTAAAAGAAGTTGAAGAAGAATTGAAAAATGATGCAGTTTTTATAACCAATAGAGTTGATGAAAATTCTATTGAAAGAGCAAAGAAAATTGCACCACCAAGTTTACAAATAGTATCGGAAAACACAAAAGAAACAAAACTACCTGCACCAAACAGAGATGCAACAATTGACCCTTGTCATAAGGAGATATTATCACAATTGTATTCTCGCACGAGAGATCAAGCGCAATCATTCAGAGAAGATTCTTTATATGATTTTGATGATCTAAAAGATTATTATAATGCTCAAAATATTGCGTTTAATACTTACAAAAAGCCAGCTCGAAAAATAAAACATAATACAAATAAATTGTATATGATTATTAGTATAATTACATTTTTAATTGCAGTCTCTTTTTCTGCTATAAGTTATTTAGTATTTAGAGAAAAAGGATTGTTGAATGTTAATACGGATTTTCTATATATACTCTGCCCTGCTCTATTAATGATTGACGTTGTTTATCGAATTTTTAAATTTAAACAATCTCGTGGTTGGCTACCAAAAAAGATGCGATCATCGTGGCTTGTATGGTTTACTTTGATATTCGTTAGTTGTGGTATTATAGGTTTAAATTTTGCATTTGGGCTTTTAAATGGACCATTTTCTATTTTTGTTAATACATTAATATTACCTATTATTACAGCAATATCTGTTTTCCCAATTAAATATTACATTAAAAAAATAGTAATAGTGAAACATTGGCGATAAAAAATCAGGGTTTTACCCTGATTTTTTGTTTTGTTTAAAAAATTGTAATAAAAAATCAATTAGTAAGAATAAAAGTATAATAATAATTGAAATGATAAATATATATGATATCCAATTATTAAAAAGTGAGCAAAATATAGTAATGATGGTGCTAGAGATTAAAGCTCCAACAGAAATTGATAAAAAGGCATAGTGTATATTTAAATTGCTTAATCCGCTTATTAAACTCCCCGTCCATACACCCGTTAAAGGTATAGGCACTGCTACCAAGCCTGTTAGTGCAAGATATTTGTGAATATCTCTTTTGTAATTTATTTTAACACTCTTGATAACATACTTTTGAAAGAAACGTGAGTGCAACATTAATGAAGTATGTTTTTTTATTCTCCGCGCAATAATCATTATTATATAACAGGGAATTATGCTACCAAGAAAAGCAAGCAAAAAACAACTAATGCTTGATAGGGCCTGTTCTCCCCAAATTGCGACATTCATTCCTAGGGGTATTGCAATTTTGCTTTCCAAGGTAGGAATCATTGAGATAATAATCACCGCAATCCACACGCACTCAGAGAAATTATCAATAAAAAATTCAGTTATGATATTCATATAGTAAATATATAAAAGAGTTTTAAAGATTATGATATTTTTTAGTCATTAAAATGATAATAGGAACATTTGTAGAGTTTTGTATACTTAATTTATATCAAAAAATAATAAAAGTATGTTATAATAATATTAGAAATTAAAAAGGAGTATAATAAAAAATGGATTATAAGAAAATTGGCAATTTTATAATGAATGAAAGAAAGGCTAAAAAATTAACTCAATCTGGATTGGCACAGCTTCTTTATGTAAGCGAAAAGACAATTTCAAAGTGGGAAAATGGTAAAGGCCTTCCGGATACAAATACGCTCCCTAAATTATGTGAAATTTTTAATATTAGTATAAACGAACTTTTAAATGGGGAAAGATTAGTAGAAGATAACAATAATCTAAAGAATGAACAACTTTTGATTAATATGGCAAACGAAATAACTCAGAAAAATAAAATTATTTGGACATCTATGTGGGTAATAATGATTGCAAGTATAACTGCATTGTTGGCTGGAGTTTGCATTGCAGCCTTCTTAATTCCTGAAGGAGTTTGGCAAATTATAACGATTATTGGGTTTTGTGTTGTGTTTTTAATCCCTTGTTTTTATGCATTGAAGCTTGAAGTGAGTGTTGGTGCATACAAATGTAAAAATTGTGGTTTTGAAATTGTGCCAACTTATACACAAGCACTTAATGCAATGCATAAAGGGACCACTCGATACTTGAAATGTCCTAATTGTCATAAACGCACTTGGTGCAAAAAAGTCTTAAAATAAACAAAAAACTTTATCGAATTGATAAAGTTTTTTTGTAATTATTTTGCTGTTTCAGTAAAACGATTTTCTCGTATTACTACTACTTTGATTTGTCCAGGATATTGCATATCTTGTTCAATCTTTTTAGCAATATCTTTTACAAGGAATACTGCATCACTGTCTGTAATTTGATTTGGTTTTACAATAATGCGAACTTCCCTGCCCGCTTGAATAGCATAAGATTTTTCAACACCTTTAAATTCATTACAAATTGTTTCAAGTTGTTGTAAACGTTTAATGTAATTTTCAAGGTTTTCTCTTCTTGCGCCAGGTCTAGAACTTGAAATTGCATCAGCTACTTGAACAATAATTGCTTCAACAGACGCAAATGGAACTTCTCCGTGGTGAGCGTGAATACAATGAATAACCGCTTCAGATTCCTTATATTTTCTTGCTAAGTCGATACCTATAGCTACGTGTGTGCCTTCAATTTCGTGGTCAAGTGCTTTACCTATATCGTGTAAGAATCCGCCGCGTTTTGCAACTTGCACATTTGCACCAAGTTCAGTTGCAAGAAGTCCTGCAATAATTGAAGTTTCAATGCTGTGCTTTAAACAATTTTGTCCATAACTTGTTCTGTATTTTAATCTACCAATAATTTTAATAAGCTCTGGATTTAAGTTGTAAATTCCAACATCGTTGCAAGCATTTTCTCCTGCTTCTTTAATAATTTTATCAACATCGTGAGTAGCTTTTTCAACAAGTTCTTCAATTCTTGATGGATGAATTCTGCCATCAACAATAAGTTTTTCTAAGCTTAATCTAGCAATTTCTCTGCGAATAGGGTCAAAACTTGAGATTGTAATTGTTTCAGGAGTATCGTCAACAATAAGTTCTACGCCTGTTGCGGATTCAATAGAACGGATATTTCGTCCTTCCCTACCAATAATTCTACCCTTCATTTCGTCGCTTGGAAGAGCTACCGATGAAATTGTCATTTCAGATGAAAGGTCAGTAGCACATTTTTGAATTGCACCGACAACTATATCAGTTGCGATTTTGTCAGCCCTTTCTTTTGCATCATCTTCAATTTGTTTTACTAAAATTCCGGCGTCTTTCTTTGCTTCTTCTGTTACACTTTCAATTAAGATATCTTTTGCTTCCTTTTTAGAGAGTCCAGAAATTTTTTCTAATTTTTCAAGCATTTGTTCTTTAATAACATTTTGTTCTTCAATGGCTTGAGCAAGTTTTACCTTTTCATTTTCAAGACCGGCTTTATCGTTATCAAGTTGTTCAATTTTGCTATCAAGTAGTGTTTCTTTTTTAGTGAGATATTCTTCTCTTTGGTCAAGACGTTCTTCTTGTTTTTGAAGTTCACCCCTACGTTCTTTTGCTTCTAAGCTCGCTTCTTCTTTAATTTTTTGCGCTTCTTCTTTGGCTTCAAGAACGGATTCTTTCTTTATGCTTTTTGCCTCTGCATACGCCTCTTCAATAATCTTTACAGCATTAGATTTACTGTTCCCAATTTTTTTACTTAAGAGTATTTTATAAACGAACGCACCTGCTACAATCCCAAGGACAAGTGCGAGAACGCCACTAACAACTCCGGCGGTTACAGCAGCATTGCATAATAAATTAATACTGCTCATAATTTCCCCTTTTAATGATAGACTACCCTATCACAAAAAGTATATAACAAAATAGAGCAAATGTCAAATAATTTAATAAAAATAAAAAGACTTTTATATAAAAATAAAGTATTGCTTATATTCTATTTTTTATAAAAGTCTAATGTTTTTTACAAGTCAGATTCTACATCCTGTTTTTCACAATCGAGTTGAAAGTGTGCTTTTTCTAAAATTTTTAAAATATCATTATGATTTTGCCAAAACAACTTTGCTTCTTGATAATATGAATCAAATTTTGCTAGCATCATTTTAAAATATTTTACTAATATTTTCTTATTATGATGAAGTTGATGTATTCCATAATAGCATTCAGAAGTCGTGTTTTTTGCCCTTATTTCAAAGTCGTGAATAAATATAAAATTTTTTCTATTTATATTTGAATTAAATGAAAAGAAAGCCGTTGTGCCATCTTTCATATCTAGGTATCTATATCCTTGCCAAAAACCTGGTTCATAAAGAGGAAAATCAATAGATTTAAAAAACGCAAAAAGTTCTTCTTGTGATAATTGTTTTACATAATTTGTTGTGTATTTAAATTGTGCCATTGCAATCTCCTTTGATGTAGAAATTTTAGCACAAAGAACAACCATTGTCAAGATGGCTTAAAATCTAGATTTTGATAAATCGTAGTTTGCAAGATAGTTTTCTTTAAACTCTTTGAAATTGCCATCTATGATTGCTTGACGACAATCTTGTGAGAGTTTGACAAGGCTGTGTAAATTGTGAATAGAAAGAAGTTGTGCCCCAAGCATTTCATCTGCATTGATAAGATGGCGAATATATGCACGAGTAAAGTGTTTACAAGCATAACAATCGCAATCGTCTTCAATTGGTCGGAAATCGTCCTTATATTTAGCGTTTTTAACAACAAGTTTTCCCTTTTTAGTAAAGGCTGTGCCGTTTCTTGCAATTCTTGTAGGAAGCACGCAGTCCATCATATCAACTCCCCTTGCAAAG
The DNA here is from genome assembly GCA_015069325.1 of Clostridiales bacterium. GTDB lineage: Bacteria > Bacillota > Clostridia > Christensenellales > UBA1242 > Caccovivens. Next base: position 398,411 of record SVIV01000001.1, read on the forward strand.
CCTTCGACAAGACAATCTGGAGACCCAACCCCCATTAAATATCTTGGCTGGTCTTTTGGTAAAAGAGGATTTAAATGGTCCAAAATATCATACATAACAGATTTTTCTTCTCCAACAGACAATCCTCCGATTGCTATTCCGCATTTTGCATATGGTAAGCAATCTTCAACACATTTACTTCTTAAATCTTTAAAGACATTTCCTTGAACAATTGGGAATAGCATTTGGTTTTCAGTTGTGTGAGCTTTATAACATCTATCTAACCAGAGTTTTGTAATTTGACGTGCATGTTCTGCTTCTTGATGAGAGCAACCTGCTTCTGTGCATTGATCAAACGCCATAATAATGTCTGCGCCCAATGCTTCTTGAATTTCAATATCCTTTTCTGGTGTAATAAAATGTTTTTCGCCGTTGATATGAGATCGGAATTCTACCCCGTCTTCAGTTACTTTACGGAGTTTTGATAAGGAAAACACTTGAAATCCACCACTATCTGTTAAAATAGGTTTGTTCCAATTCATAAATTTATGTAATCCACCTGCTTTTTTTACAAGGTCGTGTCCTGGACGAAGATATAAATGATATGTGTTTGAAAGTATAATTTGTGCGCCAATATCATTCACTTGGCTTGGAGTAAGTCCTTTTACTGTGGCTTGAGTGCCTACAGGCATAAATATAGGTGTAAGGATATCTCCGTGTGGTGTGTGTAAAATACCAGCACGTGCGCCCGTATCAGGACATTCTTTTATTACTTCAAAGCTAAATTGTTCAGCCATTAATTTCTCCTTTTTGTCTATATATTGTGTGTTGTTTGTTGGACAACTGACGCTATCTAGTATAAAAACATAGAATCGCCAAATGAGAAAAATCTATATTTTTCTTTTACTGCAGTAGTATAGATATTCATAGTATTATCATAGCCTGCAAATGCAGATACAAGCATAATAAGAGTGCTTTCTGGAAGATGAAAATTTGTAATAAGGCCATCTATAACTTTAAATTTATATGATGGATAAATGAATATTTGAGTTTCTTTCTTTTGCGGGATAATTTCTCCGCCTTCATTTGCACAACTTTCCAATACTCGAACAGATGTTGTTCCTACAGCGATAACTCGACGTCCTTCTCGTTTTGCTAAATTAAGTTTTCTTGCATTCTCTTCACTCATTTCGATGTATTCACTGTGCATTTCGTGATTAAGGATATTATCTTCTTTAACAGGCCTAAACGTGCCCAATCCTACGTGCAAAAGCACTTCAACAAGTTCGACGCCTTTTGTCGTCAGTTTTTCAAGAAGTTCTTTAGTGAAATGCAATCCCGCTGTTGGTGCAGCAGATGAGCCTTCTACTTTTGAATATACCGTTTGATATCTTTCTTTATCTTTAAGTTTTTCGTGAATATATGGTGGAAGTGGCACTTGCCCTATTTCGCTTAACCTATGTTCAAAAACTCCATCAAACGAAAATTTGATTTTACAACTGCCATATTCTCCTTTTTCAATAATAGTGCAAGATAAGTTTTCGCTGAATGTAATAATAGTGCCCGTTTGCAATCGTTTGCAAGGTTTTGCAATGACTTCCCAATCAGTAAGATTTAATCTTTTTTGCAAAAGGATTTCAATTTTTGCGCCTGTATCTTTATATCCAAAAAGTCTTGCAGGAAGAACTCTGGTATTGTTTACTACTAGAATATCCCCTTTTTGCAAATAGTCTGTTATGTCATAAAAATGTTTATGTTCAATTATATTTTTTTCTTTATTAAAAGCCAAAAGCCTAGAGTGGTCCCTAGGTTCTATTGGCGTTTGAGCAATCAATCCTTCTGGCAAATCATAGAAATAACTGCTTTTTAAAAGTAAATCTTTATTTTCTTTATTATCCATAATTTCTCTTTTAATTTTGTGAAGGCATTTCAATGCCAAAATGCTTATATGCTGGCTCTAATGCTACTCTTCCACGAGGAGTTCTTGAAATGAATCCCAGTTGCAAAAGGTATGGTTCGTAAACGTCTTCAATTGTTGTAGCATCTTCACTAATAGTTGCACTAAGTGTATCAAGTCCGACAGGTCCACCAGCAAACTTTTTAATAATTGAAAGCATAATTTTTCTGTCTATTGTGTCAAGGCCTAGTTCGTCAATTTCCATAATTTTAAGTGTGTGATCAGCAATCTCTTTTGTTACGTGCCCTTGCCCTATTACTTGTGCATAATCGCGCACACGTTTAAGCAGTCTGTTTGCAAGACGTGGAGTCCCGCGAGAACGCTTTGCAATTTCTATACTTGCTTCATCGTCAATTTTAACACCTAAAATTTCTGCCGAACGATTGATAATGACTTGTAATTCTTCTGGAGAATATAGTTCCAATCTACAAATAACACCAAATCTATCTCTAAGTGGGTTTGTAAGCATACCTGCACGAGTCGTAGCCCCAATCAAAGTGAAAGGCTTTATCTTTAAACGCATATTACGTGCAGAAGGGCCTTTCCCTACAATAAAGTCTAATGCAAAATCTTCCATCGCTGGATATAAAATTTCTTCAACTGTTTTGTTTAATCTGTGAATTTCATCAATAAACAATACGTCGTTTTGATTAAGGTTTGTGAGAATTGCGGCAAGGTCTGCAGCGTGTTCAATTGCAGGTCCTGATGTTATTTTAATTTGTGAACCCATTTCGTTTGCTATAATATGAGATAGTGTCGTCTTTCCCAATCCTGGTGGACCATATAATAGAACGTGGTCTAAACTCTCTTTTCTTGCTTTTGCAGCTTGGATGTAAACTGATAATGCATCTTTCACTCTATTTTGACCAATATATGAATCCATTGATGTTGGTCTAAGTGAATTTTCGATTTCTGCATCAGTTAAGTTTTTAGTGCTTGTGATAAATCTTTCATGTTCTTCCATTAGCCTTTATACCCCCTTAATGCTTTAGATATAATTTCTTCTGCAGATGCATTGTTGACAGCGTTAGAACGTGCAAGCATATACGCTTCATTTTTATTAATTCCAAGGCTGATAAGCGTATCTGTAGCCATTTGAACTGCATCTTCATTATAATTATTGTCAAAGCTGGTTTGCATAACACTTCCAGGTAAAGGAGAAAGCTTATCTTTAAGTTCCAAGCAAAGTCTTTCAGCTGTTTTTTTGCCAAGCCCCTTTACCTTTGATAATAATTTGTAATCAGCATTGATTATTGCAACTATAAGGTCAGAAGGATTAAGCCCAGAAAGAATTTGAATTGCCATTTTAGGTCCAATACCGCTGACTGAGATGAGATTATAAAATAAATTCTTTTCTTCTACGCTTGAGAAGCCATAAAGGCTAATATCATCTTCTCTTACAGCCATATAAGTATAAACCTTTACTGTGTCTCCCTGCAGTGGTAATGAACCTAATGTATTGTTTGACACATTAAGTTCAAATCCTACTCCATTTACATCAAGATATAGTAAGTTGTCTTGCTTATCTTCTACTACACCTACTAAAAATGAAATCATATAATCTCCTTAAACTTTATTTACATTTAACATTGGGCTTGTTTGACTATGGCAAATGGCTACCGCTAATGCGTCAGCTGCGTCATCTGGCTTTGGAATTGAGTTAAGCCCTAAAATTGCCTTAACCATATACTGCACTTGTGCTTTTTCAGCACGTCCATTACCTGTTAATGCTTGTTTGATTTGAAGTGGCGTGTATTCATAAATGTTGCCACAGTATTTTTGACAGGCAAGCAAAATTACTCCCCTTGCTTGAGCAACAGGAATGACAGTTGTTTGATTTTTGAAGTAGAAAAGTTCTTCAACCGCTACAACATCTGGCTTATATTTTTCAAATAAATATTTTAAACTACTGTCAATTGCTTGAAGACGCACAGGCATACTATCTTCTTTAGGCGTTGTAATTGCGCCATAATCAACAACCATATCGTTTTTACTTGTATCAATAATTCCATACCCTACAATTCCATATCCAGGGTCAATTCCTAAAATAACCATAAGTCTAGTTTACACTAAAAAAGCATATTAGTCAAATAAATACTTTATAAACTAAAAAAATATAGTGTGAAACTATATTTTCTTAATCTATTCTTCGTCCGGCAGCTCTACATTATGATAAACTTGTTGCACGTCATCAAGGTCTTCAAGTGTTTCAATCATTTTATTGAATTTTACAACTTTTTCTGCATCTAATTCAACATAATTGTCAGGCACAAGTGTAGTTTCTGCATTGACAATTGAATAGCCTGCATTTGTTAATCCTTCGCTAACTGCGGTATGAGCATTTGGCTCTGTAATTACTTCGCAGTATTCATCATATTCAACAATATCAACTGCTCCCAAATCGAGTGCGGTCATCATAAGTTCGTCATTATCAAAGTTGTCTGTTTTTTCAATTTCAACAATACCCTTTAAGTTGAAAAGATAGCTTACGCAACCGTTTGCGCCCAAAGCACCACCGAATTTATCAAAAGCGTGTCTAACGTCGCCGGCTGTGCGATTTTTGTTGTCTGTTAAACATTCAACAATAACAGCACTTCCGCCTTGGCCATAACCTTCGTATGTGCAGCTTTCGTAGTTTACTCCACCAGTTTCGCCGGCAGCTTTTTTAATGCTTCTTTCGATTGTATCGTTTGGCATATTGTTTTGCTTTGCTTTTGCAATAACGTCTTTAAGTTTTGGATTTGAGTTTGGATCAGAACCGCCTTGTTTTACAATAACTGCGATTTCTCTACCGATTTTGGTAAATATTTTACCTCTTGCAGCATCACTTTTGCCTTTTCTGGCTTGAATATTATGCCATTTTGAATGTCCTGACATTGTTCTTTCCCCTTTTATAATATTTTGTTTGTATTATATCATTTTGTTTGTATTATTGTCAAATAAAACGTGTTATGAGAGATTGTTTTTTGCTAATTGATACATTATAATTCCACCACTTATTCCGGCATTAAGGCTTTCGACGCCTTCTTTCATAGGAATTCGAACCTTATGTGAACAAATTTTGATAAGTTCATCGCAAACACCTTGTCCTTCATTTCCTACAATAAGTCCTATTTGTTCAGCGCAATTAAATTCAAATATATTCTCTCCGTCCATATCTGCGACCAGTAAGTTTAAATCCCATTCTTGTGCCTTCTTTATAAAATCATCAACTGATAGGGATATTACTTTTTCATTGAAAATTGTTCCTACTGTGCTTCGAATAAGCTTTGAATTGGTTGGCTTAACGCTGTCAAGAAGATATACATATTCAAATCCGCAAGCGCAAGCTGTCCTTATTAAAGTTCCAACATTGCCCGGGTCTTGAAGCCTATCTAAAACAAGGAAGTTTGTTTTTGGCTTTTCCACAATATGTGGGGTGTATTCTGCAATACAAACTACTCCCTGTGGTGTTTTGCTATCTGAAAGCTGTTCAATTACCGATTTGTCAACCTTATAAATTGGACAATCCATATCATCAAAAATATTATCTTCTTCATTTGTCAAGAAGATATATTTTGCCTCTAATCCCCCATTCAACGCGTCTTTAATAATCTTAAAATTATCTAAAAAAAGCAAAGAATGGTCTTCACGCTTTGCTAGTTTTAGTTTTTTAATAAGATTGTTTTCTGCTCGCTGCATTATTTAACTTGTCCAACAAGTGCTGCAAATGCTTCAGGTTCTCTTACAGCCATATCAGCAAGAACTTTTCTGTTAAGGTCAATTCCTTTCACTTTAAGTCCAGCGATAAATTTAGAATATGAAATTCCATTTTGTCTGCAAGCAGCATTGATTCTTGTAATCCAAAGTGCTCTGAAGTTTCTTTTCTTGAGTTTACGTCCAATATAAGCATATTGTCCACTCTTCATCACTTGTTCTCTAGCTGTTCTGTAAAGCTTAGATTTAGCTCCTCTATAACCCTTAGCACTCTTAAGGATTGAACGACGCTTTTTAACTGCATTAACTGCTCTCTTAATTCTCATAAGTTGTCCTCCTATTTAGCCAAAAGGGTCTTAATATTTTGTGCATTTTTTCCTGCAATGTATGAACCCTTTCTAAGTTTTCTTTTGTTTGCTTTTGATTTCTTTGTAAGGAAGTGTCCTTTTCCTGGTCTAGCAAACTTAACTTGACCGCTTCCTGTAATGCGGAAACGCTTTTTGCATCCGCTATGTGTTTTTTGTTTTGGCATAACCTTTTCTCCTTTATTTTGTTTTCTTTGGGCTTATAATTATAAAGATATTTCTTCCCATATGTTCTGGTTGTTTTTCAGTTGTTCCAACTTCCCCAAGTCTAGCACAGAAATCGTTTACAATTTCGATTCCTTTCTTAACATAAGCTTGTTCGCGTCCTCTCATTTTAAGAGTAACCTTCACTTTGTTGCCTTCTTGAAGAAATTTTGTTGCATTTGCAATACGATAAGCAATATCATATTCTTCAATAGTCATTGAAAGTTGAATTTCTTTTGTTTCAATGATTTTTTGAGCCTTTTTGATTTCCTTGTCTTTTTTGATTGCGTCATATTTAAATTTGCCGTAATCAAGAATCTTGCAAACAGGTGGCACACTTGCCCCTGACATTAACACAAGGTCAAGCCCAGCGTCTTCCGCTTTGGCAAGCGCTTCACTAGTTGAAACAATACCAAGTTGTTCCCCATTTTCACCGATTAAACGAACCTGCGATGCAGTGATTTCTTCGTTTATTAAAAGTTCCTTAAAAATAATTATAATCCCCTTTTAAATAAAAATTTGGTGGAAGTATAAATTCCACCAAAAAACCCTATATCTATTTAAATAAATTAAGTTTTTTAACCAAGCCTAACCTATTGTTGACTGGTGAGAAGTGGAACTTCTACTTTCATACGCGTTAATAATATCACAAATAGTATATTTTGTCAACTATTTTTTATTATTTTTTTCTTTTAATACGAATTTTTCTAATATTTTGCCTATTTTTAGGACTATTTTATTTGATTTGTTTAAAGAATACTCTTTCATTAATGCCTTAAAAAATATTGTCCACCCGGCAATAAGTGCTGAAACTGTGATTGTAATCAGTATAGCAAGACTCGCATTGGTTAAGTTGTTGGTAAGGACAACTACTATACACGCCCCGCCTGCTCCGCATAATGTGCTGCAAATATCGCCAACTACATCACCACAAAAAGAGCTTACCTTTTCACAGTGATAACATAAGGCAAATCCAGCCTTAGCGCCTTTAACTCCAGTTTCCTTCCATTTGGCAAAGGAATTGATATCTGCTGATACCGCAGCAACAGCAACCATATCAAATATGACTGAAATAGAAATAAAAAGGCATATCAAACACGTTGCAACAATTATCCCCATCTTAGATAGGATTGTCTGGCTTATAAAGCCAAAACATAATGATAAGCTAATTGAAACAACAAACATTTTAAATGCCCATTTAAATGTTTTTCCCCGCTTAGTTGCAGTTATTGAGACTCTTGAATGTTCTTTCACAAAATATAATATGCTTTATTTGATGATAAATATTCTTTATACTTCGTCAAGCCCTTCTAAAGATTCTTTAAGTTCGTAAAATTTGCCTTTGGCACCGTCTAAACAAGAGTAGCATTGTTTTATAAGCAATTCTCCCCTTTCAAACAGTTTCATAGATTCATCTAGTGGTAAAGACGAGTTTTCTATTTTGTCTATAATATCTTGAAGCTCTTTAGATGCTTCTTCATAAGAAATTTTCGTTGCCATTTATTCTCCTTTAATTTCTGCAGAAACTTTTCCGTCTTTGAAAATTATTTGTAATAGTTCGGATTTGTCAAGATCGATTTTAGCCTGGATTGATTTTCCGTTTTGTTCCACCCTTGCATATCCTTTGTTGAGAATGTGTTTTGGATTAATTTTATTTAGCGTGTTTTCAATCATACCTAATTCATAATATCGTTGATTTAATGATTTTTCAAATCCATTTAAAAGTTGTAATTTTTTTTGTTCTAAAACTGAATATTCTTTAGTTAAAATATTGTTCATATGTCCATTAATCATCAGAGACAAATTATCAATTTTTTTATAATGTTCGGCTAAATACCTTTCGCTCGATGAAAGAAATCTGGATTTAAGTGAGTTTAACTCTTGTTTTCGGGCTTCAAGATTGAAAGTTAATAATTCGGCCGCCGCAGATGGCGTTGGAGCCCTAAGATCGCTTACAAAATCAAGTATAGTATAGTCGGTTTCGTGTCCAACAGCAGAAACGATTGGTTTTGGACACGCATATGTTGCCCTAGCTACCATTTCAGTATTGTATGGCGCTAAGTCTTCTAAAGAGCCACCACCACGAGCAACTACAATAACATCAATATCATCGTAATTGCCTAAAAGTTCGATAGCGTGAGCAATCTCGTTTTCGGCAAAATTTCCCTGAACTTTAGTATTAAACAACACAATATCTATATTGGGATTTCTTCTCCAAGCTACATTTTTGATATCTTGAATTACAGCACCATCTCTAGATGTTATAACGCCAATACGTTTAATATCTGGTGGCATTGGGATTTTATGAGAATTATCAAAAAGTCCTTCACTTTCTAATTTTTGTTTGAGTTTTAAAAAATCTTCATATAGTTTTCCTAGGCCAACCTTTTCAATTTTTACCACATTAAAATTAAGTTTTCCACCTTTAACATAAAAGTTGGGACTGCCAACGACAACAAGTTTATCCCCTTCTTTTAATTCATTTGCTAAAGCAGGATAAAAACAAACACAAGGAAGGCTTGCTTCCTCGTCTTTTAGTGAAAAATAAATTACATTTCTTGAAATACTTAAACCAAAAACTTCCCCTATGACAGGAATATTGCGCAAAAGCTCTTCTGCATCAAAAACCTGTTTAATGTATGTGTTTAGTTTTGAAACGGTTATTGCTTCAGTCATTTTGATCCTTTACAATTGCAGACAGCACTCCATTGATAAAACGACTACTCTTTTCTGTAGAAAATTGTTTTGAAAAATTTACTACTTCATTTATTACTATTTGGAATGGAGTTTGAATGTATTTTATTTCAGTTACTGCTAAATATAGAAGTGCAAGATCAACTTTGTAGACCCTATCTAATGAATATCCAATAAGTTTTGAATTTACTACCCCTTCAATTTCACTTCTATTTGCTTCGAATTTTAAAATTAAATCTTTGGCGAAATTTCTGTCTTCTTCTTTCTTCAAAACGGCAAAAAACTCTTCATCAAAGGTGTAATTTTCTTTAACGAAAAGTCTTTCAAATATAAGTTTAAATGCTAATTCTCTTGCTTCTGTTCTCATTTGATTGCCTCGTCAACTGCCACTCCACATACGTGAACATTGATTTTTCCTGGTTTGATGCCTACCATTGAGTTGAGTGAGTTTTTAATGTTTTCTTGCACTCTATAAGCAATATCAGGCACACTATATCCAATATACACTCTAATATAAACATCTACGTTTAAAACACCGTTTAAATCAAATTTAATGTTTACCCCTTCACTTTTCTTTTTAGCGAGTTTTCTGATAAAAGGCATCTCTGCATTTGTAAGAGATTCTACCCCATTAATTTCTTTAGCAGCAAGGTTGATGATTGACAAAAGAATATCTCTGTCAATTTCAACTTTTCCTTTTTTCTGCAAGGTTGATTTTGTCATTTTTTTCTCCTATTCTTTAGTATTATAACACAAAACATTTATAGATTGCAATTATTCTACTGGAATAATTGTAACATTTTCTAAACTTGCGTTAAGTTGAGATTGAATAACAGCCAAAATTTTAGCCACTTCGCTTGAATTAAGTTCTTTTGCTTTTACAACTGCGTTTACATTGTCATCTAAGATTGATACTATACAATCTTCAAATCCTTTTGCTTTAATTAAGCCTTCAATTACAAGTTCTTGTTCCATTTGTGAAATTAGTGCAAGCTTTAATGTTTCTGCATTTGCAATGGCATCAGTTGTTGATGATTCATTTGAAATGATTGCATCATAATACAAAAGTTCTTGGTCGCGTGTTGACTCTCTTGTCGAACGATATGTCGAGAAATAGCTAGCCGTTGTTGTAATTTGTTGACTGTTTTCTGATACTGAATTATTGAGCATAATATTTAAATATCCTGTAACACCTAAAAGTAATACCATAGCGGTTATAATAATAAGTTTTGTTCTTTTTTTCATAACATCTCCTTTTTAATTGATAATATTTATTTGCGATGAATCAACATCAATCATTGTCTTTATCACTTGAATAATATTAAGTTTGACCGAAACTTCTTCACTTCCTTGCACTACGACTACAATGCCCTTGATGACGGGATAAATTTCTTCTAACATTACAGGTTTCCCATCAATATAAACAAGGGTTGTCGTGGTTATGCTTGTCCCGTTAGATGTTGTTCTCGTTTCGTCTTCTGTTTGATAAACATACTCAAAGCCCTTTTCCAGCGTAATAGCAACTTCTACATTTTCTACCCCCTTTAAACAGTTGATTACACTTTCAAGTTTATTCTCGAGATAGACCACATATTCCGCCGAAGTAGAAAATTCTGTCCGATTATTGTCGATTGTTTCTTCTTTATTGCTATCTTTCTGAGACGGCAAGGCGACAAAGTAAACACAAATCGAAAGTAACGCAAGAGATAATGCCAAATAAATATATAAGTGTTTAATTTTTTTTATTCGTTCAAAGAGTGCTTTAAATTTTTCTTTAAAGTCAATTTTCATATGATATCATCTCCCCGTCAATTTTTGTGTGTTTTTGAATGATTGTTGTAATATGTTTTTTGATTTTCAATATATCTTTATGCTCAGCATTTTGGCTTATTACCAAATCAGATAAATCGACACAAACCGATTTGATTTTTAAGGAACTTTCGAAAATATTGCTATTTATAAATACCTTTACATTTTCATACCCATTTTCTAGAATTTCATCTTCTATTACTGCTTGTAATGCATTCATTTTATCAAAATTTAGTTGATAAAGGTAATCTTCATCTAACATAAAGCTATTTTCAAATTGAAACAAATTAGCATAATTTATGTTTGTATTCAAAAGTTTAGGAATGGGCGAAATAACAACTAAGACTATCACAAAAGAAAAAATGCTTTTAATATATTTATTTATTTGCCCGTCTGGAAGTATTAATTCAATTAAAACAGACAGACAAATTATACCTGCAATTGACAAAATCCAAGAAGAAATCCCTGTCATTTTGACTCCTTTAAACTATATTGGCACTGCAAATCACAAGCCCTATTAATATAAAATAAACAAAAGCAACACCAATTAATATTACAATTAATAAAACCATACTTTTTGATAAAGAAGAAATGAAATTTGCAATTTGTTTATTGCCTAAAGGCTCGATCACACCTGCAATAAATTTCAATGCCAACATAAATATAACCATTTCAAGTATAGGTGATAAGATTGATGCTAGCATCATTATTAGCCCGGTTGCCCCCACTCCGTTTTTGATTATATTAGATGAAACCATAATAAGGCTCATTCCATCACTTAAATATCCCCCCAGTATTGGAACATATGAACGAATGGCGTATTTGGCGGTTCTTAAGGATATCCCATCAAACGATCCTGCTGTAATGCCTTGCAACGAAATAAACGCTGTAAAAATAGTAAAAATTAATCCTACAATCCACTTGAACGAGCTATTGCAAAAACTTGCAAATTTATCCAGCTTAATCGTATTAGATAAATTTGATACTATTGAAAAGATAACCGAAAAAATGAAAAGCGGAAGTAGAATATATGAAAAAAGATTAAGAATTCCATTCGCAAGTAATGCCATTGCCGGTTGATAAACGCTTACTGATGCCGTTCCACCAATTGCTGTAAGCATTGTAAGAAGCAAAGGAAACACTCCATTCATTTGATTTTGCATAGAACGTAGTGCGGTTGATGCGAGAGTGATCATCTGAACAATTATTCCTAAAACCAATATGACAACTACACCATAAACAACAAAATGGATAATGTTTGTAAGTGATTTTGAATTGCCCGAAGGTTTTATCCCTTGAATCATATTTCCTAAAATTGAAATTGCAATTATGATTGATAAAGTTGGAAGTAAGTTGACTATGCCGTCAAAAAAAATCGCTACAATACTTTGCAATAACCCTTGTCCGCTTGCAAACTCCCCACTTATAAGAAGTTTTAATCTTTCAGCAAAACTTCTCCCCCCAAAAATTGATGTTTGATTTGAGTTGAACTGGGCCAGGATTTCATCCAAGTAAGAGAAATCCAGGTCTTCAATTTGGTTGTCAATTTTATCTCCGATGTCTTCTTCAATAATTTCATTAGTGCTCGCAAATGTAGTATTATTAGTAGTGACAGGCAAAAACGTTAACAAACAGATACAAGGCAATATTAAAAAGATGATAAATTTTTCAAGTTTCATACAGGCAAAATCCCGATAATTATTTCTAATATGTTCATCACAATTGGCAGAGCCATTACCATAATTACGATTTTCCCGCCTAATAATATTTTATCGCCTAAAGAAGAATTGCCCGTATCACTACATATACCTGCAGTAAATTCTATTAAGTATCCTATTCCAATTATTTTAATCAGAAATGAATAAATTCCACCATTTAATCCAGAGATTTGAATAATATTATTGAAAGTTGAAAATATGTCGGTCAAATAATTGATTATCATAAAAATAATCATCAACCCGCCAGCAATTGCAATCAAAATTGAAAAATCTGCTCTAATTGGTTTTATAAGCATTGTTGCCAAACAAGTTACTATGCCAATACCTACAATTTTTAATATTATTTCCATAAACTCCTATAAATTAAAAATGCCTTGAAAAGTAGTATAAAGGTCGCCAATAAGATTTAAAACCATAACAATGACAATTATAAAACCTGCAACCGTTGCGATGGTTGAAATCTCATCTTTCCCCATTTGTTTTAAGATTTGCCCTAAGATTGCAGTTAAAAGGCCCACCGCTGTAATTTTAAAAATGATTTCAATACCCATATTTATCACCTAAATAAACAGTATAATTATAAACAAACTTGCCACTATGCCCAGTTTGATAGAAAGAGCACTATATTTTTTATGCTCCGCTTCTGTATCCTTGCAATATCCTTCAAATCTTGAAAGATTATTTTTGATTTCTTTCGATTGACTGTCTAAATCACTTCTACCTAAACTTTTGAAAAACATAAACAAAACGTTTTTTTCATCTTGCTTTAAAAATTGAATGTTTTTAAATAAAGAATCTTCATTCAATGGACTTTCTTGATTTAAAAATGAAATATAGTTGGCATCAATGCCAAACAAATTTTTTTTATGTTTTTCATCAAGGTTTATAATGATGTTTTTTATCCTTTCCTTTGAATAATTCATTTCGACATCAAATTTTTGACATAACATAACCATAGATTGAAAGAAAATATACCTATTTTTATACTTTTTTGAAATCTTATAGCCTATAAACAATGCTATACCGCATAGCATTGCAATTAATAATATTTTCATATATCCCCCTTATAAACGTAACCTTGAAAAATTTTCATTGTATATTCCTTCAATTGTTCCAGGGCCATTGCGCATAGACAAAAGGACAAATCGCTGAAATACTCGTTGTTTCAACAAAGTGTCAAAATTTTCTTTTTGACAGAAACTTTCAATGCTATCGCTATGCACAGATGCTAATATGGATACCCCAGAATTTATTGCAGATTGCACCGCGTCAACATCTTCCCTTGTTCCTAATTCATCAGTAACAATCAAGTTTGGAGATAAAGACCGAATACCATTTTCAAATCCCACCTTTTTACTAGCAAATGCTATTTTATCAGCAAAGTTTCCCAAAACATCTTGGCTTCCCATATCAAGTTCTCCTCGTTCATCTAAAACTAGGATATTGTAAGCAAAGTTTCTTTCAGATAATTGCCAAATAAAATCTCGTAAAAAAGTGGTTTTGCCCGCTCCAGGTGGAGAGATTATAAGTGTATTGTGTATTTTTTCATTAGTTATTAAATAGTCAAATGCGGGCAATGAGCAATTTTTAACTTGATGCGGAATACGTATGTTTAAACTTGTAAAGTTTGTCATTGTTTTAATTGTTCCTTTCTCTTCAATTAAATCACCGCCAAGCCCTATTCTGACACCGCTATCCGTAACAATAAATCCCTTTCTAATTTGGTCATTGACTGAATAAATAGAGCATTCACTTGCTCGGAAGATTATATCTTCTATAGCAATTTTCGAAACTCTTATAGCGTCTTTGACGTTTGCAGTAACTCCATTTTCACCTAAAAAGATATGTTGCCCACCAATAGCAAGAACAACAGGTTTGTTCACTCTCATTCTAATTTCATTTATACAGTTAAAATTTACTTTAGTTTTTAGCAAATCGTATAAATCGTTTGGAAGAATCTTTTTTAACATAAAAAACACCTCATCATAGGCTATGAATGAGATGTTTTAAAAATGTTGATGCGACAAATAAAGTCAAAAGTTAATAAAAATGCCCTTTTATTTCAAAAAAACACTGCTAATTGTGCAGTGTCTTTTGAATTATTTAATTCTTTCCATATAGCTTCCATCACGAGTATCAATTCTGATTTTATCACCAATATTGATAAATAGTGGAACTGGAAGAACATAGCCTGTTTCAACTTTTGCTGGTTTGTTTGTAGATTTTGAAGTGTCTCCTTGAATTCCTGGTTCGCAATCAATTACTTCTAATTCTACAAAGTTTGGAGCATAAACTGAGAAAGGATTGCCTTTATAGAAAAACATAGTGCAGTTTTCGTTTTCTTTAACGAAGTTTAAGCAATCTTCTACGCTTTCTCTGTTTAAAGGAATTTGGTCATAAGTTTCAGTATCCATAAAGTAGTAAATTTCCCCGTCATTGTAAAGATAAGTCATTTCTTTCTTTTCAATAACAGCAACTTGGAATTTATCAGATGGATTGAAAGTTGTTTCTTTCACTTGACCAGTCATTACGTTTTTAAGTTTTGCTCTTACAAATGGTGAGCCTTTACCTGGTTTTACGTGAAGAAAGTCAACAACTGAATAAACAACTCCTTCCCATTCAAAAGTTGTGCCTTTTCTAAAATCTCCTGCAAATATCATATCAATCTCCTTTATTTCAAATTATTTCGCCCTATTATGATAGCATAAATAATATTATTTGTCTAGTATTTTCATATAAATTTTTTTCATTATCTGCGCATCGCTAGGCATCATAGACATTGATTCACAAATAACACGTGGCGATAAATTATATTCCACAAGCACCTGTGCTAATCCGTCAAAATCTGGACCATAAATAGAGTCATCATAATTTAAGTGTTTGATTTCTCCTTTGCCGCCATATTGGATTTTCGAAAAATGAATATGAGAGTTATTTGTTTTTTCATAACCTATATTTTCTATCGAATAATCAAGTATGCGTTTATAATCTTCTTTTGTTTTTAAAGTCCCACCTTCCAATGCATTAATATGCCCAAAATCAAATGTAGGGATTAAATGTTTATTTAGTTTGCATAAATTCACTACTTCTTGATATGTGCCAATTTGCATCGTTTTACCCATTGTTTCAGGACATAACAAAATTCCATCTAAAAGCCCATCTTCTTCCATCTTATCAAATGTTTCGCTAAATCTATATGAAGTAAGATTCAACGCTTCTTCTCGTGTGAGTTTTCCGCACGAAGCTGGGTGAAAAATCAACCTATCCGCGTCAAATGCTCGCAAGAAACGTATCCCCGTATGAATATACCCTTGTGTTTTTTTATACATTTCTTCGTCTGGATTTGCAAAATTGATATAAAATGGTGCGTGTAAAGATAACTTGATATCATATTCTTTAAATTTTAGCCCTGCTTCTTTAGCTTTTTCGGTTGTCATCTGATAACCGTGCCCAAAAGAGTATTCATAAGCATCTAGACCTTTAGATTTTATCCACGCAGGCACTTCAAGTATGCCCTTATGTCCTTCTTCAACAAATTCATCGCCACACCCTGATGGGCCAAATAAAACCATTGTTTCTCCTTTATATCAACCTTAGTAAAAATTTCAACTTGCCTTGATTTATAATGCCTAATCCTAAAAAGCCTTGCAAACCAAACAATTTAAAAGTTGCACCTTCAACTGCATTAATGTCAAGTTTACTTGCACTTAAATAAACCCCGTTTAAAATTTTCAATTCGTCTTCTTTATTTAATTTTATACATTCATAATCAAACAAGGTGTCAAGTTCGATAATTTTAAAAATTCCATTCTCAATATCAGTTAGCGAATACGAATCTTTGATTTTAAAATCTCCACATTTAGTGCGTGTTATACTTAACATAACACCATATGTTGATAATTTTGTTGCTATATCCCTACAAAGAGAACGGATATATGTTCCGCTTGAACAATGCACTTCTAGTTCAAAAGTGTTTTGTTCTAATTGATTTAAAACAGAAATATTATAAATCTCAATTTCTTTTGGCTTAAGTTCTACTCGTTGTCCTGCACGTGCAAGATCATAGGCCTTTTGCCCATTAATCTTTTTGGCCGAATATATTGGCGGCATTTGGTCTTGTTTTCCAATAAATGTCTGAACAACTTGAGTTAATTCATCAAGAGTAACTACAATATCATTGCTTTGTGTAACCTCACCCTCTAAGTCTAAAGTGTCTGTCGTCTGGCCAAATTTGAAAACGGTTTTGTATATTTTATCCTTGTTTAAATAATATTCAAAAAGTCTAGTTCCTTTACCTAAAGTAATTGGAAGTAAACCTTCCCCTAGCACATCTAAGGTGCCTAAATGCCCAGCCTTATCAGCTTTTAAAAGATATTTAACTTTATTTACAAGTTTATTTGAAGATACATTGCGTTCTTTATTTAACAGTATAACTCCATTTATTGCCATAAATCCTTCTTATTGTTGCCTGATTATAGAAATTATCTCTTTTTTCACTTTATTGAAGTTTGTGCCCTTAATTTTAGCACCTGCAGCACAAGTATGACCGCCCCCACCAAGCTTTTCGGTAACAGTGCGAACGTTATATCCTGCTCTACAACGCATAGAAACTGAAATAATCCCCGGCTCTTTTTCTATTAAACTGAAAGAGTAATTAATATTTTCCATCGTTAATAATTTTGCACTGTAGTTCGAACAATCGTTTCCATTGCCATTCAATTCAGTTAATGTTTTTTGATCAATGATTATGTAAGCGATATCTTTTGTAGTTTTATAGTTGTTCCATAAAAATTGTTTAAACTTAATTTCCTTTTTTGAAACAGACTTATATATTGTTTCATTGATTGGATTCAGATCAATCCCAGATTTTGCGATTTCATATGCAATTTTAAAAGAATGTGCATTTGTATTTGTATTAATGAATGAATTTGTATCAGAAGTCAATCCCATATAAACACTTGATAAAATTTTAGTGTTGAATTTCACTTTCATCAATTTAAGTAAATCATATACAAGTTCACTGCAAGAACTGATACTTGCATCAATATAGTTGTATCTTCCAGTAAGTTGACAAGTTAAATGATGGTCTAACACAATGGTATTATTTGTCAAATTAAAAATGTTGTTGGTATTACTGCCAATTCTATGCGGCTCAGATACATCACAACACATAAAGGTATCAAATAACGAAGGATTGCACTCCCCGATATTGATTGATTTCATATCAACAAGCTTTTTATTGACGTAAGGTATTTCATCGGAAATAAAAATTTCAGCCTCTTTGCCTAAAGATTTTAAACCATAATACATTGCAAATACACAGCCTAATGCGTCAGAATCAGGGCCTTTATGTGTAAATAAAGCTACTTTATTTGATTTTTTTAAAGCTTTTGCTAAATCTTTTAAACTATTCATCATCTTCTCCGTCTTCTTTTGGAATATCTAAATTTTTTAAAATTTCATTGATTCGCACCGTTGCCATTGTCCCCTTGTCAATGACAAATTGAAATTTTGGCATATATGGCATTCTTACCATTGAAGCAAGTTCTTTTTTAATAAATCCTTCAGATTTCTCTAAAACTTTGATAATTTCTTGTAAAACCGATTCATCATCATTATCAAGTGCCACTTTCACTTTGCAATATCTGAAATCTGCTGTTACATTCACTTCACTAATATATAAAAGAGGGCTAATGCGTGGATCATTCATTTTGTTGTGAATGATATCTGATACACATCTTTGTATCTCGCTATTTGCCCTCTCAAATCTAATTGACATAATCGTTTTCTCCTATAATATAGATTGGCTTTCCGCCCATTAAGTATATTATAACCAAAAACATCAATTTGTCAAAATATATTTAATTGTTTTTACCTTTTTATTGCAACCTTTGCATAAAATTCAATAATATCTTCTTCTTTATAGTCAATATTATCCTTTAACTTAATACCGCATTCATATCCCTTAGGAACTTCTGCCTTTTCATCTTTAACAATTTTAAGAGATTCAACAGTTGTTCTGCCTATTTCTTCGTTGCCACGTTTAACTACAGCAATAGCGTTTCTTGTTGCTTTACCATCTTTAATATAACTTCCTGCAACTTTACCCGCAGTTGAAAGTTTGAATACCATTCTAATTTCTGCACTTCCAATATATTGCTCTTCATATTTAACGCTAAGCATTCCGTTAATAACAGCTGTAATATCATCAACAATTTCATAAATAATGCTGTATTCTTTAATTTCAAGTTTTTCTTTTTCAGCAAGCGCTTTTGCCTTAGCAACTGGTTTTTGATTGAAGCAAATGATTACAGAACCAGTCGTTTGAGCAAGGATAACATCACTTTCTGTTACTGCTCCTGCACCTGAATGAACGATATTTACTTTCGCTTCTTCATTTCTAATGCTGAGAAGTGTAGCCTTAATTGCTTCTACAGAACCCATTGTATCAGTTTTGACAATTACATTAAGGTTTTTAAGTGCACCTTCTTGCACCCTATTCATAAAGTTGTCAAGAGTTACGCCTGAAGATTGTGCAGCGCGTTCTTTCTTAATGCGGTCAATTCTTTCTTGAATTACCTGTTTTGAAAGAGTTTCTTCAACTGCATAAACCTCATCACCTGAAACAGGGACTTCGTTGAACCCTAAAATTTCTACAGGAGTTGATGGTAAAGCAGATTTAATTGGCTTACCTTGATCATTAAACATTGCTCTCACTTTCCCATAAGTGATACCAGACATAATAGAATCACCAACGTGAAGTGTTCCATTTTGAACAATCACAGACGCTACTGGCCCTCTATTTTTATCAAGTTCCGCTTCAATAACAACTGCTGTTGCCATTTTATTTGGATTTGCTTTAAGTTCGCACATTTCACTTACAAGAAGGATTGTTTGTTTAAGATCATCTAATCCCATTCCTGTTTTTGCCGAAATTGGCACGCAAATTGCATCACCGCCCCATTCTTCAGGAAGAATATTGTGTTCTGCAAGTTGTTGCTTAATGCGATCTGGATTGGCTTCAGGTTTATCCATTTTGTTGATTGCAACAATAATTGGCACGCCTGCCGCCTTAATATGATTAATAGCTTCTACTGTTTGTGGCATTACACCATCATCAGCAGCTACTACTAAAATGGCAATATCTGTTGCCTTTGCTCCCCTTGCTCTCATTTGAGTAAACGCTGCGTGTCCTGGAGTATCAATAAATGTGATTTTTTCGCCATTGAATTCAATTTGGTAAGCACCAATGCTTTGAGTGATTCCGCCAGCTTCTCCAAGAACAACGTTTGTTTTTCTAAATGCATCTAAAAGCGATGTTTTTCCGTGGTCAACGTGTCCCATAACTGCAACAATAGGTGCCCTTGATACAAGATCGCTTTCATCATCTTTTTGTTCAGTAGACTCAATTAATTTCTCTTCATATGATTTATCTGGCTTAATTTCAAGAGTAATCCCAAAATCACTCGCAACAAGTTCAGCCGTTTCATAGTCAATGCTTGAATTTATTGTTGCCATTATGCCTAAAAGCATAAGTTTTTTCACAATTTCAGTAACTGGCTTGCCAATTTTTTCACTGAAATCCTTTACCGTAATTTCTTTTGAAGTAAGAACTGCGTGAGTAATAGCGGCAACTTGATTTGTAGTTTGTTCTTTCTTCTTTTTTACGCTCTTTTTAGACCCAAAACGAATTTCTTCGAATCCATTTTCGTCTTCAATATAAACATTATTTCTTTTTTGTTCGTCTCTGCGCTTGCCTTGAGCTTTCTTTTCGTCGTAATTTGTATTGTGTTTTTGCGTGTTTCTCGCCTTAGATTCATAGTTTCTATCATTTTTAACATCAATTTCAATTACATCGTTGCTAGCAAATGACTTAAATTTATTTGCTTTTGAAGGAACAAAATTGTTATTTCCAAACTTCTTTTGCCCATTTTGTCCATTTTGTGCAAAAGGTGCTCTGCTATTGTTTTTATTATCTTTATTAAAACTACCATTAAAATTGTTGTTTGGTCTATTATTATTAAATCTTTCCCCTGTTCGATTGTCAAATCTCTGGTTTCTATTCTGCCCATCATTACGGAACGGTCTTTGTTCGTTGTTGAATTTTTTATAGTTGTTATTTTGTGCAAAAGAATTAGCAGAAGGTCTTTTTTCTTCTACTTTTTCTTCTTTAACAACAGTTTCTTCAGCTTTCTTTTCGGCCGCCTTTTTAGCCAGTTCATTTTGTTCAGCTGCAAAATTAATTTCCTTAATCCTTTGAGCTAAACGTTTTCCAAGTGCTTCTACGTTTAATTTAGATTCCTTTAGATTTTGTAAAAGTTTAGAAATTTCCCCTTCTTTTTGAAGTTCATGAATTTTCTTTAAATTTTGTAATGATTGATTTGCCAATATAGACTCCTTTATTTATTTAACAACGATTCAATAATTTCGCTAATATTTTTGTTTTTAATGCCAAAAATTTTACAATTTGGTATGGATATCAGTTGAGATAATCCTTCAATCTCATAACATTTTATATTTTTTTCTTGCAACTTTGCAACAATTTTTATAGTATTATTGCCTGCATTTCTATCATATAAGATTAGATATAACTTTTTCTTATAATTTGCAAGTGTTTCTCCACCTATGATAAGATAGCCCGCTTTTCTGGAAATGTTTAAATAGCCTTTAATTTTTTCACTTTCCAAGAATTGCCTCCTTGATAGAATCATATACAACTTCATCAATGTTTGTTTTAAATGCTTTATTGAAACTTTTTTGTTTAATGCATTTATTCAAACACTGTTCATCTTTGCAAATATATGCTCCTCTACCGTTCATTTTTCCAGATAAGTCAATAAAAATGTTGTTTTCCTTATCTTTCACAACTCTCAATAAGTCTTTTTTATCCTGCATTTGCCTACAAGCAATGCACATTCTAAGCTTTTCCATTCCCACCTCAATTATTCTTCATCATCAAGTGGTGATAATTCTTCAAGAACTGTAAGTCCGCTGAAAGCATCTTCATCATTAAGGTCTGTAAGTTCATATTCTGGTTCTGAAACTTGTGTTGTTGTAATTGAACTTTCAGGTTTAACTTCAATTTTCCAGCCGGTCAGTCTTGCAGCAAGACGAACGTTTTGACCGTTCTTGCCAATTGCGAGAGATAATTTATCGTCAGGAACAATTACTCGTGAAGAATGTAAACTTTCATTAATTTCAACGCTGATTACTTTTGCTGGACTTAAAGCCTTTGCAATATATTCAAGTGGGTCTTCACTGTATTCAATTAAATCTATCTTTTCGCCATTAAGTTCTGAAGTAATAGTGTCAATTCTTTGACCGTGGAAACCTACGCAAGTTCCAATAACATCAACGTTTGCTTTATCAGTATGAAGTGAAACTTTAGTTCTATTTCCCGCATCACGAGAAATATTTTTAATTAAAACTTCCCCATTTGCAATTTCTGGAATTTCAAGTTCAAAAAGTTTTCGAACAAATCCAATATTGCTTCTAGTAACTTGAATTTGTGTGCCCTTGAATGAATCCTTAATTTTCTTTACATAAACCTTGATTCTATCACCTATATTAAACTTTTCGCCAGGGATTTGGTCTGAAGGAAGCATAACTCCTTCTGTATTTGTATTTGAAAGTTGAACATAAATTGTGCCATTGTCAATTCTTTTTACAATAGTTGTCATAAGTTCATCTTCTTTTTCAGAAAGTTCAGAAAGAGCCATTTGTCTTTCCATTTCCTTCAATTTTTGCATAACAACTTGTTTTGCTGTTTGTGCGGCTATTCTTCCAAAATCTTTTGTAGATTCTTCAGACATAACTTCATCGCCCAGTTTATGTGACTTTTTTATAAGTTTTGCTTCCGCTAAAGAAATTTCTTTATCTGAATCTACCACTTCATCAACAACAACTTTATATGAATAGATTTTAATTGTTGCCTTTTCTGGATTCAATTTTACTCTTGAAAGTTTAGCTTCGCCATACATTTTCTTGTATGCTGCGGTTAATGCATTTTCAATTATTTTAATAAAATCTTCTTTATTAATTCTCTTTTCTGCTTCTAAATCGTCTAATGCATTGAAAAAATCTTTATTTATCATAATTATCTCCTTAAAATTTAATTACTGGCACAATATGCGCAACCTGTTGTTTTTGAAATGTAATTTCATTATCTTTATTTTTAATAGTAAATTGTTGATCATCAAAAGCAGTTAATTCGCCGACAAATTCTTTTTTGCCATCAACTTTTGCAAATAACGTAACTTTAATTTCTTTATTTAAGTTTCGTCTGAAATCTCTTTCCGTTTTCAATGGTCTATCTATTCCTGGCGAACTAACACTTAAAATGTATGGTTGATCATCTGTTGGATTGATTTCATCTATTACTTCGTCAACAAGCCTTGAAACTTTTTCACAATCTTCAATTTGCACTCCGTTTT
This sequence comes from Clostridiales bacterium, assembly GCA_015069325.1. Classification (GTDB taxonomy): domain Bacteria; phylum Bacillota; class Clostridia; order Christensenellales; family UBA1242; genus Caccovivens. Next base: position 421,266 of record SVIV01000001.1, read on the forward strand.
CGCTATCAATGTAGAATGTTAGATTCATTCCATCAGATTTTTTTACATATTCAACTTCGACTACTTCATACCCAACTTCTTCAATAAGTGGAACTATTTTTTCTTCGCAAATTGCTTTGACTTTACCTGCCAATTTTTTTACCTCCCTATTTACGAATTAGGGAGCGATGCAAGATTTGCACGCTCCCCAACTCTCTAGTCAATGGTATTATACCACTAATTGTTCTAAATTGCAAGTATTAAAATAAAAAAAGTTGTTATTTTTTCGATTTATTTAGCTCCATTAGCACCCTAGCGGTTGCATAAGCATCATTATATGCCCTATGGGCACCTTCTAGCGTAAGCCCCAACGCTTTAACAATAGTGCCTAATTTATAATTTCCTAGGCGTAAACCCGATTGCCTTGCAACAATCAAAGTATCCATCATCTCATTATCAAATCGCACACCTATTTTTTCGGCAACTTTGCGAATAAACTTAATATCAAAGCCAACAACATTATGCCCACTCAAAATGCAATCTCTACTCCACTCCCAAAAATCATATACTACGTCTTCCGCACTAGGAGCGTGAGCCACCATTTCATCGGTAATATTTGTAACTTTGACAACCTCTTCGGGAATTGGATGAGAAGGCTTGGCAAAACTTTGAAATCTTTCGGTAATTTCGCCATTTTCAATTTTTACTGCTCCAAGTTCGGTAATTTCACAGTATTCAGGGTCTAACCCGGTAGTTTCAATATCAAAAACTACAAATTTGTTTTTCATTATATAATCATTATATTTGTTGCTTTCTTCAAACAAATTGCTCTGCTTTTCATAAGGCATACGGTCTGGGAAAACCACCTTCTTATGTTTGAAATCCGAATTAACTGTTTCGTGAACATCAACAATTTCTTCATATGGACTTGCAAGTGAAATTTTTTTAATATAATATGTAAGTTTTCCGTTAAAGCCCACTTGAACATTGCCTACACAAATAATCATAAATAGGTCATCAAGCGCTTCCATATCTTTTTCGTGTGTTTTTCCGCAGAAATAGACACAATCTATAGCCCCTTCCTTATCTCGTAAAGTAAAGGTGTAAAGCGTCTTTTCTTTACCTGCATTTTTCCCTTTTTTCTGAATATATTTCTTTTGGTTTTTGTTAGAAATAAATCCTGATAATATTACAGAAGGTTTTGGCTTTTTAATATCACTTATATATTCAGGTTTTGGTGCAATGTCTCCACCAATAACCTTCTTTTCAATTTTTACATCATATCGACGGACTCTATTTGCACTTGCTGTTGACAGTATATCTTCTGCATCAATTTCATCAGGTAAAGTGTCTTCATTTTCAATTAAATTTACTTGAACATTCGCAATGAACAATTTTTCAATATGTTTTTTTATTTGGCTTTCCAAATCCAAATCATCTATAAGCGAAAGAATGTCTTGATTTAAAGAGATATTGATTTCAACATCTTGCCCTTGGTGAGTTGAAGATAAATTTTCAGAACTAATATAAGGATAAATCCCCTTTTTGTTGTTTTTGAAAAATTCAACAACTTCTTCTAAAATCAAACACTCGTCAAGGAAACTTTTCTTAAACTTAACTTTTACTTGTGCATTTAAAGACAAAAACTCTTGAAAAAACTTTATAATATCATCCTTATCTTCAAATGAAATTTCTTCCATTTGATAAGGATACAATAAAGTTATCGTGCATAGTAAAGAATCTTTATCATACACAACATTCAAGAGTTTTAAATAGTTAAATTTATTATTAAATTTTTGATTAAGTTTTTGCAATACATCTATCATACGTTATATTTTATAACAGAAAATGCAAAATGTCAATTAAAATTACTGCACCAAATAATATGAACAACCCGATTGTATGAATCATATTTTCTGTTTCTCGTTTAATCGGTTTCTTCCTTATCCACTCGATAAGTGTAAATATGATATGAGAGCCGTCTAAGGCAGGAATAGGAAGTAAATTAAATACTGCCAAATTTGCTGAAATTAATGGAATCAGAATAAGAAGATTTAAGATGTTTGTTTGAGCATATGTTGCAATCGTTGAAATAGTTGTAATAGGACCGCCAATAGACCCAATGTCTAATTGAAATGTAACCATTTGCCATAAACTTTCTAAAACAACCCAAGAAAGCCCAAAAGTAAAGGGAACAGCTCTTTCTACTGCTTCTGTAAAACTATGAACATAAGCAGCTGTTTCAACACTATTCCAGCCATAATAATAACTTGTTTGATATATTGTATTTCCATCACCATCAGTTAATACATCACCGTTTTCATTTGTTAATGCAATTTTTTCACCATCAACAGTATCATATTTTTCTATTCGATAAAATGCTAATTTTACTTCTACTTCCTTACCATCTCTACGAACAACGGCCATCGTATAATCAAAATAGTTTTCAAAAGCAGTTTTTTCCGCAAGTTTAGCTTCTTCCCCCGTCTTATCACCAACAGCCTGTGCAAAATGAAGTTTCATCGCAGCAAATGCTTTTTCTTGTTCTTCAGGGTAAGTCGTGCCAAAGGCAAAATCAATAGTTTTGCCATCAATTGATAGTATTACATCACCTTCTTGAAGCATTTGTTCAGAATCGGTCAATGTCGTATAATAAGAACCGTCAATATAGTCTGTTATTTCTGTAGAATTAAATTGAATGTCTTTTTTTGCTTGTGGGATATCATACCCCACAGTGCAAAGTAATATCGCTGAGAATATTACCGCTGCAGCGAAATTAAAAGTTACACCCGCTAAAAATACCAAAACTCGTTTCCAAGGAGCTTGATTATTAAAAGAATCTGGATTATTTGGATTATTTTCATCTTCCCCTTCAAAAGCACAAAATCCCCCCAAAGGAATAAGACGCAACGAAATAATCTCGCCACGCTTATTTCGTTTAGAAAACAGAACCTTCCCAAAACCAACCGAAAATTCTGTTATTTTAAAATTCAACATTCTTCCTACTACGTAATGCCCAAATTCGTGAATCAAAATCATCAAAAGCAAAACACCTAAAGCAAGAAGAATATACAAAACTGTAGCCATTTTACCTCACTAACTAAATTAAAATAAATAATAAACTAAATGCAAGAAATACAAATGGAGCAACAAAGAAATGTGAATCAAATCTATCTAACACACCGCCGTGTCCTGGCATTATATTACCAGAATCTTTTACACCAGCTTTGCGTTTTAAAAAGCTTTCAAATAAATCACCGGCTTGTCCTAAACAAGAACCAATCAATGAAATTATTGCCACTTTCCAAACAGAAATACCCGCTTGGGCTAACGCTTGTGAAGTGCTAGGGATTGAATTGAATATTAAAATTAATACAATTGATAAAAGGACACAGAACACAGTTCCACCTATTGCACCAGAAATTGTTTTCTTTGGACTAATAGATGGTGCCAATTTTTTACCACCAATAAGCCCACCAACAAGATAAGCAAAAGTATCCGTTACAATAGGAATTAAAAATGCAAGTAACAATACAATCACTGAAATAATTCCGCCACAATCAGTCAAACAAGTAAAAGTCGCTGTAAAATCTCCAAAATGATTAATAAAAGTTAAAAATATTACTAAAAATGATGGATAAATGAAAGTCAACATCGAATTTATTGCTTTTACAAATGAAAATTGCACTGGTTTTGCTGAAATTTTTCTAGTTTCCATTTCCCTATTTGTTTTTGTTCGCGTAATTAACGTCCAAACAAAAGCAACAAGTGTAAACACGAAAATTGTTGAAATTGCAATTAGAATAGTATAAATCAAACTAATTTGCTTGTGAAAAGCAATGCAAATAAGCATCACACCTATTAAAACGGCTGGCTGGACAACTGCTAAAATTTTATTATTAAACTTGCCCATTTTAGTAAGTATTTTTGAAAATTCCAATCCCGCCATACAAGCAACAAATAGTATAAAAGCATCAAAAAAATAATTGCTTACGGTCGCTTTTAAAACAAAGGCTAATGCTAAAATAGCAACAAATATTATTCCTGAGTATAACCTTTTTTTCACTTTATTCCTCCAAATCTTCTCTCTCGTTTTTGATATGATAAAATAGCTTTAATTAAATGTTTTTCGTTAAAATCCGGCCAATAAGTTTTTGGGAAATATAGTTCGCTATATGCCATTTGAAACAGCATAAAGTTGGAAAGTCGCATTTCTCCGCTAGTTCTTACTACCAAATCTGGATCAGGCAACATAAAAGTATCTAAATTACAAGAAATATCTTGTGGAGATATTTCTGTTTTTCCTTGACTTGCAAGTTTACTAAACGCCCTTGCCAAATCATCTCTTCCGCCATAATTCAATGCAAATGTTACAGTCAATCTATCAAAAGATTTCGTTTTTTCTTTTGCCTGTTCAATTGCTTCTTTTAAATCCTGTGGAAAGGGTTGCAAATTGCCAATAGTATTGATTTTAATCTTATGCTCTATCATTTTTTCAATACTGTCATTTAAATGTGTGCGCACAAGATCAAATATGCCATCAACTTCATCTTTACATCTTTTCCAATTTTCCGTTGAAAATGCAAAAAAAGTGCAAAATTTAATTCCCAATTTCATACAAGAGTTAATTGTTCGTTTGACAGCATCAACTCCTGCTTTATGGCCTAAATGTCTTACCAAACCGCGTTTTTTCGCCCATCTACCGTTTCCGTCCATAATGATTGCGATATGTGTGGGAATACAAGATTTTTTTAATTTCATATATAATCCTTTTAATTTCTCAAAGATTATATCTCCATAATCTCTTTTTCTTTTGCATCAAAGTTTGCATCTACTTCGCCAATATAATTATTAATCATTTTTTGGATTTCATCTTCATACCGTTTTTGTTCATCTTCTGAGATTTCCCCATCTTTTTGAAGATCTTTAATCATATCCATAGCATCACGTCTTGCATTTCTAATTGCAACTTTTGTGTCTTCTGCAATTTTCTTGATTTGTTTTACAATTTCCTTACGGCGTTCTTCTGTGAGTGCTGGAAAAATAAGTCTAATAGTTTTTCCGTCTTCATTTGGATTTACACCTAAATTCGCTTCAGTAATAGCTTTTACCACGTTTTTATGCTGGCTTTGATCCCAAACATTAATAGCAAGAATACGTGCTTCAGGCACGCTGATACTAGCCATATTTTTAATAGGAGTAGGCACCCCATAATAATCTATTGTTACTTTATCTAAAATATGTGGATTTGCCCTACCTGCTCTCACTACAAGATGTTCTTGAATTTGGTGGTCAACCGCTTTTTTACAATCATTTTTACAAGAACTTAAAATTTCTTCTACCATTTCGTTCATAATAATCTCCTTGTATCTATTCTACAATAAATAAAGAATTTTTGCAAATGATTTAAACTTAAAACTAAAGAAATATGGTAAAAAATCAACAAAAAAAGAGTTATCTTTCGATAACTCTTTTTTTTATTTGTTTCCTCTCATTTGTTTTTCAACTTCTTCAGCAAGATTTTCATTTCTCTTTTCAAGACCTTCACCCATTTCAAATCGAACAAATCTTCTAATAGAGATTTTTTCTCCGATTTTAAGTGTTTTTTCATTGATATATTGTTGAATTGTCATTGCTGGGTCTTTTACAAATGCTTGTTCAAGAAGACAAACGTCTTGATAGAACTTCTTAACTCTTCCTTCAACCATTTTGTCAACGATTTGAGCAGGTTTGCCTTCGTTGAGAGCTTGGTTTTTGAGAATTTCTTTTTCTGCTTCAACTTCGCTTGCTGGAACATCTTCGATTCGAACATATTTTGGAGCTGCGGCTGCAATTTGAAGAGCAACATCGTGTCCAATTTCAAGGAATTCGTCTGTTTTTGCAACAAAGTCTGTTTCACAATTGATTTCTACGAGAACGCCAATTTTTCCACCCATATGGATATAAGATGTAACAATTCCTTCTGAAGCAATTCTAGATTGTTTTTTAGCAGCAGCTGCGATTCCCTTTTCTCTAAGCCATACCATAGCTTTTTCAAAATCTCCATCACATTCTGAAAGTGCTTTTTTGCAGTCCATCATTCCTGCATTTGTTTTTGCTCTAAGATCAGCAACATCTTTAGCGGTAAAATTCATAATTATTCTCCTTCATTTTCTGATTTTGTTTCTTGTTCTTCAATTTTTACTTCTTGTTTAGCTTCTACTTTTTTCTTTGTAGCAGGTTTTTTTCTTGTTTTCTTAGCTTTTTCTTCGCCAGCTTCTGCGATTTCAAGATTTGGCTTTGTTTCTGCTAATGCTTTTTCAAGGTCAATATCTTCATCATCACTTTCAGCTTTTTGCATTGAAACGCCTTCTCTAGCTTCGATTACAGCATCAGCGAGAGCAGCGATAACAAGTTTAACAGATCTGATTGCATCGTCGTTTCCTGGAATAACGTATTGAATTCCGTCTGGATTGCCATTAGTATCAACAAGACCAACCATTGGAATACCAAGAACTTTACATTCGTTTACGCAGATGTGTTCACAATTAGGGTCAACAACTACTACTACTCCTGGGAGTTCTCTCATTTCTTTAATTCCGCCAAGGTTCTTTTCAAGTTTTTCCCTTTCAGTTTTAAGAATAGTAACTTCCTTCTTTGGTAAAAGGTCGAATTCTCCTACCTTTTCCATTTGGTTGAGCTTATTAAGTCTTTCAATTCTTGACTTAATAGTTTTGAAGTTTGTAAGGCAACCTCCAAGCCAACGAGAGTTGATGTAATACATTCCACTTCTCTCAGCTTCTTCCTTTACGGCATCTTGAGCCTGTTTCTTAGTTCCTACAAAAAGAACTTTCTTTCCTGAAGCAACAACATCTCTGATGAAAGCATAAGCTTTATCAACTTGTTCAGATGTTTGTTCTAAGTTAATGATATGAATATCGTTACGAGCAGTAAAGATATATTTCTTCATTTTAGGATTCCACTTTCTAGTTTGGTGACCAAAGTGAACGCCTGCTTCAAGAAGTTGTTTCATTGAAATAACTGACATACTTTTTTCCTCCTTTTGTTTTTGTCCTTCCCTATAGTTTTCTATCTCCAAATTGCGACCTCAGAATTTTTCTTTTTAAATCATAAATAATATCGTTTGTTTTATGATCAGTTTTAGGCAACTGCAAATGAATATACTATAAGTGCATATTTGTCCAATGACAAGAGAATATTATCATATATATATAATTTTGTCAAGTATTTTTACTTAAAAAGAAAAAAAATAGATAAAAAAGAAGCGATTAGTTGTTCGCTTCTTTTGATTTGTTGTTTTTCTTTTTGCTTGGTTTATAAGATAATGTCCAAATTGCAGGCAAAATAAAGTTTGATGTATAGAATGATGCAATTAATGAAAGCAAACAACCTATACCAACTTCTCTAAGTCCTGCAACCGGCATAATAGTAGTGATTAATACCACCACTAATGCAATCACATAAAGAACAATTTTCTTGAAAGCCATTATTTTGGCTGTTTCGTCTGCCATTTCGCTAGCTTTTAAGTTGTTGTATTTTCCATTGACAACACTCGTTTCGCTTTTTGCATAGAAAGCATAAACATTAAACATTGAGATTAAACCAGTGAATACCATTGTGGCGCAAATTGCACTACTTACAGGAACTCTGCATATGAGAAGCAAAGCCCCTACACAAGCCAAGTCAATCACTACATTTAGAAGACCTAATAGCCAAGCCCCATTGCGAGTTCTGAGGGCCATATAGATAAGAGCTAATGTAGCAGCAAAGATTATGCAGGCAACTAAGTTAAGTGCCCAAGCCATTGTCAAACTTCCTTCAAAATATTCAATTTCGCTCACAGCTTCAGGAGATGACGCATAACCAAATTCAGAAATAAGTCTATCTCTTAAAAGGTTGTTTTTATTTTCAATTTCATCTTTATCATTGCTTACATTGAAGAAAGTAACTTTTACAGCATCGCCACCAGCAACAAGTCCTTCAATATCCATTTGAGATTTTTGGAATCCTTCAATACGAATATTCCCATCTGCAAGTGTTGCAGATATTAAACCACAAATTTTACCAAAATCTTTGTCTAAATCATACTGAACAGCATCTTCATCGGTAATCTTGCCTTCATTGTTAACGTAAATATTAAAAGTGCTTCCACCAACAAGCTGTGTGCTTCCATTAAAACCAACAGTGCAAAGCAAAATAATTCCAATAAGAAGCAAAATTGCCGGAGCAATTATATAGTATAAAACATTTTTAGTAACTTGACATTTTGAGTTATTTATTTTATTTTCTAAAGTTTTTAATTTATTAGTCATTTTCAACCTCCCTATTTTGAGAGATAGCATCTTCTGGTGATATTATTTCTACTTCTTCTTTAATTTCTTTAACACCCTTTTCCCTATACAAATGCAATTTATTTGCTTTTGTGCTGTTAAGTGGAAGGTATATGTGAATGAAATAACGAGTTAGTGCCAAAGATGCAAATACAGACAGAATAGCACCAACTAAAAGGATAACCCCAACTAGTTTTACGCTTGCTGGCGCAAAAATCCAAATGCAAATTGATGCAAGTGCAAGTGCAATGTGGCTATCTAATATTGGCCACAATGCCCTTTTGAAAGCACTTTTGCAAGAAATATGAATCTTCTTCCCAAGTGCATATTCTTCTCTAATTTTTTCAAAGATATAGCAATTTGCCCCAAGTGCGATAAAGTAAGCAACAACGCTTGCAACAACACCCGCCAAATTCATCACAACAAAAGGAATTGCTTGCATTAAGAAAGTGAATAAAACAAGATAGAATACCATTGACAAGCTTCCCAAAAGGCCAAGGTGAGCATAACGAACACAAATTAATGCTATAGTCGCAACAATTACTAAAATCAAAACAATTGCAATGCAAAGTCCTGCATTAACCCCAAGTGTTGGAGAGAAAGGACTAACCTTTACTTCGCTTAAGTTTACACCAAAACTTCCAGCAAGAATATTGAAAGAAGCTTCTTGTGCGTCTGAATCATAGGTAAGAGTGTTGTTTGTGATAAACATACCGTCTGCTACATCATCAATTTCTACAGAAGTTAAAAGTTCTGTCCCCCAATAAATATATGCACTTTTTAAATTATGATCATTTGCGTAAGACTTAAGTTCTTCAATGTGAGTTTTTCCTTTTTGCGTGAAATACAAATTCACACCATAGGCTGAACTTTCTTGGTCATAATTAATAAAAGTTGATGCAATATCGTTTGCAAAAACATATTTATTGGCATCAGCAGACTCAGTAAGAGTAAAATATACTTCTTTTGAAGTTTGAAGATAGCTATAAATCTTATCAGCTACCCTTGCTTCACTTGATAATAAAATTTGAATTTTATTTTCGCCAAGTTTTTGAACAGCTAATTCTTTGTAGCCAATTTTATTGTAAAACTTTTCGATTTTTATAACAGCATCATCAACACTTTCTTCTAAAGATAAAGATGTCCCTTCTTTTAAAGAACAAGTATAAACAACTTCTAGTCCACCTTCAAGCTCAATTCCCTTGTTTATTGAACCTAAAAATCCATTGAAAGTATTTTGTGATGATGGAAGTGAAAAAGAGCATACACATAAAAGCACGCCCAAGATTGCAATAATTGATAAAATAAAAAATTTGATTTTCGAGTGTTTCTTTAACATTTAAGTATCCTTTATTCCTGATAATTCTTTGAAAACAATTCAAAGTCAAAACATTACTCTCCTATTATAAAGAATAAAGGGTGCATTTGTCAATCATTTTTTCTTTTAATTGTTACTTTTTTTTAAGTTTACACAAATTATTCCGCAAACTGAGCCTATAATTCCGCCAAAAACAAGGTCAATCAGAAGAGTAACATCGAAACAAAAACTTCCGGCTAACAACGAAAAAACACAAAAAGCTGACAAAGTATATAAAATGCCTATAAAAAGACCACTTACAAGCCCTAATTCTTTAGTTTTCTTTAGTCCAATAAAAACACCTATAAACACACTAATTCCCTTTATAACTTGGTTAATTGGCGAAATTACACTGTCGGGAAGATTAGTAAATTTTAAAAGAAAGGCAAAAACAAGAACTAGAAGAAGCGATATTGCAAGCGCAATCACACTGCCCTTCATTGTGATTTTGAAAAGCGAACTTTTTTTATCTCCTTTTCTTTCAATCCCTTCTTTTACTTTCATAATTGACTCCTTTTAAATTAAATATACATTTTCTTAATTAAAAGTTATGCAACTATTGACTTAAAAAGAACCAAAAAAGAAGAGATTAGGTCTCTTCTTCTTTTTGGTTTTCAATTGTTTCTTGTGCTGGCTGAGAAGATTCTTCTTTTTTATCTTCATCTGCCTTTTGTTCATTTTCATCTGGTAATATTGTATAAATAGCATAGGCATCAACCGAAATGTATCCTTTGTTTTTGCCCATACCCGTTTCAATTGTTACAATTGTTTTGTCATCTTCCTTATGAAGATCAACAATTGTGCCATAAACTCCACTTGCTGTAAGAACTTTATCTCCCCTTTTAAGAGAATTTGTCATTTCCTGAAATCTTTGTCTTTCTTTTTTATTTTTAGATGAAACTAAAATTGGATATGCCACTACAAGCACAACAATAAGCACTAACAACACAATCGATGTAGTATCCATTTTTCTACCTCCTTGAGAATAATTTTAACATAATACTTTTTTATTTCAAAGCAAAAGTAATTATATTTTCTTTGTTTTCACTTCGTTTTCAAGACGTTCGATAAAATCTGACAAATTAAGACCAGTTTTATTTTCAAACCCGCGTCCCCTAATTGAAATAGTATTATTTGATTGTTCTTCATCGCCCACAATAATAAGGTAAGGGAGTTTCATACTCATCGCTTCTCTAATCTTATAACCTATTTTTTCGTTTCTAAGATCTTCTTCAACTCGGAAACCTAAATCTGCAAGCTTTTCTTTAATTGAATGAGCATAATCATTGTTTCTTTCAGTAAGAGAAAGCACCCTGATTTGTTCTGGAGCAAGCCATAATGGGAAAGCCCCTGCATATTTTTCGATTAAGTAAGCAAGCGTTCTTTCATAGCAACCAATACTTGTTCTATGAATAATATAAGGATTTTTCTTAACTCCATCTTTATCTGTATATTCCATACCAAATTTTTCAGCAAGCATCTGGTCAATTTGAATAGTAATTAACGTATCTTCCTTTCCAAAAACATTCTTAATTTGAATGTCAAGTTTTGGACCATAGAATGCAGCTTCTCCAATACCTACGTAATATGGGACATTCAAATCATTCAAGATTTTTTCCATTGAGCCTTGTGCTTCGTCCCATTGTTCCTTTGTTCCGATATATTTTTCTCTGTCATTTTCGTCCCATTGAGAGAATCTGAAAGATGCATCTTCATAAAGCCCAAGAGTTTTAAGCATAAATGTAGCAAGCTCTAAACAATTTTTAAATTCATCTGCAAGTTGTTCTGGAGTGCACATTAAATGTCCTTCACTAATAGTAAATTGTCTGACTCTAATAAGTCCGTGCATTTCTCCGCTCGCTTCATTTCTAAATAAAGTTGAAGTTTCACCATAACGAAGTGGAAGATCTTTGTAAGAACGAGCTTTATTTAAATATGCTTGATATTGAAATGGACAAGTCATAGGACGAAGTGCAAATACTTCTTTATCCTTATTTTCATCGCCTAAAACAAACATTCCATCTTTATAATGATCCCAGTGCCCTGAAATCTTATAGAGATCACTCTTTGCCATTAATGGAGTTTTTGTTCTCATCCAGCCCCTTTTGGCTTCTTCGTCTTCTACAAATCTTTGAAGAGTTTGAATAATTTGAGTTCCCCTAGGAAGCAAAATAGGAAGACCTTGCCCAATATAATCTACTGTAGTAAATATTTCAAGTTCTCTGCCAAGTTTGTTGTGATCTCTCTTTCTTGCTTCTTCAAGCATTGTCACATAATCAGTAAGGTCTTTCTTTGTTTTAAAACAATAACAATAAATTCTTTGAAGCATCTTATTGTTTTCACTTCCACGCCAATACGCACCATTCACACTGTGAATTTTATATCCCATATTTTGGAGTTGTCTCGCACTTTCAACGTGTGGACCCCTGCAAAGATCAAAAAAATCATCTCCTGTATAATACAGTGAAACTTCTTCTCCTTCAGGAAGTTCATTGATAATTTCTGTTTTAAAAGGGTTATCGGCAAAAAGTTTGAGAGCTTCTTCTTTTGAAACCACCTTTCTTTCAAAGTTTTCTCCCTTGTTTAAAATTTCTTTCATTTTCTTTTCAATAACTGAATACTCTTCCGGCGAAATAGAATGAGCAAGGTCAACATCATAATAAAACCCATCATCAATTGCAGGACCAATAGTCAGTTTTGTATCTGGGTATAAACTCATAATAGCCTTCGCCAAAATGTGAGCCATTGAATGTCTTGATTTTTCAAGTTCGCAATCTTCTTTCTTAATTTCCATATTTCCTCCTAAATGGGCAAACAAAAAATCGCCCCTATAATTTAAGGACGATTTAAAACCGCGGTTCCACCTTAATTGCCTGCATAAAACAAGCCTCTCTTTAAAGACTTATCATCGTAAAAGTGGTTTCGAATTCATTTTAGTCAAGGTTTTTCACCAGCCAACCTTTCTCTGTGCACATCAAATGGTTCTACTTGTCTTCTACTCCAAGTTATGCACTAATGATAACACTAAGCCTTTCTCTTGTCAAGCATTTTAACTAAGTTTAAATGACTTTATTTTGCATTTTTCACTGTTAACTATGATTCTTTCATCAAAAATACGTTGCAAAAGATTTATTGCATAACTGGAATCTTGAAAATAAAGATTGATTTTTTGCGGAGAAAGGTCAATTACAGAAGATACAACCGATTCTTCAGTTAGCCATTTATTTGTATAAAATGAATTTTCGCAGTTTATAATGCGATAACCTTCACCCTCTTTAATAATTCCAATTTCATTTTCGCAAATATCCAAGTTGTCAACTAAAAATTTGAGCAAATCAATAAAACTATCTCTTGACAATAAATATTCTCGGTTTTCATTTGCTAAATGGACGAGTTCTTCCCACTTTTGTTGCAAAGATTGAAGTCTAAAGGAATAAAAGGATTCTACATAAAGAGATCCTGAAAAGACTAATGCCCTTTTGACCAAATATTTATCTGTTTCTCTGTCAAAATTTAATAGCGCTCTCTTAAACGCTAGTGCACCTACTTTATCCAGGATTGGCAAAAACAAATACCTATTTAAATAGTCAGATTTAAATTTTGTGCAAATTATTTCTGTTATTAATCCGGCGAGCATCGATTTGCCGCTATCTATATATTTATCTTCCATTGCCATCACAATACTAATATTTCCATTCGCTTCATAAGAAGTAACATACAACCAAATTTCATTTTGTTTTAAAGTATTATAAACAAATTTTGCCACTTCAAAATTTTCACTTTTAAAATTAAGAGAAAATTCCCACATATTCACCCCTTTACACAGAATATTCTATGCAGAGTAAGAAAAAATACACTAAGAAATTAAAATTTAAAGCAAATAATTTGACAAATCGTGAAAAAATGAAGATAATAAAAATATAAAAGGAAAGAAAAATGAAAAAATCACTAAAAATCAGTTTATCTTTACTTTGTATGTGTCCGCTTGCTTTGTGTGCCTGCCAAAGTAACGATTATTATAAAATTACTGCAATATCAAGTTCATCTGCACTTGGTAGCGTTTCAGGTTTTAGCCAAGAAAAAGTAGTTGAAGGTTCAACGGTCACACTCACTGCAAGAGAAAATTATTCGATAAATAATCCTTTGCTTGCTTGGGTAAAAGACAATGAATATCTCGTAAAAATCGCATCTCACCCACTTGACAGCAAAGAAAGAGACCTTTCATTGTCAATAGAAGCAAGCGAAAGCACTCAAGGCAATTATACTGCAGTTTTTGACGAACAAGACTCTTCTATGATGTATGCATATATTAATCCTGAAAGCTTCTATTTTGCAATATCAGAAACCCCTATCGCAAACGAATCCTATGAAATTACACTATACTATGCAATTTTAAGTGCAGGAAGCGACAACTATCTCACTTATGAATATAAGTTTGGAGATAACTTAAAAACAAACATCATTTATTTCGGCGGTCTTGGAAATAATTATGAATATAAATTTAAAATACTGCTTACTCATAAAGTTGATGAAGTAGCAACTCATACTTATACCCTTACTACAAATACCATTTCAAAATCTAATTTTAAAGATACTTCAGATATAAGCATTGAATTTGATGCTCAATCTGCTGAAATCACACCACCAAAAGCAAATTTCTCAATGTCAATCAAAAAGTTTTCTACCGATTTACAATCATTAATAACTACACCAGCAACCCCAGAAGAATAAAAAAAACACAGGTCAACACCTGTGCTTTTTTTAGGCAAACTATTTGCAATTTTTTGCATTTGTAGAAGATTTGCTTGACGTTTTGTTTGATGTCTTGCTTGACGATTTATTTGAAGTAGATGAACTGCAATTTTTACCACAGTTTTTCATTTCACTTCCAGCTTCTACATTAGATGCTTGTCTAGGTGTTCTTGATTTTTGAACATTCTTAGACATTTTTGAATTCTTTCCAAACATAGTTTTACCCCCTTTTTCAAGGCTACTGCCTTGCATAGTTAGTATGGACTGCATTAAAAATTTTATTCTATAATTCGACAAAAAACTCACTCAGAAACGAGTGAGTTTTTTATTTATTATGCTTTATATGTTAAATATCCTGTTTCCCAGTTTGCCATTGTGTGATCTGTTTTGCTTGAATCATAGGCAACAGCACCGACCAAATTTTCACACCCTTCAAACATGCCACTAGACAATGTAACTTTTTCAATTGACCAACCTTTTCCTACAAAAATAGTTCTCAAATTTCCCCCTAACCAGGATACATTAAACATGCTTGACATATCTGTTACACTTGATGTGTCCCAACCAGATAGGTCTAAAATTTCCAAAACATTAGAACATGCAAACATCTCTGACATATCTGTCACGCTAGATGTATCCCAGTTGGATAAATCAAAAGATTGTTTATCTTTAAAATCATTATAAAACATCCCTGACATATTTGTTACTTTTGACGTGTCAAAGTTTGAAACATCAAATTCGCTAAGATATTCGCAATTTGCAAACATATATGACATATTTGTCACGTTTGAAGTATCAAAATTCTCTAGTCCATTGATAGCATAAAGATCTGTATAGTCATCATATCCCGCAAACATAGATGACATATTTGTTACATTAGAAGTATCGCAATTTTTAAAATTAATTCTTCCCAGTGGAATATAATTATCTCCATACCAGCCATATGATTCACGCATTTCTTCTGTCATTGGCACTGTTATAAAAAACATATTTGAGCAATCTTCAGGAAAGATGATTGTATCATATGAATAAACACTGCCATTTGCAAACCAAATACTTCCATCACCTGCTTCGGACACGTCTGTGCCAGTTCTTGGATAAGTTATGTCACGCTGCGCATAATCAAATTTCATTTCTGCATAATTTGTTTCGTAATAAGCAGTAGCTGCAGATTTAAATTTAGCTTTGCTTATCATCGAAGCACTTTCTTCATTAGAAGAATAATACAAACCTAATGAAACATCTCCTGCAATTAAGGCTGCTTTATTTATATTATCAACTGATAATTCAACTCGGATAACTTTGTAACCGACCGCTTCTGCATTTGTGTGTTTGTTTGAGCTTCCCCAAGATGCACCTGCAATTGTTGATGCTGATGATGAAAGTGCAAATGATTCTGGATTTACATATGTTGTTTTAACTGAAACGTTTTCTTTTGTTGTGTAATCTTCATCTACAACTACTTGTAAGTATCCTTCTTCAAGCATATTGTATACTGTGAAGTAGAATATTATTGAAGGAGTTTGTGGTGTAAGGTTGAAATTACCAATATACACTTCTGCACCAGTTTCATTACTATCTCCTGCATTAAATGTTACATATCCATCTTCGCCAGTTACTGTATCGCCAGCTTCATTTGTAGTGACTGTTTGTGCACCGTCTTCAACGCCATCTTTATCACCATCTTGATTTGGAATGTAATATTCTGTCCTTACTTTTGCTGCAACGTTGTCACCTACTGAATAGCTTACATTAAACCCCGCTTTATAGTTTTGTGTGCTTGCTGCCCATACGCCTATTACCGCACCCACAACCATTAAAAAGCCTAAGCATAATGAAACTACGGTAGTTTTAAATTTTTTACTTGAAACTGATCGTTCCATTTTCCCTCCTGATTTCTCTATTCTTTATTCGCAAAATAATCTTCAAAAAAAGCACTTTATTGCATTAATTATTTTTCATTACCTTAGTATACACCCCACCCTTTTTTTTGTCAAATGAATTTGAGGATATTTATTAAAAAAACAAGTAAAAGCTTAAAATATCTTTATTTTTTGCAAAAAAAAAGAGAGCAATACTCTCTTTTAAATTTTTGCTTATTTTGTTGATTTTTTAGTCCCTGCAGTTTTGCCTGTTGTCTTTGGTTTTGAAGTAGTTTTCTTTGCTTCTTTTTCTTCTTTTTGAGCTTCTTCAAGAAGATCGTAATACTTATCAAATACAGCAATAGCAACTTCTTCATCTTCTTCAACTTTGATTACTGAATTTCCTTCGTCATCTTCATCAATAAAGAATACGATTGCTTCGTCTTCGCCAATACCTTCAATCTTATCAAGTGGTTTTAAAACCGCATAAAGTCTTTTTTCTTTTCTTACTTCATAAGGAATAACTGCCACTTGTTCAAAAGCGAGTTGTTTGCCTTTTTCGTCCATAAGCACAATTGGCTCTTTATTATCTTGATCAAGCAATACATCAAGAATATCTACTTGTTTAACTTGTTCTTTTCCCATTATAATCCCCTTTTACTTTCGATGTGAGTTTGCAAAATAATTTGTGCAGATATTTTATCAATAAGTTCCTTTCGCTTTTCCCTTCGCACACCGCTTGAAATCAAAATTTCTTCTGCTTCTGCCGAGGTTAAGCGCTCATCAATATAAAATACTTTTACTCCAGTTTGAATTGCAATTTTTTCACCTATTTCTCGATGCAAAATTGCTCGTTCTCCTTCGGTGCCGTCCATATTTACAGGAAGCCCCATTGCAATTTCACAAACATTATACTCTTTTACTAAGCTTGCTATGTGAGATATTGCATCGTCAATCCCTTTATTTTGATATACTTCATATGGACTTGAAATAATACAAAGAGCATCCGTCAAGGCTATTCCTATTCGTTTGTCTCCATAATCAATTCCCATTTTTCTTTGCATTACACCACATCTCCACTATGATTATAAACTATTTTTTGAGTTTAAGTCAACATTTTTATCAATTCTTTTTAATTTACTTGCAATCATAAAGGTTTTCACCTTCTCCGATTGACACTTTTAATGGAACATTTAACGCAACCACATTCTCCATATTGCTTATTAAAAGATGTTTAACTTTTTCAAGTTCGCCTGGATAAACATCAATAATAAGTTCGTCGTGGATTTGCAAAATTAATTGACTTTTTAAATTGTTTTCTTTAATCGATTGTGCAACTTTTAACATCGCAAGCTTTATAATGTCTGAAGCTGTCCCTTGAAGTGGCATATTCATTGCTACCCTTTGCCCAAATGTGCGAGTCATATATTTTGCAGACGACAATTCAGGAATACGCCTGATTCTACCATACTTAGTAATTGCATACCCTTTTTCCGAAGCAGATTGAATATTATTGTCCATAAACTCCTTTACCTTAGGGTATCTAGCGAAATAAGAGTCTATATAATCTTTTGCTTTTGCTCGTGAACTTTTTATATTTTGAGATAAACCATAATCACTTATCCCATAAATAATACCAAAATTTACCGCCTTTGCATCTCTTCTTGTGCTGTCATCTACTTGGTCTAATGGAATATTGAAAATTTGAGATGCTGTAAGCGAGTGAATATCATCACCCCTATTATATGCGCTTATAAGCTGCGATTCCCCTGACATATCTGCAAGAAGTCTAAGCTCAATTTGACTGTAATCGGCAGATAAAATCTTTCCGCCATCAAATTTGGACACAAAGATTTTTCTTAATATCTTACCTTCATCATCTCTAGTTGGTATGTTTTGCAAATTTGGCTCGCTACTAGAAAGTCTGCCTGTGCTTGTAAGAGTTTGATTAAATGTTGTATGGATAATATCGCCTGTAGTCTTGCAAATGTTTTTATATACTTCAAGATAAGTGTTGATTAACTTTGAATATTTTCTATAAGTCAAAATATTATCAACTATCGGAATATGTCTTAATTCGTCTAAAACGGTTGCACTGGTAGATTGTTTTTTGTTGTTGTAGGCTTGAATGCCAAGTTTATCAAATAATATACTCGCAACTTGCTTTGGTGAATTAATGTTAAACATTTCACCCGATTGTTCAAATATCTCTCGTTCTAATTCCTTTTGTTTTTGATAAAATTCTTGCGAGATTTCATCTAAACGGCTTTCATTTATCTTAAAACCACATTTTTCCATTTCAAACAAAAGTTTCACGAGTGGCTTTTCTATGTGTTGATAAACAAATGTTAAATCATTTTCTCTTATCGCCTTTTCTAAAAACTCTTTCCTAGCAAGATATTCATTTACTTCTATTTTGTAGTTTGCACTTTTATTCCCTGCATTCAAAACATAGTCTGCCACATTTAAATCAAAGAAATTATTTAATTCAATACCTAATTTCGACAGCAAATGCATATCGTTTTTGGCAGAAGGAGTAATTTTAACTATTAATTCATCTTCAAATATATTTTTTAATTGCTCGCACACATCTTCAAACTTAAGTTCTTCTTCAAACATTGAAAAATTCTTTTCAAGCATATAGATTTTGTTGTCAAAGAAAAACTTCATATTTGCAAGCTCATAACTAAAGCTAACGTTTGTTTTTTGAGCCATCTCCTTTAAAATATCTTGCGTTAAAATGGTTGTTTCTACCTTTGCCGATTTTTTTTCAATTAATTCTAAGTTGTAAAGACTTGTATTTTTAATCAGAGAAGAAAAATCCATATCTTTAAAGAAACTGTATGTTTTCTCCCCAAAAGGAATTTTAATCTTGCTTTTATCAAAATCAACTTCAACCTTGCAATCTCTATTAATCGTTGCAAGTTGTTTAGATATAAAAGCCATTTCTTTATCTAAAAGAAGCTTCTCTTTAAGTTTTCCTGATATCGAATCGATATTGGCATAAATATTTGTCAACTCTTGATATTTAGCAAGTAAGTCAAGTGCTGTTTTTTCTCCAACGCCTTTAACGCCTGGAATATTATCAGAAGTATCCCCCATTAAAGATTTTAATTCTATAATTTGATAAGGTTTTAAGCCCATCATTTCTTGAAGACGCAATTCATCAACTTTATCTACTTCTGATACCCCCTTTTTAGTAAGCCAAACAGTCGTATCTTTATCAATAAGTTGAAGCAAATCCTTATCTCCCGAAAGAATAAACTTTTCACCGTTAAACTTTTTAGATACTGTCCCAATAATATCATCAGCTTCAATACCTTCTTGCTCAATATATATAATTCCCATTGAGTCAAGCATTTGTTTAATCAACGGAAACTGCTCAATAAGTTCGTTTGGCGTAGGCTTTCTTTGCATTTTATAATCTGCATATAAATCATTTCTAAATGTTTTTCTTGCGTGATCAAATGCAACAATTAGATGGCTTGGCTTTTCATTTTGTATAAGCTTAATTAAAATATTTGCAAAACCATAAACCGCACCAGATGGCTTCCCTTCGTGATTACTTAAAAAAGGCAGAGCATAAAATGCTCTGTTTGCGATGCTGTTGCCATCAACTAATAATAATCTGTCCATCTTTCCCCTTTATACCACAATTCCAAATAAGTCTCTAAATACTTCTGGCATTACTATAGATAACACTAAAATAACAACGCCTAAAATTAAAAGCACAAAGAATACTGTTTTTAAAGGGCTACCAAAAAAGTTTACTGCTGCATAAGCAAAAGCAATTGCAAGCCCGCCATAAATTTCAATATAAGAAATCCAATCTGGCACTCCAACTGCTATATTTGCATAACAGAGCACGCCGATATAAGCAATAGTAATAACTGCTAATATAAAATAAATAGATTTTTTCATTTTACTCTCCTATCATTTCAATATTTTTTTTCTTTTTCATTTTTTTATCGTGTTTTTCTTTATTTTTAAGCGGCTTGATTTTTTTAGGCTTCTTTTCTTTCTTCTCTTTCTTAATGTTCTTGACTTTCCCAACTTTTTTGCTTCGTTTCTTCACCATTTTCTTTGGAATAGACCCATCATCAGGCATAGCTTCTAATAAAGAGTCGGGATTAGTCATTAAATCTTTAAACAATTTCAAGCATTTCCCCATATAGAACCCATCAGCAACACGTTCATCTAAACTCATTCCTATATTAAGAATTTTCCCTACTTTTAATTCTTTGTTGTTTTCAACAACTGGTTCCATTTGTTCTTTTCCCATAGAGAAGAACATCGTAGTGGTTCCAAAATTATAAATGTGATGATAAATATGACCAAGTTTAATCGACTTTAAATTAGTTACAAAGCAACTTGTATGAAATGGGCTGGCCTTGATGAGTCCTTTTGGCAGCATACCGTGTTTATCTGCCCATCTTGCTAATGCCATTGCCCATCTAAACAAAAATGCTGGTAATTTACAAAATTTACTTGCTGTTTTTGTTGTTTGATCTGATACTTCATCAGGTGCAATATTCTTTGCAATTTCACTATCAATAATTTCTTTAATCTGTGCAAGCGTTTCTCTTCCCGTAAAGAAAAACTTAAGCGTCATATCTTCACCTTCTTCGGTGAGTTTTTTCTTTACGTCCATTGTAATACTAATTGTATTTCGTTGATAAATTACCCCGTTCATTATAAATCTATTAAGTTTCTTTTTTGTATAAAGAACTCGGATAATAGTCGCAAACAAAATATGCATATATGAATAACTATTTCCATTCTTTCGTTCTCTTGCAATAAATTCATCCATTGATGTGCAAGGAATTTTAACAGTAATATAGTTTACTGCATCAATTCTTTGTGGCATAAAAAATGGACTGGCTTTTTCAATAATATCAAGCCCCTTAACCTTTTTCCCGTCGCTTCTATGTCCAAACATTTTTATTTTTCCCCTTTAAATTTTTTTCTTATGATATTTTTTTCTCGCCCATTTTGACTTGGCACATAATATACCCTATCTTTTAATGAATCCGGCATATATTGCTGTTTCACATATCCACCATAGTTATGTGGGTATTTATATGTTCCGTGCCCATCACCATTTGTGCTTGGGTGATTTTTTAAATGATTTGGCACTTTATTGTCTGTATTATTTAATGCATCATCTCTCGCTAGTTGTAATGCCTGTATCACTGAATTAGATTTTTCAGCTTCACAAACATAGATTATTGCGTGTGTGAGCGGAATAAGTCCTTCCGGAACGCCCATTTTTTCAACTGCATACATCGCACTTGTCGCAAGCAACAATGCATTCGAATCTGCCATTCCCACATCTTCAGATGCGTGCGCTACCAGCCTTCTAGCAATTACCATAGCATCACAACCCGCATTAATTAATCTTTGGCTATAATACAATGCCCCTTCAACATCGCTACCACGTAAACTCTTACAAAAAGCGGACAGGAAATCATAATACATATTTTCATCTAAAGATAATGCCTTTTTATCTGTGGACTGTTGTGCTGTTTGCAAATCTATATGTATTTTCTTATCCTTCTCAATTGGAGAAGTCATTACAGCAAGTTCCAAGGAATTTAAGGAGTTTCTCAAATCTCCACCACTTGCATAAGCAATATATTCAAGAGCTTGCTGTTCATATTCAATAGGAAAATTCCCCAACCCTTTTTCGTTATCATTTATCGCACGCACCAACGCAGAAACAATATCCTGCGTGGTAAGCGGTTTAAATTCAAACACTCTACATCTTGAAACGATCGCCCTTGTCATTGATGTATAAGGGTTTTCAGTTGTAGTGCCAATGAAAAATATTGAACCATCTTCAATAGCTTCAAGCACGCAATCCGATTGTGCTTTGTTCCATCTATGACATTCATCTAAAATTAAAAAAGTATCTATCCCTAGTAAAGCCTTGTCTGTTTTTGCCCTTTCAATTATTGCTTTTGCATCAGTAACCCCGCTAGTTACTGCATTAAGTTTTACGTAATTTGCTTTTAAAGAAGATGCTATAATATTGGCAAGAGTCGTCTTCCCTGTCCCCGGCGGTCCATAAAAAATACAACTACCAAGTGTTCCATATTTGATAGCTCTATACAAAAGTGAATTTTCCCCAACTATATGTCCCTGCCCAACAAAGTCATCAAACGACTTAGGACGCATTTTCTCAGCAAGCGGAACTCGTGCTTTATTTTCCATTCCCTTTTATGATACTACATCACCAAGCAAAAGACAAGTAAATTTCATTGTTTTTATCAAAAATTTCTTTTGGTAAAATTGAAAAATTATAATATTTTACCTTGCCTGCAAACAAAAATTGACTGTCTCCATACATAACAAAAATATTTTTCCACATATTGTTTCTATAAAGTTTTATGCACTTTAATGGAATTTCTTTTTCATTTATTCTAAGCCCATTTTCTCCTTCAGAAATCACTTTATTTTTAAGGGCAAGCCATTTCTCTTCAGCATAGCTATCCAATGAGAAAGACAGCCAGCTTTGCCATATTTTTTTAGGCAACTCTACATTAAACTCTTTGTCAAAATGATGGTCTTTACTGACAACAACTGTATCAAAAATGTTAAATGCTTGACGCTGAGATTCTTCAAATAGTTTTAAAATATCTTTAACTGAAAGAGCAGCAAATTTGTCCTTACCCAAATTAAAAAACGTTGTTCTTTTTTCCTTAGGCTTCAACTGAACTTTTGCTTTTAAATTAACGCAGGCATAATTGCAATTGTCTAATCCATCTATACAAGAGAATTTCACTTCCACGTTTTTCGCAAAAAAATTAAAATACGCCCTATCTTTATTCGTTAAATTATAAATTTCAATGTTATTAAATGCTTTTTTAAACGAATAATACCCCCTTGCCAAAGGGATATTTAACTCCAAATCTATTTCATTATTATTATCCCTTATATTAAGAAATTCAAAACAATAATTATTTCCATTTAAAAAAAATTGCCTTACTTGAAGCATAATCCCATTAAACATAAGTTTTTTTGCATTATAAAATGGAACAAAATCTAATTGCAATTTTTGGTCATTTATTTTAACATATTCTTCTTTTCTCGTTAACTCAAACTCGACCACACTTTCATAATTTATATTTAGTAAGTTTAAGTTGTCTTTTAAAGAATTTCCCATATCATCTTTTAATAAAACAAAAATATCGGCTAATTTATTTAATTTTGAGCTTTTTATTTCCGGTTTTTCCGTTAAAATTAAATTAAATTTACATTTCTTTTTAGCATTTTTGAACGCTTTAAAATATAATTTATTTAATGGTTTATGATACAAAAAAATAGGATATTTTATATTAATCTTCACTGCTTGCAACAACGCATAATCAACATTCTCGCCTGCCAAATTTGGCGAATGATATGTTACCCTATCTACAATTAAATTCTCGATTTTTTCAATATATTCTTTCTTGTTCATATATCTTTTATTGACATAAAATTTTGAAATAAACAATAAAAAATCGGCCCTAAATGCCGATTAGTTATGCTGTAAGCCGAGTTCTGTATTAGACAATCATCTATCTAGCCTTGCTGTTGCCAACAAGTTCAAGCGGCATATCGGTCGTGAGAGAACAAGCACATTGACCTTTGCCTTGCATCAGGTGGGGTTTACAGAGCCTTGAAGGTCTCCCCTCAAGCGGTGGTCTCTTACACCACCTTTCCATCCTTACCTAA
This sequence comes from Clostridiales bacterium, assembly GCA_015069325.1. Lineage (GTDB taxonomy): Bacteria > Bacillota > Clostridia > Christensenellales > UBA1242 > Caccovivens. The sequence continues at coordinate 445,262 of SVIV01000001.1, forward strand.
TTTCTTAGGCGGTTTATTTCTGTTGCACTATCCCTAAAGTCGCCTCCGCTGGCCGTTAGCCAGCACCCAGTTCTCTTGATGCTCGGACTTTCCTCATCAAAATTGATGCGATTGTCTGCATAACTATTTCTATTATAACACAAAAAAACTTGCCTGTCAACACAGGCAAGTAAATTTTAACCTACACTAAAAAGAAGTTTTGATTTATTATTCTTGTTATCTGGATAAAATGCTTTAATAATTCCATCTTGGGAAATTTTAATTGCAATACCATATTTTGATAATGTTGTTGCTGCTGCAAGACGTCCACCACCTTCACTGCCTGCTTCAATTTTAATTATCGCCCCAACTGCAATTATTGTGCCATCACTATCAACAATAGTTGCCCCGTCCATACTTACAAGTTCTTGCCTGAGACGACGACTAAGTTCGTGGAAAGGTTTATCATTAATAATTTTTCTTATGCTTTGAGCTTTAATGCAATTTTGTTCTTGAAGGAATTTTATATATGGCACATTAAACATACTTTCAGCCCCTTCCAATGCTTTTTTACTTATTTTAGAAGCCTTTTCAAGCTCTTGCTGCTTTTTAATCTCATAGTATTTTTCATTCATAATATCATGAGCATTAATGTGAACAAGTGCGCTTTCTGCCATATCTTTGTTTAAATAAACAAGGCAACCACCATCATAAGAAAAAGATGAATCTAAGGCCGTATAATAAATAGAACGACGAATATCTTTAAGCGAATAACTTCCCCTATAAGACAAAAGCTGAATTACTTCTTCGTGAGAATATACATTCCAAATACCTTGACGTTTAGCAAATAACAACATTCTATTTTTGAAAATAAGGAAGTCACCAGCCTTCGTAAGGACAATTCCTATTTTTTTGTCATTGCAAAATCTTGCAATATTCTCATATTCATATGGTGCAATGCAAGGATTCTTTTTCACCTTGTCCATTTGAACATAACCAACTAAATTGCCTTTTTTATCAAATTCTACGTAAGAATTTTCTCCATCAGATAAAAGTGCAAAAAAGTCTTTATTAATTACGTCATAATAATTAATTACTTCTTCACCTTCGCTTAAATCAATAGATGTATTTAAAATAATACCGATTGCTACTTTGTTACCTTCATAAGTCCTAAATGCCCATTTTTCAAGCTCATTGATAATACCAAACATACTGTTTGTAGTTTCAGAATTTTCGCAAATGGCTTCGCAAATAGATTTTTCAATCGCATTTTCCTGCAAAACCGTCATATAACTATCGTCGTCATAACTTTTCTCTGAAATCAAAGAAAGTTCTTTTAAAATTGCTTTTAGAAGATTTACTTCAAAAGGCTGAAAGGGCTGTCCCCTTCTTAATACAAGACGATATTCATCTGTCTTTAATGGCTTAATTAAAAGAGAATTTCTTTTGCCAAAAGCAACTTCACTATCACGCGATGTAGACTCTTCTTCTCCTTCAATAAATGAGCCGGTAAACAACGGCAAAATTAATTTATTTACAACTTTATAAAATTCCATTTTTTCCATATCGCACCCCAAAAGAAAAAACTTATTGTTGTAAATAGTATATAATTATTTTTTTTTATATTCAAATAAATTAACGCATTTTTTAAAAAAATATAAAAATTTTTGTCATTTTTCTCTTATTATGCTTATTTTTCGTTATTCTTTGATATATTTTTTTGAAGAATTTTTAAAATTTTACTCTCAATCCTTGAAATATACGATCGCGAAATATTATATATATCTGCAACTTCTTTTTGTGTCTTTTGCGGATACCCCATAATTCCATAACGATATTTTAATATTTCTTGCTCCATAACAGTTAAATGTTCTTGCATCATTCGTTCAATATCTTCCATTAAAACTTGCCTTTCAACCTGAAAAAACACTTCATCTTCGCTTTCAGCAGGGATAAGGTTTGCCAGTTCCATTTCATCGCTATCGCTTTTGGGCGACAAAATACTATTTAAAGATAATGTGTCCTTATGTTTTTTATTTGCTCTAATCAACATTAAAATTTCATTTTCAATACAACGAGATGCATAAGTTGAAAGTAAAACACCTTTGTTCCCTTTAAACGAATCTACTGCCTTTATAAGCCCAATCGTCCCAACAGAAATAAGATCGTCTGCTTCGAGAGAATTAGAGTATTTTTTAACTATATGAGAAACTAATCTTAAATTGTGATTAATCAAAACTTCTCTTGCTTTTTCATCTCCATCAGCAAGTTTTTCAATCCATAAAAGCTCTTCTTCTTTACTTAATGGCTTAGGAAATCCCTGAATACTGCTTACATAAGAAGTAAAACAACATATCTTTCCAATAAATTTCGCAAAGCTTTCATAAACCATACTCTACCACTCCCCAAAAGACAATGATATTATATATGTTGTAAAATGTCGGAATTTGCTAGTCCAATTTTTTTTCTTGACAAACATTTAAAACAAAGTATAATAAAACTATCGAGGAGATTAATTATGAAACTCAAATCAGTAGATCAACCTAAAATTTTTTACCAGGTTGCACATCGGCTTATAATATTACAAAAAGAGCCTTTTTCAACACAAAGTCTTTTAAAAGAGTATTATGCAAAGTGCGGTAGCAACATCAACTTAGACTATGCTAAAAAAGTCGTTCTTGAAGTGCTAAACGATTTGTTAAACAAAGGATTAGTAAAAAATGGCAAAAATAAAACTAACACTTATTACACTATCTTTATTGAAAAAACAACAAATAACCAAGAAAAACTTAAAGAAGAACTAGCTAAAGATGAAAGTTGGATTATGTTATATTAATTAAAAATTTTTAAATAAAAAAACAGCAATTTAATTGCTGTTTTTTAATTAAAATAAATTATCTACAAATTCGTTGTAATTAAACTCTTCAAGATCATCAACGCCTTCGCCTACACCAACAAAAGCCACTGGCAAATGATATTCTTTTTGAATAGCAATAATCACTCCGCCTTTTGCAGTGCCGTCAAGTTTTGTAAGGACAATTCCGTCAATTTCAACAAAATCATTGAATGCATTAATCTGATTCAATGCATTTTGACCGGTTGTTGCGTCAAGCACAATAAACGTATATCTATTTGCGTCTGGATATTCTCTTGTAATAACCTTATCAATCTTTTTAAGTTCTTCCATAAGATTTGTTTTTGTGTGCAGTCTGCCGGCGGTATCAACCAACAAAACATCTGTTCCTTTTGCTTTTGCACTTGTGATTCCGTCAAACACAACCGCTGCAGCATCTGCGCCTTCTGCGTGCTTAATAATTCTTGTTTTTGTGCGATTTGCCCATTCATTTAACTGATTTGAAGCTGCTGCACGAAAAGTATCTCCTGCAACTAACGTTACATCTTTTTTATTATTTTTAAAATATTGAGAAAGTTTTCCAATAGTTGTTGTTTTCCCAACACCATTCACTCCAACAATAGTTATAACTGCAGGATATTTAATATCAATAGGCTCAACAGAGGCAAAATCTTCTTTTAAAAGCGTTTTCAATTCTTCTTTAACTTCATCTGCACTTCTAATTTTACCCTTTCTTGCTCTTTCTCTAAGGTTTTCTACAATTTCAATACTAAGACGCGCCCCTATATCACAAGAAATAAGAATATCTGTAAGTTCATCGTAGAAATCATCATTAATTTCTCCGTGACTAAGCAAAGAGTCTATCTTTCTTGCGATAGCTTCTCTTGTTTTTCTTAGTGCGTTGCCAATCTTTTTAAAAAATCCCATTTAAGCCTCCTGAGCGTGTTTAATAGCGTCTGAAAGAAGAACGGATACGATTTTTGATACCCCTTTTTCTTCCATTGTTACACCAAATAGTGCATTTGCATATTCCATAGTTGGTTTTTTGTGTGTAATAAGAATAAATTGTGTTTCATTTGATAGTTTTTTCAAATATTTATCTACAATTTCTACGTTTGAATCGTCAAGTGCCGCTTCGACTTCGTCAAATAAACAGAATGGAAGTGGCTTGATTCTTAAAATTGCAAATATTACAGCCATAGCGGTAAGTGATTTTTCTCCACCCGATAGAAGTGTCATATTTTGGATTTTCTTTCCTGGTGGTTGAGCATAAATTTCAACACCGCTTTCAAGTGGATTATTTTCATCAGAAAGAGCAAGCTTTGCAAATCCGCCGCCAAATAACTCTCTGAAAGTAAGTTTAAAACTTTCATTTATTCTCGCCAGTTCATTATTAAATTTTTCAATCATAATCCCTGAAAGGTCTTTGATAATCTTAAGTAAATCTTCTTGTGCACTTTCAAGGTCTTGTGCTTGTCCATTAAGGTCATCATATCTTTCTAGAAGCACCTTGCAATCTTCAATTGCATTGACATTTACATATCCAAGTGCATTGATATCTTTTTTTAGTTTACCAATTTGTGGCATTGCGATATTAATGTCAAAATCTGCTTTTCTATATTCAAGACAAGTTGTATATGAAAGAGAGTATTCTTCATAAATTCGTTCTTGCATTTGTTCAAGCTCGGTATCAACTTTAGAAAGATTCATTTCTTCTCTAAATTTCTTATCTTTAATAGAAGAAATTTCAGTCATAAGATTACTCTTATCCGCATCAAATTCTTTAATTTTTTCTTGTATAGAGAATTTGTCTTGCTGTGCTTTAGATCGTTTTGCAATGTAGCCTTCAAGCTCTTGCTTCTTTGCTGTAGATGGCGCTGACGCAAGTTTGTTTTTAATCATTTGCTCACAAGAATCAATAAATTCTTGATTCTTATTCAACATTTCTTGAGCATTGAAGATGTTTGTGTTTTGTTTTCCGATTTCATTATTTATTCTATTCAAGTCTTCATTCAATGCATTGATTTTTGTCTTCGCTTCTGCAATTTCAACTTTAACAGCTAAAATATTATTGTTAATATCATCTCTTTCTTTACGAAGTTTTTCAAATTTTTCTTTATGTTCTTTAATAAGTTCATCTGCATCAACCTTATTGCCTGACAATGCTGACTGAATTTTTTCAGAACGTCCAAGTTCTTCATCAATAAGCTTGATTTTATTGGTAACAGTCGTCATTTCCATTTCTGCAACTTTAAGATTTTCAGTTGATTCAACTAAAAGTGCCGAATATCTATTCAATTTTTCTCTTTCAGAAGCAATTTCAACTTCGATTGCATTACTTTCAACATTCAAACTTGTTAAATTGTGCTTATTTTCTTCATAGAGTTTTTGTTCTTCGCTTATTTGTTTCTCAATTTCAACTGCCCTATCTTCTAATTTTGCAATATCCATTCCTAGTGTTTCGATTTCACGCTCTCTACCCATAATATTAGAAGATTCTGCTTTTTTGCTACCCCCAGTAAGAGATCCTTGTGGCGTAACAATTTCACCATCAAGGGTTACAATTCTAAATGCATATCTTGTTTCTTTTGCAAGCGCAATAGCAATATCAATTGTCTCTGCGATAACCGTTGAGCCAAGCAAATTGCTTACAACATTGTCAATTGTTTTATCGTAATCAACCAGTTTGCTTGCAACTCCATAACAACCCGTTTTGCCAGCAACCAAACATTCATCGATATCCCTTCTTTTCATAGATGACACAGGAAGGAAGGTTGCCCTACCAAATGAGTTTTGTTTTAAGAAGTTGATCAACTCCTTCGCTCCGTCTTCATTATGCGTAACTATATTTTGTAATGCCCCACCTAATGCCACTTCAATTGCAGTCTCAAACTTTTGTGGAACTTTTATTAAAGATGCCACAACCCCTATAATATTTTTCTTAATTTGTGGGTTTCTATTGCTTTCTTTAAGCAGCTTTTTTACCGCATATGAATATCCATCATACTCATTTTGCAGGTCAGTGAGCAGTTTCTTGCGGTTTTCAAAAACCTTAATTTGAGTTGTTGTGTTTGCCCTTTCAGTCTCTAAATCCTTAATTTCCCTTTCCGCTAAATAGTTTTTGCTAGTAAGGTCTTCAATCTGAGTCTTAATAAATTTAAGTTTGCTTTCCTTATTTTCAACCGACTGTTCGATTTCCTTGTAATTGCTATCGCTTTCATTTTTCTTTACAGAAAGCGTATCAATATCATTTTGTAAAGATGCAAGATTGGTAGAAAGAATTTCTTTCTCTGCCATAAGTCTAGAAACTGAGCTTTTGATATCACTAAGAGAGCCTAAAGTTTCGATAACCTTTTGTTGTCCTTGCCCTGCTTCATCTTCACTTAAAGCAAGTTCGTTTGCAATTAAAAGATAATGATTTGAAAGTTCATCAAATGACGCTTCAAGCGCATCAAGCCCTTCTTTTAAATCTTTAAGTTTGTTTTCTGTTTTTTCTCTTTCTTCTTCAGCAATTTGCAACGCAGTATTACTATTTGTAATTTCCAAATTCAATCTATCGTTTTCTTTTAAAGTAAAATTAACCCTTTCTCTTGCAAGTTTTGTTTCACTTTCTTGCTTTTCAAGTCCAATAGTAAGCTCAAGAATTTTTTCGTTAAGAGACGAGAGCAGTTTATCAAAATTTGAAAGCTCTGACATTGCTTTATCATAATTTTCATTTGCCTGGTCTAAATCACACTCTCTTTGTGTAAGTTGACGGTTGATTGCATCAAGTTTAATATTTATTTTTTCTTTCTCGTCATTTGCGTGTTCAAATTGATAGATATAGGCATTAACTTCTAAATCTTTGAGTTCTCCCTTAAATTCTAAGTATTTCTTTGCGTTTTCTGCTTGTTTTTTAAGTGGCCCCATTTGTCTTTCAATTTCAGACAGAATGTCTCGAACCCTAGTGAGATTATCATTTGTGCGTTCCAGTTTATTTTCCGCTTCTTTCTTATCATTTTTATATTTAGAGATCCCTGCTGCATCTTCAAACATCGCTCTTCTGTTTTCAGGTTTTGAATCGACAAGTTCGGTAACTTTACCCTGACTTACAACAGAATAGCCATTTTTGCCAAGCCCGCTGTTATATAAAAGATTAGTAATATCTTTAAGTCTGCAGGTATTACGATTAATAAGATACTCACTTTCCCCTGAACGATAAAGTTTTCTCGTAATAGCAAGTTCATCATAATCAAAGTTAAAAAACCTTTCACTGTTATCAAAAGTCAAAGTAACTTCACAATATGATAAACTTTTTCTCTTTTCTGTTCCGTTAAAAATGAAATCCTGCATACTATCACCACGAAGTGTTTTAGGACTTTGTTCCCCCAAAACCCACCTAATAGCATCAGAAACGTTACTTTTTCCGCAACCATTTGGTCCTACAATCGCAGTAAAATTATCCCCAAATTCAATAATAGTCCTGTCTGCGAAAGATTTAAAACCAATCATTTCTATTTTCTTAAAAATCATAATAATCCTCTTGAGTTTATATTTTTATAGTAAAAACAATTTTTCAATTGCCAGTTTTGCCGCCATTTGTTCCGCTTCTGCCTTAGATTTGCCTTCGCCTGAAGCGATTTCATCTTCATCCATACAAAATGTTGATGTAAAACCATTTTCACAAGGCTCTGTTTGATATGTCATTTTACATTTAAAATTGCCTTGAACAAGTTCTTGCAGTTTTGATTTGTAATTTTCATCAATCATATTTTTATAATTATCAAGGTCAAAATACTTTTTAATAAAGTTTTTTGCTTCATTTAAGCCACCATCAAGATATATTGCTCCTAAAACGGCTTCTACGACGTCGCCTTTAATTGCTTTTGAAATTTCTCCTTGATAACTCTTGCCTAATTTGACATATTTTGCAAGTTTTAAGTTATCGAATATTTTAGCAAGATGATTTTCAGAAACATATTGACTTCTCAACACTGTTAATCGCCCTTCCGCTTCATCACAATGAATGTAAAAATATTCGCCAACTAAGAAGTCTAGTATGCTATCACCTAAAAATTCCAATCTTTCATAGTTGATTTCAGATTTAGAACTGTGAGTAAGAGCCCTTTCAATCAATCCGATATCTTTAAATTTATATCCTAAAAATTTCATTATTCCCCTTCTGCTAAATTTAATTTGACAAGACTGTTTTCAATTTCAGCTATCAAATGTTTTTCGTGAAGCTTGATTGTTTGCTCAATTGAAGCACAAATGTTTATTCTATTGCAAGAGCCGTGATTCTTTACAACCAACTTCTTGCAACCCAACAGTGGCGAGCCTGCGTGCCTACCTTGCACATCAATACGTTGTTTAAGTTCGTTGAATGTCTTTTTCATAAACATATAGCCTATCTTGCTTGAAAAATGAGATTTAATACTCTTTTTAAGCACGCTTAAAACAGCATTTACCGCACCTTCACTACCTTTCAATAAAGCGTTACCCGCAAAACCGTCGGCAACCATAACATCGACTTCACCACTCATATAGTCTCCGCCTTCCTTATTTCCAATAAAGTTGATTGGTGCATTATGAAGAAGTGGGTAAGTTTCTTTAACAAGTTCGTTACCCTTTCCTTCTTCACTTCCATTACTTAAAAGTGCCACTCTAGGATTCTCTTTATTGTAAATAATTGAATAGTAAGCAGAGCCCATTAGTGCAAAGTGAAGTAAGTTTATTGGCTTGCAATCCACGTTTGCCCCACTATCAACCATTAAAACATCATTATCAAGTTTCGTAGGCAAAATAGGTGCAAGCGCCGGTCTTGAAATTCCTTTAATCCTTCCAATTTTCATAATTGCACCCGCCAAGATGGCACCTGTGCTTCCTGCACTTACAAGCCCTACAACATCTTCTCTTTCTTTTAAAACGTCATATGCTCGCACTAGCGAAGAATCTCTCTTTTTCCTGATTGCTTCAGTTGGGTGATCAGAATTTTCAACAATTTCTTGTGCATCTACAATTTCAATTCTCTCGTCTCTCCCATTTAAAATTTCTTTTATTTTATCAGTTTTTCCACAAAGAATAATTTCTAAGTCTTTATTTTTTTGTATTGCTTGAACTGCACCTTCAACAATTTCAAGTGGTGCGTTATCTCCACCAAAAGCATCTACTACTATTTTCATTGATTTCTCCTAAAAGTCAAAAGTATACAATTATATAATAACAAAATTCCCTTAATAATGCAAATGATTTTAACCTGTTTTTTAAAGAAGATTAGCGATTTTTACATAACAAAAATCAACATTTAGTATGAAGTATAAAATAATACATACAAAATAAAAAATCTCTCACTTTTTCGCGAGAGATTCATTCAACATTAATTTATTTTGTTTCTTCTTTTTTAGCGATAACAGTTTCGCCTTTGTAAGTGCCACACTTCTTACAAACAGTGTGTGGTTTCTTCATTTCGTGACATTGTGGGCATTCAACAAGTGTTGGTGCTACTGCTACTGAGTTTGCAGAATGTCTTGAATTTCTTCTAGCTTTTGATGTTTTATGTTTTGGAACTGCCATTTTTTCCTCCTATTGATTTATCTTTGCTTAACAATTATAGGCAATTTTCTCCTATTTGTCAAGTATTTTCTATTATTTTGTTAAATTATTTTGCGTTTACTATATTTAAAGTATCTCTAGCAATCATAAGTTCTTCATTTGTTGGAAGGATGTAAACCTTACAATTAGAACCTTCTTTAGTAAGGTCGCTGATCACTCCACGTTTAAAGTTCTTGTTTTTCTCAAAATCCATTTTAATTCCAAGATATTCAAGCCCTTCGCAAACCATTCCCCTAAGCAGTGCGTCGTTTTCGCCTATACCGCCAGTAAATACAACCGCATCAACACCATTCATCACTGCTACATATGAACCAATAAATTTTTTAATTTGATATGCTAGCATTTTATAAGCAAGAGCAGCTCTTTCATTTCCTTCTTTCATAGCATTTTCATTGTCTCTCATATCACTTGAGATTCCCCCAACACCAAGAAGTCCACTTTTCTTGTTTAAATAATTAGTAATTTCTTTAAGCGTCCAACCAGTTCTGTCCTGAATAGCTTCTAATATTGAAGGGTCAATGTCTCCACTTCTTGTCCCCATAAGCACGCCTGCAAGCGGAGTAAGCCCCATTGTTGTATCAATGGAAATTCCATTTTCAACAGCTGAAATACTTGAGCCGTTTCCAAGGTGGCAAGTGATGATTTTTGCATCTTTTCTTCCTAAAAGTTTTGCACATTCTTGAGATACAAACTTATGAGAAGTGCCATGGAAACCATATTTTCTAATCTTCCAATCAGTATATGCTTCATAAGGTATTCCATAAAGGAATGAATGTTTTGGCATACGAGAATGGAAGGCAGTGTCAAATACAGCGATTTGTGGCACTCCTGGCATAATTTCTTGACAAGCTTTAACCCCACTAATGTTTGCAGGCATATGCAGTGGTCCTAATGGGATTAATTCTTCAAGTTTTTGCATAACTTCATCGGTAATAAGCACCGAATCGGTAAAGATTTCCCCACCGTGCAACACTCTATGTCCTACAGCTTCGATTTCTGCAAGTGATCCAACAACTCCATATTCTTTATTTGTCAAGATTTCAAAAACCTTCGCAAGAGCTTCTGTATGATTTTTTAAATCTCCTTCAAAAACTTTTTCCATTCCATTGGCTTTATACTTAATAAAAGAGCCTGAAATAGCAATCTTTTCACAATTTCCTTTTGCAATGACTTGTTCATTTTGCATATCAAGCAATTGATATTTTAATGATGAACTACCTGCATTGACTACTAAAATTTTCATTATTTATCCTCCTTGTTTGACTGCAAAGCAGTAATTGCAGTCGCTATTATTATATCTTCCACTGTGCAACCTCTAGAAAGGTCGTTTATTGGTTTATTTAACCCCTGTAAGATAGGCCCCACAGCTGTAAGCCCTCCCACATATTGCATTGCTTTATAACAAATGTTTCCGCTGTTTAAGTCTGGGAAAATCAAAATATTTGCATCTCCCTGAATTTGTCCATTTGGATTTTTATGTTTTCCCACTCTTTCTACCATAGCAGAATCAAACTGCATCTCTCCATCACAAGGAATTTCTGTCTTTTTAAACTTTTCATAAGCCCCACGAACAACATTTATTGATTCGTCTTCTGCGGAACCTTTTGTTGAGAACGACAAGAATGCAACTTTAGGGTCAGTAAATCCTAAACTTTTGTATGTTTCAACGCTATGACAAGCAATTTGATATAACTCATCTTCAGTTGGATGTTTAATCACTCCACAATCTGAAAGAATTAAACACTTGTCGCCTAAAAACTTATTATCTTCTCCATACATTATAAAACAAGATGAAACAATCCCGCCCTTTTTCTTCGCTTTAATCACTTGCAAAGCTGGGCGAACTGTGTTCGCAGTTGACGCTTCAGCACCTGCAACCATTCCATCAGCAAGCTCCATATCCACAAGAAGAGTGGCAAAGTAATATGGGTCAAGGACAAGTTCCTGTGCTTGCTCAATTGTAAGCCCTTTATCTTTTCTTTTTTTGTAAAGTCTTTTTACAAGTTCTTCTTTCTGTGGAAACGTTTGCGGATTGATAATCTGAAAGTCAATAAGTTTTTTATCTCTTAACACCAGCGCACTTTCGTCGCCAATTAAAATAGGTTTTGCAATCCCTTTCTTTTGAATATATTTGACTGCTTCAATTGTCCTATCACTAAAGCCTGCTTCCGGAAAAACAATAGTCTTTCCAAGACGCTTAGCCTTTTTTAATATATCTTTATTTTTCATTATTTCCCCTTCTAAAAAAGCGTTGTAGTGAATATTTCTATTAACAAACGGACAAACTTTTCCCTTGTCCTATTTTATTATAAATTAATAACTTCAAAATGTCAAATCTTTAGGAGAAAAAATGAAAAAATATAACACTTTTCTTGCAATTTTTCTTGTTTATCTGCTTCTAAATATAGTCTTACTGCCAAAACTCTATATTACTGCCACTTTCAATGGAATCAAGGCTTGGGCATTTAATGTATTGCCCAGTTTACTCCCATTTATGATTTTGACTAAACTTATATGCAATTTAAATGTTATAGAACAGTTTTCAACTGTTCTTCATAAACCATGCAAAAGACTTTTTAATTGCCCAAGCACAGCTTCATTAGTGTTTGCAACAAGTGTTCTTTCAGGATATCCTGTTGGTGCATCAATGACAGCCGACTTATACCAAGCCGGCAAAATATCAAAAAGTGAAGCATTTAGAATGTGCAGTTTTTGTTCTACTTCAGGTCCTATGTTTATAATCGGAAGCGTGGGGGCCACTATGTTTGGCGACATAAGATGTGGTTATATCATTTTAACATCTCATATATTAGGGGCTCTTTTAAACGGATTATTATATCGAAATCTGATTGCTCCAAAATTTGATGAGAAACAATTGTCAAACTCAACATCGTCACAACAAGATTTTGTGTCCATAGTGCAAAGTTCTGTTTCAACTATATTGTCAATTGGGGCAATTATCGCCTTCTTTTTTGTTGTAACAACTTCTCTTTCTCCCCTATTCAGCATCTTCCCACCACAAATATCCTGTTTGCTTGAAGGCTTTGTTGAAATAACTAAAGGTTGTCAAGAAATAACCACAAGTCTTAATGGAAGCTATGCTGTCATCGGCGCAACTTTTATTATAAGTTTTGGTGGTCTATCCACTATTTTGCAATCAAATTCCATCTTAAAAAAGCTAAATATGCCAATCAAAACCTTTATAAAACAAAAAATAACCCACGCTTTAATTTCCGTGGGTATTGCAACTTTGCTATATATAATTTTTATACATTAATAAAAAAGTTCAATCAACTCTTTCATTAAATATTTTACTTGTTTATTCTTACAATGCTTAAGCGCATATACAAGCCCAAACATAACATCTTCATCTTTAAGTGAACTTGTTTTAACTATAGCTCTGCAAATTTGCATAATGTTTTCTGTGCATTCGTCTTGTTTTGAAAATTCAAGTTGAGTAAGAATCTGAACCGCAATTTTTTGTGCAAATTCAAAATCATCTTCCGAATCTTCTCTTTCTTCTTCTGAATCTTCGTCTTCACTCTCGTCTTCAGATTCTTCAGAATCATCATCTGTTTCATCAATAGATTCTTCTGATTCTTCCCCAGTTGCTTGCTCTTCATTCACAAGCCTTTCTTCGCCAAAAACATCTGCAATTAAGTTTCTAAATGGAACAATCATTTCTTGCAAAAATGCTTGAAATGGCACTTCTTCCCTACCAAAAAATCTCTTTATAAAGTCAACAAAGTCTATTTTTTTGTTATCAATATCAACAAGAGTGCAAAAAACAAGTGCAAGCACCTTATATTCTTCACTTGGGCAGATATAAACAAAATCCCCGTTTCCATCTTGAATATATGCCTTGGCAAATTCACGATCTCGATTAAACTGCTCTAAACATTCCCCGACAAGCGAACAGATTTCATCTGAATTTGCAAGAATTTTCAACATTCTTTGTATTTTATATTCTGCAACTAGATACTTGCAATTAATAAGATCATCGCAAGCATTTAAAAAATCTTTAACATTTTCTTTCATAAGTTTCCCCTTATCAAGTTTAGTATAACATATAAAAAATAAAAAAAGCAAACAAAAAGTGTTTGATTTTTTAGAAAAATATGATATAATGCAAATTATGATGGAAAGGACTCATTCAGAAAAAGAAAGGATTGTTTCTGATAAGCTTACAATGCTGTTTGTTGTAGATAAAATGGAAATCCCACTAACAGAAGATTCAATTCTTGATATTTGCTCGGTAAAAAACGTTTGGATTGAAAACTATATGGATTGCAAAACAATCATTCACGACCTAGTTGATAGCAAACTTTTATATAAAATTAGTGATAGCAACGATAGTAAAGAACTTTTTGCATTGACTTACGAAGGCAGAGAGTGTCTTTCTCATTTATATAGAAGAATTCCACTTGAAAAACGTGAAGAAATTTCTGCATATCTTCAAGCAAACAAATTAAATGTAAAATCTTCACAAGAATATAGTTCTACTTATAGCAAAAACAATGACGGCTCTTACAACTTAGAACTTAAAATATACGAACCACAGGCCACTTCGCCAATGTTTACCCTTATTTTTAAAGCACCAACTAGACAAAGTGCAAATGAAGCAATACACAAATGGAAAGCAACCGCACCAACTATTTATGAAACAATATATGAAAAACTTATTAATACCGATTAAAAAAAAGACCTGTTAGGGTCTCTTTTTTATTCTTTTCTCATTTTTTCAATTTCGCCTACAGCCAGTACATCACAACGATTGTTATACTCATTGTCAGCGTGCCCTTTAACTTTATGCCATATCACTTGATGTTTATCACACAGGGAAAGAAGTTGCTTCCATAAATCAAGATTCTGCACTTCTCCTTTAGTTGTCCGCCACCCTTTTGCTCTCCACGAAGAAATCCAGTCTTGCAAAAACGCATTGATTACATATGCCGAATCGCTATAAACATCAACTCTATGGCTACCTTTGATTTTTTCAAGTCCTTTAATAACCGCAGTGAGTTCCATTCTATTATTTGTAGTTTCTTTTTCACCGCCAGAAACAACCTTTTCTTTCCCTTGATAAATCAAGATTGCTCCCCAGCCACCCATTCCTGGATTACCTGAACAAGCTCCGTCTGTATATAACGTAATAGATCTTTCTGCGCAATTGTCCTGTTTGATTTGCAATCTATTACATACTTCTTCTATATTCTCTGTATTTTTTATTAATTCAGGAAATATATGTTGGCCATCATCTTCCTTTCTTGGCAATATGTGAAAATGAAGATGCATAATCGTCTGCTCTGCGCTTTTCCCACAATTATTAATTACATTGATCCCACTAAATCCACAATTATCCACTAAATGCTTTCCTATAAGCTTAATACTTTTCATTACATTCGATAATGTTTGTTCATCTGTGTCTATAAGATTTTCACAATGCGTTTTAGGCAACACAAGTATATGCCCATTACTATCGTTTGATATGTCTAAAAAGGCATAAGTATATTCATCTTCATATATCTTATATGACGGAATTTCACCTGCTATAATTTTACAAAATAAACAATCCATACCTACCCCTCTAAAAGATATAATATACCTAAAGTATTTTCTCCACAGTGGCAAGTAATAGTAGCCCCTGCATCAGAATCGACAACATCATCAAATATATTTTTACTTTTCACATAGTCTATTATAGACTGAACAGTTTCAGTATCTGTCTTTGTATGCGTAACAAAACAAATATTTCGTCTTATATTCTCACTTCTCTCAAGCATATCATCAACATATTTTTTCAAGATGACTTTAAATTGCCCCATATACTTACCCGTATTTTCAATTTTTCCATTAACAACTTCAAGCCTTGGTTTTATTTTTAATAAGTTTGCACCAAATCTTGCCATTGCAGAGCATCGTCCGCCTTTATGAAGGTAATCGAGTTTGTCCACTACAAAGGACGCCTGATTATGTTGTGTCTGAATCTCAAGTTTGTTTGCAATCTCCGCTGCAGAAAAACCTTCATCTTTCAACTGGCAAGCATACAAAACTAACAATCCTATTCCTGAAGAAAGGGATTTACTATCTACCACATAAAGCCTATCACACTCCAACTCGTTTTTTGCCCTTTTAGCATTTTCAAATGTTGATGATAGTTCACTTCCTATACCTGTATAAATCACTTCACTTCCATCGGCTAAAAGTTCACTGAAAAATTCTTTAAAGTCTTCAGTGCTCCTTGCCGCTGTTTTTGGTAATTGTTTGTTCTTTTTAACATATTCATATATTTCTTCCGTTTTGATTGTTTGCCCATCAAAATATTCTTCATCGCCTAATGTAACTATTAACGGAATAATCCTTATCGCATTTTCTTCTATTTGTTTTTTTGTCAAATCACAGCAACTGTCTGTGCAAATTTTAATCACTATTTCACCTCCGAACAGATATTTTTATTATAATATATTAAATGGCTATCGCCAAATCATTTCATTGATTTTTTAAAATAGTTTGTATAATTTTAGCAATTTTTCTCAAACTAATAATGGAGGTTGGAAATGAGTAAACAATACAAACCTGGCGAACAAGCGCCAAAATCCGGCAATTATTCTTGCTATGATGAAAATGGCAACTGCGGTGGAAGCTGTTACCTTGAACAAGGTCAAAGATTCCCTGCAACACAACATAGCGGAAGCCATTATGAAGAAGAAATGGAACAAGAATAATTGAAATTCTCTTAAAATAAGCACTCGCTAGGGTGCTTATTTTATTGACATCAATTTTGATCTGTGTTATATTTTTGATATGCAAAGGTGTCCGAGCGGTTTAAGGAGCACGCCTGGAATGCGTGTTAGGTAATAAGCCTACGCAGGTTCGAATCCTGTCCTTTGCGCCATAAAAAAAGACTTGGTTTGCAAGTCTTTTTTTATTTCTATACTGTTGGTGTTGTGTTGTTTGCAAATGGATTAGCACCAAGGTAGAGTGCTCCGTCAATGATTGGTGCAATAATAAGCCAAATGGTCGCAATAAGAACTAAAATATAAATAAGTCTTTCTGCAGTTCTACTTCCCATACAAATAGCAGCAACAAGATTAAAGTTGAAAAGTCCAACTAATCCCCAATTGATACCACCAATTAGAACTAAAATGTATGCTATTAAGTTTGCAATTGTCATTTCTCCCTCCTTTAGTGTTATTGTGCACTAAAGGGCCTTTTTTATTCATTATTAGTTGTTAAAACTTTTGTCTATTGTTCCGCCACCCAAACATAAGCCGTCTTCATCATAAAGCACAACAAATTGTCCTGGAGTAATTGCCCTTTGCCTTTCTTCAAAATCTACTTTAATTTCACTGTCGCTTAAAACAGTTACTTTTACCTTTTGATCAGGCTGACGATATCTGAATTTTGCAAAACACTCAAATTCCAACTCCTTTGGTTTCTCTGGAATCCAATTCATACCGCTTGCAAACAGCCCGTCGCTGTAAAGAATATCATCTTCCCCTTGGGTAACATATAATATGTTGTTTTCAAGGTCTTTTTTGACTACAAACCATCTTTGTCCATTGCCACCTTTCAATCCGCCTATATTAAGTCCACGTCTTTGTCCAAGAGTATAATACATAAGTCCGTCGTGCTGCCCCACTTCTCTTCCTTCAAGGTCAAGTATTTTTCCTTTTTGTGCGGGCAGAAATCCTTGTAAAAACTTTTTAAAGTTGCGTTCGCCTATAAAGCATATACCTGTGCTATCTTTTTTCTCGGCAGTTGAAAGTTCTAGTTCTCTGGCGATATCTCTCACTTGTGGCTTATCTATATTCTCTAAAGGAAATACCACTGCTTCCAACTGTTTTTGATTAAGTTGATTTAAAAAGTATGATTGATCTTTATTAAGGTCATCTGCTTTAGCCAAATAAAACTTTCCGTCCTTTTCTATCTTTTTGGCATAATGTCCTGTTGCAATCTTGTCTGCACCAAGTTTAATTGCCTGCTCTAAAAAAGGGCCAAACTTTACTTCTCTGTTGCAAAGGACATCAGGATTTGGCGTCCTTCCCTTCTTATATTCTTCCAAAAAGTATGTAAAAACTCTATCATAATATTCTTTTGCATAATTCACAGAAAAATATGGTATCCCAATTTTACTGCATACCCTTTTCACATCTTCAAAGTCATCTTCTGCGGTGCACTGCCCATCTTGTTCTTCCCAGTTTACCATAAACAAGCCAATCACATCGTGCCCCTGCTTTTTTAATAAGTAAGCAGCAACAGACGAATCCACCCCGCCACTTACACCTACTACAATTCTCATACTTCGTTTTTGTCCTTTTTACTCTCTTCTTCTGTTTCTTCTTTTATTTGTTTTACATCATTAAGAATTTCTGCTTTCAACAATTGGTTTTCAATGCTTTCATCATTCGCAAGGTGGACTGTCGGCTTATCCAAATCAATTGCAACCGGCACTTTAAACTTTTTTGTAAAAATCAAAACAATATCTAAAGGCCACATAAACATTACAAAACCAAGCGCTGTTGAAATTGCTCCCAACAATGTCCCAGTGCCATCTATGGCAATCATTTCAGCATTAAAAATAGTAAATCCTGTCAAAATTAAAGTAACCGTCAGCGGAATTATTCCGCGCCAAACTCTGCCCACATAAAAACTATGTGCACCAAATAAACCACCAAAAATGCATAATAGCAAGAGTTTAATAAAACTTACATCTGATGGAAGCTGACTTACATAAAGAATATATTCCTTTTCCTTGCGTTTGATTTTTGCCTTAGCATCAGCATTTGTGGCAAAATCTAGACGAGAAAAAACCAATCCACACTCTGTGCAGGAATCTGCATTGATAGGACACCTTAATCCACATCTTGGGCACTCTTTAAATTTCTTTTCTCTACGCAACTTCATAGGAGAATTTTAACACTCGTAAATTGTTTTGTCAAGCAAGTTAACCCAACTTATCCTTACACTTGTTAAAATAAAGATATGCACACTTGTCGGCACCATTTTCTTTTAACACTTCTTCAAGGTAAGAATAGGCCTTCTCGTAGTCTCCATTTGAATAATGCATTACACCTTTCTCAAAAATGTTTTTTGTTTTTAATATTTCTTTCACTTTATCCTTATGATAAACATCTAAATCTTCAAAAATCATATTTGATTCATTTTGCGAAAGTGTTACATTACCTATAAAACGATATAAAAACCTATACTGAAACGGCAAATTATCCAACAGAGTCTTGCTAAAAACGACACTCCCGCCAATCATTTTGGCAATTTCATCTAATTTTTCAAGTTTAGCATATACATCTGAAACTATTGTTGGCATTTTTCGTTCTTCTTCCCCGATAACCCCAAAGATCACTTCGCCATTTAACATTGAAATTCTGGGCAATACATTAGGGAGTTGTTTGTTTTGCCTATTTTTTATACCAATAGCACGACATATTGTATGAACGCAATTTAAGGCATCTTCACAGGACGCAAACACTACAAGTAAGCCTTCTCCTAAATATTTATCAATAAATCCGCCAAATCTCCTTACCAGCGGAGAAATTACATTGACGTAAGAATTAACAAAATGGAAATTTTCTTCCAAAGACATTTTTGCGGTGTTGTTTACCCCTATTAGTTTTATAAGGACTGTGGTTGCACTTTTTTTAACTTGACGCCCTAGTTCTAACTCTGCAATACTATTTTTACCCAAAAACTTAAAAAACTGTTTAGGAATATATTTTTCTGTTTCTAATTTATACTCTTTGAAAGATTTATCATTTCTCTTATAATTGCTGTTGATTTTATTTAAGCTATGTTCAATATTGTGAAACTGCTTAATGCCACCTACTGTCAACCTTTCTTCCTTAATTCGTCCATCACTCAAACGAGATACTATTTGTTCAACTCTTCCAACAGGCCTACATAAAATAAAAAAGTTTATAAAAAGTTGAAACATAAAAATAAACGTTACAACAATTGCCCATAAGATAACATTGAAATTGCTTCCCTTGGTTATGTTTAAAAGAGCACTTGCTGATTGCGACACTTCTCCTTCGAAAGTAGGAAGCTGAGCCAGCAAAAAAATAATCACTCCATAGAATATAAAAATAGGCAAAGATGAGAAAAAAATCGCTTTATGAACAGAAAGAGAACTTATAAATCTAAAAAATAATATCAAACCTAAAATTAAAGAAACAACATTTAAGACCAAAGCAATAATTGCATTTGTATTGAAATTAAAAGTAAATGATGTGCCTGTGGGAACGATCGCTGAAAAAATATATTTCCCCATAATTATCGAAGGAATTAAAACTAGAACATACAGCACCAACAAAATAATTGTAGATTTTTTCATACTCTTATTTTTTGCAAAAGAAAAAAACATATTCATATTGCATAATTTTTACTTTTGGTAGCAATCTATTGTTGGAGGTAAAAATGGATAAAAAAGAGATTATGACAGAATACTTAAATGGCGTTTATCAAAATATCAAAACAGCGGTTCAATCAATTGAAGATATTTTGCCTAAAGTGCAAGATAACGAGTTGAGAAAAGAGCTTTCCAACCAGCAGGATAAATATGCCGTTTTGCAAAAAGAATGCGAGCTTCTAGCTAAAGCGGAAAAGATTGATGGAATAAAGGACAATTCCTGGTTTGAAAAAGCAAAGTTGTGGAGTTCAATCAATATGTCAACTATTAGCAATAAATCAAATCGCAAAATTGCCGAACTTATGCTTATGGGAACTTTTATGGGCATTATCACCTGCGAAAAAGATAGGCACGATCATAAAAATATATCTACAGAAATTGATGAAATCTTACGAAAATTAAGACAATTAGAAGAAGACAATATTGATAATCTCATTCCTTATCTTGTTTAAAAATGTCATTTAATGAAGCTGATAAAGGATAAATTAATGATAATGATAAAACTGCTTGTTCATCAAGCAGTTTTGTTTTTCCGCCAACTATCGCAACAAAAACAACTACTTTATTAAGTTCTAAATGTCTCACAAGATTCGAAAGTGTTTCTTCATTATTGATAAACAAAAATAATGGCTTAGAATAACTCTTATTTTTTTTATCAAACATATTTATAAGTTGATATTTACATTCTGTTTTGCCATCAACACAACTTAAAATCATAAAAACAGCACACACACAAAGAGATAGGTTGAAATTTATAAAACAGGAAACTATAAAAGCAATAAACAATACGATAGCAATCATTATATTTAAACAAGTTGCAATATTAATCGCTTTCTTTCGTGGTAAATATCGCGACATAACTCCTACAAAAATACGTCCGCCATCAAGCGGATAACAAGGCAATAGATTAAATAATCCCAGCACTAACGATTGAAAAACAAAATCATAAGAATAATTATAAAATGACGGAGCAATCCACCAAAAAGATATACAAATGATGCTTAACACTATATTTACAATAGGTCCAGCTAATGCTATCAAAAGTTCATCTCGCTGTTCAAACACCTTTTCTTGATAATTTAAACAAACACCATATGGCGCAATGCAAAAGTTTTTCAATCTATATCCCAACTTTTTTGCCACAACATAATGTCCATATTCGTGAGTCAATACTGTAGCACAAAAAAGAATAAAACTATATAAATTTTGCGTTAATATAAACCAAACAAATAAAATTAAAAAGGAATAATGAACTTTTTGTTTTAACCTTCGATTATCCATAAAATCCCTAAAATAATTTCGGCAATATACATAAAGAGAATTATTGCGCCCAACAATTTCCTTTTGCTAACTTTGAAATTTACTTTTGCATTACTATAACTATTCCCATAACTTTTTTGTTTATTTAACAGCATACTTATAAATATGCAATCTAAAAAAGATTATGAAAAAAGAGTGCGTCTGCACTCTTTTTAAATTGCTTCGTCGTCCGCTTCAATAACTTGCAATTCTTCACCTTTTAAATAATCTGGCAATTCTTCGTTAAATTCAAGTTGAGAAACGTCTCTGAACAGCGTATCACGATCCTGCTCATCTTCTTCAGCACGAATAGTTTTGATTCTTTCAAGCAATTCTTCATAGTCAGGCAAATCAGAAAGTTCTTTTACATTAAAACGTTTAAGGAAATTTTCTGTTGTGCCAAACATAAGCGGTTTGCCAACTGCATCTTTTCTTCCGACAACTTCAATCATATTTTGATCGATAAGAATTTGCACTGCATAATCAGAATTTACCCTTCTGATATCTTCAATCTCAAGTTTAGTGATTGGTTGTTTATAGGCAACTATCGCAAGAGTTTCAAGTGCCGCCCTTGTCAGCGTTTTTTCTCTAATTGGATTCAAGACTTCACTGATATATGTTGCATAATTGGGATTTGTTGAAAGCTGAACCTTATTTTTATATTCAATAATATGAACACCCTTATCCATAGAATATTCTTCTTTTAACTGCACAATCGCCTTTTCAATTTCTTTGACTGAAACTTCTAATTTTTCTGCCAAAAAGTCCTTTTCAATGCCATCACCAGCAACGAAAAGGATTGAAAGCACAACTTCTTTTAAATTTAAAATAGTTTCAATATCTGCCATAATTAATCCTCATTTGAAATAACGTTTATTTGTTGAAAAATGCCCGTCTGTTCTACTCTGACGTTTTGAAGCTTAAGAAGCTCTAACAAAGCAAGGAAAACATTAATCATTTCACTTTTTGTCATATCTTCTTGAAATAGTTCGTCAAAAGGAAAACGTTTATGCTCTCTTGCATATCCCCTAATGGAAACAATCTTTTCAGCCACAGAAAAACGGTCTTTAACAATCTTCTTAGGTTCTTCCTTTTCCTTTCCTCGTGCTTCCTGCTTAGCAAGAAGTCCAGCAAACGCATCTAACAGTTTATCAAGCACCATATCTTTAATGATAACTTTTACTTTTTCTGTTTCCTTACCCGGAGCACGATACATTTTATTAATATCTTCAATCTCTCTAAGACGCTTACCCGTTTCTTTAAACAAATTGTATTCTTGCAAACGTTTCATTAAAAGTTCTTCACTTTCTTCAATTTCAAGTCTTTCTTCACTTTCAACAGGAAGGAGATGCTTTGATTTGATTTCAATAAGCGTTGCTGCAATAATAATAAACTCACTTGCCCTGTCCATATCAATAGATGAAAGATCTTTCATATATTCAAGATATTGCTTAGTAATCTCTGAAAGCTGAACAGTCATAATGTCAAGTTTAGCATCTTTTATTAAATGCAATAAAAGGTCAAGTGGGCCTTCAAAGTTGTCAAGACGAAAACGAACAGAATCGTCAACAAAAGAAAGTTGTTCACCTTCAACTTGTTGCCCGTCTTGCACAGTGATATCCTTTTCTTCTGCCATAATTCCGCCTTTTATATTGATTTACAAGGAAATTATACACTAAAAACGCGGCAAAAGGCAAGCATTTTGAATAGAAAACAAAAAAAGCAGGATTAAACCTGCTTTTATTTTACCAGCTAAAAACAATTTTATCGAAATAATCTTTAACCGAAAGCGACTCTATATCCATTTTAATAATAAGGTCAATTTCTTTGATTATGCTACCATCTTTAGAAATAATCGCCCTGCCAACTACATCTCCCGCTTTTGTTGGAGCATTTATTTTTTCAGGAAGCGCATAATCAACGTCATACTTTGTTTTTTCTCCTTTCTTTGCAACTACCTGGTATCCTTCTTTTGCAAATACATCAATATTATCTTGTTTTCCTTTATTAACTTCTATATTTACCACTGGATTTTCAAACGACACAACGTCTCGATTTTCAAAGTTTGCAAAACCATAATTGAACAATTTACTGCATTCATTAAACCTTGTTTGGCTGTTTTGAGCACCAATAACGACTGAGATAAGACGCATATTGTTCCGCTTTGCAGAAGCAGAAAGGCAACAACCGGCTTCATTTGTCGAACCTGTTTTTCCACTATCACAACCATCGTAATATCGAACAAGACGATTTGTATTTACTATTTCTGTTTTTCTTCCTGATGGATGAACAATCTCATCAATCCACTTTGTGCTATATTTATGATAAATCTCGTGATTAGCAACTTCTTTTAATACAATTGTGCAATCTTTAGCACACGAATACTGCTCTGGAGAAGGCAGGCCTGTGCAATTTACATAATGCGTATCGTTCATTCCCAGTTCCTGAGCTTTTTCGTTCATTTTTGAAACAAATGCTTTCTCGCTGCCGGATATATGCTCAACAAGAGCAACTGATGCGTCATTTGCCGAAGCAATAATGACACTTTTTAAAAGTTCCCCCGCGCTATATTCAACATAAGGATCAATAAAAACCTGACTTCCACCCATACCTGAAGCATTTTCACTTGTAGCAACCATATCTGTCTCTCTTAAATTGCCACTATCAATTTCATCTAAAGTAAGTAAAATTGTCATCATTTTTACCATACTTGCAATAGGCAGATGCTTGTATGCATCTTTTTCATAGAGCACGGCGCCTGAAGCATAATCAACAAGGCAAGCACTCTTGCTTGTAATATCAACTTCGCCATCCGCAAAGGTTACTGACCCTATACTCCCACAGAATGCTGTAGCAAGTATAAGAAACAACACACAAAATGTAAAAAATCTCTTAAACATAAAAAATCTCTCCTTTTTGCAAAATAGTTTGCTTAAAAGAAAAGATTTTATTCATTTATTATACAATCAGAATGACAGTAGGACTAAATATGCTTAATAGCAAACTTTCAAGCAAGCATATTACAAGAAGCACTATAATCGCAATCACAAACACCTTTACCCTTTGTTTTGTCTTGTCTCCCCCACCACAACAGTTTTCATCTTTATTAAGCCTTAATAATAGGACATGCATTACTGTAAGAACAGTCAATGCAAACAACTGGCAAGGCAGGACGACCAATATCCCTATTACCACTCCTACAAAGTCATTAGCAATAATGATTAAGGTGAGATAAAGCCCAAGTAAATATGCCCTATATGCTAGCATAAGCAATGCTATTGGAAAAAGCCATTTGCTAAATCCACAGCAAAAACAGATGATAGCAATCAAAAGCATTGATAGAAGCCTGCCCCAAAAACTGAAACCAAATTCAAAAAAATTAAAACTCGCATTATAATAAGATGATGTTTTTATTGCTACAATAATCCCTGTAAGTAATGCAATTACTGCCAAAACAGCAAGGATTATTAATTTAAACTTACTCAACTTCACTATGTCAAAGATAAATCTAAACTGATTTTTGAAATGTCGATTTTTGTTTTTTGTTGTCATAGTTTAATGTATGCTGTAAATTAAAAATAAGAACAAAAAAAGGGCTTACGCCCTAAATTTTGCATTTTAATATAAATCTATCAATTTCTCGGCGAACATTTTTACGTGTTCGTAAGTAAGTCCGCCTTGAATGTAAGCAATATATGGTGGACGTATTGGTCCGTCGCAAGAAAGTTCGATTGAACTGCCACCTACAAATGTCCCTGCCGCCATAATCACCTTATCCTTATAGCCTGGCATATCCCAAGGCATTGGAAGAACGTGCCCATCTACTGGCGAAACTGTTTGAACTGTTTGAACAAATTTTACCAAGTCTTCTTCATTATTAAATACAACCGACTTGACAATATCTTGTGGGATTGTTTTGTTGTCTGGTATAACCATATAACCCTTATCTTCCATAATCTGCCCTACAAGCAAACTTCCTTTTAAGCTTTGCGCAACAGTATGAGGAGCCATAAATATGCCTTGATAGAACATTCTATACCCCATTTCATAAGAGCCAAGTTCTAGTTTCAAAGATGGGTTTGTATAGCGAGTGGCAATTAAATCAAGTGCTTTTTCACTTCCTACAATATATCCACCTGTTGGGGCGAATCCGCCACCTGCATTTTTGATAAGCGAGCCAACAATTACATCTGCACCAACGTTTGTAGGTTCAACTCGGTCAACAAATTCACCATAGCAGTTATCAACCACAATAAAAGTATCTTTGCTTAAACGCTTCACTTCTTCAAATATAGGTTTCATATCATATGGCGAAATAGCCTTGCGAGATGAATAACCTTTTGATCTTTGCACATAAACCATTTTAGGTTTTAATTTCTTCACTGCTTTAAAAATTGCTTCACTATCAAAACTGCCGTCTTCTTTAAGATCAATTTGTTTATACTTCACGCCATAATCTTCAAGTGAACTATTGTCTTTACCAAAAAGACTTGATTGGATTGTGTCGTAAGGTATTCCGCTTATTGAAAGCATAAGGTCATCTTTTCGTAATAAACCAAATAAAACAGTCGTAATTGCGTGAGTCCCGCAAGTAAGAATTGGTGAAACGATTGCCTTTTCTCCGCCAAAAATTTCAGCGTAGATTCTAGCAAGATTATCTCTGCCTATATCATCATAGCCATAACCTGTTGTCCCGCTGAAATATTGTGTTGTTACCCTATTATTCTTAAATGCTTCCAATACCTTTTTTTGATTATAAAAAGCAATATCATCAATTCTTTCAAATTGTGATTTAAGTTTAGATTCTTCTTCTTTTAAAGTCATTGTTTGAGCCATTCGATTATATTCTCCTTTAACTTTTGATAATAATTTTCATCTGTTAAATCCACAGCTTGCACATTTTCCATTCCGCGAAGGAATGTAAGTTGTCTTTTTGCATAATGACGAGTGTTTTGTTTTATTTTTTCAGTCATTTCTTCCTTTGTAATTTCCCCTCGAAGATATGGCAAAACTTCCTTATATCCTATAGCGGTCATTGGCTGGCAGTCGCCATATTTATCATATAACGATTTCACTTCATCAATCAAACCATTTTCAACCATAATATCAAAACGCTTATTTATCCTTGCATACATTTCTTTGCGTGGCCGAGTTGTCGCAAGAAGTTTAAAATCATATTTACATTCATCTTGCGTCCTTTCTCCACCAAATGTGGCAATTTCAAGCGCACGCACCACACGAACTTTATTTTTTACATCAAGTCCTTCCAACAGTTTAGGATTAAGTTGTTTTAATCTTTCTACTGCCATGTCAAGTCCTTGTGTATCAATTAGTGCATCGATTTCTTTGCGAAATTCTTCATTTTTTTCTGTTCCGCCAAAGTTGTAACCATTCACTAGGGATTTTACATACAGCCCTGTCCCGCCTGCTATGATTGGAAGTTTGCCTTTTGCAACTATTTCATTGATAGCATGGTGGGTATATTGCACATATTCTCCTGCAGAAAAACTTTCATTGGGCTGTTTGATATCAATTCCATAATGCTTTATTCCCTGCATCTCTTCCTTTGTAACTTTAGCAGAACCTATATCAAAGCCTTTAAATACTTGCACACTGTCTGCTGAAATGATTTCACCATTAAAATCTTTTGCAAGTTTTATCGCTAGATCGCTTTTACCACAGCCTGTTGCACCTAAAAGAAATATAACCTTATTTTTCATTAAACAATCCTTTTAAACATTTTCTCAAATTCTGTTTTTGTAATAATAAGTGTGATTGGTCTGCCGTGTGGGCAAAGCATAACGCCCTTTTTTACTTCTTCAACGATATATGCACATTCATCTTTACTTATTGTATCTCCCGCTTTGATTGCGTGCTTGCAAGCACTTTGGCAAAGCTTGTTGTAAATAAAATCGCTTGGTTTTCTTTCTAAAGAAGCACTTTCCTTCGTAAGATCATCTACAAACTTAACAATATCAATGTTGGATAAAATATAAGGAACACTTTTAATTTCGTAATCATAACCGTTTTTATCAATTTCAAAACCTAATGCCCTAAGATTATCTAAAACCAAATCTAAAGATTGACTTTCCTTTGCCCCAAGCTTAAAAGGAAATGGTGCAAGAAGACTTTGAGACGCACTAGTGCCTTCATTTGCGTTTTTGATAAGTTTATCAAACAAAAGCCTTTCGTGTGCCGCGTGCTGATCAATAAAGAAAATAGCTCCGTCATATTCAATTGCGATATATGTATTAAACACTGTGCCAAGCACCTTCATTTCATCTTTAACACTTGCCTGTAAAAACGATTCAGAAACCGACTCGCGAATATCTTTCATAAATTTGGTAGATGGCTGGTCAAGTTCAAATTTGAATGGCTTGTTTGAAGAGCTGTCTTCATTAAAATACGTTTTTAAATCTTCTTCAGAAAGTTTTTTAATTTCAGTGGCAAGTTTACTTCTCTCTTGTAAAGGATTGTAGTTTATCTCAACTTCTTCTACCCTTTCTTCTAATTGATTATCTATACAAAAGCTTTTCCCGCCTACAAATTCTTGGATAGGTCTCGTGAAACTTGGATTTTCTTCAACAACTATTTCCTTCTCTTGTGTTATCGGCATTGAAAAACTTTGCACTTCATTAATTCCCATAAGCGCTTCATCAACCGCACTGCTTACAAGACCATAAATTCTGTTTGGATTGTCAAACTTAACTTCTCTTTTTGATGGGTGAACATTTACATCAACACAGTCCATAGGCACTATTATTGACAAAACATATACCGGAAACCTGCCTTTCATTAAAAATGTCGAATAAACATTTGAAATACAGTTTGAAATTAAATAATTTTCAACATTTCGCCCATTTACAAAAAGAGTTTGATAAGTGCGATTGGCCTTTGTTATTGAAGGCTTAGTGATGTATCCGCTAACTTTGAATCCATCTCTTTCAAAATTTACTTCAATTAAGCTGTCATATACTTCTTTGCCATAAATTGAATAAATTGTATCTTTCATACTGCAAGAAGTTGTGTTGTAAATTTGTTTGCCATCAATGTAATATTGAAATGAAATATGGCTATTGGCAAGCATAAATCTTTCAACAAGCGCAGTGATTTCTGATTCTTCTGTCTTTGGCTTCCTTAAAAATTTCGCTCGAACAGGAGTATTAAAAAACAAATTACTTACAGAAATTGTAGTTCCGTCTGCCCTTGCTATTTCAGATATAGGGCTAAATTCTCCCCCGTCAACTCTTATTGAATAGCCTGTCTGCGACTCTTTTGTCTTTGACGACAATCTAACCATTGAAACTGCCGAAATACTTGCAAGGGCTTCGCCGCGGAACCCTAAACTTGCAATGCATTCAAGATCCTTTTCATTTTGAATTTTGCTTGTGGCATGTGGTAAAAATGCAGTAACAAGGTCATCTTTATCAATTCCACAACCATTATCTGAAATTGTGATATTGCTTATACCACCATTTTCAATTTCAACTCTTATTTCAGTTGCACCTGCATCGATACTGTTTTCAACAAGTTCCTTTACGATAGACGCCGGTCTTTCAACAACTTCTCCTGCAGATATTTTATTAAATACGCTTGGCGCAAGAACATTTATTTTCATTTCTCCTCCTTCGCCCTAACAACAATACTATTTAAAATTTCAAAAGCAGTCATAGGTGAAACCCTGTTCATATCAACATCTTTTAATTCGTTTAAAATATTTAAGGCAAGTTTACTATTTTGCTGAGCCTGCTCTTTTTTATCGTTAAATATATTTAAGTCTAATTTTTGATTTACTGCTTCTAAATTTAAAGAGATTTCTTTTGCTCTATCTAAAATATTCTTTGGAAGGCCCGCAAGACGAGCAACTTCTATACCAAAACTCTTATTTGCTCCGCCACGAACAATTTTTCTTAAGAAAACTACATTATCATCAAGCTCTTTTACTGCTATTTTATAGTTCTTTACTCCATCTAAAACCCCTTCCAGTTCGGTAAGTTCGTGATAATGGGTGGCAAAAAGCGTTTTTGCTTTATAGTGGTTTGAAAGATATTCGACAACTGACCAAGCAATGCTGAGTCCGTCAAATGTAGAGGTTCCCCTTCCTATTTCATCAAGAACAACTAAACTCTTATCAGTGGCATTTGCAAGGATATGAGCAACTTCACTCATTTCAACCATAAATGTGCTTTGACCAAATGCAAGGTCATCACTTGCCCCAACACGCGTAAAAATACGATCGACAATTGGAATGTGCGCTTCTTTAGCAGGCACAAAACTGCCAATGTGAGCAAGGAATGTAATTACCGCCACCTGTCGCATATATGTGCTTTTACCTGCCATATTAGGCCCAGTGATAATCATAACCCTATTTGACTCATCATCAAAAAATGCGTCATTTGGCACAAACTGCCCATTTGCCATAAATTGTTCTACCACAGGGTGTCTTCCGTCAACGATTTTTAATTGTTTTGAAGATGAAACTGTTGGTTTGCAATATCCATTCTTTACCGCAACAACTGCTAATGACAAAATAGCATCAAGTTTTGCGACTGCACGTGAAACCTGTTGAATAGACGCAACATATCTACTTAAAATTTGCTTAATTTGTTGCAATAATTCTATTTCAAGTTTCAATGCTTTTTCTTCAGCACCTAAAATAGTATCTTCTATTTCTTTCAAGTCTGACGTAATATATCTTTCGTTATTTGCTACTGTCTGCTTTCTTTGATAGCGCATAGGCACCTTATCAAGATCTTTTCTATTCACTTCAATAAAGTAACCAAATACTTTGTTGTAGGATATTTTAAGGCCTTTAATGCCTGTCGCTTCTTGTTCTTTGACTTCAAGTTGTTTAAGCCATTCATT
Source organism: Clostridiales bacterium (assembly GCA_015069325.1). Taxonomy (GTDB): domain Bacteria; phylum Bacillota; class Clostridia; order Christensenellales; family UBA1242; genus Caccovivens. Next base: position 475,276 of record SVIV01000001.1, read on the forward strand.
TCCCTTGTCTTTTGCCTGTCTATATGCATCTAATTGAGAATTGAAACCATCTTTAATGAATTTGCCATCTTTTAACAAATTTCCTGCTTCTTCATTGATTGAAGTCTCAATCAATTCTGTAATAGGCGAAACATCTAAGATATCTTCATTAATTTGTTTCAAAATATCACTGCTAACATTTTTTAGTTCTTCTTTTAATTGTGGCATATAATAAAGAGATCTTTTCAAGCTTACTAAATCTTTTGGCGTTACATTCCCATACGCGACTTTACTTGAAAGCCTTTCAATATCATAAACATCTGCAAGAACTTGCCCTAATCTATCTCGTAATATGATTTTCTTTGTCAGCTCTTCAACGCCTTCTAGCCTTGCATTAATGAGTTTTGCGTTTTGCAAAGGCTCATCAAACATTTTTCGTAAATACCTTGCCCCCATACTTGTCTTAGTTCTATCCATAATCCATAGCAAAGAACCATATTTTTTTCTTTCTCTGTTTGTTTCAACAAGTTCTAAGTTTCGTCTAGTATTAAGATCAATTGTCATATAGTTGCCATTCTTGATAAGACCAATCTTTTTTATGTGTTTCAAATCTCGTTTTTGCGTTTCTTTGATATAAGTAAACATTGCACCTAGTGCAAAAATGACTTCTTGTTTGTTTTTCAATTCATATACATTATCAAAATTCTCGCCAAATTGCTGTTTTAATATTTCATAACTCGATGATTTTGTGAAAGCCCATTCATAATATGGAGAAAGCTTATTTATGCCACCTAATCGCATTATTGGAAGATTATTATAAAAATTCTCTGCTTCTTCATTGCCAATGATTTCGGCTGGGGTTAGACGAGAAACCAAATCACTAATTTCTCCTTCGATATTTTGCCCTAATTTGCAGGCACAAAGTTCTCCGGTTGAAACGTCTGCATACGCAACTGCAACCGTATCGCCTTTTTTATATACAGAAAGAAGATAATTGTTTTTGCTTCCTTCAAGCATCTCCTGCTCTACAACTGTGCCCGGAGTAATTACTCGGACAACATCACGTTCAACAGTTTTTCCTGGGACAGGCTCTGACAACTGTTCACAAATTGCAACCTTATGACCGTTTGCAACTAACTTCGCAATATAAATCTCTACTGCGTGATAAGGCACTCCACACATTGGGGCTCTCATCTTTTGTCCATTATCTTCACCACAACTTTTGCCTGTAAGAACAAGGTCCAGTTCTCTTGATGCAATTTCAGCATCTTCAAAAAACATTTCATAAAAATCGCCTATTCTATTAAGCATAATACAATCTTTATATTTCTCTTTGATAGAAAAATATTGTTGTATCCCTTTTGAATATTTAGTTAAATCCTGCACAATCATCGTTTGTTGTCCTCCTGTTGAATTTGTTTTTCTAGTGCTAAAAGCCTGTTTACCCTGTTATGTTTCACATCATTGCTAATTTGCTCTTCCATCTTACTTGCCACTGTGCCCTCTCTTGGTGAATACATAAATGCAAAAATACTGTCAAAACGGACTTCTTTGACAAGGCTATAAGTATCTTCAAATTCTTCTTCTGTTTCACTAGGAAAACCAACAATAAAGTCAGAAGTTATCCTGCAAGTAGGAATTTTTGCTCGAATTTTATTTATGATTGAAAGATATTTTTCTCGTGTATATTTTCTATTCATCAGTTTTAAAATTCTATCATTTCCGCTTTGTGCAGGAAGATGAATATATTTTTCAATTTTTTCTTCATTTGCTATAACATCAATCACTTCGTCAGTTAAATCTTTTGGATGTGATGTCATAAACGATAATTTAAAATCGCCATTTAACTCACAAATTGCCTTTAAAAGCGATGCAAAATTGCTGCCATCTGACAGGTCATTCCCATAAGAATTGACATTTTGCCCTAAAAGAGTAATTTTTTTATATTTATTTTCAGCAATAATACTTTTAATTTCATTTAAAATATTCTCTTGACTTCTTGACTTTTCTCTCCCACGAACATATGGGACAATGCAGTAAGTGCAGAAATTGTTGCAACCTTGCATAATATTTACCCACGCATTTTCACCACTTGTGCGTTTGTAAGGCAAAGATTCATCAATATCACCTTCAGACAAGATTTCCATTTGTCTTCCCATTCTTACTTTTTGAACAAATTCACCTAATCTTGATAGATTAAAAGTCCCCAAAACAATATCTACAAATGGAAAAGTTTGCATTAAGTGTTTTGCTGTGTTTTCTTTTTGCGTCATACAACCGCAAACTGCAATAATCAAATCTCTGTTTCTCTTTTTCATTTTTTTGAGATTTCCAACATTGCCAAACACTCTATCTTCTGCACCTTCTCGTATTGCACAAGTATTAAACACAATAATATCTGCGTCTTCTCGTTTTTCCGCTTCGCTATACCCTAAATTTTCTAATATCCCCGCAATCTTCTCTGATTCGTGAACGTTCATTTGGCACCCATAAGTAACTATAAAATACTTCATTTTATCCCCTTATATAAATAATCGTTATATAATAGATTATACAACAAATGAATTCATTTTTCAATTAAAAATATTAAACTAGTAAATATTTTTGACAATATTCAACATAATAACTACGTGAAAAAATTTGTAAAGTGGTGTTTTATAACGATATTTATACTTGCAACTCTAGTTTTGTCGGGGCTAGGGATTTATGTCGCTTCTATTTATATCAATGCACAAAGTATTCCGCTAGATGAAGACGCTCTTTCTTCTCCATCGCTATCCATTCAAATTTTTGATTGTGAAAACAAGCCCATAAAGGAAGATAATGAAATCTCAAATGCCTACGCAAAACTTGATACTTTAAACGATTACACCCTTGATGCATTTATTTCAATTGAAGATAAAACCTTTTATTCTCATAACGGAGTTAACTATAAAAGAATAGCAAAAGCGACCTTCAATAATTTAAAATCTCGTTCTTTTAAAGAAGGGGCTTCAACGATTACCCAGCAACTCATAAAAAACACTCAACTTTCAAGCGAAAAGACATTGACTAGAAAAATTAAAGAAGTGGCTCTTGCTAAAAAAATCGAGAGCAAGTTTAATAAAGATGAAATTCTTGAATTATATTTAAATGTAATCTATTTTGGCAACAACTGTTATGGCATCGAAAGCGCTTCAAACTACTATTTTTCTAAACAAGCAAAAGACCTTTCTCTAGATGAGTCTGCACTTCTAGCAGGAATGATAAAATCACCTGCTAAATACTCTCCTATTAAAAACAAAGAAAATGCCCTATCAAGACGAAATCTAGTTTTGGCAGAAATGCTTAAAGATGCAAAAATAAACGAAGCAGAATATCAACTAGTTAAAAATAAGCCACTCTCTCTTACATTAAACAAGGAAAAAATCAACCGACTTAACTCTTACGCACAGGCATCAGTTGATGAAGCAGAAAAACTGTTGGGCTTGCCTGCAAGACAAATCGCAATCCACGGATATAAAATTTATACATATCAAAACGAAGAAAAACAATCTGCCCTTGAGAAAGCCTTTGCTTCGCAAGAGTTAACTTGCGATTATGCTGGCACAATAATCGACAATGCAACTGGCAATGTTTTAGCATATATTGGCGACAGCAACTTTAAGGTATTAGAAGCAAAACGCCAACCCGGCTCTTGCATTAAACCATTGCTCGTTTATGGACCGGCCCTCAACGAAGATTTAATTTATCCTTGCAGTCAAATCCTTGACGAAAAAATCACTTTAGGCGACTACACCCCTAAAAATGTGGGGAATGTTTATCACGGATATGTTAGTGCAAGAGAAAGCCTTTCAAAATCAATCAACATTCCTTCAATCAAAGTTTTATCCTATGTGGGAATTGACAAGGCTAAAGCCTATGCTGAAAGTATGGGAATTGATTTTGTTGAAAGTGATGATAGTTATACTCTTGCTCTTGGCGGTATGACATATGGAACAAACGTCTTAGAGCTTGCCGGTGCATACTCAACATTTGCAAACAATGGCATCTATTCAAGACCTTCGTTTGTTTCATATATCACAGATAAAAATAATAAAATCATTTATATCAATAAACCTAAGCAAACTAAAGTTTATCGAGAAGACAGCGCATATCTACTTACCGATATGCTTAAAACTTGTGCACAAAGCGGGACAGCAAGAAAACTCGCCGACCTTGACAAAGAAATTGCTTCAAAAACTGGCACTGTGGGAAAAAGTGGAAACAAGGAAAACTTAGATGCTTGGAATATTTCTTACACAAAATCTCAAACTTGCGGCATTTGGCTTGGAAACTTGGACAACTCGCCTATTTCTTATGCTGGCGGCAATCAGCCTACACTTATCGCAAAAGAATATTTTTCGCGAATTGAAGATGATTCTCACTTCAACAAACCAAACACTATAATTGAAAAAAATATCGATTCGACCGAGTTAAATGAAAATCATAGGGTTATGCTTGCAAGTATTTATATGCCTGAGCGCTATACTCAAAGTGAACTATTTTCGGTTTTCAATTTACCAAATGATGTTTCAAATAAATTTACCAAGATTAACAACCCAATCATTCAAAGTTATGTTTTAGATAATAATGCCGTCCTTGAATTTGACTCTAAAGAATATATCACATACAAATTTATCAGTGACGACCAGACTTTAAAAGAAATATCAGGAGTCAATGGCAAACAAAACATATCTATTCCATTATATTTGCTAAAAAATAACCTTATAATTGAATCTTACTATACCCTAGCACCAGACATTTCTACAAGTAAAGAGATTAAATTTGTAAAAAAGAAAACAGACACAAAAGAAAAATGGTATTTATAAAAAAGCAGGAATTAACCTGCTTTTTTTATTCTTCGTCTTGAATTTCAACTTCAGTTTTATTGTAAATTGCTTTAATCTTTTCAAGAATTTCATTGTAAAGAGCTTCATTCTTTTCAAGATATGATTTTACATTTTCTTTCCCTTGAGCAATTTTCTCGTCGTTGTAAGAGAACCAAGACCCTGATTTTTGAATAATGTCGTGATTAAGTGCAAGATCAACCACACAGCCAACTTGACTTATTCCTTGACCATAAACAATATCAAATTCTGCAGTCTTGAATGGTGGGGCAAGTTTGTTTTTAACAACTTTAACCGCTGTCCTGTTCCCAATAATATCTGCACCTTCTTTAAGTGCATCTTTCTTGCGAACATCAAGCCTTATACTAGCATAGAATTTAAGTGCTTTACCACCTGTTGTTGTTTCAGGGTTTCCAAACATAACACCAACTTTTTCACGAAGTTGGTTGATGAAAATAACAGTAGTGTTACTCTTATTGATAAGACCTGTAAGTTTTCTAAGCGCTTGACTCATCATTCTTGCTTGAAGACCAACGTGAGAGTCCCCCATTTCGCCATCAATTTCAGCCTTTGGAGTAAGCGCAGCTACAGAGTCAACGACTACTATATCAATAGCGCCTGATTTTACAAGAGATTCACAAATGTTAAGTGCTTGTTCACCATTATCTGGCTGAGATACAAGCAAATCATCAAGTTTAACTCCTAGTTTTTCAGCATAAATTGGATCAAGTGCGTGTTCTGCATCAATAAATGCGGCTGTTCCACCCATTTTTTGTGCTTCTGCAACAATGTGAAGTGAAACTGTTGTCTTTCCTGAAGATTCTGGTCCATAAATTTCAATTACTCTTCCCCTTGGCACTCCGCCTATTCCCAACGCAATGTCAAGTGTAAGACACCCTGTTGAAATCACGTCAATAGGCTCATTCACTTTGTCGCCAAGTTTCATAATTGCACCTTTGCCATATTGCTTTTCAATTTGTAAAAGTGCTTGATCTAGTGCTTCGCGTTTGCTATCTTTTACTATTTTTGTTTCTTTTGCCATACTTTACTCCATTAAATTCTTTTTTCAAATTCTTCTTTTGTGATTAAAACTGCCCTTTTATTGTCTTCGCCTACAGCCGAAACAATCCCTGACGCTTCCATATAATCCATTATCCTAGAAGCCCTTGGATAACCAATAATAAACTCTCTTTGCAGTGCAGTTGCACTTGGTCTGTTGTTGTCAATAACAAAAATTACTGCATCGTAGAAAAGTTTGTCGATTTGTTCACAGTGAATCTTATCTGTTTTGCTTACTTGATCAATTGAAATTTTTTTTACTTTAACCTGCTCTTTTTCTTGGTCTTTAGTCTCTGGCTTGACAGCATCTTTAAATACGTGTCTATTTCTAATCAAATAACTTGCTCCTGAATAGATTGTTAAGAAAGTCGCAGCTAGAAGAATTAACATAAGCACAAAACGAACGATTGCTACCCATTGTGGGACATTGCTTACATAATCAACTTTTGGGAAAATGTCTTTTTGCACAAAAGCAAAAACCATATAAAGTGTTACTGCAATGTATTGCACTGTTGCCTTAATTTTGCCACCTTTATCTGCCGCTAAAACTGTCCCCTTTGCTGCCGCAACTTGACGAAGAGCACTTACAATAAATTCTCTTGCAAGAATTATTACAATGCATATTACGCCAAGCCAAGATGGATAAACAACTGGAAGCAAAGATTGAGTTGTTGGACATACAATTAAAAGTAATCCTGTCATTATCAAAACTTTATCTGCTATCGAGTCAAAAAACTTTCCTAAGAGTGTAACTTGATTGTTCTTTCTTGCTAAATATCCATCAAGAAAATCTGTCAAACAGGCAACAATAAACAACGTTGTGCCTACAATCTTTCCGAAAGGAATAAAGTCTGCAAGATAGAAAAATACAATAAACGGAATTAAAAGTAACCTTGAAAGTGTTATTTTATTTGGTGTATTCATATTATTTCTCCTTTATAATCATTTCCATCAAAGTCATAGATTTTAACTTTCACAAAATCATTCACCTTGACACTATTATTATCCACAATTCGCACGCCAAAGTCAACTAAAGGAGAAAGTTTTTCGCTATGACAAACATATTCTCCGTTATTATCATCGAAATAGTCAACTTTAACAATCATTTCTTGTCCAATTTGCGACATAACTTTTTCACTTACAATTGCGTTTTGCAATTTAGTAATCTTTTTATGTCTTCTTTTCTTAATCCAATTACTAAGATGCCCTTTCATATAAAAACTTGCTGTATTGGGCTCTTTTGAGTATGGGAAGAACCCTGCATAATCAAATTTGCTTTCTTGAATAAAGTCGCATAGTTTTTTAAACGCATCTCTTGTTTCTCCCGGATAGCCAACAATAAAGGTTGAACGAATCGCAATCTCGGGATAGTTGTTTTTAATTTTATATATGAGCTTTCTTGTTTCATCTTCATTTAATCTTCTTCGCATTGATGACAATATTTTATCATCAATATGTTGAAGCGGCATATCTAAATACTTACAAATCTTGTCATTTTTTACTATGTAAGATAAAAGTTCATCACTTACCTTTTCTGGATATGCATAATGAATCCTTATCCACTTTAAATCCTTGATTTTCGAAAGTTGCTCACAAAGTGCTATAAGTTTATTTTCGCCATATAAATCTTCGCCATAACGAGTAGTGTCTTGGGCAACTAATATAATTTCATTTATTCCATTTGAAACAAGCCCCTTTGCTTCATCAACAAGCTTTTCAATCGGCTCACTTTTATATCTTCCCCTAATTCTTGGAATTGTGCAGTATGAACAAACATTATTGCAACCATCTGCAATTTTCAAATAAGCATATCCCCCTGCACTTGTCAAGACTCTACTATATTTTTTTGCCCCTTTACTAATCTCTACTTCGTAAAGAGATGCAATTTTTTCACAAATATTTTCATTGTCTCGCAACTTCAAGAAGGCGTCAATATTGGGAAAGTTTTCTTTCATAGATGAGTAGTTTCTTTCTGGGAAACAACCTGTTACTATAATTTTTTCAATTCTTCCTTGCTTTTTTAAATCTTCCATTTCAATAATATTTGCAATTGCTTCTTCTTGTGCTGGTTGAATAAATGCACAAGTGTTTACGATAACAATATCACAATTGTAAACATCATCTGTAATCTGGAATCCATATGCTTGAAGTCTTCCAAGCATATGTTCCAAATCTACCTTATTTTTATCACACCCCAAACTAATAGCCGAGATGACTTTAGTTTTAAGTTCTTCTTTAGTCATAGATATCTCCGAATGTTGAATAAAATTCTTCTATAGTCATAAATACAGACCTTTGTTTCGCACCATCTGCAGTAGAAATATAACCACGCTCTTCCATTTGGTCAATAAGTCTTGCTGCCCTTGGATAGCCAATCGAAAGTTTTCGTTGAACCATTGTTGTTGAAGCCACTCCGTTGTCAATGCAAAGCTTAAGTGCGTGTGGTAAAAGTTCATCTGTTGCATTTCCGCCACCTGAATCGCTGTCACTCTTCTTCTTGTTTGGATTATTAATCGCTTCAAGTGCTTCAGCATCATACGTTTCTTCATTGTTGTCAACAATATAGTTTACTATATTTTTTGTTTCTTCTGTTGCGATGTAGCAACCTTGTATTCTTTGTGGTGCAGTATCAGCAGGTTTATAAAGCATATCGCCATAACCGAGAAGTTTTTCTGCGCCTGTTGCCCCCATAATAACTTCGCTGTCAACTCTGCCCGCAACCTTAAATGCAATTCTTGCTGGAAGGTTTGCTTTTAATGTCCCCGTTACAACATCAGTTGAAGGACGTTGCGTTGCTAAAATTAGATGGATTCCCGCAGCTCTCGCTTTGCCTGCAAGTCTTCTAATCTTATCTTCAATTTCATTTTTGGCAACTGCCATAAAGTCAGCAAATTCGTCGAATATAATTACCACATAAGGCATCTTCTTTGCTTTATTTTGCAATACTTTATCTGTTTTATTATATTCTTCTAAGTTTCGCACCCTAGCTTCTGAAATAAGCTTAAACCTTCTTTCCATTTCGTCAACCGCCCAACCAAGCGCATTAACCGCTTTTGTCGGATCTGTAATTACTTTTGGCACAATCATATGTGGCAACCCTTCATACATTGAAAGTTCCACTTGTTTAGGGTCAATCATAATAAACTTAACTTCATCTGGTGATGACTTATATACAAGAGATGTGATGATTGTATTTAAGCATACACTTTTACCAGAACCAGTAGTTCCTGCAACTAAAAGGTGTGGCATCTTTTGAAGATTGCAAACTTTAACATTTCCAGTAATATCTTTTCCTAATGCAAATGTCAAAGGTGATGGGCTAAGATTAAATTCTTTTGAATTAAGCACGTCCTTAATACTAACCATTGCAACTTTTTTATTTGGAACTTCAATACCAACAATGCTTCGTCCAGGGATTGGCGCTTCAATTCTTATTTGCCCGTTAGCAGAAAGTGCATAAGCAATATCTGCATCAAGTGAAAGGATTCTCTTTACAGAAATTCCTTCTGGCATCTCAATTTCATACCTAGTTACTGTTGGGCCAATTACAACACCTTGAACTTTAGCAGGAATGCCAAAACTTTCAAGTGCATTCTCAAGCGCTACTGTTTTTTGTCTCATCTCTGCATTAAATGTAGCCGGATCTTCTGATCTTGTCGTAATCAAGTCTAATGATGGGCGGTTGTATTTGTAAGGTTTAATTTCTTCCTTCTTGTCTGGTGAAGTTGTTACAAATCCCCTACGTCTATCCATTTCATCATTATACTGTGGCTTCATTGCGCGATCAGATGATTGCATATTGTTCCTACGATCAAAGTTATTATTTTGCCCTTCTCTTGCCCTTGCAAAATCATCTCGTCTAGACATGTCTCTTGAAAAGTCTCTTCTATTGCCCAAATCTCGAGAAAAATTTTGTGTGGATTTTGGAGTCTCTTCAACATCATCAAAATCAATAAACTCATTTAAATCATTCAAATCAAAATCTTCATCTTGTGCAGAAACATTTTGCTGACGAGTTCTGCTCAAGTTGATATTTTCTCCCCTAGCACGCTTTTCCTGCTCCACGACAAGTTTAATAATATCTTCTGCTTCAGTTGTAATTTCTTCAGGTTTAACATCTGTTAAATTACCCTGCGAGATAAACATATCATCATCTTCTTCAAAACTTGGAACTATTTTGTCGCTTTCTTTTAATTGATTAATATTTTTTTCAACAATGGTTTCATCAATAAAACGACCATTTGTTGCCGACCGAGCGTCATTATTAATAAAATAATTTGCATATGCTCTTGGCTTTGCCTGTTGCTGAAATTTTTTCAAATCTACCTTTGGTGGAGCAAGCAAGTATTCTCTAATGCTCATACCTTCCGGTGGACCTTTACTTTCTTCTCCAGCAAATTCCATTTGGTGTGATTGATACTGCTCTATTTCAACATCTTGATTCCCGCCAACAAGTCCCAATAATCTTCGAACAGACTGTTGCTTTTGCTCTTCTTCTGCCAAATGTCCATCAAGCATAACATTTGGTTGAACTTTTTTCTCTTGAGCTTCTTTTTGATAAACTTTAGCTTCTCTTCGCTGTTCAATAGAGTTTAAATTGTCTTTTTCTTTGATTTGAAGTTTTATTGGCTTCTCCACTTGTCTTGTCTTTCGTATAGATAAGTATGCTTGCAAGAAAAATGCAACTGAAGTGATAAACGCAATTGCAAGCAACACATATGTTGAAGCAGTCCCCATAAAATACATAAGAGTTGAAGGAATAAAGCCTATAAATATTCCCCCTGCTGTAATTTGCTTTGAATAATTTAATCCAATGTATTCTCCATACCCCATTTCTCCTGAGTCTCCCAGAATAATCAGTTGAATTATTGAAAGCAATAGGTATAACGAAAGCATTAAGCATACAGCGTAACTCTTAGGCATTACATATTTTTTGTTGTTTAATAACGCCAAAGAAACAATCATTCCTATCAGACTTAAAGGATAAGCAAAAACACCAAATATGCCTAGAAGAAATACCCTTAAGAATGGGAGAATGTTTGTAATAGAAAATAAAAAGATAAAAGTTGACGATGCAAGCAATGTCCAACCGGTAATGACTTTAACATTTTTGTTTGACTTCTTTTTTTCTTTATTAGAAACTTGAAATGTTGCCATAAACCTTCCTTTTTAATTATATATAATTAAATATAACATAAATAAAAAATATTCCCAAACTAATTGACGCACTTTTTTTGAGAATATTTAATAAAATTTAATATTTTTTTGTGTTTTTTTGAAATTTTTAATTAAATTAACCCCAAATTATCACTTACAGTCGTTAATTTAAAGCCTTCTTGTTGCAAATAAGATATAATTTTAGGTAATGCGTTTTTTGTCATCTCTGTTGGATGCATTAAAACAAAATCTCCCCCGCTTGCATTCTTAACAGCACGTTGGTAAATAAGATTTTCATCTTTATCTCGCCAATCTATTGTATCTCTCGTCCACATAATGGTTTTATACCCCAAACTTGTTGCACCTTCTACTGTTTGCTTATTGTATGCTCCGCTTGGCGGAGCAAATAAATTCATATCCACACCTGCAAGTTGTTTAATAATAGTATGGGTATTCTTAATTTGGTTCAAATTTTCTTCCTTGCTAATTTTATCGTGATCTTTATGATGATAACCGTGATTTGCTATTTCGTGTCCATTGTTTTTGATTTTTTTTAGATATTCTTCATTTTTAACAGCCCACACCCCGCCTACAAAAAAAGTAGTTTGAACGTTATATTCATCAAGTGTTGAAAGCATATCATCAAGATATTCTGTTCCCCAATATACATTAATCATTAAAGTAATTTTATTGGAATCCTTATCACCATTGTAATAAACCCCTTCTGCTGCAGATGAAGGAACAGTTGCGCTTCCAGCAACACAAGCAAATATTGCAACAATACCAAGCATACACGCAATGCATACATTTACAACTTGCTTTCTAATTTTCAAAACACTAAATCGAATCTTTTTCATACTGCTATGTTATGCAAGGCCAAAACAGAATATTACAAGAAAAATGCAACTATTTTACAATATTGCACTCTTCAAGCACTATTCTATTGTAGTTATGATAAAATAACATAATAGGCTACATATATTATTCTTTATGCGTAAAACAATAAAAACCTAGGTCTTAGCCTAGGCTTTAAATTTTTATTCAGACTGCAAACCTTCTTCATATAAAGACTTAATCAATTCTTGTTCTTTAAAATCCTTTACTCTTAGTTCTCTTTCTGCAACCTTTCTATTCTTTTCTTTTTGTTCTTCGAAGCGTTTTAAATCTTGTTCTCTCTTTTTTTCCCTGAGCAGACACCAACTTTTTCTTGAAGAAGGCATAATCCCCTTTAATTTTATTTAAATTTTGAAGTTCTTCTTTAACATCTCCCCCGGCGTCAATTCTTTCTTTACATTTTTTAACATTGGTCTTACACTCTTCTCTAACCATATGTGTTAAAAAAGTTTACATAAAGACTGCCTAAAATTGACTTTTCTGTAGAGCTTCATTTGCGAAATTTTCTGCTTTTTCTTGTGCTATTGGATTTGTAATCATCAAATATTCGTGCAACTTGTATGGTTTATGATTACCAAATTCAGATATAAAATGCTTAGGTGGGATATCAAAATATCTAATATAAGGGAAGCTTCCTTCCTTACTCGACCACACACCATCTTTCTCTTGTAAAATAAAGTGAAAATCTGGCTTTTTCCTTTCGTCATTTACCCTATCAATAAAATACACTGCAATCTTCCATTGGCCTTTTCCAACAGAATGCGACAAACTAGTCCTTTCTACTTTTAAGCCAGTTCTTCTCACAAACTTTAAAATTCTCCCATAAATTTCACTTTGTTCTTCGCCTTCCCAATAAAATTGTTTGAAATTTTTAGAATCCAACTCATCAAACTCGGCAAGCTGTTGATTTGTCAAATTAAAACAAGAGTGTGCCATACAATTGACTAAGAAAGTTGTTTCGTTGTTTGTATTTTTATGAATCACTTTATAGCTTTCGTCGCCCCTAGATGGCATATACCCCATTGAAAACAGTCGATTTAATTTTAGTATAGTTGGCGCTTGTTCTCTTTCCAACATTTCTTCTATTAGTTTCATATAACCATTTTATCACGTTCATACTTCATTGTCAATATTGAAAAATTCACAACTTTTAATTTCGCCTACTTAAAAACAAGAAAAAACCTAGGAAAACCCTAGGTTAAAAACTTAATTATTCATTTCAAATTCATCATCTAACGCACGCGCATTTGTTACCATTAAATATCCATATAATTTATATTGAAAATGGCTTCCATAAGCGGAATAAAACATTTCTGGTGGATGTTGAAAATAATCTATTGTAGGGAATGCTCCTTCTTTACTCGACCACACACCATCTTTCTCTTGTAAAATAAAGTGAAAATCTGGAATAACGTTTTTATTCTCTCTTACCCTAAAATATACCGCTACTTTCCATTGATTAGGTGCCAAATCTTGCTCTAACGAAGTTTCTTCAACCTTTAATCCTGTTTTTTCAACAAATTCTAAAACTCTATCAAGAGCCCTTTCGTCATTTTCATCTAAATAAAACCATCTAAAAGTGCCTGAATCAAAAAGATTAAAATCTTCTAATTGTTCATTTGTTAAATTAAAGAAAGAATGAGCCAAACAATTAGCAATTTTGCTAAATTCAATATTAGTATCTCTATGCAATAATGTGTATGACTCATCTCCCCTAGATGGCAAATATCCTAAAGAAAAAATCTTTTTTAACTTTAAAATGGTTGGCATTTGCCTAGTTTTTTGTTGTGTTTCAATATCCATATTTTAAGTATATCACTCTATCTATTACATGTCAACATTTATTCAGTTGCTTGCAAATATCAATTTGTTATAATAAACCACTCTATTGGCTTAATCTTACACACTAAAAAAGCCTAGGGATAATCCTAGGCTTCTTTATTAATCAAATAGTAAATATTTTTCTTAAAGTTTTGAGCAGGGTGTCTTAGACAATTTCTATTTGTGTATCTCTTCAATACACTTTGTCTTAAACACATTATACATTTTTTCAGTTGAAGTTTCCCCCAACCGCACTCAGTTTTATACTGTCGACTTAAGTTATCTCTTTAAAAGGAGGTGATCCAGCGGCACCTTCTGATACCGCTAC